>JAHECR010000016.1:0-35290 GCA_024641655.1 Acidimicrobiaceae bacterium
GAACTTGGTGTTCTGGAACGACGCGATCGGGGTGCCGAACGCGGTGCGTTCCTTGACGTAGTCGACCGTCAGCGCCAACGCGGCCCGGGCCGACGCCAGCTGGTAGAGGCCCAGCGACAGCCGCTCCTGGGCGAGGTTGAACTGGAGGTAGTCGAATGCTCGACCCGGTTCGCCCAGCACGTTCGCTGCGGGGACCCGTACATCGCTGAAGAACAACTCGGCGGTGTCGTTGGAGTGTTGGCCGATCTTGTCGAGGTTGCGGCCGCGTTCGAACCCGGGCATGCCCCGCTCGACGACGAGCAGGGACATCCCGCGTCGCCCCGCTTCGGGATCGGTACGGCAGGCGACGATCACCAGGTCGGCGTTGATGCCGTTGGTGATGAAGGTCTTGGCTCCGTTGAGCACGAAGTCGTCGCCGTCACGGACCGCGCTCGTGGCGATGCCTGCAAGGTCCGAGCCGGTCCCGGGCTCGGTCATGGCGATGGCGGTGATCAACTCGCCCGAGGCGATTCCGGCGAGCCAGCGCTCCGCCTGCTCGTCGGTGCAGTACTCCACGAAGTAGGGGGTCGTGATGTCGTTGTGGAGGGCGATGCCCAGCCCCGCTCCCCCCATCCCGGCAGCGGCGAGCTCCTCGTCGATGACGGCGTTGAAGCGGAAGTCATGGGACCCACCCCCGCCGTGGGTTTCGGGGATCGCCATGCCCACGAATCCGTGCCTGCCGGCTTCGGTGAACAGCGAGCGATCGACGATGCCGGCACGCTCCCACTCGAGCAGACGCGGCGCCATCTCCGAGGCGACGAAGGCGCGGAAGCTGTCGCGGAACAGCTCGTGCTCGCTGTCGTAAATGCTGGACATGGCCGTCAGCCTAAGACATGAGCGCCGAAGCGCCCCTACCCGCGCGGGTCCTGACGGTGCCGTTTCCGCAGGGGATCGCGTTCGATCACGCCCGCCAGCTCGAGGATCCGGTGGGGTGGCAGGTGCTGTTCGGTCACCTGTCCGCCGACCGGTGCCAGCGCGTCCGCGATGGCGTTGGTGATCGCCGCGGGAGCGCCGATGAAACCCCCTTCGCCGACTCCGCGAAAGTCGTTCTCGCCGGGGGAGAGCGTTTCCAGGTGATGGATCTCGATGTGGGGCATCTCCGCCATGGTCGGCACCAGGTAGTCGAGGTAGGTCGTCGCCTGTGGGTTGGCGTCGGCATCGAATGCGATCCGCTCGAACAGCACCGCGCCGACACCTTGGGCGACGCCGCCGCGGATCTGGCCGTCGACGATCGCAGGGTTGATGAGCGGACCGCAGTCCTCGACGACGAGATAGCGGGGGATCGTGACCTTGCCGGTGTCGAGGTCGATGTCGACGAAGCAGACGTGGGTTGCGCATGACCAGCCCCCGTCGCCCTTGCCGCTGTAGGACTGTGCGTGGTCGAACGGGGGGCTGTCGGCGCCTGCGGTGATGACCGACGAGGCGATGTCGGCGAACGACAGCCCTCGCGAGGGGACGCCACGAACGTGGACGTTGCCGTCGACGATCTCGATGTCCTCGGGCGCCGCCTCGAGCAGGCCCGCCGCCTGGTCGACGAGCATCTGGCGTACCGCGCGAGCCGAGTACTTGATGGCGCCGCCGCCGATGGGGCCGCCGCGGCTGCCGCCGGTTCCGATGACGCTGAAGGGCGTCCGCTTCGTGTCGCCCCACACCACCTCGACGTCGGTCATCGCCACTCCAAGCTCGTCGGCCACCAACTGGGCATAGGTGGTCTGGTGGCTCTGTCCGTGGGGCATCTGTGGCGTGTAGACGACGATGCGACCGTCGGCCTCGATGGTGGTGCGTGCCGTCTCGGCGAACGCTGCGGAGGCGCCGCCCCCGCCGGCGTTGTCCATGAAGTCCGGAGGTCCCGGTGCGGCCTCGTGATAGCACGCGAACCCGATGCCCAACAGGTGGCCATGGGTGGCTGCCGCGTCGCGGGCTCGGGCATGGTCGTCGAGGTCGACCAGCTCGAGCGCCCGCCGCAGCGTCTTCTTCGTGCTGAGCGTCTCGTCGATGGTGGGGCCGGTCAGCATGTGGCCCAACGGGTGATCCTCACCGACCATGTTGCGAAGCCGCAACTCTGTCGGCTCGATGCCGATTGCCCCGGCGACGATGTCGAGCATCCGCTCGCGGCTCCAGGTCTCGTTGGCCCACGGGCCCCGGTACGCGAGGTAGCGGCCCTTGTTGGTGGCGACGGCGCGCGATCGCATCTCGAATGCCTCGAAGTCGTAGGACCCCGGGAACATGGTGCGCATCATGCCGCTGTTGCCGGCCGCGGCGAAGGGGAATCCCGGATAGGCACCCTGGTCGATGATCAGGTCGACCTTCAGTCCGCGCAGGGTGCCGTCGTCGTCGACGGCGACGGACAACGTCAGGTCTTCCTCGCGCGCATGGCCGCCGTCGAGGAGGTTCTCGACGCGGTCTTCGATCCATTTGACCGACCGCCCCAGATCCATCGCTGCAGCGGTCACCGCGACATCTTCCCGGTGGGTGGCGATCTTGGAGCCGAAGCCGCCGCCGATGTCGTCGGCGACGATGGTGGGGTAGTCGTCTCGCCCGAGCGTGCCGGCGACGATCGCGCCGAGGTGACGCAACGAGGCGCGGTCGCGTCGGAACTGCGTCTTGGGTCCCGCGCTCATGTCGGTGTCGCCGCCGCCTTCGAACGCCTCGCTGTTCTGTTCGAGGAAGTCCTTGGCAGATCGGAAGAAGGCGTTGCGGCGCTCGCTGTTGGTGGCGAACTGTCGAAGCGCCCGCCACGCCGGGCGACGCCCCGTGAGCGCGCTGATCGACCACCGCAGCAGATGGCTCGACTGCGTGGCACTGGTGACGGTCAGGTGCCCCGACTCGTCGATCTCGACCACGATCCCGCGCGTCTCCATCGGCTGGTTCGACTGGCGGTGCGAGGACAGTCGTTCGGTGATCACGCGATCGGCTCGGGTGAACACTGCGTCGACGTCGCCGAAGCGGTCGGTGTGATCGAGCAGGATGTTGCCCTCGGCCTTGTCCCACAGCGGCTCGGAGTCAGCCGACAGGGCATCGGCGAGGTCGGCGACCGGGGCCAATGGCTCGTAGCGCACCTCGATCAGCTCGAGAGCGTCTTCGGCGAGGTAGCGGGAATCGGCGACGACCATCGCGACCGGGTCGCCGACCATACGCACCTTTTCGGCGCTGATCGCCCAGTAGGGCGGGGTGTAGAGCCCCGGCATCATGGCCAGGGGCGGGAACGGATGCGTGAGTCGCTCCATGTCGGCGCCGGTGTAGACCGCCACCACTCCCGGCGCTCGGAGCGCCGCTGCCGTGGCGATCGAGACGATCCGCGCGTGCGGCACCGTGCTGCGCAGGAAGGCGGCGTGCAGGACGCCGGGAGGTTCGTGATCGGCGACGAAGCGGCCGCGGCCGACGAGCAGGCGATCGTCTTCGATCCTCGTCGTGCTGGTGCCCACGAACCTCAGAGCCGGTGGGGGGAGTCGGAGCGGATCGATGGTCATGTCGTCATCCTCGCGCTGATGGGGCAGGGTGTCGCGGCTCGGGTACTGCGCCTACCTCGGCCTCGGGACCGAAGCGAGGGTAATCTTCGCTCACCATGGTGATGCGTCGATGCAGCGTCTCCGAGGAGATGCAGCGCATCCGAGGAAAGGTCCCCGACAATGGCTCTTGATCCGTACTTCGATCTGACCGGCAAGGTGGCTCTGGTCACCGGAGGGAGCCGAGGACTCGGCTACCAGATGGTCAAGGCGTTCGCCGAGCGCGGCGCCGATTGCATCATTGCGAGCCGCAAGTTGGACAACTGTGAAGCCGTCGCCGAGGAGGTACGCGCGCTCGGCCGGCGGGCCATGGCCATCCAGGTCCACGCTGCGAAGTGGGACAGCATCGACACGATGGTCGAGGCGGCCTACGCGGAGTTCGGGAGGATCGACATCCTGGTATGCAACGCGGGCATGAGCCCGGCGATGCCGAGCCACGAGGTCACCGAGGACCTCTTCGACAGTGTCCTGGGCCTGAACTTCAAGGGCCCGTTCCGACTCGCCAGCAGCGTCGCTCACCGTATGCGCGAGAGCGGCAACGGCGGGGTGATCATCAACGTGACCTCGTCGGGCTCGATGATGCCATTGCCCAACGTCGTCCCCTACGGCAGCTCAAAGGCCGCGTTGAACGCGATGACGCGGTCACTCGCAGCGGAATACGGCCCGACCGTGCGGGTGAACACGCTGTCGCCGGGTCCCTTCCTGACCGACATCGCCAAGGCGTGGACGCCCGAAGCCCGCGAGACGTCGGCCAATGCGTTGGGTCGCCCCGGCAACCCCGAGGAGATCGTCTCCGCGGCCCTGTTCCTCGCCAGCCCTGCGTCGAGTTTCACCTCGGGAGCCATCGTCCGTGTGGACGGCGGCCTGCAGATCGGCCAGTAGCCACGATGCTCGAGTTCGATCTCGGGCCGGAGCTCGAGGCGCTGCGCACGCGCGCCCGCGCCGTGGCGGCCGACGGCGTGGCCCGCTTCGGGCGTTTCAACGACAGTTGGATCAACGGGTACTCCAAGGAGTTCGCCCAGGTCATGGCCGACAACGGCTGGATCGGGATGGGGTGGCCGAAGGAGTACGGCGGTCACGAGCGCCCGCCGCTCGAGCGGGTCATCGTGGCCGAGGAGATGATCGCCGCCGGTGCGCCCATCGCCGCCATGTGGTTCGCCGACCGCCAGATGGGCCCGACGCTCATCGCGTACGGAACCGAGGACCAGAGGGCCGAGTACCTCCCGGGGATGTTGTCGGGAGCCACGACGTGGTGCATCGGGATGAGCGAGCCCGACGCCGGCTCGGACCTCGCTGGCCTGTCGACATCGGCGCGCCGCTACGGCGACGACTTCGTCGTGAACGGGCAGAAGATCTGGACCAGTTTCGCAGCGGTGGCCGACTACTGCTACCTGATTTGTCGGACCGGTGCCGAGGGGTCGCAGCACAAAGGGATCTCCGAGATCATCGTCCCCATGGACCTGCCCGGCATCGAGGTCCGTCCCATCACCGACATGACCTCGAACCGTCACTTCTGCGAGGTGTACTTCACCGACGTGCGCGTCCCGGCAGCCAACCTGGTCGGCGTCGAGGGCGATGCCTTCAAACAGACGATGGTGCAGCTCCAGCACGAACGCGGCGGCATCGACCGCCTGGTGTCGAACCGGGCGCTCTATGACCTCGCGCTCGAGCGGGCCGACCGATCCGACCCGCGTGTGCGACAGCGCATCGCCAGGTTGGAGACCGGGTACCGTCTCGGTCGCCTGTTGGTCTACCGCGAGGTCTGCAAGCAGGCGCCCGCGGGGTTCAGTGCGGCGACCAAGGCCTACTGCACCGAGCACGAGCAGCGGGTGGCCGACTTCGTCGCCGATGTCTTCGGCGCCGACGCGACGGCCTGGGACGACCTCGGACGCGGCATCGCGTACGCGCCGGCGTACACGATCATGGGTGGCACGTCGGCGGTCATGCGCAACATCTTGGGCGAGCGGGTGCTCGGCCTGCCTCGTGAGCCTCGCTGAGCCCGCCCGTCAGAGCTCGTACTGCACGGCGGCGCGGGCGGAGATGTTCGGGCGGAGGTGGTCGACGATGAACGCCACGTGCGCCTCGTCGGCCGCGTAGGCCCGATATCGGTCGACGTCCGCGAAGTCAGCCACGATCACGTAATCCCAGTTGCCGTCGGAGAGGCCGGCATCTGGTCCGTGGTCATAGGACGACACCATGTCGAGACCTGCCAGCGCATCGAGACCAGCAGCGATCGTGGCCTTTGCCTCGCCGGTGGCGCCCTCGGCCCACTTGAACAGCACGCAGTGGCGAATCATGGCTGCCCCTCAGTAGATGCCGAGCTCGGCTCGAGCGGTGCGCAAGGCTCCGAGCAGGTCGTCGTAGTCGACGAAGGCTTCGAGATCGGAGCGGTCCGCGGCGATCGACGCCGGCGCGCGGAACAAGAAGCCGCTCTCGGCCGCGTCGATCATGGCCAGGTCGTTGAACGAGTCACCTGCGGCGAAGACCCGGTAGTTCATGGCTTGGAACGCCTCCACCGCGCGGCGCTTCTGATCGAGCACGCGGGGACGGAACGCGATGATGCGCCCGTCGACGTCGATCTCGAGACGGTGGCACAGGATCGTCGGGTGACCGAGCTGGGCCATCAGCGGGCTGATGAACTGCTCGAACGTGTCCGACAGCAGCAGGACCTGGGTCTCGGCGCGCAGCGCGTCGAGGAACGTCTTGGCTCCCTCCAGCGGCTCGAGGCCCTCGATGACCTTCTGGATGCGATCGATCGTTATCCCGTGTTCGCTCAGGACGTCGATGCGACCCTGCATCAGCAGCTGGTAGTCCGGTTCGTCCTTGGTGGTTCGCCGCAGGGCTGCGATGTCGTACTCGTCGGCGAGCGCGATCCAGATCTCGGGGGTGAGGACCCCCTCGACATCGAGGACGACGATGCTCTGGGGTGGGGGTGCGGCGCTCACAGTCGGCCAGGTTAGGAGCAGGGGGCGCGATTGACGATTCACGCGCACCGTGTTCGGAGGTGCGATTCACGCGCACCGTGTTCGGCGGCGGCCCGTGGGTGGGCCGAGCGGTCGAGACGGCCTATCGTGCCGACGATGACCACTTCCGGCTGGCTGAGCCCGCGCGCACTCGACGGGGGACTCGACCAGGTCCCGCTCCCCGGCGACACGCCGGGAGGATTGTGGTTGTGCGGCAAGCGGGTCGTGTGCCCTGATCCCGACGAGGCCCTGCACCGCGCGGACGACGCCGATCTGATCGTCAGCTTCAACGAACCGCACGAGTTCGAGCGTGACTATCCGGCCTACCCGGACTGGCTCCGCGCCAACCTCGAGACCCGCGCTCTCTGGTTCCCCATCCCCGACCTCGGCGCGCCACCGCTCGAAGAGGCCGAGCACATCGTCGACGTCCTCGTCGCTCGACTCTCGGGCGACCATCGCATGATCCTGCATTGTGCGGGCGGCATCGGCCGGGCACCCACCATGGCGACGCTCGTCCTCATCGAGCTCGGTATGGAGCCGGTGGCGGCGGGCGTACACATAGCGCACCATCGCCCCATGGGTGGGCCGGAGGCCGGCGCGCAGCGGGACCTCGTCGAGCAGTTCTCGATTCGCCGCGGCTACTGACGTGGCAGAGAGATCTCTGACGATCGTCGACGTGCGCTGGACCCACTCCGGTCCCCAGGCGCGGGTCTTTCGCGGCGATGTGCCCGAGTCCGACCTCGTCGGGCTCGTAGGACTGCGCCTGGCCTATCGCACCGGACGCGAGGCCCGTCGACGCTGCGTGGGCCGGTCGAGCGTGTCGAGCGAGGGCACGACCCACGTCGACTGCGACGCGGTTCCCGAGCCCGGCCAGCGCACCTGTACCCGCTGTGCGATCGCCGAGTCGACGTTCGCCGCGAACCTGCACCACGCACACACCCGCGAACGCGGCGACATCGCCCCCGAGTTCCTCGCGCATCTCGCGAAGGACAACGTGCTCTACGTGGCCGCGTTCCGCGACGGCTCGATGAAGGTGGGTACGAGCACCGCCGAGCGAGCCGACCTGCGTCTTGCCGAGCAGGGTGCTTGGCGCGCCCGCATCGTGGCCCGAGCCAGCGATGGTTACGTCGTACGGGAGATCGAGGACCGTGTCACCGCGGAGCTCGCAATCGCGCAGTCGGTATCGCCGAAGCGCAAGCTCGACGGCATGGTCGCGCCGCTGCCCGACGAGCGCTTGGAGGCCGATCTCCTGGCGGTCGTGCCGCTCGTGCACCGATTGCTGGTGGCCGAGCGCAGGCTGGTGGCCCTCGACGACCCCTGGAGCCACCCCCACGGCGACCACGCGAGCTGGTCGACGGTGCACCGGTATCCGTTGGATCTCTCCACGGGCCGCCACGACCTCGACGTGATCGACGCCTGTGGCCGGATCGTCGCCGTGCGCCGGCGGGCCTACGCCGACGTCTTCGTCGCCGACCTGCAGCGCCTCTTCGGCATCGAGTTGGAGCTCGGCGACTTCGGGTCCGACGAGGTCGCGGTGCAGGATCGGTTGTTCTGAACACCGTCGCCGCGTTCTCGGGCCACCGAGACGGCCCTATGGTGACACGGTGATGCCCGTCGACGAGCCCGTTGCAGCGCCCCGTGATGAGGTCGATCCTACGCACGCGTTGGGGGAGCTTCGCGGGTTGTTGCGTACGAGGCGACGCGGCAACCTCGACCGAGGGGACCTGTTCTACCGGTTCTACGTCACCGGGTTGGTGGCGATGTTCGCGTCCTACATCGCGCTCGGGGCCATCGACAACGCCCCCATCGGGCCCCAGCAGATCGCCTGGGTCGGCGAGCACGGTGCCGCCTGGGTGGGTCTGATCGGTTCGGTGCTGCTCGCCGCAGGCCTGCGCTCGGGTGCGACCGGCGGTCCCCTCTCCATCGACACCGCCGAGCTCCATCATCTGGTCATGTCGCCGTTGCCGCGAACGGTGGTGCTGCGCTCGTCGACGCTCCGCTTGATCGTGGGTGCGGTCGCCCTCGGTGGGGTCGTCGGTATCGCAGCCGGCGAGCTCGCCTCCCGGCGTCTGCCCGGCTCGCAGGCGGCCTGGTTGGCGACCGGAATGCTGCTGGGTATCACGCTCGGTGCCGGCACGATCGGAGGAGCCCTCACGGCGGCATCGTTGCGAGTGCTCCGCGAGCGTCCCGGCATCGCGAGCGCACTGGCGATGGGGTTGGTGGTGTGGGCGGCCCTCGACATCTCGCAAGGATGGCGGAGTGCGCCCACCACCTCGCTCGGGGTGCTCGCGCTGTGGCCCATGACGTTCGTCTGGTGGCCGATCGTTGCCCCGTTGATCGCGCTCGCCCTCGTGGCGTTCGGCCGAATCGCCATCGCCGGGCTGTCGATCGAGCGAGCGGCCCGCCGCTCCGCGCTCATCCGTCAGGTCCGCTTCGCGCTTGCCCAGCAGGACATCCGGTCGCTGATCCTGCTGCGCCGCCAGCTCGGTTTCGAGCGCCCGCGCCGACGTCCGTTGGTACGGATCGCGCCCGGTCGCTTCGAGCACCGCGCCCCCGCGGCCTACCGCGCCGTGCGGAGCTACCTTCGCTGGCCCACGCAGCGACTCATCAGGGTCGGCGCCCTGGCGCTCGTCGGCGGGCTCGCGCTGGCCGGGGTCTGGCGAGGCACGACCGCACTCGCAGTCGCGTTCGCCGCGGTCTCCTACCTGGTCTCGCTCGAGGTCGTCGAGCCCTTCTCACAAGAGCTCGATCACGGCGCCCTCCTCGGTGCGGCACCCGTCACCGGGCCCGCAGTGCTGCTCGTGCATCTGGCGATGGCCACCGGGCTGATGGCGGTGTTGTGGGCCGGCTCTGCGGCCGTCGCGGTCGCGGTCACCGGGTCTTCGACGGTGCTGGAGATCATGGCGATCTCGGCGCTTCCCGTGGCGGCTGCTGCGGTCGGTGGCGCTGCGATCAGCACTCGACGGGTCGGCAACAGCGGCAGCGACACTGCGCTGTTCATGCCCGACGAGATGGCCGGATCGGCGATGGTGATCCGCCTCGTGTGGCCCATCGCGCTCGCGGGCCTCGGCGCGTTCCCGGTGGTGCTCGGGAGGTCGGCGGTCGATCGGGGGGATCAGCCGCTGCCGGTGGCCATCTTTGCCACGGTTGCGATCGGCGTCGTCGCCGTGGCCATGCTGTCGTGGATCCGCCTCCGCGACGAGTTCAGCAAGGCCATGGTGTCGGCATCAGAGTCTCGTTGAAACGCACGATCGGAGCACGCGTGGCCAGAGCCGCCAAACCCAGAGCCGCCAAGTCCGAGGCCGGCGCACAGCGCAGCTCGACCGGCAGGGCGGGGGTGCGCGCGTCGGGCCGTCGGCACGCGCCGGCAGTTCACCGGTCAGGCTCGACGACGCCCGATGCCCCGCTGCTGCGGTGTGCCGGCGTGACCAAGGACTACGGGTCGACCCGTGCGCTCGGTCCCATCTCGCTGGAGTTGCACGATGGCGAGGCGGTGGCGCTCGTGGGGCACAACGGATCGGGCAAGTCGACCCTGTTGTCGCTCGTCGCCGGCATGATCGAGCCGACGGAGGGCACGATCGAGGTGCGCGGCACGCCGGCCGGCGAGCGAAAGGCGCGGTCGGTGGTCTCCTACCTGCCGGACAACCCGGTGCTGTACGACGACCTCAGCCTGCGTGAGCACCTCGACTACCTCAGCAGGCTGCACGGCACGACACCCGAGGCGCAGCACACCGACAACCTGCTCGAGGCGTTCGCGCTGACGAGCCGCGTCGACGACCTCCCCGCCGATTTCAGCCGGGGCCTCAAGCAGAAGGCCGCGATCACGATCGGGGTGTGTCGGCCGTACGGCTTGTTGCTGCTCGACGAGCCATTCTCGGGCCTCGACCGCCTCGGGCGGTTGGCGCTCATCGAGTTGATCGGCCAGATTCGCGCCGCGGGTGGCTCGGTGCTCGTGTCCACCCACGACGAGCAGGCGATGGCAGTGTTCGACCGGATCATCACCCTCGAGCAGGGAGCGCTCGTGGACGACGTTCAGCAGGCCTCGGCGTCGAGATAGACCCACCGGCCCTCGACGCGTCCGAATCGGCTGCATTCCCCCAGCACCCCGCGTCGGCCCTCGTCGAGGTAGGAGGCCCGGAAGGTGACTGTGCCCGTGGTGTCGAGCATCGTCCCACCGGTCGTGGCCACGATTTCGAGCCCGGTCCAGGTACGCCGACCCGCGGTCACCAGTGTCGGGCGGCTGGCGGGGTGCCAGGAGCGCCGCAGGTGCGCGTCGTGACCCAGGGCGAACGCGGTGTAACGAGACCGCATGAGCCGCTCGGCCGTGGGTGCGGCCTGGGTGCCGTCGAGGATCGGGCCACAGCACGTCGCGAGACTCCCGCCGCCACAGGGGCACCTCGGTCCGGTCACGACTCGTCGTCCTCGTCGTCGTCGTCCTCCTCCTCGTCGTCATCGTCGTCGTCGTCATCACCGTCGTCGTCATCATCATCATCATCATCATCGTCGTCGACCAGGCTGCGTCGGTCGACGAAGACGGGGAGCGGTTCGGGGGCTTCCTTGTCGAGACCGCCGGCGGCTGCGAGGGCGAACGAGAGCCCCACGGCGCGGTCGTACACCAGCTTGAAGTAGTGCTGAGCGGACGTCTCGTGGCCGGGGATAGGGGGTCGACCCAGGGACCCGACGAGCGCGTCGGTGGCTTTCGTCGGTTCCAACCCGTAGGTGGACTCGGGGACGATGGTGACATCGCCCCAGAACTTGCGGGGGTCCTGACGTTTGCGACTCCGGCTGCGCTTGCGTTTGCGACCGGTGTCGGTGGGAGGTGCGCCGCCGCCGGAACGGGACCGGTTGTCCCCACCGGCGTCAGGGGACCGCTTCCGCCGGCGGCTCATGCGCCCTCCTCGGCTTCGAGGCGGAGGGCTTCGGCAGCATCCTCGGGGGTCAACAGCGCGTCGGGATCGATCCCGAGCGCTCGCTGCAGCTGTTCGGCATCGAGATCGTCGATCGAGCTGGCCTTCGGGAGCACCACATCGGCGATGTGGCGCTTGCCGGCGACGACTTCCTCGACCCGTTCGTCGACGGTTCCCGGACAGACCAGGCGGTGGGCGATGACCGTGTTCTTCTGGCCGATGCGCCAGACGCGGTCGCGGGCCTGGTCCTCGACGGCGGGGTTCCACCAGCGGTCGTAGAGGACGACGTGGTTCGCGGCCGTGAGATTGAGACCCGTCCCGCCGGCCTTGAGCGACAGCACCATGGCTCCTTTGCCGGTGCCCTTCTGGAACATCTCGACCATCTGGTCACGTGTGGTGCGGCCGAGCCCGCCGTGATAGCAGCCGATCGGGAGGCCGTGGCGCCGGGTCAGGTAGTCGGCGAGTCGATCGCCCCAGCTCGCGAAGTGGGTGAAGACGAGCACCCGCTCGTCGGCGGCGAACACGTTCTCGAGGATCTCGTTGAGACGATCGAGCTTGCCCGAGCGACCTTCGAGGTCGCCGCCGTCGTCGCGGTAGTTCACGGGATGGTTGCAGATCTGCTTGAGCGCAGTGATGGCCGCGAGCACGGCGCCCTTGCGGCGCAGGGAGTCGTCGCTGCCGTCGGTTGCCGCGACGAGATCGTCGAGAACGGCCTGGTAGAGACCGATCTGCTCGGGTGTCATGGCGCAGTGGTCGAGCTCGTCGATGCGATCCGGGAGCTCGGCGGCGATGGCCGGCTCCAACTTCGTTCGGCGGTAGACCAGGATCCCGTTGAGGGCCTTTATCGCGTGCTCGCCGGTGCGGTCCGTGGTGGTGCGGTCGGGGCTGAGCTGGGCGATGAACTGGCTGCGGGAGCCGAGCAAGCCCGGGTTGGCCCAGTCGAGGATCGCCCAGAGGTCTCCGAGGCCGTTCTCGATCGGCGTGCCCGTCAGAGCGATACGAGTGCGGGCTTCGAGGCGCCGGAGCTGCTGGGACGTATCGGCGGCAGGGTTCTTGATGGCCTGGGCCTCGTCGAGCACGACCTTGCCCCAGCTGATCTTCTCGAGCTGGTCGATGTCGCGTACGGCGGTGCCGTAGGTGGTGAGGACCACATCGGCATCGGCGATGGCCTTGCGAAGCTCGGCGCCTTTGGACCGGTTCTGCCCGTGGTGCATCAGCACCTTGGTGCCGGGCGTGAACTTGTGCGCCTCGGCCCGCCAGTTGCCGAGCACTGCGGGCGGCGCGACCACCAGGCCGGGCGCGTCGTTGTCCGGGAACGCGAGGGCCGCCAGGGTCGTCGGGGTCTTGCCGAGGCCCATGTCGAGGGCCAGGCAGCCACCGAGTCCGGCGGTGTCGAGGAATTCCAGCCACGCCAGGGCGTCGGCCTGGTACGAACGGAGCTCACCGGAGAAGCCCGGTGGGGTCGCGTCCACCTCGGGCAGGTTGCGCACCGAACGAAGCAGGTCGGCGGCCCATCCCTGACCGGCGAGGGAGATGCCGCCCAACGAGGCGCCCTCGAGCCCGAGGGCGTGGCGCAGCATCTCGGCGCCGGTGAGCTGGGTCTTCTTGGCCCGCTCGGCGAGGGCTGCTGCGGCCGCCGCGAGGTCGGCCCGGTCGAGCTCGACCCACTGGCCACGCGAGCGGACGAGCGGTCGCGCTTCGGACGCGAGCCGTGAGATGTCTGCCGCAGTGAGCTCGACGTCGTCGAACAGCGCGCTCCACGACACGTTGGCGAGCTGGCGGGCGCCGACGACCGTGTCGGTGGTCTCGGCGGTCAGCCGCAGCGACGGCGTGGGTTTGCGACGCGACAGCGCCGGGACGCGCACGTCGAACCCGGCTGCGGTGAGCTTCGTGCCCACGTCGGTCATGAGCTGCCATGCCTCGTCCTGGGACAGGATCACCTCGCCACGCCGGCGACCGCCGGGGCGGAGCAGCTCGGGGAAGAGGCGTTCGAGCCGGCTGATCTCCTTGTTGACCTGCTTGCGCCGGCTGTCGCTGCCGGTCGTGAGGGTGACCTCCACAGGCTCGAGGATCCCCTTTTCGTCGGGGACGAGGACCCGAGCGAGCCATGCGCCACCGTCGTCGGGGGGGTCGAGTTGCACAATGACCTGGAGCTTGGCCGCCGTGACCACGGGGGCGGCCCACTGCTGCAGCCGGCGCACGACCTCGGTGCCCGGGCGGGTCGGTGCCGCGAACGCCGTCCCGTCGAGGCGGCTGAGCATTGCCTCGCCGACATCGTTGCGGGACCGCAGGTCCGGCGGTGCGGCCGGGAATTCGATCTGGCTCGCAGCGGTGCGCACGATCGCGTCGACGAGGTCGGCGAGCACCGCGGATGCGAAGCGCTGTCGGTCGGCTTCGTCGTGGGTTGCCATCACCGCGCCGGGTGTGGACTCGATGAGCCGGTTCAGCATCTGTGCGTTCACCGATGCCGGCGACCAACGCACGTGGAACAACGACTTCCCGTCGTTGCGTCGTGAGCCGCTCTTGATCATGAACAGCTGGGGTACGAACCGACCCTGGGTCGCGAGCGCGACGGCGGCGGAGGTGATGACGCCCATCCAGATGACGCTCGCGCCGAGATGGTCGTCCTCGCGCAACGCGCCAAGTGGGACCAGCCAGCCGAGGGTGGACGCGAGCGGTGCGGAGAGGGCCGCGGCCTTGACGCCGCCGGGAAGCTCGACGTCGTCTGCCTTCTGCCAGTCGACGGCACCGCCGCCGATGGCTGCGAGCCGCTGGAGCACCCGCTCATGGTCCTCTGGCTCTGCGCCGTGGGCTCCGGCCCAAGCGATCAGGCGCCCGTCGGTCCAGGAGAGCTGGAGGCGGGGCTCCTCGGGCACGATCACCGGTCTCGGCGGCGGTGGCGGCGCCTGGGGTTCGGGTGGGGGCCCGAGTAGTTCGGTCAGGACCTCGTCGATGCGGTCGGCTTCGGTGTCCAGGTCGTCCATGACGGCGCGGCGTTCGGGCCCGCTGAGCTCCTTGCGGGCCCGTTCGAGCGCGGCCTCGGTGTCGTCGAGCAGCCGCAGCAGGCTGTCGATCCACAGCGCGCGGTTCTCGCCCAGGAACGCGATGTCCTCGGCGGTGGCGCACCCGTCGAGATGACGCTGTACGACGCGGTTGATGCTGGCCGACGAAAGTATCGCCGGTGCGGTGTCGATGGTAACGACAGGCTCCTCGGGCTCGGTCGCCGCGACTGCTCCGCGGACGACATCCCTGTTTCAAGTCCGGTGCACTGGTGTTGCGTGCTGGTCGCCCCCTGGCGACGCTGTTCCACCGTGGGACCTCAGCGACGACCCGGGCTCGGCCGGCGTCTTCATCAGGGGCGTCCACGGTGTTCGGACCCTTTCACTGTAGGGCATCGGCACGAAAACGCGCGAACTGAGGTGCGACCTTGCCCGGAGCGAGCTCGTTGGAGCCGGCGGCGCGCCGCGAGCGGACTTGGGAGGCGCCGATGCTATGGTCGCCGGGTCATGGAGCTCGAGGGTCGCGTCGTCGTCGTCACGGGTGCCGGCTCGGGCATCGGGGCCGCGCTGGCACGGGCTACGCAGGGCGCGGGCGCCCGCCATGTCGTCGTCGCCGATCGCGACGGCCCCGCCGCCGAGCTCGTCGCCGCGTCGATCGGGGGCACCGCTGCGGTCGTGGACGTCACCGACGAGGACGCGATCGTGGACCTGGTCACGACGACCGAGGCAGCGCACGGCCCCATCGGTCTGTTCTGCTCCAATGCCGGGTTCCTCACCAGCGGCGGGCTCGAGGAGCCCAACGCGACGATCGACGCGATGTGGAACGTGCACGTCATGGCCCACATCTACGCGGCACGCGCCGTCGTGCCGTCCATGGCGGCGAACGGAGGCGGTTACCTTCTCAACACGGCGTCTGCGGCAGGGCTGCTGTGTCAGCTCGACGCCATGGCCTACTCGGTCACCAAGGGCGCTGCGGTGTCGTTCGCGCAGTGGCTCGCCATCGCCCATCGTCACCACGGCATCGGCGTTTCGGTGTTGTGCCCCCAGGCGGTGCGCACCAACCTGCTCGCCAACAGCCCTGACCGTTACGAGGGCCGCTCCCTCGACTGGGTAGAAGGCGGGGTCGCGAGCAGCGACGGCGTGCTCGACCCGGACGAGGTGGCCAGCTGCTGCCTCGAAGCGGTACACGAGGAGCGATTCCTCGTCCTGCCCCACCCGGAGGTGGGGGACTATCTGGCCCGACGCGGTACCGACATCGATCGGTGGCTCTCGGGCATGCGGCGGTTCCAGGACACGATCTACGCGGGCACCTCACGACCCGGAGACGCCTTCGTCGCCGGGCTGGCGAAGGGATAGCGCGCAATGGCGCGGCAACGAAGTGATTCCACCCCTGTGCGCGGTGGTTGGTGGCCACTGGCGATCGTGGCGGTCATCCTGCTCGGCGGCATTGCCGTTGCGTGCTCCACCCCCGATCCTACGTTGTTGTCGGTGGAGGACTCGCCGCCGACCCCCACGGCGACGGCAACCCCAACGCCGACGCCGACGCCTACCCCGACACCGACGGCGACGCCGGTCCCGACGGCCACCCCGACGCCGACGGCCACGCCGACGGTCACACCGACGCCGACGGTGACCCCGACGCCGACGGCCACGCCGACGCCGCGCCCGACCGCGACACCGACGCCGACCCCTACGACCGGGCCTACGCCCATCCCCGTTGACGGCGTGGGGATTCCGCCGGTGTTCTTCACCAGCACGAACGTGCCGGTGGTGGTGAAGGGCGAGGCGGCCGACGGCCGCTACGTGGTGACCACGCCGTGCGGGCGTGAGGCGACGATCGACACCGCCGGGGGCACGAAGGTGTTCGGTGTCCAGGTCGTGATCGACCCCGGTCATGGCGGCTCGGTCGACACGGGTGCGGTCCAGAACGGGATCATCGAACGAGACCTCAATCTCAAGATCTCCGGTGCGCTCCAGACCGATCTCTGGAATCGCGGGATCTCGGTGATGCTGACCCGCACGAAGAACTACGGCGAGGTCCTCGCGCAGCGTGCCGCGCTCGCCGACGCGGTCGGCGCCAAGTTGATGGTCTCGATCCACCACAACTCGTCGGGTGCCCGTCCACCCAGCAGTAGCAGCCCCGGTAGCGAGGTCTTCGTCCAGGCCAACCCCGAATCACAGCGGCTGGGCAAGCTGCTCTACGACAAGGTGACCACCGCCCTCGCCGCCAATTACTCGCTGTCGTGGTACCGCTCGGTCGACGCAGGGGTCCTGCGGGTGACCGAACCGGGCGGCGACGAGTCCTACGGGATGATCAAGCGGCCCAAGACCCCGACCGCGCTCGTCGAGCTCGGCTGGATCTCGAACCCGGCCGAGGCGACCGTGTACAAACAGGATCAGTACGTCGCCGTCGCCGTGGACGCCCTCGGCGACGCCATCGAGGCCTTCCTGGGTGGCGGGTCATCGGGCACCGGCCTGAAGAGCCGCACGTTCACCGCGGGCCTGGCGCCGGGCACCTCGCAGTGCACCGACCCCGCCCTCGAGTAGTGCCGCCCACCCCACCGAACGTTGCCGCTCCGGGCACTAGCATCACACCCATGGATCCCGCGGCTGCACGACGGGCCCCGCGCGCGGCGCCGGTGGCGTCGAGCACGATCCGGTGGTGGTACGCCGGGATGCTGGTCGACCTGTTGCACATGCCGGTGGTCATCGCGCTGGTCGTGTTGGGCGCCACGGTTTTCTCGGGGACCGTGTACGCAACGGTGGTCACGGTCGTGGTGGTCCTGCAGATCGCGGTCATGGGGTGCCCGGTCATGGCCGTGACTGCATGGATGAAGCGCAAGCACGATCCCGCCTATGAGGGCCAGTGGTCCTTCACCTACTGGCTCTACCGGAAGTACGGGCCCCTGGTCGGCGTCGGGGTGTTCGTGTTTTTCCTGGTCGCCGCGCTCGGCCTGCGTCAGCTCTGGTAACCCGGCAAACTCCGTAGGCGGGGGAGCGGGGTCCCGTACACTCGGCCCCATGAGTGTCATCACGGTCTCGCTTCCCGACGGTTCCGAGCGCACGCTTCCCGCAGGTTCCACTGCGGCTGATCTGGCGGCCGACATCGGCCCGGGTCTCGCGAAGGCGGCGCTGATCGCCGAGGTCGATGGCGCCGAGACCGATCTCGACACGCCGCTCGCGGACGGGGCCAAGGTGAGCATCGTGACTGCGCAGTCCGACCAGGGCCGCTACACGTTGCGCCACTCCACAGCGCACGTGCTGGCCCAGGCGGTGCTCGAGCTGTACCCGGGGGCGACCTTCGCCATCGGGCCTCCGATCGAGAACGGCTTCTACTACGACTTCGACCTGCCCGCGGGCAAGACGCTGAGCGACGACGACCTCGACGAGATCGAGGCCAAGATGCGCGACATCATCGCCGCGGATCAGCCGTTCGTGCGCGGCGAGACCGATGCCGCCGGTGCGCGCGACATGTTCGCGGCGCATCCGTACAAGAGGGAGCTCATCGACACCGCCGACGGCTCTGAGGTCGGCGGCGACGGTGTCATCAGCTACTACCGCAACAGCGACAGCTTCGTCGACATGTGCCGCGGTCCGCACGTGCCGTCCACGGGCAGGCTCGAGCATTTCAAACTCATGAACGTCGCCGGCGCGTACTGGCGCGGAGACGAGAAGCGCCCGATGCTCCAGCGCATCTACGGCACGGCCTGGGCGACGAAGAAGGAGCTGGCCGAGCACCTCCACCGCCTCGAGGAGGCCGCCAAGCGAGACCATCGCAAGCTCGCCAACGAGCTCGATCTCCTCAGTTTCCCGAGCGAGCTCGGCGGCGGTCTCGCGGTATGGCACCCCAAGGGCGCCCGGATACGCAAGATCATGGAGGACTACAGCCGGGAGCGCCATGAACACGGCGGGTACCAGTTCGTCTACACACCCCACATCGCCAACGGTCGTCTCTTCGAGACGAGCGGCCATCTCGGCTTCTACGCCGACGGCATGTACCCCCCGATGGAGATGGACAACGGCGTCTATTACCCGAAGCCGATGAACTGTCCGATGCACTGCCTGATCTACCGGAGCAGCACCCGTTCGTATCGCGACCTGCCGTTGCGGTTGTTCGAGCTGGGCACCGTCTACCGCTATGAACGCGCCGGCACGTTGCACGGCCTCATGCGCATCCGGGGCTTCACGCAGGACGACAGCCACATCTTCTGCACCGAGGACCAGCTCGCCGACGAGATCACGAGCCTGCTCGACTTCGTCATGTCCGTGCTGCGCGCCTTCGGGTTCGAGGACTTCACCTTCAACCTGTCCACGAAGGACCCCGAGAAGTACGTCGGCTCCGACGAGATCTGGGAGAAGGCCACCTTCGCGTTGCGCGAGGCGCTCGATCGTCACGGCGTCGAGTACTCGATCAAGGACGGCGACGCCGCCTTCTACGGCCCGAAGATCGACATCGACGTGCGCGATGCGATCGGGCGGTCCTGGCAACTCTCGACGATCCAGGCCGATTTCAACCATCCAGAGCGCTTCGACCTCAACTACATCGCCCCTGACGGATCCCGCAAGCGGCCGATCATGCTCCATCGCGCTCTGTTCGGTTCCATCGAACGGTTCTTCGGTGTGTTGATCGAGCACTTCGCGGGTGCCTTCCCGGCATGGCTTTCCCCGGTCCAGGCCGTCGTCCTGCCCGTCGCGGAGGAGCACGACGCGTACGCCCACGAGGTCACGACCCGTCTCGAGTCGGAGGGGTTCCGGGTCGAGTACGTGCGCCCCGACAACCCCCTCGGCAAGCGCATTCGCGATGCCAAGACCCATAAGGTGCCCTATGTGCTGGTGGTCGGCGGCGACGACGTCGCCAACGCCACGCTGGGGGTGAACCCCCGTGGCGGCGACGTGGAGCGAGACGTGGCCGTCGATGCGTTCGTCGACCGGCTGCGAGACGAGGTCGAGGCCCGCTCGTGAGCGACGAGGGCGCACCGCGCCTCGATCGCCTGTGGGCGGGTTGGCGCAGCACTTACGTCTCCGGGGAGGAGCCGAACCCCGTCCCGTCGGGCACCGGCACGATCTTCGAGCGGATCCTCCAGTCCGGCCTCCCCGACGAGGAGTCCTACGTCTTGTGGCGTGGGACGCACTGTGCTGCGCTCCTCAACGCCTACCCCTACAGCAGCGGACATCTGATGGTGCTGCCGATCCGGGCCGCGCGGGACCTGCTCGATCTGGAAGGCCCCGCCTATCGCGAGTTGTGGGACGGTGTCCGCCTCGCAGTCGACGCCATTCGGCGCGCGTACGCCCCCGACGGGGTCAACGTGGGCGTGAACCTCGGCCGAGCCGGCGGTGCCAGCATCCCTGACCACCTTCACGTCCACTGTCTGCCCCGATGGGCCGGCGACACGACGTTTCTCACCTCGGTCGCCGAAACTCGCATGTTGCCCGAGACACTCTCACAGAGCTGGCGCAAGCTCCGCGACGCCTGGCCGGCGGGCACGGCGGGCGATGTGAGCGCGACCGGCGAGACCCGCTAGCGTCGATCCGTGCCCAACGAACCCGAGGACGACGTGGCCGAGGTCGTCGACGTGCTGCCGGCGGAGCTCGACGCCACCGCATCGGGTCGGCTGTACGAGTTCCCGAACAACAGCAAGCGGCGCGTGGCGGCCATCCTGCACTGCGCGGTGGGGGCGATCTGTCTGCTCGTCGCCCTCGCGGTCGACTCGCCACGGGTCAACGACGGCCTGCTCGCAGCCGGCATCGGGCTCATGGCCTTCGCGGTCTACAGCTACGTAGTCGGCAGCCCGACGGTGATCGACGAGGGCGACGCGCTGGTGATTGCCGCGGCAACGGTCGGGTTCACGGCCGGACCCGCGTCGGCGCAGATGGTGTGGCGGGGCTGGCGTAGCCGACCAGCCTGGAGGGTGCTGCTCTACTCGGCGGAGCCCCAGCCCCTTCAGCGGGGGATCGTCGTCGTCGACGGTGTCGACGGACACGTCATTGAGCACCTCGTCGAGGACAACCCGGAGGACTGGTCGGCGTTCTGAGTGCCTGGATGCTGGTTGGCCAACGCGGAGGCCGTAGGGCAGCGGAGACCTCACCTTCAGCCCAGGCGAGGAGTCGCACCCAGTGTTCGGCCGGTACGGAAAGGACGGCCCTCGTGCCGCAGCGGTGGCGCAGGGGCGTTGTTGCTGTTGTCGGTGCTCAGTTGACGACGAGTGAGCCCCGCATGCCTTTGGCGTAGTGGCCGGCGATGTTGCAGAAGTAGACGTAGTTGCCCGGCTCGAGCTCGAAGGTTTCCGTCGCTCGCTCGCCCGCAGGGATCTCTGCGACCTCACCGATGCTGGCCTCTTCGTCGACGCGATTGTTGTCGCCGACGACGAGCTGGTCGAAGGCGGTGTCGGTGCGCAGGATGATCAGCTCGTGCTCGATCGTCCCCTGGTTGAGCAGCTCGATGTCGCGGGGCCCCGAACCCGCCGTGATCGTGACCGGCGTGAGGCGCCACTCGCGTGCGACGACTCGGATCGTTGCGCCGGGCGCCGCGTCGACGTTCGCCGGCCCCTCGATCTCGCCGGCGATGGGGATCGGGCCGGTCGAAGCTGAGGAGCACCCGGTGGTAATCAGTGTTGCGAATACGGTCAGGACGAGCAGTACTCGGTTGCGCATGTTTCCACCCTCTGAGGACGTTCCTGGTGCTCCGAGCGGCGCGAGCGGTACTGGGCCCAGCACATCTCGCGCACGCAGCAGATGGAGATGGCCCTTCATCGCCCACCTCGCGGCGGCGACATTAGCCCACCGCGGCCGAGGGGCCACGAGTCGACCGAACCGCTCCCCGGGTGTTCCTTCCGAGATGGCCGCCCACGGCGGGAGGCCGGAGGCGGAGTGCTAGCCTGCGGGAAATCCTTCGCGGGCGCGAAGAGCAAAGGACGTTCGAACGTGTTCGACGGCAACTGGCGCGAGGCAGTCAACAAGGGCCTGGACCCGATCGGTGCGAGCCTTCGCCGCACTGGCGTGACTGCCGACGCCCTCACCATCAGCGGCATCGTGCTCGCAGGCGTGGGAGCGGTGGTGATCGGTCAGGGCTACCTCAAGCTCGGCCTGCTGTTCCTCGTGCTCACCGGCATCCCCGACGCGCTCGACGGTGCGGTGGCCAAAGCGTCAGGTACCTCGTCGGTGCGTGGCGCCTTCTTCGACTCGGTGAGCGACCGGGTCACCGACGCCCTCCTCTTCAGCGGCGTGGCCTGGTACCTCGCGTCCAACGAACCCGGACGCATCATGATGCTGCCGGTCGCGCTCATGGCTGCCGCCATGCTCGTTTCCTACCAGCGGGCGAAGGCGGAGCTGCTGGGCTTCGACGCCAAAGGCGGGATCATGGAGCGCGCCGAGCGATTCATCGTGCTCGCCTTCGGCCTGCTCTTCGGTCAGATCCTCATACCGGTGCTGTGGGTCATGCTCGTGTTGACCTTGATCACCGCCGGACAACGCTTCGTGAAGGTGTGGCGCCAGGCGAGCGCGGTCATGCCGGTACCGCCGGCGCGCAGCGCCCAGCGTCGTCGGCGGGTGCGTGCCGAGGAGCGCCGCCAGGTCCGGCGCAGCAGCGGCCGCCAGCGCTGATCCGTTGGCCGACCTGGCCGTCTTCACCTATCGCGCCGGCGCTGCGGCGGTCACCCGGCTTCCGGCAGGGGTGGTCGACCCGCTCCGGCGTGTGGGCTCACGTGCCGCAGCGCGCCTCTCACGTCGCCGGCGGGTGATGATCGGCCGCCATCTCCAGCGGGTCGTCGGACCATCACTGAACGGGGCGCCCCTCGAGGCGATGATCGACGACGCGTTCGATGCCTACGCTCGCTACTGGATCGACTCGGCCCGGATCCCGATGCTGTCCGACGCCGAGATCGACGCCGGCTTCTCCTACGAGGGCTTCGAGTACATCGAGAACGGCTGGGCCACCGGCGTCGGACCGATCTTGGCGCTCCCGCACCTCGGCGGTTGGGAATGGGCTGGGCGCTGGCTCACCTGCCGACCCGGCTACGAGGTCACCGTGGTGGTCGAACCCCAGCAACCACCCGAGCTGTTCGACTGGATGGTGCGCTACCGGGAAGCGTTCGGCATGCACGTGGTGCCCCTCGGACCCGACGCGGGAAGGCGCGTCGTCGCGGCGCTCAAGGCGAACCACGTCGTGTGCCTGCTGTGCGACCGCGACATCGAAGGCAACGGCGTCGAGGTCGAGTTCTTCGGGGAGACCACCACCATCCCTGCGGGGCCGGCGACGCTGGCGCTGCGCACCGGGGCCCATATCGTGCCGGTTGCGGTCTACCAACTCGAGCACGGTCACCACCACGCAGTGGTGCGCCCGCCGGTGCCCGCCGAACGTTCCGGGCGCCTGCGCGACGACATCGCGACGGTCTCGCAGGCGTTGGCCGTCGAGCTCGAGATCCTGATCCGGGCCAAGCCCGAGCAGTGGCACCTCATGGCGCCGAACTGGCCGAGTGACGAGGCGTTCGCGTGAGGGTCGGGATGATCAGCCCGTACAGCCTCACGATTCCCGGCGGCGTGCAGAACCAGATCCTCGGTCTTGCGCGGGCGTTGCGGCGCCTCGGCATCGACGTCCGGGTGCTCGGTCCCTGCGACGGCCCGCCTCCCGACACCGGCGTGACGCCGTTGGGCAACAGCCTGCCGACCGCCACCAACGGCTCGATCGCGCCGCTGGCGCCCGACCCCGCAGCGCAGTTGCGCGTGATTCGGGCGCTGCGCGACGAGGCGTTCGACGTGCTGCACGTGCACGAGCCGCTCGCTCCGGGGCCGACCATCACCGCGATCGTGCTGAAGCAGGCGCCCATCGTGGCCACCTATCACCGCGCCGGGGGATCGAGCGCCTACCACTACCTCAGCCCGCTCGTGCGTTGGGTCGCCGGGCGCGTGGAGATCAATGTCGCCGTGTCCGCCGACGCCGAGCGCACTGCCCGCGAAGCGCTGGGCGGGCACTACGAGGTGCTGTTCAACGGGGTCGAGCTCGAGCGGTTCACGGGCTCGAGCGAACGGGCGACCGCCCCGACCATCTTGTTCATGGGTCGTCACGAGGAGCGCAAGGGCCTCGGGGTGCTCCTGGCGGCGATGCGCGACCTTCCCGCAGAGGTGCGTCTCTGGGTGGGCGGCGACGGGCCCGAGACGGCTCGGCTGCGCGGTTCGGTGGCGGGCGATCCCCGCATCGAGTGGCTCGGTCGGGTCACCGACGCGCAGAAGATCGATCTGCTGCAGCGGGCGTCGGTGTTCTGTGCTCCGTCGCTGGGAGGGGAGTCCTTCGGTGTCGTCCTGCTCGAGGCGATGGCCGCGGGCACTGCCGTCGTCGCCGCCGATCTCGTGGGGTATCGAGGCGTCACGCGAGCCGGCCTCGATGCGCTGCTGACGCCGCCGGGCGACCCCATCGCGTTGGCGGGCGCCCTGCGGGTCGCGTTGTACGACGGCACGAATGCCGCGAGGGTTGCTTCGGGCCTCGAGCGGGCCGCGGACTTCTCCATGGCTCGGCTCGCCGAGTGCTACGTCGAACGCTACGAACGCGCCGGCCGCACCGCCCCGGTTGCCCCGATCGCACGCCCACCGGACCGCGCATGGTGGATTCGGAAGGCGCGTTGAGTCCACCCAGTATGCTGACGGCGGTTGAAGGGAGCCTTCCGTGGCCATCGTGATCGTCATCGTCATCGTCGTTCTGCTCGTGCTGTTCGTCATGTTCCAGTACAACGGCCTGGTCAAGCTCAAGAATCGTGTCGAGAACGCGTGGGCCCAGATCGATGTCCAGCTGCGTCGGCGCTACGACTTGATCCCGAATCTCGTCGAGACGGTCAAGGGTTATGCCTCCCACGAGCGCGAGACACTCGAGGCCGTCGTCAATGCCCGCAACGCGGCAATGAACGCACAGGGGCCCGCGGCGCAGGCCGCGAACGAGAACATGCTGAGCGGCACCCTCAAGTCGCTGTTCGCGCTCTCCGAGGCGTACCCCGATCTCAAGGCCAACCAGAACTTCCTCGAGCTCCAGGAGGAGCTGACGAGTACGGAGAGCCGCATCGCGTTTGCCCGCCAGCACTACAACGACTCGGTGCTCGGCTACAACACCAAGATCGAGACCGTCCCGGCGAATATCATTGCCGGGTTGTTCAAGTTCACCCAGCGTGAGTACTTCGAAGCCGAGGGCGAGGCACGAGGGCCCGTGCAGGTGCAGTTCTGATGCTCGCTCCTTCGGTTGCCACCCGCCGCGCCGCGTCGGTGCACGGTGCTGTGGGTTGCCTCGTGGCCGTGGTCATCGTCGTCGCGCTCTGGCTCGTCGGGGTGAACCTGGTCTGGGCGGCGGTCGTCGCGGTCGTCGTCGGCGGGGCCGGTGTGGCGTTGGCCTACCTCCGTCAGGAGCCCATGGTGCTGCGAGCAGTGGGCGCGGAGCGCGTCGCGGTCGGCGCCCAGCCGCGTCTCGAGAACCTCGTTGCCGGTCTGTGCGTGGCGAACGGCTTCCGCGAGCCGGCGCTGTATCTCGTGCGAGACGCCGCACCCAACATCCTCGCCGTGGGCCGCCACCCCCGACACGGCGCCCTCGCCGTGTCCACGGGTCTGCTCGAGCGCCTCGGAAGGGTCGAGCTCGAAGGCGTCGTCGCGCACGAGCTCACGAGGATCCGGAACCGCACGACCTTCCTCGAGGTCACCGTCGGGGTCCTGATCGCACGTCCGCTCGCGTTCGCGCCCTCCCTTGCCGCTTCGATCGCCCGACGCCTGCTCGATCCCCGCACGAGCGCCGAGGTGGACGTTGCCAGCATGTTGGTCACCCGGTACCCGCCGGGTCTCGCCGCTGCGCTGCGGTCGATGCGTGCCGACGGACGTGCCCCGGTCGTCAACCCCATCGCCTTCCGCCACCTGTGGGTCGACGTGCCCGAGGGCTCGCTCGTGCCCCAGGACTTCTCCCTCGACGATCGCATCGCGGTGCTCGAGGAGCTCTGAAGCCCGAACAGCGCATGCACCTCCGGTGGCGGGGGATACGCTCAGGAGCATGGCTGAACAGCAGACCGATACAGGCCGATCGACGGGGACCGTGCGCGTCAAGCGCGGGCTCGCCGAGATGCTCAAAGGCGGCGTCATCATGGACGTCGTCAACGCAGACCAGGCGAAGATCGCCGAGGATGCCGGCGCCGTCGCCGTGATGGCGCTCGAACGTGTTCCCGCCGACATCCGCCGCGACGGCGGTATCGCCCGGATGAGCGACCCGGAGATGATCGAAGGCATCAAGGCCGCGGTCACCATCCCCGTCATGGCAAAGGCCCGCATCGGCCACTTCGTCGAGGCGCAGATCCTGGAGGCGCTCGGCGTCGACTACGTCGACGAATCCGAGGTCCTGACGCCCGCCGACGAGGCGCACCACATCGACAAGTGGGCATTCACCGTGCCGTTCGTGTGTGGGGCAACGAACCTCGGCGAGGCCTTGCGCCGCATCTCCGAAGGTGCCTGCATGATCCGGAGCAAGGGCGAGGCAGGCACCGGCAACGTCGTGCAGGCCGTGCGGCATCTGCGCAGCATCATCGGCGACATCCGCAAGGTCGGTCAGGCCGACTCCGCCGAGATCTACGACTGGGCGAAGAAGCTGCAAGCACCGGTGCAGCTCGTGCAGGAAGTCGCCGAGATCGGCTGGTTGCCCGTTCCCATGTTCTGCGCTGGGGGCATCGCTACGCCCGCCGACGCCGCGCTCACGATGCAGCTCGGAGCCGAAGCGGTGTTCGTCGGCTCTGGCATCTTCAAGTCCGCGGACCCCGCACCGCGCGCCAAGGCGATCGTCGAGGCGACGACGAACTTCCGCGACGCCGCGATTCTCGCCAAGGTCAGCCGCGGGCTCGGCGCCCCCATGACCGGGATCGGCATGGACGAGCTCGATGTCAGGCTCGAAGACCGGGGTTGGTAGCCGCACGCCCACGGGTCGGAGTTCTCGCCCTGCAGGGGGCCTTCGCCCGTCACGTCAAGATGTTGCAGGCCGTCGGCGTCGAGGCGACCGAGGTCCGCACCCCCGAACAGCTCGATTCCGTCGACGCGCTCGTGATGCCAGGGGGTGAGTCGACGACGATGTCGATGCTCCTCGAGTTCAACGAGCTGCTCGCGCCTCTGGCCACCCGTCTCGCGGGGGGCATCGCGGTGTTCGGTACCTGTGCCGGGATGATCCTGTTGTCGAGGGAGATCATCGACGGCAGGCCGGACCAGCACGCCTTCGGCGCGATCGACCTGCGGGTGCGCCGCAACGGCTTCGGGCGTCAGATCGACTCGTTCGAGATCGATCTCGACGTTTGCGGACTCGACGCGCCCTATCCCGCGGTGTTCATCCGCGCCCCGATCGTCGAAGAGGCCGGCCCCGATGTCGAGGTGCTCGCGTCGGTCGACGGTCGTCCCGTGTTGTGCCGCCAAGGACGTACATTGGTGGCCGCCTTTCATCCCGAGCTGTCCGGCGACGGACGGCTCCACACGTTCTTCGTCGAACGCTGCCTCTGAGGCGCTCTCGACGCTGGATTCACGCACGATCACGAGGTCTCGATGTCCGGTCACTCCAAATGGGCGACGATCAAGCACAAGAAGGGTGCCGCCGACAAGCGGCGGGGCAAGCTGTTCGCCAAGCTGATCAAGCAGGTCGAGGTCGCGGCGCGCCAAGGTGGCGGTGATCCCGACGCGAACCCGACGCTGCGCACCATGTTCCAGAAGGCGCGCGACAGCTCCGTGCCCCTCGACACCATCGAACGTGCGGTCAAGCGCGGCACCGGTGAGCTCGAGGGCGTCAACTACGAGCACGTGACCTACGAGGGCTACGCCCCCAACGGCGTCGCGCTGTACATCGAGACCCTGACCGACAATCGGAACCGCACCGGTTCGGAGGTGCGGGCGGTGCTGTCGAAGAACGGCGGGTCGCTCGCTGAGCCTGGCGCGGTTGCCTGGCAGTTCACCCGCAAGGGCGTCGTGGTGCTCGACGGGTCCATCGACGAGGACGAGCTGATGTTGGTGGCGCTCGAGGCTGGTGCCGAGGACCTCGTCGACGACGGCGACACCTGGAGCCTGACGTGCGAACCCACCGATCTCAACGCGCTCCGTGACGCGCTCGAGGCAGCAGGGATCGCCTTCGAGTCCGCCGACCTCACGTTCCTGCCCGATCAGACGGTGCCGTTAGTGGAGGTGGGCGCGGCGCGCCAGGTCCTGAACCTGATCGATCTGCTCGAGGACCTCGACGACGTCGACGCGGTCTACGCCAACTTCGACGTTCCCGACGACGTCCTGGAAGCCGCTGCGGAGTAGCGCCGCGACCTCGGCGCCCGGGGGTCAGGCCTCGTCGGACACACCGAGCAGCCGGCCGCGGCGAACCGCACGCATCCCTGTCACGAGCGAAAACCCGGCCACCATCCACACCACCATGCCCACCTGGATCGTCGACGCCGACGATCCGAACAGCGATCCGGTCGACTGGGAGTAGGCCAGCAGGATGAGAGGCAGGGTCACCAGACCTGAGGCCTGCTGCGCCGCCGCGGTCGACCGAACGCGAGCCGACAACCGCAGCACGATCGACAGCGCCAGACACAGGAACGGCGGGACGACCCACAGCATCAGGAGCCACCACTCGCGGGTCGGGAAGAACCAGCCGCCGACGTCGGGTCCGACGATCACGTTCACCATCACCGAGTAGATCGAGAACCCGGCCAACGTCGTGACGTAGCCGGGAATGAGGCTGGCGATCAGCTTGCCCAGGTAGATTTCGGTGGTCGCGGCGGGGGAGTGGGCGAGGAACTCGCCGGTGCCCCGCTCGCGCTCGCCCACGAGGGTCGCGGCGCCGACCGCCGACGAGATGGTCAGCGGGACGATGACCGCCAGTGGCGCGAACAAGTACACGGCGAGCGCGTACTGAGTGCGTGACGCGGGGGTCGAACCCTTGATCCGAGCCTGAGCCGCCGGCGGGAGCACCTCGAGAGCATCGGAGATGTTCGAGACCGCACCGACTCGGCCGATGGCTTCGATTGTGCCCAGCAGCGCCAGCGGCAGGATCACGAAGAACAGCGCACCCAGGATCGCCATGGGGACGAGGAAGTCCTTCGACCGGAGCAGCTGGCGCAGATCGTGGCGCGTCACGGCCCAGACCCGGGCCCAGACGATGTGCTTCATCGGGCTGCCGAGAATGCCGGCGCGGGGGAGATCGCCCCGGCACCGCGATGGATGGAGCGGACCCGGAAGTACAGCTCTTCGAGCGATGGTTCGTGCGGCTCGACACGGGTCAGGCGCACCCCGCGCCGCACCAGCGTGTCAACCAGGTCGGGCAGCACCGCCAAGGTGTCGAGCTCCACGGTTGCCACCGCGCCTTCGCGGGAGTAGGCGCGCACACAACCCACGGGGCTCAAGAGATCGAGTCCGGACGGCTCCTCGGCCTCGAATCGCACGATCACATCCGGGAAGTACCGGCGTACCAGGTCACGCTGGGATCCTTCGAGGAGGTTCGTGCCGTCGTCGAGGATCACGACCTGATCGGCGAGGCCCTCGGCTTCGACGAGCAGGTGCGTGCACATGATCACGGTCGTCCCGTCACCGGTCATCTGACGAATGAGCCCGAGGACCGCGTGGGCGGACTCGGGGTCGAGCCCTGATGTGGGCTCGTCGAACAGCAGCAGTTCCGGTCGGTGGATGACGGCGCGCGCCAAGGCCAAGCGGGTCTTCATGCCGGTGGAATAGCCGCCGACGACCTGGTCGAGCGCATGGTGGATGTCGAAGTGGACGGCGGCCTGGGCGATGCGGGTGTCGACATCTCCGCGTGCGATGCCGTAGAGGGCCGCGGCATAGCGCAGGTTGTCCCAACCCGAGACCCGGTCGTAGAGCGCCGGCTTGGCCGACACGACACCACAGCGGCGGCGGACTTCCTCGCCGTCGGTCTCCGGAGACAGGCCGAAGGTGGCCACGGTCCCGGTGTCGGCCGGCAGTGCGCCGGTGATCAGCCGGATCGCCGTCGTCTTGCCGGCACCGTTGGGGCCGAGTAGCACGGTGATGCTGCCGCGCGGGACGCGCAGCGACAGTCCGGTGAGCGCCGGCACGCCCCCGAAGCGTTTGTGCACGTCGTCGAGCAGCACGGCGGGCGAATCGGGCGACGGCTTCACGAACCACCATCGGACGCGGGCGCGGGCGGCGTTAGGCCCCAGCGGCGTTATGGGTCGGTGGCCCTGGACCGAGGCTCAGGGAGTAGGAACCCGCAGCACCTCGACGCGCGACCCCGACCCGAAGATCTCCTCGGCCACGGCATCCACGTCACCGATCGTGGTTCCGTCGAGGACGTCGAACACCCGGTCGAGGGTTGCCGGGTCCTCGGTCGGGGTCTCGGCCCACGACAACACGAGATTGATGTAGTAGTCGTTGCCGATGTAGTTGCGATCGGCGCCGACGACGGCTTTCGCCGAGGCCAGCTCGGCGGTGGTCACCCCGTCGGCGACGATGGCGGCGATCTCGGCGTCGATCGTGTCGGCGATGAGCATGATCCGTTGCGGGTCGCCTTCGAAGACGATGGAGAACGACGCGGTCTCGTCGGGCTGATAGGCGTAGTCGAACGAGACCGAGCCCCCGTAGCTGGCGCCGAACTGCTCCCGCACGGAGTCGTTCAGGCGGGTGTCGAGGATCTCCTCCAAGAGGTCCCCGGCGATCTGTAGCTCGGTGTCGACGTCGGTCTCGAGGCTGTGCACCAACGCCAGTCCCGCCGGTGAGCCCGCAGCGCCGAACTCCACCGTGCGCTGCACGTCGGCGCTCACCGGAGGCTTCACGTCGAGCCAGGTGTCGCTGGGCCCCGCCGGCAACGTCCCGAGGTAGGTCGCGGCGAGGTCGGCGACGGTTCCCTCGTCGATGTCGCCGACGATCACGACCACGAGGTCGTCGACCTTGCCGAGCCGGGCGCGGTACAGGTCGAGTAGCTCGTCGGTGGTGCTCGCATCGATCTCGCCGATCGAGAGCGCGGGCACCAACTGTTTCGGGTCGCCGCCGTAGAGGGCATCGAGCAGTGCCGCGTGCAGCACGGCGTCGGGGTCGGTGGTGAGAGCTCGCGCCCGGTCCTTGGCTGTGGACCTGGCGCTGCGGAGCCCGACGGCGTCGACGCGCGGCTCGGTGACGAGCAAGTGCAGCAGCTGCAGCATCTCCTCGATGTCCTGGGCGTCGGCAGAGCCGACGAATCCCTCGTGGGTCTCGTCGATGTAGGGCTCGACGTGCGCCGTGTTGTTGCCGAGGAACCGGTCGAGGCTGGCGCGACGTATCGGGCCGAGGCCGCTGCCGGCAACTGCGTCGGTGGCGAGCGTCGTTCGGGCGATCTGGCCGGCGGTCAGCAGCGACCACCCTCCTGCAGAGGCCGCGAAGAGGTTCACCGAACCCGCGGCGATGTCACTGGGCACGAACACGGCGGTCACCCCGTTGTCGAACCGCCACCACACGCTGTCGGCGACGGTGGGGACCGAACCCTGCTGGACCGGCTCGACCGGTTCGGGCGGCGCCAACAGCTCGGTGATCGTCTCGATCTGCGGTGCCGACACGCCCGCGAGCGCCAGGCCCTCCTCCTCGGCGCGGTCCACTCGCGCGGCGAGGTCGGCGTCGCTGGGGAGGTCCGCGGCGTCGGGTGCGACGAGGATCACGATCGGCGCCGAGGTCGCCATCATCCACCGGAGGTGGTTGGCGATGTCCTCGGGCGTGAGCGCATCGAGCAGCCCCGACAGGCGTTGGACGCGGTCGCGTGTGGCACTGAGGTCGGCACCTTCGACGTAATCGGCGACGTACTGCTCGGCGAACTCCCAGTCCTGCGTCGTCGGCGCAGCGGCCAGCATGGACTCGAGCCCGGCGCGGTACGTGTCGACGGCCCGGGCGAACTCCTCGTCGTCGAACCCGGTCGCCCGGAGTCGGTGCATCTCCTGGAGAATGGCCGATGTCCCCTCGGCGAGGTCGTCGGCGTCGGCGTTGAAGCCGAAGAACGCACGCTCGCGGCTGAACCCGAAGGGGCCCGCGAAGGGGTCGATGAGCCCGTTGGCGCCTGTCGAGGATGCTTCGGTGAGGCGGGTCTGGACCATGAGGCCCATCAGGTTTTCGATGACGCCCAGGCGCTCGCCGCCATAGGTGTCGGAGTCCCACGCAGGCAGGGGGAAGTCGATCGAGATGAAACGGGTCGACTGCTCCGGGGCCACGATCGTCTCGACGTGAGCGCTTGCGGGTGCGTCGACGGCGGCGGTGAGCCGCTCGGGTGCGTCGGGGGGCCCTGCGAGGTTCGAGAAGCGCTCGACGATCTGCTGTTCGAGCTCGTCGACGGGAAGGTCCCCGACCGCGACGACGGCCATCAGGTCGGGTCGGTACCAGGCTTCGTAGAACGGCCGGAGCTCATCGGCGGTCATTGCCGAGATGCTGGCGTCGCTGCCGAGGGGGTCCCGACCTTCGTAGGCCGTGCCCGCGGTGTAGGCCCGGTCGAACGCCTTGTCGACCACGGCGAACGGGTTGCCGCTGTAGAGCCGGGCTTCCTCGGTCACCACGCCGCGCTCAGCGGCGACCTGTGCCGGATCGAGGGTGGCTTCGCTCGCCCATTCGCGCAGCACGTCGAACGCGGTGCCGACCGACTCGGTGTCGGTGCCGGGCACGCTCAACTGGTAGACCGTCTCGTCATAGCTCGTGTAGGCGTTGAGGTCGGCGCCGAAGTCGAGGCCGAACGAGCGCAGGACGTCGTCGATGGTCGTGTCGGGGTAGTTCGTCGTTCCGTTGAACAGCATGTGCTCCAGGAAATGCGCGACCCCGGAGTCGGGCCCGGCCTGCTGCATGGAGCCGGCATCGACGACGAGGCGGAGCTCGACCGAACCGCCGGGGGCCCGGTTCTGGCGGACGTAGTAGGTGAGGCCGTTGTCGAGCATGCCGATGCGTACGGCTCGGTCGACCGGCAGCGGACGAGGGTCGGGGTCCGGTGCGGTGAAGTCGGCGATCGCCACCTCGCCGTCTCCGGGGTCCGGCGTCGGGCTCGCCGTCGCCGACGGTGTCGGTTGCGCCGTCGGGTCCTCCTGCGCCCGTTCGAGCTGAATGGATGCGGAGCAGGCGGCGATGGTCATGCTCGCGGCGAGCAGCCCCGCCATGATCCTCGTGCGAGGGCGGAGCCGGACGCGTGGGTGCATCGCCGCATCGTAGGGAACAATCGCGCCCACCACGCGTAGGCCCGGAGGCTCCCACCTCCGTCGCGGCCTGCACAGTACAGTCGTACAAGTGTTCGTGCTCGGAATCGACCCAGGGCTCTCTCGCTGCGGCTACGGCGTGGTCGAGACCGTCGGCCGGCGTCAGCGCGCCCTCGCCGCGGGGGTGATCCGCACCTCGACGGACCACGCCATTCCCTACCGGTTGGCCGAGCTGCAGCGAGAGCTGCGCTCACTCATCGCCGAGTACGAGCCCGCGGTGGTGTCGATCGAACGAGTGCTGTTCCAGCAGAATGCGTCGACGGTCATCTCGGTCGGCCAGGCAATCGGCATCGCGATGGTCGAGGGCGTCAACGCCGGCTGCACGGTGGTCGAGTACTCGCCCAACCAGGTCAAAGAAGCGGTCGCCGGCCACGGATCGGCGTCCAAGAAGGAGATGGAGCGCATGGTGCAGACCCTGCTGGGGATCAAGACGCCGTTGCGGCCGGTGGATGCCGCCGATGCGATCGCGCTCGCGTTGTGTCACATCGCCCACCAGCCCGCAGGAGCGCTGCGGTGATCGCCACGTTGCGCGGCACGTTGCTCGACCGCGACAACGGTGAGGTCATCATCGAAGTCGCCGGTGTCGGGTATCGCCTGACCGTGGCGCCCGCCACCCAGATCGCGCTGGGCGAGATCGGCGACGAGGCCTTCGTGCACGTGCATCATCATTTCCGCGAAGACGACCAGGCGCTCTACGGCTTCGTCACTCGCGACGAGCGGGTGTGTTTCGAGGCCCTGATCTCCGCGCACGGTGTCGGCCCGGCGTTGGCACTGTCGATCCTGTCGGTGCACGATCCCTCCGGCCTCGCTGCGGTGCTCGCCACCGAGGACATCGCCGCGTTGTGCCTGGTTCCCGGCGTGGGCCGCAAGACCGCGGCGCGGCTGGTCGTGGAATTGAAGGAGAAGCTCCACCTCCCCTCGGTCGATCTGACGAGCGGGGCGGTCGTCGGCGGTGGTCTGCGACCCGCATCGGAGCTGGCCGACGTGCGCGAGGCGCTGAGTGGCCTCGGCTACACCCCCGAGGAGATCCACGGAGCGCTCCGTGACCTCCCGGGGCAGGGCGACACGGCCCTCATGTTGAAGGCGGCCCTCCAACGTCTGGCCGTGGCGTCGTGAGGACCTCGAGGGCACCGGAGGCTCGGTCATGAGGGACGAGCTGCTGTCGCCTGACTCCTCCGACGACGACGCCGCGCTCGACGACGAACTGCGTGACGGAGGGCTACGGCCGTCGACCCTGGAGGAGTTCGTCGGCCAGGCCGAACTCAAGGAACACCTCCGCATCATCCTCGGCGCAGCCCGCAGGCGCAGCCAGGCCGCGGACCACCTGCTGTTCGCCGGCCCCCCGGGTCTGGGCAAGACGACGCTCGCGCACATCGTGGCCCACGAGATGGGGGCGGTGCTGCACGCCACCTCCGGGCCCGCGCTCGAACGAGCCGGCGACCTCGCGGCGATCCTCACGAAGCTCGATGACGGCGACGTGCTGTTCATCGACGAGATCCACCGCCTTCCGCGCTCGGTCGAGGAGGTTCTGTACCCGGGCATCGAGGACTTCCACCTCGACATCGTCCTCGGCAAAGGGCCCGCGGCGCGATCGGTGCGCCTTCCGGTGGCCCGGTTCACGCTGGTCGGTGCCACGACCCGGACCGGCCTGATCACCGGGCCCCTGCGCGACCGGTTCGGCCTGGTTGCTCGCCTCGACTACTACACCGCTGATGATCTCGATCGCATCGTCGAGCGCGCCGCAGGGATCCTCGGGGTGCGGATCGACCGGGAAGGCAGCTACGAGATCGCGCGTCGGGCGCGGGGGACCCCACGCATCGCCAACCGGCTCTTGCGGCGGGTCCGCGACTTCGCCGAGATGCAGGGCAGCGGCGTCATCGACGCGCGGACGGCCCACGACGGCCTGCGGGTCTTCGGTGTCGACGCCATCGGGCTCGACAAGGTCGACCGAGCCATCCTGTCAGCGATCTGCGAACGCTTCGGTGGTGGCCCCGTCGGCCTGTCGACGCTGGCGATCAGCGTGTCGGAACCCACCGAGACCGTCGAGGACGTCTACGAGCCATTCCTGATCCAGCAGGGTCTGCTCATGCGCACGCCACGTGGACGCGTGGCGACCCCGGCCGCATGGGCCCACCTCGATCTGGCGCCGCCACCGTCGGCTCCCGGCTCGGGACACGAGACGCCTCCGTCGCTGTTCGAGTGAGGCCGGCGGCTCCCAGCCCTATCCTGCCCAGGGTCATGGACACGGCTGCTTTCGACTACGAGCTTCCCGATCGCGCCATCGCCCAGGTGCCGGCGTCGCCGCGCGACAGCTCGCGCCTGCTCGTGGACGGCGACCCCGTCGTGCATGCCCGCACCCGTGACTTCCCCACACTGCTCGAACCTGGGGATGTCGTGGTGCTCAACGACACGCGTGTCCTGCCGGCAAGGCTGCAGCTGCGCAAGCCCACCGGGGGGCTTGTCGAGGTCCTGGCGCTGGAGCCGCTCGACGAGCGCAGCTGGGAGGCCCTGGTCCGCCCCAGCCGCCGCATCCCCGACGGCACCACCCTTGTCGACGGTGATCAGGCCGTCCTCGAGGTCGGCCCGGCGACCGGAGAGGGAACCCGTGTCGTTCGGCCTCTCACCGAAGCCATGGAGGCGCTGCTCGCCCGGGTGGGCGCGGTCCCGTTGCCGCCGTAC
>JAHECR010000016.1:35300-77029 GCA_024641655.1 Acidimicrobiaceae bacterium
CGACGATCCGGGCCGCTACCAGACCGTGTTCGCCCGTCGTGCGACATCGGTGGCCGCTCCCACGGCGGGCCTGCACCTCACCCACGAGGTGCTCGCCGCCGCACGTGGCGCCGGAGCCGAAGTGGTCAGTGTGGAGCTGAGCGTCGGCGTGGGAACGTTCCGCCCTGTCGAGTCCGATCGGCTCGACGACCACGTGATGCACGCGGAGCGCTATCGCGTGGCACCGCAGGTCTGGGCTGCCTGCCGCGATGCACGCCGGGTGGTCGCGGTCGGCACCACGGTGGTCCGCACGCTCGAGTCGGTCGCGGCGACGGGGCAGCTCGAGGGACGTACCGACCTGTTCATCCGCCCCGGCCACGAGTTCAGCGTGGTCGATGCCCTCCTCACCAATTTCCACTTGCCGCGATCGACCCTGCTCGTGATGATCGAGGCGTTCATCGGACCCCGGTGGCGTGACCTCTACTCGCTGGCTCTCGCTGAGGACTACCGATTCCTGTCGTTCGGTGACGCCATGTTCCTCCGGCGCTCGCCGATGGCGAGCCGATGAGCGCAGCAGTGAGTGACATCCCCGGGTTCGAGGTCGAGGCCACCGACGGTGGAGCTCGCGCCGGCCGACTCTGGACCTCGCGCCACGGGCTCGAGACCCCGGTCTTCATGCCCGTCGGGACGCGTGCCTCGGTCCGAACGGTCACCTCGGCTGATCTCGAGTCCCTCGGTGCCGACATCATCCTCGGCAACACGTATCACCTCATGCTCCGGCCCGGAGAGGAGCTCATCGCCGGGCTCGGCGGCATTCACGGCTTCAGCGACTGGCACCGGCTGGTGCTCACCGACTCGGGCGGCTACCAGGTGTTCTCCCTCGAGCCGAAGGTCGATGACGACGGGGCGACGTTCCGCTCCACCTACGACGGCAGCTCGCACCGGCTCACCCCCGAACGCGCCGTCGACATCCAACTCGCGCTTGGTTCGGACATCCAGATGGTGCTCGACGTCTGTCCGCCCCTGCCGGCTCCCGCGCACGTCATCGGTACCGCCGTCGCCCGCACCGGGCAGTGGGCACAACGTGGCCGAGGCCACTTCCTGGCGCGTCGTGAGCAGCTCGCCGAGGCGGATGCCGGCTTCGAACGGGCACAGTTCGGGATCGTGCAGGGCGGTCTGGACCTCGGGCTGCGCCGCGAGTCGGCGGAGCGGACCATCGAGGTCGGTTTCGACGGCTACGCGATCGGCGGCCTGTCGGTGGGGGAGACCCGTGCGGAGATGGAGGCCCCGCTCGGGGCGGTCACCGAGATCCTGCCCGCGGATCGGCCTCGGTACTTCATGGGCCTCGGGGATCCGGCGGGCATCGTCGAGGCCGTGGCGGCCGGCGTCGACATGTTCGACTGCGTGTGGCCGACCCGACTGGCCCGACACGGAACTGCGCTCACCCGCAACGGCAGGGTCAACGTCGGTGCCGCCCGCTACGCCCGCAGCGACGATCCCCTCGACCCGGATTTCCCCGAGAGTCCGGCGAACCGCTGGTCGCGCGGGTACGTGCGCCATCTGCTTTCGGTGGGCGAACCGGCAGCAGCCAGAATCCTCACCCTCCACAACCTGGCGTGGCTGTTCGACCTGATGGCACGCCTGAGGGTCGCGATCGTCGAGCAGCGTTTCGAGGACTTCCGCAGCGAGGTCCTGGCGACGTGGGGCTGAGCGTCGGTGTCAACGCCGTGGGGGTGTCAGGTTCGATCCGCCGCGGGGGGTAGCATCGACCGGTCGAGAGCCGCCGTTCTCCTTCGTCGACTGCGCTGGTGCCATGCAATATCTCTTTTTCCCGATCCTCATCCTGGTCATGTACTTCATGCTGATGCGTCCGCAGCAGAAGCGCATGAAGGAGCAGCGGGCCATGCTCGCAGCGATCGATGTGGGCGACGACGTCGTCACCGATGGGGGCATCTACGGCACCATCAGCGAGCTCGACGGCGACACCGCCTTCCTGCTGGTCGCCGACGGCGTCGAGATCAAGGTGACCAAGGCATCGATCGCCAATCTCGTCGTGTACGGCGATGAACCCGACGAGTGAGCACGCGCTCCTCCAGCTCGAGGTAGACCAATCATGAGACGTCAGATTCTTGTGCCCTTGCTGGGCATCGTCGGTGTGGCCGCGGGACTATTGCTCTGGTCGGTTCTCGCCGGCAACCGAATCGCGTTGGGCATCGATCTCGACGGTGGTGTGGAGGTCGGGCTCGTGCCGGTCGCCGACACCGACCTGGCGCCGGCAGAGCTCGATCAGGCGTTGAACACCTCCCTCGACATCCTGCGCAACCGGGTCGACGGTCTGGGCGTGGCCGAACCCGACATCACCCGCCAGGGCGACCGCATCGTCGTCCAGCTGCCGGGTGTCGAGGACCAGCAACGAGCCATCGAGATCGTGGGCGCGACCGCCGAGCTGCGGTTCCGGCCGGTGTGCGCGGAGCTCGGACCTGAGCCCGTCGACCTCGGCGGAACAGGAACGGACCCGACCGACCCGACCGATGCCAACGGCGACGGGGTGCGTGACACCCCGTTCGGCATCTCGCCTGGCGACGCGACGCTTCCCGCGGGTCAGGTCTCGACCGGTCTCGGCTGCACGAATGCGGGCATCACCGACACCGAGGCGTTCTCGATGCCGTCGACGACACGCGAAGACGACAACGCCGACAGCATCGTGGTGCTCCCCGAGATCGAAGACGGAAAGGTCGTGCGCCGGTATCTGCTCGGCCGGACCTTCTGCTTCGACGAAGGAGGCCTCGGCATCCCTGCCACAGATCTCACCGGGGCGTGCCGGCTGCTGACGGGCGCGGCCCTGGAGACCGCCGACTCCACTGTGCGTGGGGTGAGCTGGGTGGTCCTGCCGACGTTCAAGAGCGGGGTCGAGGGCATCGACTTGTTCAATGCTGCAGCGACCGAGTGCTACAACACGACTGTTGCCTGCCCCTCGGGTCGTCTCGCGATGGTGCTCGACGGCACGGTGATCTCGGCACCGAACGTCAACACGGCGTACTTCCAGCGCGACCGCGTCGAGATCAGCGGCAGCTTCACCCAGTCCCGCGCCGAGGACGTCGCGCTCAAGCTGCGGTACGGCGCGCTGCCGATCGAGTTCGAGGATCCGGCCGATCCCGACAGCGCCAGCACCGTCAACAACGTCTCGGCGACATTGGGCCACGATTCGCTGCGGGCCGGCGTGATCGCAGGCATCATCGGCTTCGCGATGGTCGCGCTCTACATGCTGCTGTACTACCGCTTGCTCGGCCTGGCCGCCATCGCGTCGCTGATGGTTTCGGGCACCCTCACCTGGGTTGTCCTCGCATGGATGTCGTCCACCCAGGGGCTTGCCCTCACCCTCGCGGGGGTGGTCGGGCTCGTTGTGTCCATCGGCACGTCGTTGGATTCGAACGTCGTGTACTTCGAACACATGAAGGAGGACATCCTGAACGGCCGCACGGTCCGTTCGAGCGTGGATCGCTCGTTCCCGGTGGCCTTCAAGACGATCTTCTTCGCCAACATGACCTCGCTCATCGGCGCCGCGATCCTCTGGTGGCTCACGATCGGGTCGGTGAAGGGCTTCGCCTTCGTGCTCGGCCTCGCATCGGTGCTCGACCTCGTCGCGACCTACTTCTTCCTCCGGCCCTTCGTCCAGTGGATGGCACGAAGCGAGCGCCTCCTCGACTCACCCCGGATGTTCGGCATGCCGTCGCTGCTCCCAGAACCCGAAGCCGCGGCCGTGGAGGTGTCCCGATGACCTCGAGCACCCTCAGCCGTGTCTATCGCAACAACACCAACGTGCCGTTCTCGAAGCTGTGGATCCGCGTCCTCGCCGTCTCCGGTGCGCTCATCGTCATCGGCGTGCTGGCGCTCTTCGTGCGCGGCCTCAATCTCGGCTTGGAGTTCGAAGGTGGTGCATCGTGGCAGCTCCCTGCCAACGGGGTCACCGTCTCCGACGCCCGCGATGCGCTCGATCCGCTCGGTCTCGCCAGCGCCCGCATCCAGACCGGCGACGATCTGCTGCGGGTACGGGCCAAGCTCGACGCCGAGGGAGCGAAGGCCTCCGAGGTGACCGACATGCTCCTGGCACTCACTGGCTCCGACCGTGCCGAACTCAGCTTCGAGAGCGCCGGCGCGTCGTGGGGTAACGAGGTCACCAACAGTGCCGTCCGGGCGCTGATCGTGTTCTTCATCGTCATCGCCGGATACATCACTATCCGCCTGCGCTGGCAGATGGCGGTGGGCGCGCTCGTGGGCGTGGTGCACGACATCTTGATCACCGTCGGCTTCTACGCGGTGTTCCAGTTCGATGTGACGCCCGCAACGGTCATCGCGTTCCTGACGATCATGGGCTATTCGCTCTACGACACGATGATCGTCTTCGACAAGGTGCGCGACAACGAGCATCGGGTGGCCTACGCGTCGTTGTCGGAGACCGAGATCATGGACCTGTCGCTGAACCAGGTGATGATGCGAAGCGTCAACACGAGTGTCACGTCGGTCATCCCGATCCTGGCGGTCCTCCTCGTGGGTTCGGTCGCGCTGGGCGCGGTGACCTTGAACGAGTTCGCGCTGGCCCTGCTGATCGGCATCATCCTCGGTGCGTTCTCGTCGATGTTCGTCGCGGCGCCGATCGCCGTGTGGCTCGGCGACGGGCGCCACCGCGGCGAGGGCACCGCTGGCACCTACAGCGTCGCCGAACGCCGTCGACAGGGGATCCCGACAGGGGCGGTTCGCCCCGTCACGACGCCGGGGGAGACCACCATCCCACCGCGTCCGCGCAAGCAGAAGCGGCGGTAGCGCCCCATGGGCCCGCTACGGTTGGTGAACATGACCAGCGGCAGCCTCGGCCGATGACCACCGACCTTCAGTGGCTGCGTGGACTCGTGCGCGATGTCGCCGACTTCCCCAAGCCGGGGATCGTCTACAAGGACATCACTCCCCTCCTCGCAAACGTCGACGCGTTCCGTTTCACCATCGACGCGCTCGCCGATCACTTCGCCGGGCAGACGATCAACCACGTCGCCGGCATCGAAGCACGCGGCTTCCTCCTGGCTGCGCCGCTGGCGTATCGCTGCGGGGCGGGCGTCATCGCGTTGCGCAAGCCCGGCAAGCTGCCCGCCGATGTCGCCGGTGAGGACTACCAGCTCGAGTACGGAACCGATCGGCTCGAGATCCACCGCGGGCTCGTCGGACCCGGCGAGCGGGTGCTGATCGTCGACGACGTCCTCGCGACCGGCGGCACCGCGGCGTGCGCGGCGCGCTTGCTGACCGCCGTGGGGGCGGAAGTCGTCGGGTTCGGGTTCCTGCTCGATCTCGCGTTCCTCGGCGGAGCTGGCAAGCTGGAACAGTATGAGGTCATGAGCGTGTTGCGGTACGAGTGAACCCGTCCTTCACCACGGCAATCGCGTGCCGATCATGACGGACAGGCCACGAAGAAGCACGAGGAGGCATCGGTGGCCACGACGATCAGCAAGGTGAGCCTTTGGAACCGGTCCGAGGTCGACCCGCGCGCCGACATCGAGTCGCTGCTCGCCCTGTTCGCCGAACGCCACCCCGACGACTCCGATGAGCTGATCCGCGCTGCCTACGACGCCGCGTACGCCGCCCATCTCGGGCAGGCCCGCAAGTCCGGTGAGCCCTACATCACCCATCCGATCGCCGTTGCCGAGCTCGTTGCCGATCTCGGGCTCGACGACGTCACGATTGCCTCCGCGCTGCTGCACGACACCGTCGAGGACACCGGCGCCGGCCTCGACGAGCTCGAGGCCCGATTCGGTTCAGCCGTCGCGGCGATCGTCGACGGGGTGACGAAGCTCGACCGCATCGAGTTCGACACCAAGGAGGCCCAGCAGGCCGCGTCGATGCGCAAGATGCTCGTCGCCGTGGCCAAGGACGTCCGGGTGCTCATCATCAAGCTCGCCGACCGCCACCACAACCTGCGCACCATCGCGTCGCTGCCGGACTGGAAACAGCATCGTATCGCCACCGAGACGCTCGACATCTACGCGCCGCTCGCGCACCGGCTCGGCATGCAGGGGCTGAAGAACCAACTCGAGGACCTGGCGTTCGCAGCGCTCCATCCCAAGCGGTACGCGGCCATCGATCACATGGTCGCCACCCGGACACCCGAACGGGAGATCTATCTCACGCAGGTCCTGTCCGACGTCCAGGCGCGGCTCTCGGAGCTCATGATCGGCGCCGAGGTGACCGGTCGACCGAAGCATCTCTGGTCGATCTACGAGAAGATGGTGCTCAAAGGGCGCGAATTCGACGAGATCTACGACCTCGTCGGGATCCGCGTGGTGGTGGACTCTGTCCGCGACTGCTACGGCGCCCTGGGGTCGATCCATGCAACCTGGACCCCGGTGCAGGGCCGGTTCAAGGATTACATCGCGATGCCCAAGTTCAACCTCTACCAGTCGTTGCACACGACGGTTGTCGGGCCGCAGGGCAAGCCGTTGGAAGTGCAGATCCGCACCCGTGAGATGCACCAACGTGCCGAGCACGGCGTCGCCGCACACTTCGAGTACAAGGACAAGGTCGCCAGCGGCGACATCCAGTGGCTCAATCGGATCGTCGACTGGCAGCAGGAGACGTCCGACCCCACGGAGTTCATGTCGAACCTGAAGCTCGACCTCGATCACGACGAGGTGTTCGTGTTCACGCCGGGCGGTGACGTGGTCACACTGGACTCGGAGGCGACCCCGGTCGACTTCGCGTATACGATCCACACCGAGGTCGGCCACGCCTGTCGCGGGGCCCGCGTCAACAACCGGCTCGTCCCGCTCGACACGGTCCTGACCTCTGGGGACACCGTCGAGATCCTGACCAGCAAGGTCGAAGACGCGGGGCCCACCCAGGACTGGCTCAAGTTCGTCAAGACGCATCGTGCCTCGTCGAAGATCAAGCAGTGGTTCAGCCGCGAGCGACGCGAGGACGCCATCGACAGCGGGCGCGAGGCCCTGGTGGCGGCGCTGCGTCGCGAAGGGCTCTCGGCTCACAAGATCCTGAAGCAGCCGGTGTTCAACGAGGCGGTCGTCGCGCTGAACCATCACGACGCCGACGGCCTCTACCAGGCGATCGGCGACGGTCATCTGACCGCGAAGATGGCCGCAGCGCGCATCGTCGGCCTGCTCGAGACCAGCGACGACGACGAACGGCTCCCGGGCACGCTGCCAACCCATCGCGAGCGCAACGTGGGACGAGCCAAGCGCCGCCGTAGTGGCGATGTCGTCCACAGCGCCGGGGTCGTCGTCGAGGGCATCGACGACGTGATGGTGCGGTTGGCGAAGTGCTGCACGCCGGTGCCTCCCGACGAGATCATGGGATTCGTCACCCGTGGCCGCGGGGTCTCGGTGCACCGAAGTGACTGCGCAAACGCCGTGTCGTTGGCCGCCGGCCATGCCCACCGTCTCATCGACGTGGAGTGGGACGACGACAGCGGTGGAACCTTCGTCGCCGGGATCGAGGTGCGCGCCTTCGATCGCACGCGGCTGTTGGGTGACGTCTCGACAGTCCTGTCCGATGCCCGGGTGAACATCTTGACCTGCTCGACGAGAACCGGCGCCGACCGGATCTCCACCATGAACTTCGAGTTCGAGCTCGGCGACGGTCGCCATCTCGACTGGCTTCTCAGCCTCATCCGACGGATCGACGGGGTCTACGACGCCTACCGGGTCGTGCCAGGCCGGGGCGCGTAGGCGGTCCGGCGCACGGACCCTTTCGAGGTCGCGGCACGACCTGACTGCTGCGGAGATCGAGCAGATGCAGGCGCTGGTCGGCGGAGCGATCGATGCCGGTGCAATCGGGTTCTCAACCAGCTCCAATCCGACGCATCGCGGGGCGGGCGGCAAGCCGGTGCCGTCGCGCCTTGCTGACCTCGATGAGCTGCTCGCACTCGTCGAACCGCTCAGGCAGCGACGGCGGGGCGTGTTGTCGGTACTCGCCGGCGAGCGCATCGCGCACCGCGACGTGTTCACCGTGCAACGTCATGCGGCGCGACCGATGACCTGGATGCCGATGCTCGTCATGCCCGGCTTCCCGCACGATGAGCTGCTGGCCGCCAATACCGAAGCCCGCGGGGCAGGTCACGACATCTGGGCGCAGACGACGTGTCGCCCGATCGTCTTCCAGGAAAACCTGCGCGCGCCGTTCACGCTGCCCCGTTTCGCTGCATTCGCCGAGCTGCCTGCGGACATCACGGCACGCGTCGCGCTGCTGCGGGATCCGCAGTGGCGTCGACGGGCCGAGGACGAGCTCGCAGCGGGCGACCGGGCGATGGACTGGGACGCAATGTCCGTCGCCGAGCACGCCACCGAACCGGAGCTCGTCGGGCGCCGGATCGTCGACATCGCTGCAGCGCGGGCGGTCACGCCTCTCGCTGCGATGGTCGACGTCGCGCTCGCCGACGGGCTCGCTGCCCGATTCGACGTTGCGGTGGCCAACCGTGACGTCGATGCCGTCACGGCGTTGCTGCAGGCGCCTGGAGTCCTCATCGGTCTCGCCGATTCCGGTGCGCACGTGGCGCAGCTCTGCGATGCCTGTTTCAGCAGCGAGCTGCTCGGCACCTGGGTTCGAGAACGCGGCGTCCTCGGCCTCGAGGCAGCGGTGCGTCGCCTCACAACTGAGCCGGCGACCTTCCTCGGTCTCGCTGATCGCGGCGTGCTCGCCCAGGGCGCATTCGCCGATATCTGTGTGTTCGACCCCGACACGATCGCCCCCGGGCCGCTGCGTCGGGTCCATGACTTCCCGGCGAACGGAGAGCGGCTCACCGCCGACCGCCCCGGGGGTATCCGCCACGTCCTGGTGAACGGCACGCCCATCGTGCGCGACGGAGCCGACGCGGCTCCCGACCAACTCCCTGGCCGAGTTCTCCGTTCGATACCCGACCCCACCTGAGCCGATCCCGGAGCACCCCATGACGATGACCGCCGAAACCACATCTGCGAACACCAGCGACGTGTACCGCTCCCCGGAGGAGCTGCCGAACATCGTCTCGATCGATGACCACATCGTCGAGCCGCCGACCCTGTGGCAGGACAGACTCCCGGTGGCGCTGAAAGAGCAGGGCCCGCGAGTCGTCCGCGAGCGGGTCGGGTACTACGGCACGCCCGCTGGCGCCGACGACCCGGCCGCACAGTGGTCCGACGTCTGGTACTACGACGGGATGCGCATCCCGACGTTGCGTATCTGGGCGTCGGCAGGATTGCGCGAGGCCCTCACTCCCGACGGCGAGGTCGATCTGCGTCTGAGCGACGCGGTCGGAATGACCTACGACGAACTGCGCCCAGGATGCTTCGAACCCGAAGCGTGCGTAGCAGACATGCAACGCAACGGCGTGGACGCGTCTCTCGGCTTTCCGAACCTGATCCTGCGGTTCTGCGGCCAGTTGTTCCTCGACGCCCCCGACAAGGCGCTTGCGCTGACGTGCGTTCAGGCATACAACGACTGGCTCATGGAGCAGTGGCAACCGCTCGGGCGGGGACGCCTCTACGGGGCCACCCTCATTCCGTTGTGGGACCCGCTGGCCGCCGCCGCAGAGGTGCGCCGCAACGCTGCGCGTGGGGCCCGCGCGGTCTGTTTCAGCGAGATTCCCGCCTGGCTCGGGTTGCCCTCACTGCACAGTGGCGAGTGGGACCCGTTCTTCGACGCGTGCGCGGAGACCGGCACCGTGGTGGCAATCCACATCGGTTCGAGCTCGACATCGAGGTCGACCTCGGACGACGCGCCGCCGCTGCTTTCGGTCGCGAACCTCTATACCAACTCGTCGCTGTCGCTGTCGGACTTCCTTCTCTCAGGCGTCTTCGTGAGGTTCGCGCGTCTGCGGATCGCGTACGCCGAAACGCAGGCCGGTTGGATCCCCTACATCGTCGACCGGCTCGACACCATGTGGCGCGCTGACCATACGTTCATGCGAACCGGTCATCTGCCCGAGCCTCCGAGCCACTACTATCGCGACCACGTCTGGTCATGCCTGTTCGACGATCGCGTGGCCATCGAGCGGCTGCTCGACCGTATCGGCCCCGACCGCGTGTGCTTCGAAACCGACTTCCCCCACGCGGACTCGAACTGGCCGAACTCCAAACGGGCCGCCTTCGAGTGCCTCGCTGGCCTCGACCGGGTAACCACCGGTGCCATCATGCGGACCAACGCCATGGACCTGCTGCGCATCGCCGAGTCCGACCTCGGTTCCTGACCCGGGGAGCGCGCGAACCGATCGTAGGGGGACGCGGCGTTGTGGGGTCTGCCATGATGGCAACCGTCGAACGGGGTGAGCGAGATGAGCCAGGACTACCACGATGGGCAGCGGGTGCTGCAGGAGCGCTTCGATTCCCGACGACTCGCTGATCGCCTGGCGGAGGCGACCACGGCCGAGATTTCCGACGTCCACCGGGAGTTCATCGAGGCACGCGACATGTTCTTCCTCGCGACCGCCGACGCGAACGCTGCGCCGGAATGCTCCTACAAGGGTGGAGATCCAGGCTTCGTGCGCGTTGTCGACCCCAGGACCGTCGTGTTCCCGGACTATGACGGCAACGGCATGTTCCTCAGCATCGGTAACCTCGCCGTGAATCCGCAGGTCGGGATGCTCTTCATCGACCTGACCGCGGGAACACGGCTCCGCCTGAACGGCACAGCCAGCGTCGAGTTCGACGATCCCCTCATCGGCACGTATCCGGGGGCCAGGTTCGTCGTCCGGGTAACGCCGACAGCGGTCTTCGCGAACTGCCGGCGTTACGTGCATCGCTATGGGTTGGTCAGCCGCTCCCCCTTCGCACCCTCGGACTCCCACGAGCCGCCCGTGCCGGACTGGAAGCTCGACCCGTGGTTCGAGGGGACGCTCCCGGCGGACGACCCTGCCCACGATCCCGACCGCGCGATTGGAGAGTCGACTCCTCGGTTCTGAGGCCGTGACCGATGCGCGCCTGGGCAGCGACAATGACAGGCCCCGGCCGCCCCTGGTCGGCCACCGGCTGGGCCCGGTGACGTTGTCCTCCGTGCTGCGCGGAGCGATCGACCCACGCTATGAGCGTCCGCTCGATCGCGACGCTCCTTGCGCCGGTCGTCGAGGTTGGGGCCGTGGCCGATCATCAGCAACCGGACCTTCCCGTCGACGAGGAACTGGCATTGCGGCCCTGGCGCAGGAGCGACGTGGGCGGTGAGCGCCGGGTTCGCCCAGGAAGGGATTCGTCGTGGCGCCAATCTCCACGACGACCGTTGGCATGACATGACCCTCGACCCCCACCTGGCGACCGATGTCGCCAACGCGGGAGGCGCCATCGCCTAACATCGCACCGAGACGACCATGGGGATGCCGTGACACCAGAAGACGTTCGCAGCGCTCGCTTCGCCGCCGTCCGGCGTGGAGGGTACGAGATCCGGGAGGTCGACGGATTCCTCGCGGAGGCCGTCGAGGCCCTCGAGGCCGGCGACGGCCGCATGAGCCCCGAGCAGGTACGCGACGCCCGGTTCACGCTCGTCAAGCGTGGGGGCTACGACACCCAGGAAGTCGACGCGTTCCTCGACGAATTGATGGAGGAACTCGAGCACCGTCAAGCCAGCGGGTCCGCGACCTCACAACCGGTTGCCGTTGCGCCCCCCGCTGCCGCTCCGGCGGACCGTGCGCCCGAGCTCGAGGCTCCGCCGGCCCCGGCCCCGGCGCCCCCGGAGCCGCCGCGACCTGCTCCGGCCGCGCCGACGGCTGCATCGTCGGACCCCGGGATCACTTCGGGCCAGCTGCGCGGTCTCACCCCGCCGCGCTCTGACGGCCCCGGCTACGACGTCGCTCAGGTCGACGGGTTCCTCGAGGCGGTCGCGGAGACCCTCGAGGTGTTCGAAGGGTTGTCCGGGCCCGAGCTGCGGCGGGTTCGAGGGAGCCAATACCTCCAAGGGGCCGATGGTGGCCCGCTCCTGTTGGCGGGGGATCAGGTGCGGGCAGCCTTGTTCGGCTTGCGGCCCGAGGGTGGCTACGACGTCCGCGGGATCGACGCAGCGGTCCGCCGGCTCGGCATGGCACTCGATCACCACTGGCACCGGGACTGACACCCGTCGGAAACATGCTCGGAGCCGGCGAGGGGCTCCGGTACCCTTGCCGCTCGTGGCCAAGCCCCAGTTCCAGGCGCCGAAAGGCACCCGAGATCTCCTCCCGCCGGACACCCGGCGGTGGCGCGCCGTCGTCGAGGTCTTCGCCGACACCGCCGAGCGGGCAGGCTACGGCCAGGTCATCTCACCGATGTTCGAAGACGTCGGCGTGTTCCTCCGTCTCGGCGAGAGCACCGAGGTGGTCACCAAGGAGATGTTCGCGTTCGAGGACAAGGACCCCAAGAGCCCCCAGCAGCTCGTGCTGCGGCCTGAGCTGACCGCCAGCATCTGTCGCGCGTACGCCCAACACCGCCCGGTCACGCCGTGGAAGGTCTGGTACGAGGGTCCACAGTTCCGGTACGAGAAGCCGCAGGCGGGTCGCTACCGGCAATTCACCCAGGTGGGCGTCGAGCTTCTCGGCGCCGACGACCCCGCGGCAGACGTCGAGGTGATCGCCCTCGCTTGGCGCTTCTACGAGTCGCTGGGGTTGCAGCAGGTCAGCCTGCTGTTGAACTCCCTCGGCGACGAGCTGTGCCGCCCCGTCTACCTCGAAGCGCTGCGTTCGTTCCTCGTCTCTCGGATCGACGATCTGAGCGAAGCGTCGCAAGCGACGCTCGACCGGAACCCGCTGCGGGTGCTCGACTCGAAGCGTGAACAGGACCAGGCCGTCATCGCCGCCGCACCGGTCATGGTCGATTTCCTCACCGATGAGACGGCCGCGCACTTCGCGGCGGTGCGCTCGGGCCTCGACTCGCTCGGCATCGCGTACGAGATCTCCCCGCGGCTCGTGCGCGGCCTCGACTATTACGCACGCACGACCTTCGAGTTCGCCAGCACGGCGCTCGACAGCGCCCAGAACGCCGTTGGCGGTGGTGGCCGCTACGACCGGCTGGTCGAGGACCTCGGCGGTCCCGCCACGCCCGGTGTCGGGTTCGCACTGGGCATCGACCGGATCCTTATGGCCTGCGACGCCGAAGGGGTGTTCGCCCCGCCCCCGTCGCCGGTCGACGTCTTCATCGTCGACATGATCGACGGGACCCATGCCACGATCGTGACCGACGAGCTGCGTCGAGCCGGTATCGGTGCCGAGCGCAGCTTCGGTGGGCGGTCGGTCAAGGCCCAGATGAAGGTCGCCGACCGATCCGGCGCCCGTTTTGCGGTCATCATCGGCGACGACGAGGTCGCCGCCGATGCGGTGACCCTCCGTGACCTGACCGGAGGCGAGCAAGAGCTCGTCGCCCGGTCCGCGCTCGCCACGAACCTCGTCCGAAAGCTCCAGGAGACCCCCCGATCATGACCATGCGCACCGACTACTGCGGGTCGCTTCGTGCCTCCGACATCGGCCGGGAGGTCACCGTGTGCGGCTGGGTCGACACCCGGCGGGTGCACTCCGAGCACCTGGCGTTCATCGATCTGCGCGATCACACCGGCATCGTCCAGTGTGTGGTCGACGAGAAGCTCGACCTGCGCTCGGAATACGTCGTAGCGATCACCGGCGTCGTTCGTGAACGCTTCGAGGGCAAGGGCAACGACAAGCTCGCCACGGGCGACATCGAGATCGGCGAAGCCTCTGTCGAGCTGCTCGCACGGGCCGAGCCGCCACCGTTCCCGATGCACGAACGCACCGATGTCGACGAGACCATCCGGCTACGTCACCGCTACATCGATCTCCGCAAGTCCCGGATGCAGCGCAACCTGCGCACACGCGCCCGGGTGAACAGCGCGATTCGCGGTGCCATGGAGCGTCAGGGCTTCGTCGAGATCGAGACGCCGATGCTGATCGCGTCCACGCCAGAGGGGGCGCGCGACTTCGTCGTACCCTCGCGCCTGCATCCGGGTGAGTTCTACGCCCTGCCCCAGAGCCCGCAGCTCTTCAAACAACTGTGCATGGTGGGTGGCATCGATCGCTACTACCAGATCGCCCGCTGCCTACGCGACGAGGATCTACGCGCCGATCGCCAGTTCGAGTTCATGCAGCTCGACATGGAAGCCAGCTTCGTCACCCAGGACGATGTCCTGGCGTTCGTCTCGGAGGCCATCAAGGACGCCGTGGAGGCGATCACCGGCGAGCGCCCCGCCGACATCGCCACGATGACCTGGCGCGAGGCGATGGAGCGCTTCGGTTCCGACAAGCCCGACGTCCGCTTCGGCATGGAGCTCGTCGAGATGTCCGACATCTTCGCGGGCACCGAGGCGAACGTCTTCAAGGTCGACTGCGTCAAGGGGATCCTCCATCGAGGCGGCGCCGAATCCCTCGGCCGCAATGCCATCGACGCGCTCACCGACAAATGCAAGCGTTGGGGAGCGAAAGGCCTGGCCTGGTTCCGCGTCGGCGAAGGCGGCGTGCTCGACGGAGCCCTCACCAAGTTCATGAGCGGAGCCGAGCTGGCTGCGGTTCCCGAACGCCTCGGCGCCGAGCAAGGGGACATGGTGCTGATGATCGCAGCCGATCGCCGCACGGTGAATCACGTGCTCGGGCTCCTGCGCCTCGAGCTGGGGCGACCGCCGGTCAACGAAGGCGGCTTCCACTTCCTCTGGGTGAGCGAGTTTCCGCTGTTCGAAGCCGTCGGGGACAACGGGCGCCCGGTGCCGGCGCACCATCCGTTCACGATGCCCCACCCCGACGACATGGACAAGCTCGACGCCGCGAGCGGCGAGGAATACCTCGACATCCGTTCGCAGGCGTACGACCTGGTGCTGAACGGGTGGGAGCTCGGCTCGGGCAGCGTCCGGATCCATCGCCCCGAGATCCAGTCGAAGATCTTCGAGCTGCTCGGGATCGGCGTCGACGAGGCCCAGCTCAAGTTCGGCTTCCTGCTCGATGCGTTCCGCTTCGGTGCGCCCCCGCACGCCGGTTTCGCCTTCGGAATCGACCGTCTTGCCGCGCTGCTGGCCGGCGAGGAGAACATCCGTGAGGTGATCGCGTTCCCGAAGACCCAGTCGGGCACCGACCCGCTCACCAACGCGCCAACGGCGATCGACCCCGCTCATCTCGAAGAGCTCGGGCTCCGCCTCCTGCCGCCGTCCGTGTGAGCATCGCCCGCGTCGGGCGCTACGGGACCAGGTCCGGTGGCGTCACCAGATACACGCGTTCGGCGGCCTTCTCGAGCGAGCCGTTGGTGCCGTAGGCCAGCCCGGAGAAGAAGTCGACGATGCGCCGGCCGGTCGACTGGTCGGCGTCGATGTGCACGACGACGGCACGCCCGGCGCGGTAGTCGTCGGCGGGTTTGACGACGTCGCCGAACGTGGCCACATCGTGACGGGCTGGCTCGGTTGCGGACACATCTGCGATCGTACTCGGCGGCGGCGATGGGGAAGGGTCTGGGCACTACCCTGGCCCCGTGGCCCAGGACCTCTTCTCCGCAGCAGCGTCGGCGGCCCTCCAGCGGCAGTCGCCGCTCGCGGACCGTCTTCGTCCCCTGCGGCTCGATGACGTGGTGGGCCAGCAGCACCTGTTCGGGCAAGGTCGGCCGCTGCGAGCGCTGATCGAGGCGGACCGGCTTTCATCGGTCATCTTCTGGGGCCCCCCGGGGACGGGCAAGACCTCCATCGCCCGCCTGATCGCCCGCTTCACCTCAAAGTCCTACGTGCAACTCTCGGCGGTGACCGCGTCGGTGAAGGACGTGCGCGAGGAGATCGCGCGCGCCGAGCAACGCTTGGGCGAGCGTGGGCAGGGGACGATCCTGTTCCTCGACGAGGTCCACCGCTTCAACAAAGCACAACAGGACACGTTGTTGCCGGCGGTGGAGACCGGGCTGATCGTGCTCATCGGGGCGACGACGGAGAACCCCTACTTCGAGGTCAACCCGCCACTGCTGAGCCGGAGCACGCTCTTTCGCCTCGAGGCCCTCGACGACGATGCGATCGGCCAGCTCATCACCCGTGGCCTCGACCTGGAAGGCGCCACTGCGAGCCCCGAAGCCGTCGAGCACCTCGTGACCCGTGCCGAAGGCGACGGCCGTCAGTCGCTCACCAGCCTCGAGGTGGCAATTGCGCTGGCGAAGGTGCGCGGTCCGAGCGGAGCCGCCGTCCACGTGGAGCTCGCCGACGCCGAGGCGGCCCTCGGAACCCAGGCGCTCCGGTACGGCAAAGACGAGCACTACGACACGATCTCGGCGTTCATCAAGAGCATCCGGGGGTCGGATCCCGATGCCGGCCTCTACTGGATGGCGCGGATGCTCGATGCCGGCGAGGACGCGCGCTTCATCGCTCGCCGTCTGGTCATCCTGGCTTCCGAGGACATCGGCCTGGCCGACTCCAATGCCCTGCTCGTCGCCGATGCTGCCGCGCGAGCAGTCGAGTTCGTGGGTCTTCCCGAGGCGAGCCTCAACCTCGCGCATGCGGTCGTGTACCTCGCAACGGCGCCCAAGTCGAACAGTGCCACCATCGCGATCGCTCGGGCACGAGACGATGCCCGAGCGCAGGGCGGCACCGTCCCGGTGCATCTGCGCGACGCGCACTATCCGGGCGCCCGCCAGCTCGGTCACGGCACCGGCTACGACTATCCTCACGATCACCCCGAGGGCTGGGTTGCGCAGCAGTATCGACCCGATGCGTTCGAGGGACGCAGCTACTACGAACCCACCGAGCACGGTGACGAAGCCGAGATCACCCGGCGGATGCACCACCGCCCCCCGACCACAGAGGAACACGAATCGTCGTGAGCGCCACCGATCTTGCAGCCGTTCTCGCGTCCGTCGTCGCGTTGGCAACCGTCGGCACGCTCGTGGCCGTCGTGTTCCAACTCCGGCGAACCACCGAAGAACTCGTCGAGACGCTGGACGCAGTTCGCGTCGCGCTCGACGAGTCCGTCGTGCACGTGCAGGGGCTCGTCGGTGACCTCGACTACGAGCTCCGGCGGGTCGGTGGGCTCATCGACACGGCCGACAAGGTGTCCGCACGCGCCGACACCTTGTCGCGGGTCACCTATGGCGCGGTGGCAAGACCGGTCATCAAGACCGCGGCAGTCGTGAAAGGTACCGGCCGAGCTGCAAGAATGTTACGTCGCGGGGGTGGCACGCTCGACGAGCGGGCCGGCTGAGCGCGACCACCTGTCCCTGGAGGCAACCCATGTTCAAACGAGCGATCTGGATGACTGCCGGTTTCGGTGCCGGGCTCGGTTCGTCGTTCTGGGTGAAGCGGGCAGTCAATCGCCGTGTCGAGCGCTACGTACCCACCGACGTGCGCGTCGCGCTGGGCAAGGGGGCACGGAGAGCGACGGGCACCGTCAAGTCGGCCGTCCGCGAGGGCCGCCTCACCATGCGCCAGTACGAGGCTGCAGCCGCAGCGGAGCTGAGCCCCGGCGCCAGGACGAACTTGCGCGTCGTCGGGGACTGAGCACGGTCGCCCGGGTGGGGCGAACAGGTGGGTGACCCGGTTTGGTGGGTTCGTGGTGGGCGTCGCCCGGTGGGGCGAACAGGTGGGTGACCCGGTTTGGTGGGTTCGTGGTGGGCGTCGCCCGGTGGGGCGAACAGGTGGGTGACCCGGTTTGGTGGGTTCGTGGTGGGCGTCGCCCGGTGGGGCGACAACGAACCAGTATCCTCGGTGCACCATGGATGCGCAGGAGCTACGCCAGAAGTTCATCGGCTTCTTCGAAGCGCGGGACCACACCGTGGTTCCGTCGGCGAGCCTGATTCCCCACGATCCGACGTTGCTGTTCACCAACGCCGGGATGGTGCCGTTCAAGCCCTACTTCGTCGGGGAGGAGCCGGCTCCCTATCCCCGTGCCACGACCGTGCAGAAGGTCGTGCGAGCCGGCGGCAAGCACAACGATCTCGACGAGGTGGGCCGAACCAGCCGCCATCTCACGTTCTTCGAGATGCTCGGCAACTTCAGTTTCGGCGACTACTTCAAGCGTGAGGCCATCCCCATGGCCTGGGAGTTCTTCACCGAAGTGCTCGAGCTCGACCCCGCCCGGCTGTGGGTCACGGTCCATCTCAGTGACGACGAGGCTTCAGAGATCTGGCGAGACGTCGTCGGGGTGCCCGAAGCGCGCATCCAGCGCCTCGACGAGGACAACTGGTGGCGGATGGCCGACACGGGCCCCAACGGACCGTGTTCGGAGATCTTCTGGGACAAGGGACCCGCGTACGGGCCCGAAGGCGGTCCCGCGAACCCCGATGCCGACGAGCGCTACGTCGAGATCTGGAACCTCGTGTTCATGCAGTTCGACCAGCAGCCCGATGGCACCCAGGTGCCGTTGCCCAAGCCGTCCATCGACACCGGTGCCGGTCTGGAAAGGGTTCTCGCGGTGGTGCAGGGTGTCGACGCAGTGTGGGGCACCGATGAGTTCGTGAAGTTGCTCGACCGCGTGGGGGAGATCACCGGGATCACCGACCGGAGCGACCCGAAGACCGTCGTATCGATGCAGATCCTCGCCGATCACGCCCGTTCGACGACATTCCTGGTCAGCGACGGCGTGATCCCCAGCAACGAGGAACGTGGGTACGTGCTACGCCGCATCGTGCGCCGCGCCGTACGCCACGCCCACATTCTCGGCGTGACCAGGCCGGTGATGGCATCGCTGGTGGCCGCAGTCGTGGAGGTGATGGGTGGTGCATACGCGGAGCTCGTCGCGAACGAGTCGTCGATCGCCGACACCCTCACGCGCGAAGAGGAGGCGTTCCGGCGCACGCTCGAGTCCGGCTCCGTGATCCTCGAGGACGCCCTCGACGCGCTCGGCCCCGACGAGCCCCTCGCCGGCGAGGTGGCCTTCCGTCTGCACGACACCTACGGATTCCCGCTGGAGCTGACCCAGGAGATCACCGCTGAACGCGGCGTCGCGGTCGATGTGGCCGGCTTCGACGCGGCGATGGCCGAGCAGCGCAACAGGGCGAAGGCCGATCACGCGGCGCGCACGGCCACGCACGTGGATCTGAGCGCATTTCTCGCGGTCGCCGACCGGCACGGGCCGACCACTTTCGTCGGACGCGACCAGGCCGAGTGCCGGGCCGAGGTGCTGCTCGTCACCGACGACTCGATCGTGTTGGACCGCTCGCCGTTCTATGCCGAGTCCGGAGGCCAGGTCGGTGATCGGGGGACCATCACCGGACCCAACGGGTCGGTGGTGGTCACCGACACCGTCTTCGGCGTTCCGGGCCAGCACCGGCACCTCTTCGAGCGCCTCGAGGGACGCGTCGAGGTGGGCGACACCGTCGACGCTGCGATCGACGTCATTCGCCGTGCCGCCATCGCTCGCAATCACACCGGCACCCACCTGCTGCACTGGGCCATGCGCACGGTGCTCGGTGACCACGTCAGGCAGCAGGGCTCCTTCGTCGGACCTGACCGCCTGCGTTTCGACTTCAGTCACTATCAGGCGCTCACCGACGACGAGATCGCGCGCATCGAGGACCTCGCCAACGCCGAGGTGTTCTCCGGCGCGGCCGTCGAACACTTCGAGACGTCCATGGACGAGGCCCGTAGTCTCGGGGCGATGGCCTTCTTCGGCGACAAGTACGGCGATCGCGTACGCGTCCTGCGCGCCGGTGATCACTCGATCGAGTTGTGTGGTGGCACCCACGTCCACGCGCTGAGCGAGATAGGGCCGCTGAAGATCGTCAGTGAAGGGTCCATCGGCTCCAACATCCGCCGCATCGAGGCGGTTTCCGGCGGCGCGTCGATCGAACTCCTGCGTGTCGAGCAGGCGGTCGTGGGTGAGGCCGCCGGTCTTCTCGGGGTTCCGACGGGCAGCATGCTCGACGGCCTCCGGAGACGACTGCGGGAGATGGACGAGCTCCAGAGCGAGGTCAAGGCGCTCCGGGCTGCCGTGGTCCTGGGACGTTCCGGCGAGCTTGCCGACCAGGCGGTCGATGGTGTCGTGATCGCCCGCGTCGACGGGATGAGCCGCGACGACCTGCGCGAGGTTGCGATGCGCCTGCGGGGTCACGACCGCGTGCGAGCCGTTGTGCTGGGGGCCGCCCTCGACGGGGGTGGAGCGGCGTTGGTCGCCGCCGTGGTGGACGGTTCCGGGTTCAATGCCGCCGCGCTCATTGCCGAAGGAGCGAAGGCGATCAAAGGCGGTGGTGGCCGTGGTGACGACTTCGCCATGGCCGGAGGCAAGGACGCTGCTGCGCTCGACGATGCCCTCGACCTCGCCCGTGCCGCCGCGGGCATCGCCTGAAGCGTTGCGCGTCCTCGCTGTCGATCTCGGGAGCAAGCGCATCGGCATCGCGCTGAGCGATGCGGGAGGCGTCTTGGCGACCCCGCACTCGGTCATCCGCAGGGGCCGCACCCGAGCACAGGACCACGCGGCCATCGCTGCGATCGCACGTGAATGGGACGTCGGTTGCATCGTCGTGGGCTTGCCGCTGTCGCTCGACGGGTCTCATGGCCATGCGGCCAAAGCAGCACTGCGCGAGGCGCGTGAGCTGGGTGTCGTCACAGGGGTGCAGGTCGAGACCTACGATGAGCGTCTGACGACCGTCAGTGCCCACCAGATCCTGCGCGAGCAGGGCGTCGGTGGTCCAGGCCGCCGAGAAGTGGTCGACAAGGTCGCCGCCGCCGTGCTGCTGCAGGCATGGCTCGATGGCCACAATCAGGAAGACGATCCGGGGCCCGCAACGTCGCTGCCCGAGAGCCCATGACGACACACGACGATCTCGACCATGTCCCCGGCGACGAGCCGTTGCGCTCGGCCCGTTCGCCCTATCCCGACGAGCCCGCGCCTTTCGCGTTCGGTGACGACGGGGGTTCGATGGACGACCTGGGGCCCTTCGAGTTCGACGATGCGCCTCCACCGCCGCGTGACCTGCCGCCGTGGTACGAGGACGAGTACTACGACGACGAGGAGTGGGATCGGCTGCCTCGGCGCACGAGCACGACGTTTCGCGTCGTCGCGTTCTGCAGCGTGTTGCTCGTCCTCCTGCTCATCGCCTACTCGCAGGCCCGTGGCTGGGTCGACAACCAGCTCGATCCGCCGGGTGAGGCCGGCGAGGAGTTGACCATCGAGATCCCCCAAGGAGCGACCACCAACGACATCGCGCGCATCCTCGGTGACAACGGTGTCGTGGCCAACAGCACGGTCTTTCGTTACTACCTGCGGTTCAAGGACGCGCCGGACTTCCAAGCGGGGACCTACACATTCCAGAAGAACAGCGCCGTCTGGGACGTGCGCTCGGTGCTCGAGGCGGGACCGGCCGCCGTGCTCGACACTCGAGTCTTCGTCACCGTGCCCGAGGGCTTCACGATCGCGGAGATCCGGGCGACACTGCTCGACGACCTGCCTTTGTTCGACCCCGACCAGCTCGACGCCGCGCTGGCGGCGGCAGATCCCCCGAGAGTGTTCGCCGACCAGCCGCTCGCCAACCTCGAGGGCGTGTTGTTCCCCGAGACCTATGACGTCGACGAGGCAACTGCGGCCAACGAGCAGGCGTTCATCGACCGCATGATCGCCCAGTTCGACATCGTCGCCACCGAGACCGGCCTTACGACACCACCCGAGGAGCTCGGCCTCACGCCATACCAGGTGCTCATCGTGGCCTCCCTGATCGAGGAGGAGGCAAAAGTCGACGGCGACCGCGCCAAGATCGCACGCGTGATCTACAACCGACTCGAGCAGGGCATGAACCTCGGCATCGACGCAACGGTGGTCTACGCGCTCGGAGGTGACCGCGAGCTGTCGGCCGAGGACCTCCAGGTCGACTCGCCGTACAACACCCGCCGGTACCCGGGTCTGCCCCCGACGCCGATCGCCGCCCCGGGCCGAAAGTCCATCGAAGCTGCGCTCAATCCCGAGCCCGGCGAATGGCTCTACTACGTGCTCACCGACGAGAACGGACCCGGGACCCACACGTTCGCGGTGACCGACGCCGAGTTCCAGGCAGCGGTTCAAGTCTGCATCGAACGCGACCTCGGCTGTGGTTGACCCGGACAGGCTGAGCGGATCGACGCGCATCGCTGCGGTGATCGGCCACCCGGTGGCGCATTCGCTGTCGCCGGCGATCCACAACGCAGCCTTCGCCGCAGCGGGTCTCGACTGGGTGTACGGCGCGTTCGACGTGGCTCCCGGCGACGCCGAACGCGCCGTCACCGCGATGCGTGTGCTCGGGCTCGGCGGGTTGTCGGTCACGATGCCCCACAAAGACGGCGTCGCCGGCGCCGTCGACGTCCTTTCGGCGACAGCGCAGCGACTCGGTGCGGTCAACTGCATTGCATGGGACGGGACGCGCCTCGTCGGTCACAACACCGATGGCGGCGGTCTGGTCGACGCGCTCGAGGTCGAGATCGGTGCCGGCATCGAGGGGCGTCGCTGTCTCGTGCTCGGGGCCGGTGGAGCGGCGCGGTCGGTGTGTCTGGCCCTGGGGGCCGCGGGCGCAGCCGATGTCGCAGTTGCGAACCGGACACCGGCGCGAGCGGCAATCGCCGCAGAACTCGCGGGTGCGCACGGACGGGTGGTCATGGTCGACGATGCCCTGTCGGTTGCCGACGCCGACGTCGTCGTCAACGCGACCTCGGTTGGGATGGCCGGCACCGACGGAGCCGGCGCGATCCCCGTCGACGTCGGACAGCTCCGCAGTGGCCAGGTCGTGGTCGACCTCGTCTACCACCCCGTCGAAACGGCGCTGCTCGCAGCAGCGCGGGCAGTCGGCGCCCACGCGGTCAACGGTGTGGGGATGCTCGTCCACCAGGCGGCGCGCCAGTTCCGTCTCTGGACCGGCGTCGATGCCCCGATCGCGGCGATGACCGATGCAGCGAACCAGGCCATTTCCCAGGAGAGCGAGATCCCATGAGCGACGTCGTGTTCATCGCCCTGGCCGTGCTCCTCGGCTTTGCCGCAGGCAGGCAGCTCAGGCCGTTGCTCGTTCCCTACGACATTGTCATCCCTCGACGGCTCCCCATCCCCGAGCTTGCATGCGGAGTCCTCTTCGGGCTCGCGACCCACACCTACTCGCAGTCATGGCGGGCCATACCCGTCCTGGTCCTGGTGGTCACCTGTGTCGCGCTCGCGATCGTCGACTTCGTGAAGTACCGCCTGCCCAACGCGTTGTTGTTCCCCGGCTTGGTGGCCTCGGTGGCGCTCATCGTCGTCGGCGAGGCCATCGAGGGCCATGGGGGGCGGGCTGCGGGCGTGGCGGTCGGTGCGCTGCTGTACAGCGCGGTGCTGTTCGTGCTCTACCTCGTGAACCCCGCCGGTCTCGGATTCGGCGATGTGAAGCTGGCGCTGCTTCTCGGTGCCTTCCTCGGCTGGGTCGCCGACGGGCGGCTCGCGGCGGTCCAGGCGGTGATGCTGGGGCTCCTCATCGGCTCGGCGCTCGGTGTCGTCTTGGGCGTCGGGCGCCTGGTCGCCGTGCGGCTGGGCCGACGGTTCCTGCCCGACCCGCTGGTGCAGGACGGTGGGGCGTGGCACAAGACGACATTCCCCTTCGGCCCGCCCTTGATGGTCGCGACGATCGTCATCGTCATGTGGCCGTCCACGTTCGTCGGCTGACCCCGTTGACCACCGGTACGCTGATGTGATGGCATCCACCCCGTGCTCGCTCCCCGCGGGCCTGTCGTGACCCGGTCCGTCGTCGAGGTCGCGCTGGGCGAGCGGTCCTATCCGGTGATCGTCGGAGCAGGTGTCTCCGCCGAGCTCGCCGCCGTGGTGCCGCCCGGGGCCAAACGGGTCGCGATCGTGACCCAGCACGACATCCCCGTCACGGTCAACCCGGGCCTGGAGCATCGCCGGTTCGTCATCGGTGACGGTGAGCAGGCCAAGTCCCTGGTCACGGTCGGACACCTGTGCAGCCAGTGGGCCCAGTGGGGTCTGACCAGGGCCGATGCCGTGGTCGCCGTTGGGGGAGGCATGGTGACCGACGTCGCCGGGTTCGCGGCATCGGTGTATCACCGGGGCATCTCGGTGGTCTATGTGTCGACCACCTTGCTCGGCATGATCGACGCCGCCGTCGGCGGCAAGACCGGCGTCAACCTGCCCGAAGGCAAGAACCTCGTCGGGGCCTTCTGGCAACCGAGCGCGGTCCTGTGTGACACCGACACGTTGGCCACGCTGCCCCCGCGCGAATGGAAGTGCGGTTATGGCGAGATGGCCAAGTACCACTTCCTCGGCGGCGGGGATCTCCACGCGCTGGACCTCGAGGACAAGATCGCGCGATGCGTCGCGCTCAAGGCCGCAGTGGTCGCTGACGACGAACGCGAGGGTGCGGGCCGGGCCGTCCTCAACTACGGCCACACCCTCGCCCACGCGATCGAGATCGCGGGAGCGTTCGACCTTCGCCACGGCGAGTGCGTCGCCATAGGGCTCCGCTACGCCGCAGAAGTCGCCTACCGCCTCGGTCGCATCGATGCCGCCCGCGTCGCCGAGCACGAAGCCGTCCTGGCGCGCTACGAACTCGCATGGACGCTGCCTGCTCGATTGCGGACCGACGAGCTGGTCGACCTCTTCTCGCGTGACAAGAAAGCCATCGATGGTGTCACCCTGGTGCTCGACGGGCCCCGGGGAGTCGAGTCGGTCCGCATCGACGACACCACGATGCTGGCAGAGGCAATGGAGGCCGTCCGATGAGCGCCACGATCCTGCTCCTGTCGGGGCCCAATCTCAACCTCCTCGGTGAGCGGGAACCAGCGGTCTACGGCACGGCGACGTTGACAGATCACGTCGCCACCGCGTCCGAGGCCGCAGCGCTCCACGGGCTCTCGGTCGTGCACTTCCAGTCCAACCACGAGGGCGATCTCGTCGACGCCATACAGGCTGCACGCGGCACCCATGGCGCCATCATCATCAATCCGGGCGCGCTCACCCACTACGCGTGGGCCATCCATGACGCGTTGGCGGCATTCGACGGGCCCATCGTCGAGCTACATCTGTCGAACCCAAACGCCCGCGAACCCTGGCGCCACCTGTCGGTGGTGGCACCCGTGGCCACGGGCTCGATCGTGGGGTTCGGTGGACACGGATACCGTCTCGCGGTCGAAGCGGTGGCGGCGGTGCTGGAGCGGTGATCGACCGCAGCGCGCTGGGAGCATTCGACATGCCGTCGCGTTTCCGACGCGTGCGAGGCGCGCTCGCACGTCAAGGGGTCGCCGGTCTCATCGTCACCGACCCGCCGAGCGTGCGATGGCTGACAGGGTTCACCGGCTCGAACGGGCTGCTCTTCGTCGACGCGGAGTCGGCCATCTTGATCACCGACGGGCGCTATGGGGACCAGGCGCCACAGGAGCTTGCCGCTGCAGGCGTCGACGCTGAGGTTCGGGTCACGAACGCGCCCGTGGACGAGCTGACGAGCTTGGTCTGTGGGCGCGAGGTCGCCGTCGAGGCCGACCACCTCACCTGGGCCGAGCACCGGAGTTACGCCACCGCGTTCGGGACCGCGCCTGTCGCCTTCGACACCGCGCTCGTGGCCCTGCGGGCGGTGAAGGACGGCGGCGAGCTCGACCGGGTTCGCGCGGCTGCGGCCATCACCGACGCGGCCCTGGCCGAGGTGGTGGGCACCTTGGCCGCCTCGACCGAACGGGAGGTCGCGCTCGCGCTCGATCACCTCGTCCGGACGTTCGGGGCCTCGGGGAACGCGTACGAGACGATCGTCGCGTCCGGCCCCAACGCCGCGCTGCCCCACGCCCGTCCCACCGACCGCCGCCTCGGTCGCGGTGACCTCGTGATCATCGACGTGGGGTCGCTCTACGACGGGTACCGCAGCGACATGACCCGGACCTTCGTGATCGGCGAAGCGTCCGAGGAACACCAGCGGTGGCTCGACGTCGTCCTCGACGCCCAACGCGCCGGCGTGGCCGCGGCCAGGCCAGGGGTGGCGACGCGCGACGTGGACGCCGCATGTCGCGAGGTGATCGCCGCCGCAGGATGGGCCGATGCGTTCAACCACGGAGCCGGACACGGCGTCGGACTCGACATCCACGAACGGCCTCGGGTCAGCAGTCGTACCGACGACGTGCTCGAAGCGGGGATGCTCGTCACCGTCGAGCCGGGGGTGTACTTCGCCGGGAGCGGAGGCGTGCGGTGGGAGGATCTCCATCTCGTCACGGCGACCGGGCTCGAGGCGCTCACCCACAGCCCCAAGGACCCGCTCGCGTAGGCGCCCGTCGGCGCTGGATCCTCGGTGGGCGGGCGGTCCGATCGGCTCGCCCCCCGTTCGGGTCTCTTCGTCGGCTGATCCGCTCGCGGGCCCCGCTACAGTGTCCCGCGCATGGCGCCCGCATCGGGCCTCACAGGAGTCGAGATGGCGACGGTATCGAGCAACGATCTCAAGAACGGCATGAACCTGCTCCTCGATCGCGACCTCATGGCCGTCGTCGAGTTCCAGCACGTGAAGCCGGGCAAGGGCCATGCGTTCGTGCGTACGAAGCTCAAGAACGTTCGCAGCGGAGCCGTTGTCGAGCGCACCTTTCGGGCCGGTGAATCCCTCGAGCGCGCCAACATCGACAAGCGTGAGATGCAGTTCCTCTACGCCGAGCCCAACGGCTACGTCTTCATGGACAACGAGACCTACGACCAGATCACGGTCGGACGCGACGCGCTGGGCGACACCGCCAACTACCTGATCGAGGGCTCCTCAGCGGTGCTGCTCATGTTCGGCACGGAGATCGTCGGTACCGACATGCCGGCGTCGGTCGAGCTCGTCATTACCGAGACCGAACCGGGGATCCAGGGCGATCGCGTGTCGGGCGCCACCAAACCGGCAACGCTCGAGACCGGTCTGACGATCCAGGTACCGTTGTTCGTGGGGCCCGGCGAGCGTGTCAAGGTCGACACTCGCTCCGCCAGCTACATCAGCCGGGCCTGATTCGGTGTCCGACCCCGATCACGAGGGGACCATCGCCCGGCCCGGGTCACGTCGCGAAGGGCGTGAGCGCATGCTGGGGTTCCTCTACGAGGCCGAGTCGAAGGGCGTGTCGGTCGACGAGCTCGTCGCGGGCCTGCCTGTCCGGCCCGACGGCTATGCCCGCAAGCTCCTCGAGGGGCTCGGGGGCGACCTCACTGAGCTCGATGCGATCATCGAGGAGACCAGCCACGGCTGGAGCGTCGATCGGATGCCTGCGGTCGACCGCGCGCTTCTGCGCATGGCCGTGCACGAGCTCGTCTCCAACGCCGAGACACCCGCCGGTGCGATCATCAGCGAGGCGGTCGAGCTCGCCGGGGAGTACTCGACGGAGGCGTCGAGTCGCTTCGTCAACGGGTTGCTCGCCAAAGTGGCCGAGCGCTTTCGCCCCGACGAGCGGGTCACCACCGACTGAGGAGGGGAGCGGGCGCGCCAGCGCGCCCGCCGTGAGCCGACCAGTGGGCGCAGTGCGGTATCTGGCCTCGAAACGAGGCAGAGCAACGTCACGGTTCGCCGAGCGGCGCCTCCCGGCGCGGGTCGTGCGGGTTTCGACGCTGAAAACCCGTCGGGACGGGTGCGCACGCCGGCGCGCGACTGGTAGGTTGGCCGCCGACCGTGAAGCGGGTCCCGTGAGGCCCGAACGGACGAAAGGCAGCTCCTTGGCCGAACGCGAACGCCCCTCGACGCCCCCTCGCGGGGGCTTTTTTGTTGCCCGCACCCAGGTGATGGATGCCGACGACGTGCGGCGGGCGCTGTGGCGGATGGCTCACGAAATCGTCGAGCACAATCAGGGTCTCGACGCGGTGGTGCTGATCGGCCTGCAGACCGGAGGCGTGCCCCTCGCGGAGCGCCTCGCCGCCAATCTCAGCGAGATCGAGGGCACTGCGGCCCCCGTCGGCACCCTCGACGTGGCCTTCTACCGTGACGACATCGGCCTGCGGCCGGTGATGCCCGAGCAGCCGACCGAGATCGATTTCGATCTCACCGACAAGGTCGTCGTCCTGGTCGACGACGTGTTGTTCACCGGCCGCACCATCCGCGCCGCGCTCGACGCGATCGCCGATTTCGGGCGCCCCCGAGCGGTTCAGCTCGCAGTGATGGTGGACCGTGGACACCGGGAGCTGCCCATACGGCCGGACTTCGTGGGAAAGAACCTGCCCACCCGTCGTGACGAGATCGTCGACGTTCGAGACCACGGGGTCAGCCTCGGCGACTACGGGCAGGGCGCGCCATGAGCGACCCCGTCGCCCACCTCCGGGGGATCGACGATCTCGGCGCGGACGGCATCCGCGAGATCCTGTCCCTGTCGGACCACTTCCTGGAGGTGTCGTCACGCCGAATCCCAAAGGTGCCGGCCCTTCGCGGCCGAACGGTCGCGTGGCTGTTCTACGAGGACTCCACGCGGACCCGCCTGAGTTTCGAGACGGCCGCAAAGAGGCTGTCTGCGGACACCATGAACTTCAGCGTCTCGTCGTCGTCGGTCAAGAAGGGCGAGAGCCTGCGCGACACCGTCGAGACGATCAGCGCGATGGGGGTCGATGCGATCGTCGTCCGTCACCGCAGCGCCGGCGTGCCGTGGATGCTCCCGCGCTGGACCGATGCCGCGATCGTCAACGCAGGTGATGGCTGGCACGAGCATCCGACGCAGGCGCTGCTCGACTGCTACACGATCACCCGGCGGCTCGGGTCGCTCCAGGGAAAGCGGATCGCGATCATCGGCGACATCAAACACTCGCGGGTCGCTCGCTCGAACGTCAAGGCGTTCGTGGCGCTCGGCGCCGAGGTCGTTCTCGTCGCGCCCCCGACGCTGCTGCCGCCCAGCCTCGAGGGGTGGCCGGTGGAGGTCGCCACCGACCTCGACGACATCATCGGCGGCGTAGAGGTCGTGTACCTGCTGCGGATGCAACTCGAACGACAGCAGGAGTCCCTCGTGCCGTCGTTGCGCGAGTACACGATGCGCTTCGGGCTCACCGCAGACCGGGCGGCGCGGCTCGGACCCGACACGCTCATCATGCACCCTGGCCCCATGAACCGTGGCGTGGAGATCGCCGGTGACGTGCCCGATCTGCCGAACGCGGTGATCACCGATCAGGTCAGCAACGGCGTCGTCGTTCGCATGGCTGTGTTGTACCGCTTGCTGGGCTCCGGGGTCGCCTTGCCGGCGCTCGTCGCCGAGGAGGCTCCCGATGCCTGAGCTCGTCATCAAGGGCGGCACGGTGGTCGACCGGGCCGGGGAGCGACGCTCCGACATCGTCGTCGACGATGGGGGCTGCATCGCCGCCATCGGCCCCGACCTCAACGCCGGTTCGGTCCTCGACGCCGAGGGTTGCGTCGTGACTTCGGGCCTCGTGGACCTCCGCGCCCGTCTGGGTGAGCCCGGCAACGAGCAGGCCGAGACGATCGAATCCGCGACCCGCTCAGCGGCGTTGGGTGGGTACACCGCCATCGTCGCCATGCCCGACAGCGACCCGGTCGTCGACAGCGCGGCCGTGCTCCGTGACCTGCAGCGCCTCGCCCAGGACGCGCTGTGTCACGTCGCCATCGCCGGGGCGATCACGGTCGGTTGTGCCGGCGAGCAGCTCGCGGCCATCGCAGAGATGGCGTCGTTGGGTGTGCGGATGATCTCCGACGCCGGCCACGCCATCGGAGATGCCCGCCTCCTTCGCCGGGCGATGGAGTACGCCGGTGATCGAGACCTCACGTTGTCACTGCACTGCGAGGACGCGGCGCTTGCCTCCGGCGGCCACATGCACGAAGGCGCCGTGTCGTCACTCCTCGGCATCGCGGGCATCCCGGCCGAGGCCGAGGAGCTCGCGGTCATGCGGGCGATCACGCTGGGGCGTCTCACCGGTGCCCGCGTGCACCTCCAGGGGCTCTCGACGGGCGGTTCGGCCGGGATCATCAGGGCGTCGAAGACCCAGGGACTGGCCGTGACCTGCGACGTGGTGATGCCCAATCTCGTCCTCACCGACGCTGCAGTGGCAACCTACGACGCACGCTTCAAGCTCGCGCCGCCGCTGCGACCGGCCGCGGAGGTTGCACTACTGCGGGCCGCCCTCGCCGACGGCGCCGTCGATGCCATAGCCTCCGATCACACGCCTTGGGAACCACATCTGAAGGAGCTTCCCTTCGACGAAGCCCCGGTGGGCGTCGTTGGATTCGAGACGACGTTGGCCCTGGCCCTCACCGAGCTCGACCTGCCGCTTGCTCGCATCTTGGAGCTGTTGTCGTGGCGACCGGCGGCGATCGCCGGCCTCGACGACACCCATGGCGGCACGCTTTCGATCGGTCGCCCTGCCAACCTCGCAGTGATCGACCAGGCGACGGAGTGGGTCGTGCACGGGGACGCCTTCGCGAGCCGCAGCGTCCAGTCGCCATTCGAAGGCCGCCGGGTACGCGGGCGAGTACGGCACACCCTCGTCGACGGTGAGGCCGTGGTCATCGACGGACTGGCACAGCGTTGAGCATCGGGTACCGACAAGAGCGGGCGGCGACGAGATCGTGCCGAACAGCAGGAAACCGGGAAGGATTCAAACCCCACATGGCGAAAGGATCGAGCGATGAGTGACCTCACCGAGGCTGCACTTGTGCTGGCCGACGGCAGCCTCTTCGAGGGTGAGGCCATCGGGGTGCCGCCCGCTGATGGCATCGCATCGGGGGAGGTGGTGTTCAACACCGTGCTGACCGGCTATCAGGAGGTCATCACCGACCCGTCTTACGCAGGTCAGATCATCACCTTCACGTATCCCCACATCGGGAACTACGGCGTCAACGCGACCGACGACGAGAGCCGCCGTCCCTTCTGCCGCGGCGTGGTCGTGCGCGAGCTCGCTCGCCGAACCAGCAACTGGCGGGCCACCGGTGACCTCGATGCCATGCTGAGGGCCGCAGGAGTGCCCGGCATCGCGGGCATCGACACGCGACGTCTGACCCGGCACATTCGTGACGCCGGAGCGATGCCGGGCGCATTCGGCACCGCCGACACCGACGCGCTGCGACGCGCCGCGCTGGCCGAACCCGGTACCGACGGCATCGACCTTGTCGCCGAGGTGACCTGTGCGGCCCCCTACGAGGTCGCGAGCACCCGCGGCGAGGGCCCGGTACGCCGGATCGTCGCCATGGACTTCGGCATCAAGACGACGATCCTCCGCCATCTCTCGAGGCTCGGCGACGTGCTGGTCGTGCCCGCTTCGACCTCGGTGAGCGACATCCTCGCCGCAGCCCCCGACGGGGTGTTCCTCTCCAACGGCCCCGGTGATCCGTCGGCGGTTGCGCACGCTCCCGAGACGATCAAGGCACTCATCGGTCAGGTGCCCATCTTCGGGATCTGCCTCGGGCACCAGCTGCTCAGCCGCGCGATCGGAGCCGACACCGTGAAGATGGCCTTCGGGCACCACGGCGGGAACCATCCGGTGCGTCGGGAAGGCACCGGCGCGGTCGAGATCACCAGCCAGAACCACAATTTCGCCGTGGACGCCTCGACGCTCGGGGGACGAGCCGAGGTCACACACGTGAACCTCAACGACGGGGTCTGCGAGGGCATCCGCCTCCTCGACGCACCTGGGTTCAGTGTGCAGCACCATCCCGAAGCCGGTCCCGGCCCTCACGACAGCCAGTACCTGTTCGACGAATTCGACGCACTCATGGGAGCGGCACGCTGATGCCCAAGAGAACCGACATCGAGAAGATCCTGCTGATCGGGTCGGGCCCGATCGTCATCGGCCAGGCCTGTGAGTTCGACTACTCCGGCACCCAGGCGTGTCGCGTCCTCCGGGAGGAGGGGTACACGGTCGTGCTGGCCAACTCGAACCCGGCAACGATCATGACCGACCCGGACTTCGCCGATGCCACCTACATCGAGCCTTTGACCCTGGCGGTGCTCACCCGGATCATCGAGATCGAGAAGCCCGACGCGCTGCTACCGACGCTGGGCGGGCAGACCGCGTTGAACCTGGCAATGGAGCTCGTGGCCGCAGGCATCTTGGATCAGCACGGCGTCGAGCTCATCGGCGCCGACGCGGAGGCGATCGCCACCGCCGAGGACCGCGAGCAGTTCAAGGAGGCAATGGTCGGCATCGGCTTGTCGGTGCCCGCCAGCGGCGTGGCCCACGAGATGATGCAGGCCCGGCGCATCGCCGAGGAGCTGACCCTGCCGGTGATCATCCGGCCCGCCTACATCCTCGGCGGCAAGGGCACCGGCATCGCGGCGACACCCGAGGAGTTCGAGAAGATCGCGGCCGACGGCCTCGCCGCCAGCCCCATCGGCGAGATCCTGATCGAGAAGTCGATCAAGGGCTGGAAGGAATTCGAGCTCGAAGTCATGCGTGACAAGGCGGACAACTGTGTCGTCATCTGCACCATCGAGAACTTCGACGCCATGGGCGTGCACACCGGCGACTCGATCACGGTTGCGCCGTCGCAGACCCTGACCGATGTCGAGTACCAACAGATGCGCGACGCCGCATTCGCGTGCATGCGGCGCGTCGGGGTCGAAACCGGGGGATCGAACGTCCAGTTCGCGGTCAATCCGCTCGACGGCGAGATCGTGATCATCGAGATGAACCCACGGGTGAGCCGTTCGTCGGCGTTGGCATCGAAGGCAACGGGATTCCCGATCGCCAAGATCGCCGCCAAGCTCGCCGTGGGGTACACCCTCGACGAGATCTCGAACGACATCACCAAGAAGACCCCGGCGAGCTTCGAACCCACCATCGACTACGTGGTCACGAAGATCCCGCGTTGGGCCTTCGAGAAGTTCCCGGGAACGAAGGCCGTCCTCGGAACCCAGATGCAGTCCGTCGGCGAGGTGATGGCGATCGGCCGGACCTTCCCCGAGTCGATCCAGAAGGCCCTCCGTTCCCTCGAGCTGGGTCGCAACGGGCTCAACGCCGACGCCGGCGAGCGCGAGTACCGGACCTTCGACGACCGCGAGCTGCTGACCAAGGTGGCCATTGCCACGCCGACGCGCATCTTCGAGATCGGTGAGCTGCTGCGGCGGGGCGTGGCGGTGCACCTCATCCACGAGGCCACGGGCATCGATCCGTGGTTCATCGACCAGCTCCTGATGATCGTCGAGGAGCGCCAGGTGCTCGAGGACCTGCGTCTCGAGGACCTTTCGGTGCGGCAGATGCGCCGAGCAAAGCGGCTCGGGTTCAGCGACGCCCAGCTCGGCTATCTCACCGGCGCCGACGAAGCCGACGTGCGGGTGCGTCGCCTCGCCCTCGGTGTCGTGCCCACGTTCAAGACCGTCGACACGTGTGCAGCGGAGTTCGAGGCCGAGACGCCCTACCACTACTCCACCTACGAGGACACCGACGAGGTCGCTCCATCGAGCCGCCCCAAGGTGATCATCCTCGGTTCGGGCCCGAACCGCATCGGCCAGGGCATCGAGTTCGACTACTGCTGCGTCCACGCCAGCTTCGCGCTGGCCGAGGCGGGCTACGAGACGATCATGGTGAACTGCAACCCGGAGACGGTCTCGACCGACTATGACACCTCCGATCGGCTTTTCTTCGAGCCGCTCACCCTCGAGGACGTCAGCAACGTCATCGCCGCAGAACAGAAGTCGTCGCTCGACGGTGGCGGACCCGGCATCGCGGGGATCGTCGTGAGCCTCGGGGGTCAGACGCCGCTGAAGCTCGCCGGCCTGTTGCCACCCGAGCTCGTTGCCGGCACCTCGCCGGAATCGATCGACCTCGCCGAGGACCGGGAGCTCTGGAACGCCCTCTGCGCGCAGCTCGAGATCCCGCAGCCCCCGGGCGGTACCGCGTTCAGCATCGACCAGGCGCTCGAGGTGGTCGCCCGTGTCGGGTACCCGTGCCTCGTTCGGCCCTCCTACGTGTTGGGCGGGCGGGCCATGAGCATCGTGTACGACGAGGAGGAGCTGCGCCACGCGATGCGTGAGCTCACCGAAGCCGGGACCCTCGGAAGGGAAGGCGGCCTGTCCGCGGAGCGCCCCGTGCTCATCGATCGGTTCCTCGAAGACGCGGTCGAGGTCGATGTCGATGCCATCCGCGACGCTACCGGTGAGGTGCTCATCGGCGGCATCATGGAGCACGTCGAGGAAGCTGGCGTCCACTCGGGCGACAGCGCCTGCATGATCCCGCCGGTCCATCTCAGCGCCACGACGCTCGCCACGCTGCGCGACCACACCGAGCGCATCGCCGAGCGTCTCGCGGTGGTCGGCCTCATCAACGTGCAGTACGTCGTCAAGAAGGTCGGGGAGTCCGAGACCGTCTTCGTCATCGAGGCCAACCCCCGCGCCTCTCGCACCGTGCCGTTCGTGGCCAAGGCCACCGGCGTGCCGCTGGTGAAGGTCGCGGCACGGGTGATGCTCGGCGAGAGCCTCGAAGCGCTCCGCGCCTGCGGAGCCCTCCCGCCGCCCACCACGAGCCCCCACACCGCGGTGAAGGAAGCGGTGCTGCCCTTCAACCGGTTCCCCGACACCGACGCCGTGCTGGGCCCCGAGATGCGCTCGACCGGCGAGGTCATGGGTATCGACCTGACGCCGGGCCTTGCGTTCGCGAAGAGTCAGATCGCGGCGGGGATGAACCTGCCCGAGGAGGGCATGGTGTTCCTCTCGCTCGCGGATCGTGACAAGGCGGCCGGTATCGAGGCAGCGCGGACGCTCGTCGACCTGGGATTCACCATCGCAGCCACCTCGGGAACCGCAGCAGCGCTGTCGGCTGCGGGTGTTTCGGTGGCGGAGGTCGTGGCCAAGCTGGGTGAGGACGCAGGCGTCACCGCAGTCGATCTGATCGAGTCGGGCAAGGTGAAGTTGGTCATCAACTCGCCACGGGGTCGCGGCCCACGCGCCGACGGCGCCTACATCCGGCGGGTCGCCGGCGCGGCCGACGTGCCGCTGCTGACCACTGCCGCGGCAGCGGTGGCACTCGCACGCGGCATGGTGGACTGGTCGGCGCACACGCTCGAGGTGCGACCGCTGCAGGCGTACCACACCTCGGCGCCCGGAGATGGAGCGGACTGACCCGATGAGTGGGTTCGCCCTCCGCCGACGACGAGACCACAGCGCCGACCTGACCGCCACGGTCGGCTCGCTGGTGTTGCCCAATCCCATCATGACCGCATCGGGCACGGCGGGTCACGGCGCGGAGCTGGGCGCCTATGTCGACCTGGCGTCGTTGGGCGCGGTCGTAGTGAAGAGCCTCTCGGTGCAGCCATGGGCCGGGAACCCGCCGCCACGAGTGCACGAGACGCCCGCAGGCATGATCAACAGCATCGGCTTGCAGGGCCCAGGTTTGGCGCGTTGGGCCGCCGAGGAGCTTCCCGAGCTGGTGGCTACCGGCGCCCGCGTCGTGGTGAGCATCTGGGGTCGCACCGTCGAGGACTACGCGGAGGCAGCGGCCCTGTGTGCGGACCTGCCTGCAGAGGTGGTGGCGGTGGAGGTCAACGTCTCGTGCCCCAACGTCGAGGACCGCCACCGCATGTTCGCGCACGCGCCCGGCACGACCCGGACCGTCATGGAGGCCACCGCAGGCGTCCGCCGGCCGCGCTGGGCCAAGCTCAGCCCGAACGTCACCGACCTCGCCGAGATCGCCGCGGCGGCGCGCGCCGGGGGCGCTGAGGCCGTCACCCTCGTCAACACGTTGATGGGCATGGTGATTGACACCGAAGCCCGCAGGCCGTTGCTCGGGGGCGGCGGGGGAGGCGTGAGTGGCCCGGCGATCCATCCGGTCGCCGTGCGCGCGGTGTTCGACGTCCACGCGGCGATCCGGGATCTCCCGATCATCGGGGTCGGTGGCGTAGCATCGGCGGCGCAAGCCGTCGAGCTCGCCATGGCAGGAGCATCGGCAGTGCAGATCGGAACCGCGAGTTTCGCGGATCCGTCTGTCACCGCCACGGTCCTCGACGATCTCCGGACGTGGTGCGCCAGTAGGGGAGTGGAGCGATTCAGCGATCTGGTCGGAGCAGCCCATGGTTGATGCCCTCGTCCCGTCGGTGCGTTGCGCCTCGGTCGTGCCCCCCTCGACCCGGTCCGACGCATGTGCAGCCGGCAACACAGGAAGAACACAGCGATGAGTGAGAACGAAACCGACGATCTGGGTGATCTGGCGGTCAGCGAGGAGGTGCGCGGCACGCTGGCATTGGCCCTCGACGTCGATGATCTCGTCGTGGCGACCCGTCTGGCCCGAGAGCTGCGCCCGTGGTTCGGGGTGGCCAAGGTGGGGCTCGAGCTGTACAGCGCCGCCGGTCCTGACGCAGTCGCTGCGCTCCGGGCACTGGGATTCGACGTCTTCCTCGATCTGAAGCTCCACGACATTCCCACGACGGTCGGACGCGCCTCGCGTGTGCTGGGCGCTCTCGGTGTGGACTACCTGACCCTTCACGCCTTCGGTGGCCTCGAGATGCTGAGAGCCGGTGTGGAGGGTCTGGCCGAAGGCGCGGCCAACGCAGGTCTCGAACCCCCCGTCGCTCTCGCCGTCACCGTGCTCACGAGCGATGCCGGCGCCCCTGATCACATCGTGCCGCAACGCGTGCGCGTGGCCGCCGAGGCCGGCTGCGGCGGGCTGGTGTGCGCAGCGAAGGACCTCAAAGATGCCCGGATGCTCGCTCCTCGACTCATCAAGGTCGTCCCCGGAATCCGTCCCGCGGGTACCGACAAGAATGACCAGGCGAACGTGGCGACTCCTGGTGAGGCCATGGCCCAAGGCGCCGACCTGCTGGTGATCGGGCGCGCCGTGACGAAGGCCCCCAACCCGGCGAGGGCCGCGGAGCAGATCGTGATGGAGCTGCTCGGCTGAAAATGCGGCATGCACCACTGGTCGCGCGCGCCCATGTAGCGTTTCGACCATGGCAGCACCCCCAGTTCTCACCGATGCGCAGCGCAAGGCTGCACTTGCGAAGGCCGCGGAAGCTCGGCGAGTACGTGCCGAGCTCAAGGATCGCCTGAAGATGGGTTCGGTCACCCTCGATGAAGTGCTCGCGCTCGCCGACCGCGACGACGTGGTCGGCAAGACGAAGGTCATCGCCGTGCTCGAGTCACTCCCTGGCGTCGGCAAGGTGAAAGCCCGTCGACTCATGGAAGACATCGGCATCGCGGAGAGTCGCCGGTTGCGTGGTCTCGGCGACCAGCAGCGGGCATCGCTGCTCTCCACGTTCAACCACAACTGAGGTCGCGCTCTGGTCATCGTGGTCTCGGGCCCAGGTGGGGTCGGGAAGGGAACGATCGCTCGGCTCCTGGTCGAGCGTGACGGGCGGCTCTGGTTGTCGCGCAGCTGGACCACTCGACCGCAGCGTCCCGGCGAGCCCGACGACGCCTACGTATTCGTCGACCATGACACGTTCCGGTCCCACATCGAAGCCGACGGCTTTCTCGAATGGGCCGAGTTCCACGGCAATCTCTACGGCACGCCGTGGCCCGACGCCCCCGACGACCGTGACCTGCTGCTCGAGATCGACGTCCAGGGAGCTCGAAGCGTCGCCGAGCGCGACCCGGCCGCACTGTTGATCTTCGTCGACTCCCCGACCCGCTCCGACCAGGCCGAGCGGCTGCGCCAGCGTGGGGACCCCGAGGACGCGGTGCGCCGGCGCCTCGCCGAGGGCGATCGGGAGCGCTCGCGCGCTGCCGACCTCGCCGCCATCGAGGTGATCAACGACGACCTCGCACGTACCGTCGAGGAGATCGCTTCCCTCATCGAGGCTCGTCGCGGGGCCTGACCCGGGCGTACCAGGGCCTGCACGCTGGTACGATGACCCGCCGGGCTACGCCCTCACCTGCATTCGCTGCCCGCTCGCCCCAGAGGTCGCCATTCATGCCAGCAAACAACGAGACCATGGTTTCCCCCCCGATCGAGCGACTGCTCGATCGTGCGACGTCGAAGTTCCGACTCGTGACCCTCGCGTCGCGACGGGCACGCCAGATCAACGCCTACTTCGGTCACCTGGGCGACGGCTCGGGTTCGTCGGTACCGCCGCAGGTGACCTCGTCGTCACGCAAGCCGCTGTCGATCGCGTTCGAGGAGATCGACGCCGACAAGATCGTCGGGATCGACCTTCCTGACCCCGAGACTGCAGGTGACGACACGGGTGACGCCACGGCCGAGCTCACCGACGACGCCAGCTGAGCACGGCAGGAGCCACCTCGTGCTCGCGGGCAAGCGCATCGTTCTCGGGGTGAGTGGCGGCATTGCCGCCTACAAGGCCGTCGAGCTGTGCCGCCGCCTGGTCGACGCAGGAGCGCACGTGATTCCGATCATGACGAACGCGGCCACGCGCTTCGTCGGGGAGACGACGTTCAACGCGCTCGCGAGCGAGCCGGTGCTCACCTCCCTTTGGGATGAAGACAGCCCGATCCCGCACACGCTCCTCGGCCAGTCCGCCGACGCGGTGGTGGTTGCGCCGGCAACGGCTCGCCTCATCGGCGCCTACGCCGCCGGCATCTCGAGCGACCTGCTCACCGCGACGCTGCTGGCAACGGCCGCACCGGTGATCGTGTGCCCCGCGATGCACACCGAGATGTGGGAGCACCCGGCGGTCCAGGAGAACCTCGCGACGCTTCGTCGCCGCGGCGTCATCGTTGTCGACGCCGAGCCCGGACGCCTCGCCGGTGGCGACATCGGCAAGGGCCGCCTCGCCTCCCCGGCGACGATCGTCGCGACAGTGCAACGCGCCATCGGCCCCCACGACATGGACGGCCTGCGCGTGGTGGTCACCGCGGGTGGGACCCGCGAAGCCATCGACCCCGTCAGGGTGATCTCCAACCGCTCGACGGGGAAGCAGGGGTATGCGCTCGCAGCCGCGGCGCACGCTCGTGGCGCCGATGTGGTGCTCGTGAGCACGGTCGACCGTGAGCCACCGCCGGGGGTCACCATGGTGTCGGTCGAGTCAGCGGCCGAGATGGCCGACGTCGTCGTGCCGCGTATCGCGGACACCGACGTGCTGATCATGGCAGCGGCTGTCGCCGACTTCCGCCCTGCGAACCCCGCCGACCGCAAGCTCAAGAAGGGTGAGGCGATCGAGGCGATTCCGCTGGCGCCCACCCACGACTTCCTCGTCGACATCGGGGCCCGCAAGCCCGCACACCTGACGCTCGTCGGTTTCGCCGCCGAGACCGAGAACCTCGAGGAGAACGCTCGCGGCAAGCTGGAGCGGAAGAACCTCGACCTGATCGTCGCCAATGACGTGTCGATGCCAAATGTCGGTTTCGCGCACGACACCAACGAGGTCGTCATCATCGGTCCAGGCCTGCGCCGGCCGGTTCCGCTCGCCGACAAGAGCGTCGTGGCCGACGCTGTCCTCGATGCCGTGGTCGCCGCCAGAGCGCGGTGAGCACGACTCCACGTCCTCCACCAGCCATACTCGACCCACCCATACAACCCAAGGAAACCCGTGGCTTCTTTCACGTTCACCTCAGAGTCGGTCACCGAGGGGCACCCCGACAAGATGGCCGATCAGATCTCCGACTCGATCCTCGACGCCCTCCTGGCGCAGGACCCGATGAGCCGGGTGGCGTGCGAGACGCTCGTGACAACGGGTCTTGCGTTCATCGCCGGCGAGATCACCACCTCCGCCTATGTCGACATCCCGGGGATCGTCCGCCGCACGATCTGTGACATCGGCTACGACAACGAAGCCTTCGGCTACGACGGCAACACCTGCGGCGTGATGGTTGCGATCGACGAGCAGTCGCCCGACATCGCCCAGGGCGTCGACGCGTCCGAGGAGGTCCGTTCGGGCAAGTCGGGCGAGCTCGACGATCTCGACAAGCAGGGCGCAGGCGACCAGGGACTCATGTTCGGCTACGCCTGCACCGACACCGACGTGCTGATGCCCCTTCCCGTGCATCTCGCCCACCGGCTGGCCGAGCGCCTTTCGGAGGTTCGTCGAAGCGGAGCGGTTCCGTACCTGCGCCCCGACGGCAAGACCCAGGTGACCTTCGACTACGAGGACGGCAAACCGGTACGGCTGCGGACGGTGCTGGTCTCGACCCAGCACAACCCCGGCGTCGACCGTGACTACCAGATCCGGCCCGACTTGCTGGAGCAGGTGATTCGTCCGGTCATCCCGGCGCAGTTCGCCGACGACGACTACCAGGTCTTCGTCAATCCAACCGGTCGTTTCGTCATAGGTGGACCCGTCGGAGACGCGGGTCTCACCGGGCGCAAGATCATCGTCGACACCTACGGCGGCATGGCTCGCCACGGCGGTGGGGCGTTCTCCGGGAAGGACCCCTCCAAGGTCGACCGCAGCGCTGCGTACGCCACGCGGTGGGTGGCGAAGAACCTCGTCGCCGCCGGTGCGGCCGAGCGTTGTGAAGTGCAGGTCGCCTACGCGATCGGCGTGGCGCACCCCATGTCGGTGATGGTCGAGACCTTCGGCACCGAGCGCGTCGACCCCGTGGCCATCTCGCGTGCGGTCACCGACATCTTCGATCTGCGCCCGGCCGCGATCCTGCGCGATCTCGATCTGCGCAAGCCGGTGTACGCCAAGACCGCGGCCTACGGACACTTCGGACGCGAGCTCGAGGGGTTCACCTGGGAGCGGACCGATCGCATCCCCGAGCTCAAGAGCGCCCTGGGGCTCTGAATCGCCCCTCAGCTCCGCTTTCGATGACCGATCCGCCGCGGGTGGTCCGAGTGCTCCCCGATGTGCCAGCCGTCAGGCGGGCCTTCGACTACGCGGTTCCCGACGAGTGGCATCTCGACGGTCGAGCATCGACGCTGCGCATCGGAACCATGGTCCGCGTCGAGCTCCACGGCCGTCGTGTCGGCGGTTGGATCACGGCGGTCGATCCCGAACCGGCAACCGCGGTGGCGCTCCGGCCGCTGCAGAAACGCAGCGGTGAGGGCCCCCCGGCGGAGTTGATCGACCTCATCAGCTGGGCAGCCTGGCGCTGGTCCGGACCGGAGCAAGCGCTGCTGCGAACGGCGAGCCCGCCCCGGATGGTTGCCTCGCTGCCGCTCCCGCGCTCGGGGGCACGCCTTGCCATGCCCGACGACCCGCTCGTCCAGGAGGCGTTCGCGCACCGGGGCGCCGCCGTGAGGGTCCCGCCACTCGGGGACCGCTGGGCGTTCGTGCTGGGCGCGGTCGCGCAGGGTAATGCGCTGATTCTCACACCGTCGATCTCGCAGGCGGCCACGGCAGCCGGCCGGCTGCGGCGGCTGGGGGTGCACGTCGGGGTGTACGACCGCGAGTGGGCGGTCGGTGCCGGCGGAGGGTCGGTGGTCGGCACTCGTGCCGCGGCACTGGCTCCTGTGGCCGGTCTCGCCGCTGTGGTGATGATCGACGAGCACGACGAGGTCTACCAGCAGGAGCGCACCCCGACCTGGCACGCCCGCGAGGTCGTCGTCGAACGGGCGCGCCGTGCCGGCGTGCCGTGTGTGCTGGTGTCGCCGATGCCGTCGGTCGAGGCTCGGCTCGAGTTCCCGTTGCTGACGGTGAGCCGACGGGCTGAGCGGGAGGGATGGCCGCAGGTCCGTGTCGTCGACCCACGCGAGGACGGCTCGGCACGAGGAGGACTGTGGACCGAGGCCGCGGTGCGCGAGCTCCGTACCTGCCGACGAGCGGTGGTGCTGGTCAATCGCAAGGGTCGCTCCCGGCTGCTCGCCTGCCGGACCTGCGACGAGCTCGCTGTCTGTGACGTCTGTGACGGGGCGTTGCGTGACCCTGGAGATGGGCAGCTCGAATGCCGCAGCGGTCATCGTCGCCCTCCGATCTGCCTGTCGTGCGGCGGCACCACCTTCAAGAACCTGCGGATCGGCGTGCGTCGAGCTGCCGAGGAACTGGAGGCGCTGCTGCGGGAGCCGGTGGTGGAGGTGACCGGCGAGAGTGACGAGGTGGTGCCCGAAGGACGGTTCTTCGTCGGCACCGAGGCGGTTCTTCACCGTATCGACGACGTCGATCTGGTCGTGTTCG
>JAHECR010000051.1 GCA_024641655.1 Acidimicrobiaceae bacterium
ACGCAGGTTCGCCGACCGAGATGAACTGAGCATGAAGGCCGGCGGGAATCTTCGGCGTTCGGCCGCCATGGGCCCGTATGCCCCGTTCGCCGACGCTCAGGTCGGTGGGCGCGGCACGCTGAGGCGTCTGCCGATGAGGTCCCGCGCCGTCGGGGCGGCGACCGAAGGGTCAGGCTTCGCCGTCTTCGAAGAACTGTTCGAACTGGCGGGCGAGCTCGTCGCCGGTGGGGAATGCCGTCGGTCGGGCATTGGCCACAGTGTCGCTGTGTGACTCGAGGTTGCCCACCATGCGCGCCCGGGCTTCGTCGTAGCGCACGGTTGCGTCGAGCCGTTCCAGCACGGCCACCGACTCGGTGATCAGCGGATCCAGATCGAAGCGGCGGTCGGCGATGCGGGCGAGGCCGTCGAGGAGCGCGTACGCCGCAGGAGGAAAGGCCTCGCCGGCGGCGTAGTGGGGGACCGGCGCCCATAGGCCGACCGACGGGATGCGGCGATCTGCGCAGGCCCGTTCGATGGCGGCCTGCACACCCGCAGGGCTGTCCATCCGTCCGTCGAGGAACCCGACCTCACGTACAAGTTTCGGTGTGGTGCCGATGGCCGACAGCGTGACCTCGCGAGTGTGAGGTGTCGCTGCAGGGTACGCGCCGAGCGCCGCCACCAATCTAACCCTGTACTCGAGGGCTAGGTTGACGACCTCGGCAGCGAACGTGCGCCAGCCGCGGTCGGGTTCGCTGCCGGCCAGCACCAGGACGTCGCGTCCGTCGAGGTCCTTGATGGCGCGCAGCTCGATGGTCGGCCAGTCGACGCCGGTGTTCACGCCGTCGTCGACGTGCATCAACGGTCGTCGGGCCCGGTAATCGAAGATCATGTCGGTGTCGAAATCGGCGATGAGCACCGAGGGCGCGTCGAGCACCGCCCGTCGGATGCGCGCCTGCACGTGCCCGGCATCGACCCAGCCGTCGAGGCACACGAGCAACACCGCGGCATCGAGCGCGGGTCGTTGTTCGAGATCGTGGCGGCGCGCGAGCGTCATCGGAAGCGTCGACGGTCGACGGCGGTGGCCGGCACGGTCGCGGGTGGGCTTGTCGGAGGCATGGTCACCATCGGGCTGATCGGCATGGGGCTGATCTGCTTGGGAAGCTAGCCGAACGACGGCGCACGGCGCGCATGCGGCGCGCGCAGATCTGCAGAGCGGACGGGGAATCTTCGCGGGTCCGCTACCGTTTGAAGCACCATGTCTGATGTCACCGATGCAACATTCGCCACCGACGTCCTCGATCGATCCAACAGCGTCCCTGTGGTCGTCGATCTCTGGGCAGAATGGTGTGGCCCCTGCAAGTCCCTCGGCCCGATCCTCGAGAAGGTCATCGCCGAAACCAACGGCGAGGTCGAGCTCGTGAAGGTGGATGTCGACTCCAATCCTCAGACCGCGCAGGCCTTCCAGGTGCAGAGCATCCCGGCCGTGTACGCGCTCAAGGACGGCAAGATCGTCGACGGCTTCGTCGGCGCACAGGGTGAGCCCCAGGTGCGCGAGTTCGTGCAACGACTGCTGCCCACTGAACAGGATCAGATCGTCGCGGCGCTCATCACCAAGGGCGACGAGGCCAGCTTGCGCGAAGTGCTCGCGGCGTTCCCCGACCATCCCGTCGCCCTCCCACAGCTCGCCGACCTCCTCGTCGACACCGACCGAGCCGAGGAGGCCCTCGAGCTCCTCAAGCGCATCCCCGAAACCCCCCAGACCCGTCAGATCGCCGCGCGTGCGCGCACCGGTGAGCCCGGCGCCGACGACATCCTCGCGTCGCTCGACGAGCTCCTCACCCGCGTCAAGGGCGACGAGGACGTGCGCCAGCAGTTCCTCGACCTCCTCGAGGTCCTGGGCCCCGACCATCCGAGCACCGCCGACTACCGCCGTCGCCTCGCCTCGGCACTGTTCTGACGGCGCGACTTCCTCCACCCGTCCTCGCGGCGACCACACGCCGACGGTGAACCTCCCCGCCCGGCAGGGCGATCACTGGCTGTGGGTCGGAGGTCCGGTGCCGCCCGGCAGCGCCGCCATCACCTTCGGCTCGCTCGTCATCGTGCGCCGGCGAGCGGCCCAGTCGGCACGGCTGTTGCGCCACGAGCTCGTCCACGTCCGGCAGTACCGCGAGCTCGGGGTCGCACGGTTCTTCGTTCGCTACCTGGCCTCGTACTGTCGGTGGCGGTTGCATGGCTATCCTCACCGTGGCGCCTATCGCCGCATTCCGGCCGAGATCGAGGCCTACTGGCTCGAACGGGTTCCGCTGTCATAGCGTCCAGGTAGGCTGAGCCGCACTTCCCCCTCCGAGTGATCCTGCATCCCTGGAGGGCCCGTGGCCACGCCTGGTCGACCTGTGCCGCCGCTGCCGCGTCCACCGTCTGACACCGACTGGCGCGACCGTGTCGCCGACTGGTGGGAAGCGCTGCTCGACCGTCGGCACACGTCGGTGATCCCGATCCACGTCTTGGTTCGGGTCGTGGCGGCAGTGCTCGCGCTGGCCACCGTCGCCGGTTGGTACCTGTTGCGCCCCGCCGCAGCGGTGCGCCCCGAAGACGTCCTGCCCGTGATCTCGGCCACGCCGTTCGTGCCCACACCATCGCCGGGCGTCGTCGTGGTGCACGTCGCCGGAGCGGTGCACCACCCGGGGGTGCATCGTTTCAGCGAACCGATCCGGGTGATCGACGCCATCGTCGAGGCGGGAGGCGCCACGGCCGACGCCGACCTCGACCGCCTCAACCTGGCGGCGACGGTTGCCGACGGCGAACGCCTGTACGTGCCGACCATCGGCGAGGATCCGCCGGCGGTACTCAACGACCTCGGGGTCGGGGGGTCCGTGGCGTCTGGCCCGCTCGACCTCAACTCGGCGACGGTCGACCAACTCCAGACGCTGCCTGGCATCGGTCCGGCAACTGCGGCGGCGATCGTGCGCCACCGCGACCAGCACGGCCCGTTCGCCGCCGTCGACGGACTCGACGACGTGCCGGGCATCGGTCCGGCCAAGCTCGAACAGATCCGGCCGCTGGTGGATGTTCGGTGAACGACAACGCCGTCACGGCACTCGCTGGCGCTGCGTTCGCCGGCGCGCTCGTCGCCCACCCGCTCTCAGGGCGCTGGTTCCTCGTGCTCGCACTCGTCGGGGTCGGAGGGCTGCTGCGGCGCCGAACCGTCGTGGTGGCGATCTGCGTCTTCGCGCTGGCCGCCGGCCTCTCCGGCCGAGCCTGGACCATCGTCCACACGCCCGCGCCATCGTCGGTCGACGGCGTCGGGCGCATCGTCACCGACCCAGAGCGCCAGGGTGCCGCCACCAGAGCCGTCGTCGAGGTCGGCGGCCGCCGCTACCTGGCGTCGGGCTGGGGGTCGGCGGGGTGGGCGCTCTCGCAGACCCGCGCGGGGGAGCGCGTCCATGTCGAGGGGCGTGTCGCACCATACGGAGGCACCCGAGAACGGATCGCCGCGCTGCACACCGCGCACCGACTCTCGCTGGAGGTGTTCGAGCCTCTCGATGGTGGTGCGTGGCACTGGCAGGTCGCCAACAAGTATCGCTCGCTGGTCGACGGCGGCGCGGCCTCACTCGGTGGGGCCCGGCGATCGCTGTTCACCGGACTGGTCTACGGCGACGATCGCGGCCAGGACCCTCTCGTCGCCGCCGACTTCCGCAGCGCCGGCCTCACCCACCTACTGGCGGTCTCGGGCCAGAACGTCGCGTACGTGTTGACGCTCCTCGCTCCGCTGCTGCGCCGTCTCGGCCCGCGGGCGCGCTGGGCGGCATCGCTTGTCGCTCTGGCCTTGTTCATCACCGCGACCCGCGTCGAACCATCGGTGCTTCGGGCATCGGTCATGGCGGCCATGGTGGTCACCAGTCGAGTGCTGGGCCGCGAGTCGTCGCCGCGGCGTTCGCTGTCGCTGGCAGTGCTGATCCTCGTGCTCGTCGACCCGTTCCTCGCGTCCAGCGTCGCCTTCCGGCTCTCGGTGGCCGCGTCCGCCGGCATCGTCGTGCTGACCCCTCGGCTCGTCGACGTTCTGGTTGGCCCGAAGTGGCTGCGCGAACCCCTCGCCGTCACCCTCGGAGCGCAACTTGCCGTTGCCCCCATCATGATCGCGACGTTCGGGCCCGTGTCGGTCGCGACCTTGCCGGCGAACCTGCTTGCCGGGCCCGTTGCAGGGCTGGTGATGATGTGGGGAATGACCGCGGGTGCGCTCGCCGGGCTGGTCGGGGGCGCGCCTGCCCGGCTGCTGCACCTGCCGACCCGCGTCATGCTCTGGTGGCTCGAGACGGTGGCGCGGTTCAGTGCCACGGCGCCGCTGCCGCGACTCGGTCTCGCGGGCATCGTGGCCGTGTTGGGTGTCGTGTGGATCTGGCGGCGCCACCGCCGCACGCGTCTGGCGTTGCTGTTGGGCGCCGCGCTCTGCACCGCCGTGGTGCCGGCTCGGACACCGGCAGCCGAACGCATCGGATGGGACTCCGTGCTCCTGCGCGGCGAGTCGGACGTGCTCGTCGTCGGCGTGGAGCGCAACGCCGTGTCGCTCATCGACGAGCTGCGGGGCCGGGGCGTCGACGACCTCGGCCTCGTCGTCGTCACCGACACCGCCTCGCTGGGCACGATGGCGCTGGTTGCCCGACGAGTCGCCGTCGCCGAGATCTGGTCGGCCGAGCCGTCGGGTGTGTCGGTTGCCGTGGAGGCGCGGCGCTCGGTGAGGGTCGGCTCGGTGACCTTGCTCGTCGAGCCCGGACCCGGGGACCTGGCCGTCGGCGTGGCCGACACTGTCACAGGGGGTTTCTAGGGTGAAAGACATGGAAACGCACTCGATAGTGCTGCGAGGGGCCGACAAGGAATGGGTTGCATCGGCGACCCGGGTCGAGCTGCTCGCTGCGCTCTCGGAGGCGGGCGAGGTGCAGAGCCGGGTCGATGTCGCCATGACGCTGTGCCGCGCCGAGCTTGCCCGCCGACGCGCACCCGGTTGTGGCCACGCCGCCGCCGACGAGGCCGATGCCTGCGCCGCTGCAGGGGTGTCGCGCAGTACCGGTCGCCGCCACGAGCGCCGCGCCCACCTGGTCGGCACGGTGCCGGTGGCCGCAGAGGCGCTTGCCCGGGGCACGATCGGCGGCGAACACCTCGACGCCCTCACCGATGTCGTTCCCGATGAGCTCATGGACGCGGTCGCCGAGCAGGGCGAGGCCTTGTTCTCCGACGCAGCGGGCCAGACGGCCGACGGCTTCCGTCGTTCACTGCGGTTCTGGGTACGCGACGTCCAACGAGAACGTGGCATCGATCGCGCTGCCCAGCAGCGAGCTGCCCGCTCGGGCCGTTGTTCGATCTCGAGTCGTTCGGGCATGATCGAGCTGCGAGCCGAGCTCGACCCGGTCGTCGGCGCCCAGGTCCAGCACCGCGTCCGGATCGAGTACCGTCGCCTGCTGCAGCTCGACCAGGAGGGCGCGAGTGCATCCGCGGTGCACCCCGAGGCCGATCCGCGGCGCACGGTCGAGCAGCGGTGGGCTGACGCCATCGTCAGCGCGATTACTGCAGGTGGGCGCTCCACGAAGGCCGCAGACGACCGGCTGCCCATCGTGGTGGTCGACAGCGCGGTCCTTGCCGAGCACACCGATGCCGGGCGCTGCGAGATCCCCTCGGTCGACGAGGTTCCACCCGAGACCGCCCGGCGGATGGCCTGCGATCGCCCGGTGCTCGCGTTGTCGGTCGATCCGCACGGCAAGCCGGTCGCCCTCACGTCCTTCAACCGTCACGCGAACGTCGCGCAACGCCGAGCGCTGCAGGCGCTCTACGGCGGGTGCGTCGGACCCGACTGCACGGTCGGCTTCGGCGACTGCCACGTCCACCACACGGTTCCATGGTCGAGCCGTCCGGTCACCTCGGTGGCCGAGTTGGCGCCGCTGTGCACCAGGCACCATCACCTGGTGCACGAAGGTGGCTGGCGCCTGGCGGTGCGGGCAGACGCAACCATCGAGTGGACCTCCCCGAGCGGCCAGATGCACACACGCCGGCCCCACCGGCCTCCGGGTGATCCGCCCCATGCCGGTGGTCGCGCGTCCTCCACCTCCGGACCTCAGCGCAATGGTGCTCTGTCCGGTACCGCCGCACCCGTTGGTGTCAGTCATGGCGTGTAGGGTCACACCATGTCCGACGCACTCGCGCATCTGGTGCGTGGCGACGATGCCACGCTCGTCAGCCGAGCCGTTCACGACCTGGTCGAGCGGCTCGTCGGCAGCGAAGATCGGTCGCTGGTGGTCGAGGAACTCATCGAGGCGTCGTATCGCTCCGCCGATGGCGAGTACGAGCTTCGTGCGCTCGTCGATGCCGCACAGACGCCGCCGTTCCTCACCAGCCGACGCGTGGTCATCGGCAGGGAGCTGGGGCGCTTCACCCGAGGCGAAGACGTTGCCAGCCTGGTCCGCTATCTCGAGGATCCGCTGCCAACGAGCTTCCTCGTGCTGGTCTGGGAAAAAGGTGCCGACGCCACGCGTCTGGGCACCATTCCGAAGGCGCTCGTTGCCGCTGTCGAGTCGGTCGGAGACGTCATCGACGTGCGCATCGGTCGAGGCAAGGCAGCGAGCCTGTGGCTCCAGGAGCAGGTCGCAGCCAGCGGGGTCCGTCTCGATCGCGGGGCGCTACGCGCACTGGAGGCCCATCTCGGCGAAGACCGGTCTCGGCTGCCTGGCATCCTCGACACCATCAAGTCCTCGTCGGGTACCGACGTCGAGCTGGGTGTCGCCGACGTCGAGCCATTCCTCGGCCAGGCCGGTGATGTCGCCCCGTGGGAGCTCACCGACGCCATTGCCGACGGCGACGTGCGGCGCGCGATCGACCGGCTGCACAGGATGCAGCGCGCTGGTGGGCGCCACGCCCTGCAGGTCTTGGCATCGTTGCACAGCCACTACGCCCGCATGCTTCGCCTCGACGGGAGCGACGTGCGTGACGAGAAGGCCGCCGCCGACGCGCTCGGGATCAAGGGCTCTACATTCCCGGCCAAGAAGGCACTGCAGCAGACGCGCTCCCTGGGAGGGGAGCGGGTCGCAAGAGCCGTCCAGCTGTTGGCGCAGGCCGACCTCGATGTCCGCGGGGCGACGGCCACACCCGAGGAGGCCACGATGGAAGTGCTCGTCGCCCGCCTGGCCCGGCTCCACGGCTGACAAACCGCACGAGCGGATCTGGCTCGCGATCTGGTTGCCCGGTCGACTGAGTCACGAACGGTTCGACCGGTGGCGTCGCTGCACCGCATCTCCGAGGCCACGACCCCGGGTCGAGCCCCATCGCACGGACACGACGAGCCGCGTGGCCGCGCCGCACAGCGCTGTCCCGGTCGCCATGACGCGCCGGCCCGCTGGGTCCGCGCCAGTGGGCCCGGATCACCGAGCCTGGAGCACCGAGCCTGGAGCACCGAGCCCGGAGTACCGAGCCCTGACTACTGAGCTCCGACTACCGAGCCCTGACTACTGAGCTCCGACTACCGAGCCCTGACTACTGAGCTCCGACCGCCGAGCCCTGACTACTGAGCTCCGACCGCCGAGCCCGAGGCGCTGTCTCGACGTGTGCGGCCCTGATCTCTGCGCGCTCGCGCTCGCCCAGAGTGCGTGGCCCGCAGTGGGTCCTTGTGGTCGGAACTCGCGTTCAGGCTCTCTCGCCTGGGCTTGCCCGTGGGCGCGCTCGGCCCCGTGGGGGTGCGCAGCGCCGTGGGAGTGCTCTGCCGTGCTCGGTGTGAGCCTGTGGCTGGGAGCAGCGGTGCCCTGTCGCGCAGGTGTCGCGTGGCGAGGCCACCTCAGGGCCTGGTCGTCCGGCGTTGGAAGGGCCCGATCGTCCGGCGTGTCAGGGCCTGGTCGTCAGGCGTTGCGGTCAGACCAGGTCGAGGTCAAGCTGGTCAGTCGAGTTAGCCTTGCGCTGGTTCAGCGCGAGAACCGGCCCAGTGCTCAGAGCCGCGCTGCGTTCAGGCTCGGCGGGCGCTGCGTTCAGGCTTGGCCGGCGCTGCGTTCAGGCTTGGCCGGCGCGCGCGAGCCAGCCCAGGAACCAGAGCAGGCGCGCTACCCGTGCGTCAGGCGTTGGCCTTGAGGCGGGCAAGCTGCTTGACGAGGCGGCCCTTCTTGCGAGCGGCGGTGTTCTTGTGGATCACGCCCTTGGTGGCGGCCTTGTCGATGCGCTTGATCGCAAGGGTCAGCTCGGCTTCGCCGCTCTCGCCTGCCTCGACGGCGGCAACCGCGTTCTTGGCACGCGTGCGCAGCTCCGAACGAACGGCCTTGTTGCGCTGGCGACGCTCTTCGTTCTGCCGGTTGCGCTTGATCTGGCTCTTGATGTTGGCCACGGGAAACCTCTGGTCGGTGCAGGCAGCCCGCCTGCGTCGTTCTGATCGGGGAGGCCCGGGGCCTTCCACGAAGCTCGTATGCTACCCGTGTCATCGCCCAATTGTCACCCGTCGAGAGCGTGCATGGACCAAAGTCGGATCCGCAACATTGCGATCATCGCCCACATCGACCACGGAAAGTCGACGCTGGCCGATCGCATGCTCGAGCTCTGCGGAAACATCGACCCCCGCGACATGCGCGAGCAGTACCTCGACTCGATGGACATCGAGCGCGAACGGGGCATCACCATCAAGCTCCAGTCGGTGCGGCTCGAGCACCGGGGCGTCGTGATCAACCTCATCGACACCCCGGGTCACGTCGACTTCGGCTACGAGGTCTCGCGGTCGCTCGCCGCGTGTGAGGGCGTGATCTTGCTTGTCGACGCCGCCCAGGGCATCGAAGCCCAGACCTTGGCCAATACGTACCTGGCGATGGAGAACGACCTCGAGATCGTCGCCGCGCTGAACAAGATCGATCTGCCCGCAGCCGACCCGGACCTGTACGCCGCCGAGATCGAGCAGGTGCTCGGCATCCCCGCAGCGGAAATCCTGCGGCTCAGCGCGAAGACCGGCGAGGGCGTCAGCGAGCTGCTCGACGCGGTCATCGAACGAATCCCCGCTCCCGGAGGCGATCGCGACGCGCCGCTCCAGGCCCTCATCTTCGACAGCCACTACGACCAGTACCGCGGCGTGGTCAGCTCGATCCGGGTCATGAACGGGCAGCTCTCCACCGACACCAAGCTGCGGTTCATGCAGGCCGGCGCCACCCATGTGGCCGAGGAGATCGGTGTTCGCACGCCGTCGAACAAGCCGGTGGGGTCGTTGCTGGCCGGTGATGTCGGGTACCTCATCGCCGGCATCAAAGACGTCGGCGAGGCCCGCTCCGGCGAGACGGTCACCACCGCGATCCACGGTGCCACCGAGGCCCTCGACGGCTACCGGGAGCCCAAGCCGATGGTGTTCTCGGGCCTGTATCCCATCGATGGCGACGAATTTTCGGCCCTGCGCGACGCGCTGGAGAAGCTGCGTCTGAACGACTCGAGCTTCACCTACGAACCCGAGACGTCGGGCGCGTTGGGGTTCGGGTTCCGCTGTGGGTTCCTGGGGTTGTTGCACATGGAGATCGTGCGCGAACGACTCGAGCGGGAGTTCAACCTGAGTCTCATCTCCACGGCACCCTCGGTGGAGTACCGCATCACCCGTAGCGACGGCGCCGTTGTGCACATCGACAACCCCAGCGAGCTGCCCTCGCCGACGGAGATGTCCCAGATCGAGGAGCCGTACCTGCTCGCGTCGATCCTCACACCGAGCGCGTACACCGGCACGGTGATGGACCTCTGCCAGACCCGTCGTGGCGAGATGCGCAAGATGGAATACATCTCGCCCGAGCGCGTCGAGCTCGTCTATCGCCTCCCCCTCGCCGAAGTCGTCATGGACTTCTTCGATCAGCTCAAGAGCCGGACTCAGGGTTACGCGAGCATGGATTACGACAACGACGGCTATGGCCGCGCCGACCTGGTCAAGGTCGACATCTTGCTCCACGGCGAGCCCGTCGACGCGTTCAGTGCGATCGTGCATCGCGACGAGGCCTTCGAGTACGGCAGGAAGATGAGCAAGAAGCTCAAGGAGCTCATTCCTCGCCAGCAGTTCGACGTTCCGATCCAGGCCGCCATCTCGAGCAAGATCATCGCTCGAGAAACGGTCAAGGCCTTCCGCAAGGACGTCACCGCGAAGCTCTACGGCGGTGACGTGACCCGCAAGAACAAGCTTCTGAACAAACAGAAAGAGGGCAAGAAGCGGATGAAGTCCATCGGACGCGTCGACGTGCCCCAGGAAGCCTTCATCTCGGCCCTCAAACTCGACGACTGACCCGGCTCCGCGTTCTCTGGCTCGCTCCGCGTTCTCTGGCTCGCTCCGCGTTCTCTGACCCGGCTCCGCGTTCTCTCCTCGTGTTCTCTCCTCGTGTTCTCTGAGTCGTTCGGGGCTCGGGCCCGGGGGGCTGCACGGCCTGTTCGCGCGGTGCGGAAAGCCTCGGTGCAGGAGTTGGGGCAGGAGTCCTGGGCAGGAGTTCGGGGCACGAGGCCGGCGCCGGAATACGATGGGGGCTGTCGTTGTTCGAGGCTGCGTCGTCGCACGCCGTCCGTGACCACCAGGAACCGATGCTGTCCGATCGAAAAGCCGCCATCCTGCAGGCAGTCGTCGAGGGGTACATCACCACGTCCGAGCCGATCGGCTCGGCGCAGGTCGGCCGCTCCGCGGGTCTCGACGTGTCCCCGGCGACCATTCGCAACGAGATGGTCGCCCTCGAAGAGGACGGCTACCTGCACCAACCCCACACAAGTGCCGGGCGTGTTCCATCCGACAAGGGCTACCGGTATTTCGTCGACACCTTGATGCAGCCGGCGCGGCCCGATACCGGCCAAACCCAGAAGATCGCGCAGTTCTTCGCCCAGGCTCAAGGGGAGCTCGAGCGCATGCTGCGCGACACGAGCGCGTTCTTGTCACAACTGACCCACTACGCCGCAGTGGTCGTCGGCCCCCCGCCGACGAACAGCCCGGTGCGGGCGATGCAAGTGGTCCGGCTCGCCACGGACCAGGCAATGATCGTCGTTGTGCACGCCAACGCCGCCATCGACCGGATCCTGGTTCCGGTCGCCGAGGACCTCGCCGACGATGACCTCGACACCGCTGCTGCCGCCGTGGCGCGGGTCTGGACGAGCCCAGGGGAGAGCAGGGCGCTCGAACCAAGCGGCGTCGAGGCGGTCGACATCGTGGCCGGCCTGCTCGACCGCGCGTTGGCAAACGCCACCGAGAGCGCCGACGGGCCCGAGGTCTATGTCGAAGGAGCGTCCGCGGTCGCCGGCTTGTTCGACGCCGTCGAGAAGGTCAAGGAGGTCCTGCTCGTCCTCGAGAAGCAGTACACCGTCGTGACCCTCGTCAAAGACGTCATCGACCGCGGCCTGACGGTCGCCATCGGCTCGGAGACCGGCATGGCGCCACTTGCGGAGTGTTCCCTCGTGGTCGCCCCCGTCGAGGTCGACGGGGAGACAACCGGCACCGTCGGGGTGCTCGGCCCGACGCGCATGCACTACCCCGAGGCCCTGGCGACGGTGGCGCTGGTGAGCAAACAGCTGGGACGACGCCTCGGAGAGGGCGCATGAACGACGAGCTCTACGTTCTCCTCGAGGTCGATCGGACCGCGTCGGCCGAGGAGATCAAGAAGTCCTACCGGCGCCTGGCACGGCAGTATCACCCCGACGCCAACCCCGGCGACACCGAGTCCGAACGCAAGTTCAAAGAGATCGCCCAGGCCTACGAGATCCTAAGCGACCCCGAACGCCGAGCCACCTACGATCGCTTCGGCACCACCGACGGGCGCGCCAGCGGGTTCACCGGCGCCGAGGGCCTCTCCGACATCTTCGAGGCCTTCTTCGGCGGCGGGAATCCATTCGGGGGCGGCGGACGGCGACCCACCGGGCCCCAGCGCGGCAACGACCTCGAGGTCGTGGTCGACGTCTCGCTCGAGGACGCGGTGTTGGGCGGAGAAGCGGAATTCGAGCTCCGGCTGCCCGTGCCCTGCGGCACGTGCGAGGCAACCGGCTCCGCGGGCGACGAGGGCCCACAGACGTGCGGCACCTGCGGAGGCGCGGGCCAGGTCCAACAGGTCCGTCAGTCCCTGCTCGGCCAGATGGTGACCAGCAGTCCCTGTTCCACCTGTCGAGGCTTCGGTCAGATCATCGCCGACCCCTGCAAGGCGTGCCGTGGTGAGGGCCGGGTCACCGACTCGAAGACGTTCAGCATCGAGGTACCGGCCGGGATCGACACCGGCACCCGCCTGCGACTGTCGGGGCGCGGCGCGGCCGGACCCCGAGGCGGGGGACGAGGAGACATCTACGTCGTCTTGCGGGTGCGCACTCACGAACGGTTCCAGCGCGAAGGCGACGACCTGGTCGAGAACCTGTGGATCCCGGTCACCCAGGCCGCACTCGGTGCGACGATCCCCTATCGCACCGTCGACACCGAGGAGGAGCTGGTGATCCCCGCCGGCACCCGAACGGGCGAGGAAGTGCGCCTCCGCGGGCGCGGCGTTCCACGCCTCCAACGCCGCGGCCGCGGCGATCTCATCGTCCGTTTGATCGTCGACACTCCGACCGACCTGAGCGACGAGGAGCAGCGACTCCTGCGAGCCCTCGCGGAGGCCCGCGGTGACGCCGTGTCCGATCCGCCGGGCTGGTTGTCGAAGATCCGTTCCTCGTTCACGTGAACAACCCCTCGGGGACCCTGCCCGACGGGTCCGCCGGCCCCCACGCGATCGTCGACGACGTGGACGCACCCGTCTTGTCGGACCACGACCGTCACCATCTGGAGCGTTCCCTCCGGCTTCGGGACGGCGATCCCTTCACCGTCACCGACGGTCGGGGGGCGTGGCGGCCATGCCTGCTGCGGGCGGCAGGCATCGAGTCTGCCGGCACCCGGGTCGACGTGGCGCCTCCGCACCCTCGGCTCACCGTCGCCTTCGCGTTGGTGAAGGGCTCCAAGCCGGAGCTGGCGATCCAAAAGCTCACCGAGCTCGGCATCGACCGGATCATCGTGTTCGAATCGGAACGGTCCGTTGCTCGACTCGCGGAAGAGCGTTCGGCGCGGGTCGTGGCCCGGTTCGAACGAATCATGCGCGAAGCGCTCATGCAGTCGCGCGGTGTGTGGCTGCCGACGCTCGAGATCGGTGGGGATTTCACCTCGGTGGCAGGCCTCGACGGCGCCCTGCGTGCCGACCGCGGAGGCCGTCGGCTCGCTCCGGGTGACAACACCGTGCTCATCGGACCCGAAGGGGGATGGAGCGACGCGGAGCGCAGCCTGCTGCCGAGGGCGGTGTCTTTGGCGCCCACGGTGCTGCGCGCCGAGACCGCAGCCATCGCTGCGGGCGTGCTGCTCGCTGCCCACCGGTCCCGGGTCCCGCTCTGAGCGGACGTCGCATCGGCGCCCACGGGCCTGGCCTTGACCTGGCCACTGGGTCGCCCGGTATCGACCACCAGGTGTCGCCGGCCCCGCTGGGCAAATCACCCCAAGGCCACGCAGAGTCATTGTGTGGCAAACGAATGACACTTATCGTGGCTGCCGGTGGGGAGTGGCAAGAAGAATCAGGAAGGCACCATGGACGACGATCTGCACGACAGCGGGTACAGCCGACGCGTTGGGCAGCGGCTGCGCGCCATCCGGCGTCAGAAGCGCTTGTCGCTCCAGGAAGTCGAGGCGAACTCCCAGGAGGAGTTCAAGGCGTCCGTGTTGGGAGCCTACGAGCGCGGTGAACGGGCGATCTCGGTGCCCCGGCTCCAGCGTCTGGCGAACTTCTACAATGTGCCCGTCGACCAGCTCCTCCCTGACGACGGCCCCGACTTCGGACTCGGTGAGGAGCTCCCCACGCCAACCTTCGACCTGAGCGGAGCCCGCGGCAGCCTCAACATGGCCGTGGCCATCGACCTTCGCCGTCTCGAGGCACTGTCCGGTCCGGAAGCCGACATGCTGACCCGCTACCTCACGATGATCCAGGTCCAGCGCCAGGACTTCAACGGCCGGGTGCTCACCGTTCGCCGTGAAGACCTGCGGGCGATCGCCTGCATCCTCGGCGTGGGCTTCGACAACGCCGCTGGCCGTCTCACCGACCTCGGCCTCGCGTACGCCCCGGTCTGAAGCTCGGCCTGGAGCTCGGCCTGGAGTTCGGCCTGGAAGTCGGACCGGTTCCGCGGCGCGGCCTCCCTGGGCTGCGACTCCTCGGGCTCGGTGTCGCCGGGGCTGAGGCTCTCCCAGCGCTCAGCAGGGCTGAGCCTCCTCCGCGGGGCTCTCACGGCCGGGCGTCCTCCGCCTGAACTTCCCGGCTTGAGCTTCCCGGCTTGAGCTTCCCGGTTTGAGCTTCCCGGTTTGAGCTTCCGAGTTTCATCTTCCCGGCTTGAGCTTCGCGGCTGCCCTGGCCTTCGCGGCTGCCCTGGCCTTCTCGGCTGACCTGGTCTTACCGGGTCTGAGGCACGAAGGTCTGACCCCTCTAAGCCGTGCCGCACAGAGCTTGCCGGTCGTGCCCGTGTCATCCACCGGTCGCCGGCCTCAGCACCTGGCATCGGCAAGGGGGCATCGGCCGCGCCGCGGCGAGGGAGCCGCTTGCGTCCAGTCACGGCCTCGGGAGACTCAGCACCTGGCCTGGGTACAGCAGGTCGGGATTGTCCGGCGCGATGAGCACGCTCCGGTTCGCGTCGACCAGCCGCATCCAGTACCGGCCGGTGTCGTCGGTCGCTCCGGCGAGGCCGGCATCAGCCAGCACCGCTTCGGCGATCGACCAGAAGTGGTCGCCAGGAGCCACGGTCCAGGTCGTCAGGTCAGGCCGGTCCGTCGACGGGACCGTTTCCTTCGGATCCGTCGAGCGCTCATCCCGGCTGATCCGAGGTGGCTCGGCATCCGCTTCCTTCGCCGCGTCCTGCCCGGTGAGGTCGTCCGTGCCGAGGTGTTCCGTGCCGAGGTGTTCCGTGCCGAGGTGTTCCGTGCCGACGTGTTCCGTGCTGATGTTCTCTGGGAGGGCCTCCTCGCTCGCTGCTGGGCTCGGCGTTGGTGAGTTCGAGTCCGTCGACAGCGTGACCGCGAGCACGTCGACGCGTGGGCTGGTCGTCGCGAGAACCACGAGGGGAGTGGTGGTCAAGGTGAGACCCGCAGCGGTCCACAGGCCCGCCCCCTGCAACAACCTCCGCACGCGTACCGGCATCACTCGGTCGGTGTGGGCGACGCACGCCGCCCAACCGGTGGCGCGTGCGAGAGCACCGACGAAGGTGACCGCGAGGAGGTACCAGACCGCAGCCAGACCAGCGAGCCGCAAGGTGGCCACGACCGCGTTGGCGAGACCGACCTGAGCCGGCCATGCGGTCAGTTGTGTCCAGTGCCCGAGCGGTGGGGACGCAAGCTCCCCGCGTCCTGCGAATTGGAGGAACCACAGCGCACTGACGAGCGCGGTGCACCAGGCCCCGAGCCGCAACCGGCGCAGGCGGTTCATCGGAGATTCCCAATCGGGAAGACGCGGGAACCCTCGGAGAAGCCGAGGAGCACCTGCCCGCAATCCGCGGTGCGATCCACCGCGAGTGCCCCAGGCGTAGTGACGAGACGATCCGGCCACGCCAGCTCGGCTGGGCTGTCGCTGGCTGGGCTGTCGCTGGCTGGGTTGTCGCCGGCTGGGTTGTCGCCGGCTGGGTTGTCGCTCCTGTCGCCGTCGGCCCCGCCGCTCCGCCTCGCGCTGAAGACGAACACCTCGCCGGTGGAGGGACGGTAGACCAAGGGAGCGGGGGCGCCGTCGCAGCGCCAGTCGGCGATGGCGATGAGGTCGTCGGGATCGCCGGTGCTGAACCAGTGGCCCTCGTGCTCGACGCCGGTGCCGGCAACCTCGTCGAGCCCGGTCCGGCGTCCTGACGTCACGGCGCGAGTCAACGACCACGAACTCCACAGGCAGGCCAGCACGACCGCACAGGCGACGATGGTGCGCCGTGGCCCGACCGACGTCGGCTCGTCGACGGCGTGGGCCGCCACGGCCCTGCTGTGCCAGGTGCGTGTGCCGTCGGGGGCGGACGATGCCCGTCGCAGGACCGGTGGCGTGTCGCGTTCGTCGCCGGGTTGCATGCTCGCCCCGCGCTCGTCGCCCGGTGGCTCGGCGCCGTCGACGATGGACGCGGTCGGGCTGAGCGCACCCGGGGGCGGAACGGCAGCGGGAGCGAGCGCGTCATCGGCTGCGACGTCGGCGAGCCCCTCCGCCTCGAGCTCGATGAGCGCGGCGTGGAGGTGCGCCGCAGGGTGTCCCGGCGATCGCGCGCTGCGCAGCAGGTCCTGCAGGCGAGCGCGAACCAGCCGCGCCGCGCTCGGTTCGCCGGTGGGGTTCTCGGCGCACAGGTCCCCGACGAGGGTCGACAGCGCCGCGGTGTCGCGCTCGACGGCCTCGACGGTGGCCCGGGTGCTCGCTCCGAACGAGCACAGCACGATCGTGCCGTCGGGGGCCATCAGGACATGCTCGGCGACGAGGGCACCGTGGGCGATGCCATGCGCGTGCAGCTCCGCGACCGCGGCCGCGGTGGCGGCAACGACGGCAATCGTCGATGCGATGTCGAGGTTGCCTGGGAGTTCGTCGAGAGAAATGGCGTCATCGACGAAGACCGTCGTGAGCCGGCAGCTGAACGCATCGTCGAGCCATTCGGACTCCCGGATCACGCAGGGCAGGTGGAGCCCGGCCAGAGCCTCGTGCTCGCGCCGCAGCCGGCGTTTGCCCTCGTCGTCGGACGCGTGCTTGACGACGACGTGCCCGCCGCCGCGCCGCTCGAGTTTCACGTGTACTGGCATATGCGTGAAAATACTAAAACGCAATGAAATATGTCAATACGCCATGCGGGCCTTGCCGAGACCCCACCAGGGGGCTAGAGGTCGCGCCACGGCGGGGGGGGGTTGCCCGGGCGCGCCCTACCGCCCCGAGTGATCGACCGCGTCAACGATCAGCAGCAGCCTGTGAGCGGCCGCAGGGTGCCGATGCGAAGCGGGTCAGCGGGCGTCGATGGCGACGTAGTCGCGGGTCGCTTCACCGATGTAGAGCTGGCGGGGCCGGGCGATGCGGGTGTTGCGCTCGAGCATTTCGTCCCAGTGCGACAGCCATCCTGACGTGCGGGCGATGGCGAACAACACCGTGAACATCTCGGTCGGGAACCCCATCGCCTGGTAGATCAACCCCGAGTAGAAGTCGACGTTCGGGTACAGCTTGCGGCTGATGAAGTAATCGTCGGCCAGCGCGGTTTCCTCGAGCTTGAGTGCAATGTCGAGCATCGGGTTCTTGCCGGTCACCTCGAAGACCTTATGGGCGGTCTCCTTGATGATGCGGGCGCGCGGGTCATAGTTCTTGTAGACACGGTGGCCGAAGCCCATGAGCCGGCCGTCGCCGTTCTTGACCGACTCGACGAAGGCATCGACGTTGTCGAACGAGCCGATCTCGTCGAGCATGTTGAGTACGGCCTCGTTGGCGCCGCCGTGTCGGGGTCCGTACAGGGCCGCACACCCGGCGGCAACGGCCGAGTAGGGATCGGCGTGGGAGGAACCCACCACTCGGACCGCGGTGGTCGAGCAGTTCTGCTCGTGGTCGGCGTGAAGGATGAACAGCTGGTCGAGCGCCTTGGCCAGCACCGGATCGGCCTCGTAACTGGGCTCCGCCATGCGGAACATCATGGAAAGGAAGTTCTCCGTGTACGACAGGTCGTTGTCCGGGTAGACGAATGGCCAGCCCTGGCTGTATCGATGTGCGCCCGCAGCGAGCGTCGGCATCTTGGCGATGAGTCGCACGATCTGGCGGTGCCGGAGGTCGGGATCGTCGATGTCCTTGGACTCTTCGTAGAACGTCGACAGTGCCGCCGCCCCTGCGGTGAGCATCCCCATCGGGTGGGCGTCGTAATGGAACGCGCCGAACATCCGCTGCTTGAAGTTCTCGTGGATGTAGGTGTGGTACGTGATGTCATGGACCCAGGCGTCGAGCTGGTCGGTCGTCGGCAGTTCTCCGTGCACCAACAGGTAGGCGACCTCGAGGTAGGTCGACTGCTCGGCGAGCTGCTCGATCGGATAGCCGCGGTATTCGAGTTGGCCGGCATCGCCGTCGATGTAGGTGATCGCGCTGTTGGTGATGGCGGTCGCTGAGAACCCCTCGTCCTTGAACCAGATGCCGGGGAGCAGCTTCGTCCAGGGCCCTGATTCGACGCCACCGTCGGTGATCGGAATCTCGACGGATTCGCCGGTGCGATTGTCGGTGATGGTGATGGACTCAGGCACGGTCGACGAGACTCCTCGAGTGGGGGTGGACATGGGGTGATCTGGGGATGGGGGTCGCGCCGAGGTTAGTGCCTCCGGTGCGCAGGTACCCAGTGGACGACGACGGCGCCGCCCGGACGGTTTCGTCAGGGCGTAGAGGGGGGCTCAGAGGGGGATGTTGTCGTGGGTGCGCCGGGGCAGGGTCTCTCGCTTGGAGAGGAGGGCTTGGAGGGCGCTCGCGACCTCGGTTCGGGTCGCGGCAGGGTCGATCACCATGTCGATCGAGCCCCGCTCGGCGGCGACGTAGGGATTCAGCAGTCGCTCCTCGTACTGCTGCTCGAGGAGGGCTCGTTCGCTCGGCTCGGCGCGGCGGTGGACGATCTCGACGGCGCCCTTGGCGCCCATCACGGCGATCTCGGCGCAGGGCCAGGCGAACGAGAGGTCGTTGCCCATGTACTTGCTGTCCATGACGATGTAGGCGCCGCCGTAGCTCTTGCGCAACGTGATGCAGATGCGCGGCACCGACGCGCGGGCGTAGGCGAACGCGAGCTGTGCGCCGTGGCGGATCATGCCTCGCCACTCGAGGTCCTTGCCGGGCTGGAAACCGGGGGTGTCCACGAACGTCAGCAATGGGATGTTGAACGCGTCGCAGAAGGCCACGAAACGGGCGCCTTTCTGCGATGCCGCGATGTCGAGGGTGCCGGCGAGGGATTGTGGTTGGTTGGCGACGATGCCGACGGGGTTTCCGCCCAGGGAGGCAAACGCGGTGACGAGGTTCTCCGCCCATCCTCGGCGCAGCTCGGTGACGATGCCGTCGTCGACCACGTCGGCGATGATGGCCCGCACGTCGTAGCTGCCCGTTGGTGTGCTCGGGATCAGGGCGCCGGCATCAGGCAGCGACCGGTGGACGGAGTCGCTGGTGGCGACGACGGGTGGGGCCTCGTCGCAGTGGCGGGGGAGCAGAGCGAGCAGCTCGCCCATCACGTCGTCTGCGGTCTCGGAGTCGGGTACGACGAAGCTTGCAACCCCCGACGTGCGGGCGTGGCGCGCCGCCCCGCCCAACGTGTCGTTGTCGATGGGGACGCCCGTGTACTCCTGCACCATGCGTGGTCCGCTCACGTAGGCATAGGACGACTCGACCATCACGACGAAGTCGGCGAGGCCGAGCAGCAGGGCTGAGCCGGCGACCGCAGTGTGTCGGACGCAGAACACGGTGGGTACCACCCCCGAGCATCTCGTCAGCTCGCGCGCCGCGACGCCCCACCCGTGAAGGGCGTCGACGCCGGCATCGGGGGGCGCGCCGCTGGAGTTGAGGTGGCAGACCAACGGGAGGTGTTGCTGGCGCGCGGTGAATGCCGCCACCGCGAGCTTGAGTCCGTCGTCGGCGCCGAGTGGAGCCGGTTGGTCGGCGGTACCGAGGTCGACGATCACGCAGGGTCGGCCACGCAGGTCGCCCACCACGGCGCCCGTGTTGCCGGGCAGCTGGCTCAGGATCTCTACGGGAATCATGCAGTCCTCGAACGCACGCCCGGACTGTACTGGGGGCGCGCTCGGACCGGCACCATGGCCCGGTTGATCGCTCAGTCGTGAGCGGTCACTCGACCGCGTAGATGCCGTCCTGGTTGGTGGCGTGGATGGCGATGACGTCGCTCAGCACACCGCGCACGACGCGTGTCGTGGCCGACGGGGGAACCCGGCGGTTGGCGATCAATCCGACCACCCGTCGGGTGAGCCCGCGCACGGCGACGCGTTTCCAGGGACCCTCGCCCTGGGCCGCGGTCGCGGGGAGCACCGCGGCCCCGTACCCGTCGACGGCGAGTGAGGCCAACAGGCGCATGCCGTCGATCTCCGCCTTGGGTCGCAGCACTCGTCCGCGCGCCGCGAGGTCGGCGTCGAGGCTGTCGCGAAACGACACGCCCGGAGGGTTCAGCAGCAACGCATGGTCGCACAGGTCCTCGGGATCGATGACGTCGTAGGCGGAGAGGGGATGCGAGAGGGGCGCGACGAGCATCGGCTCCTCCTCGAAGAGGGGTTGGACCTCGATGTCGGGATGATCGACGGGAAGGTTCACGAGGGCGGCATCGAGCGCACCGCTCACGACCTGAGGCAGCAGGCTGGTGGTCGTGGCGTCGACGACCTGGATGCGGACGCGCGGGTAGGTCTCGGCCATCGTCTCGAGGAAGCGGGGGAGCAGCCACCTGCCGGTCGTGCCGATCACGCCGATCCGCACGACGCCTGAGACCTCGTCGCGCAGCGCGGTGACGTCGAGGCGGATCGCCTCCAACTCTGCCTGCACCCGCCGCGCCCGGCCCAGCACCGTGGCGCCCTCTTCGGTGAGAGCGCCGCTGGCGCGATCGATCAGTACCGCGCCGAGCTCGCGTTCGAGCCGAGCGATGTGCGTGGAGACGTTCGACTGCACGGTGTGCAGCGCCCGGGCTGCGGCGCTGAACGTGCCGTGGTCGACGACGGCGACGAGCGCGTTGAGCTGGCGGATGTCCATGGGGCGGTTCGTTCCTGGGTGGATCGTTGCCGGCGTGGGTCCGTTCCGAGACGGCCTCGCGGGCTGCATCTGTCTGAGATGGAGCATACCCCTGTGTTTATCTCTCGGAACGATCGCGGGCATCGCTGCAAACTATTGGCATCCTCGTGCTAGGTATGCCATATTGACAGCACAGCGAGTTGCTGTCTCGGTCCCCCTCGAGACACCTCGTCAGGACCGGCGGCTCGACCCCCCTCGAGCGCCCCGGTCCGAACTGAGAAGAGGCCGGCCCCCCCGCCGGTCTCTTCTCCAATTTTTCCTGGCCTCGGGGCGGTTCGCTGGTGCTCGTGGGTCGCGCCCGAAACGGCGGCGGGATCGGCGCCGTTTCGGACGAGAGGCTGCGCCGGCCTCAGCCCGCAGTGCGACTGCGGATCACGTTGAGGGCCGAACCAGCGCGGAACCAGGCGATCTGGTCGTCGCTGAAGGTGTGGTTGGCCTCGAAGCTCCAGCTCGTACCGTCGGGTGAGGTGACCTCCACCCGTACCGGTCGGCCCGGTGCCAGGTCGGCCAAGCCGCGCACGGCGATGCGGTCGTCTTCGCCGATGCGATCGTAGTCGGCGGGGTCGGCGAAGGTGAGCGGCAGCATGCCCTGCTTCTTGAGATTCGTCTCGTGGATCCGGGCGAAGCTGCGGGCGATGGCGACGAGGCCCAGTCGGAACCGCGGCTCCATGGCGGCGTGCTCCCGGCTCGAGCCTTCTCCCATGTTCCGGTCACCGATGACCACCCAGGGTTGCCCGGCCTCGTGGTAGCTCTTCGCGATGTCGGGGAAGGTCTGCGTCTCTCCGGTGAGCTGGTTCTTGCCGTGACCGACCTCGTAGCCCGGATAGGCGTTGACCGCGCCGAGGTACAGGTTGCCCGAGATGTTCTCGAGGTGACCGCGGTACTTCAGCCATGGACCGGCCATCGAGAT
>JAHECR010000052.1 GCA_024641655.1 Acidimicrobiaceae bacterium
CCAGCAGCTGGACGGCACGGCTGCTCGGACGGAACCTCGTGTCGGGAATCGCCGACGGCTCGATCGTGACCTTGCCCGGCGGCACGACCATCGTTCTCGCCGAACGGCACGTCGGGGCCGTCCACGTGTCGTTCGCGGACAACGCGGTCACGCTCCACCACGCCCAACCCGCGGGATCGGCGCGCAACGTCTGGCCGGTGACGGTCCGCTCACTCGCCGAAGCCGGAGACCGGGTTCGGGTGGGCCTCACCGGGGCGATCGAGGCCAGCGCCCTCGTGACGCCTGCCGCCCGGCGAGAGCTCGACCTGCACCCAGGCAGCTCGTGCTGGGCCTCGGTGAAAGCGACCGAGCTCGTCGTCATCCCGGCCTGACCACGACGCGACCGAGCGGGACAATCCCGGCCAATCGCGAATCACCTCTTGACAGCGATGTAATTACACGGCTGTAATCGTGGAGCCCCGCCGCGGACGCCACGCTCCAGGTGGCGTCGCCCGAGGCGGGGCACCAAGGGCCACTGATCGCACCCCGTTCGTCAACGGAGACGGACCCGTCGTGTCGGTGCTCTGCCGTGAGTCACCCGTGCGAAACCAATCGCCGGGATCAATTGGGGAAACAAAGAGGAGATAGGGCGTTGGCTCTGACCGACCATCACGCAGCTGCCGAATCGACGGGCGCTGCGGCTGCAGCGACACCCGATCACGACGTCACCGTCGACCTGACCGACAACGCGGCGCCGCCCGTCATCGGTCTCGCCGATCAACCGCGCAGGCTCGCCTCCACCCAAGGCCCCGCGGCCTCGATCAGCACCGCGGTCGGCATGCGCGTACGCAAGCGCAACGGCGACCTGGAGGCGGTCGACGTCAACAAGATCGTGAACGCGGTCGCCACCTGTTCCGAAGGACTCGCCGGCGTCGACCCGATGCGCGTCGCCACCCGGACCATCTCGGCGCTCGCCGACGGTGCCACCACCCGAGAACTCGACGAGCTGTCGATTCGCACCGCTGCGGGCCTGATCGTCGAGGAGCCCGCCTACTCACGGCTCGCCGCACGCCTGCTCGCAACCTACATCGACAAAGAGGTCCGCAACCAGAACATCCCCTGGTTCACCGAGTCGATCAGCCGCGGCCACGCGCTGGGAATCATCGGCGAGGAGGTCATGGCCTTCGCGACCGAGAACGCGCCGACGCTCAACGCCGCGATCAACTCCACCCGCGACCGCAACTTCGAGTTCTTCGGGCTGCGCACGGTCTACGACCGCTACCTGCTGCGCCACCCCGACACCCGGGAGGTCATCGAGACCCCCCAGTTCTTCTTCCTCCGGGTCGCCTGCGGGCTGTCCACCAACGTCGACGAAGCCGTTGCGTTCTACGACCTCATGTCGTCGCTCGCCTACCTTCCCTCGAGCCCGACGCTGTTCAACTCGGGCACCGCGCACCCACAGATGTCGAGCTGCTACCTCGTCGAGTCCCCCGAGGACTCCCTCGAGGGCATCTACAAGCGTTACACCGACATCGCGAAGCTCTCGAAGTTCGCCGGCGGCATCGGCGTCGCCTGGCACCGCATTCGCGCCAAGGGCAGCCTCATCCAGGGCACCAACGGCCTCTCGAACGGCATCGTGCCTTGGCTCAAGACCCTCGACAGCTCCGTCGCTGCGGTCAACCAGGGCGGGCGACGCAAAGGAGCGGCGTGTGTCTACCTCGAGACCTGGCACGCCGACATCGAGGACTTCCTCGACCTGAAGGACAACACCGGTGACGCTGCCCGACGCACCCACAACCTCAACATCGCCAACTGGGTGCCCGACCTGTTCATGCGACGCGTCGAGAACGACTGGCAGTGGAGCCTCTTCGACCCCAAGAAGGTCCCCCACCTGACCGATCTGTACGGCGAGGAATTCGACCAGGCCTACACCGAGGCCGAAGAAGCCGGCCTCTACGAACGCCAGGTCTCGGCCCGTCAGCTCTACAGCCGCATGATGCGCACGCTCGCGCAGACCGGCAACGGCTGGATGACCTTCAAGGACGCCAGCAACCTGAAGTGCAACCAAACCGGCACCGACGACGACATGAGCCGGGTGGTGCACCTGTCGAACCTCTGCACGGAGATCATCGAGATCACCAACCAGGGCGAGACGGCCGTCTGCAACCTGGGCTCGGTGAACCTCGGCGCCTTCGTCGGTCCCTCCGCCGGCGCGACCACCATGGCTTTCGACTACGAGAAGCTGGGCCAGACCGTCCAGCAGGTGATGCCGTTCCTCGATCGGGTCATCGACATCAACTTCTACCCGACACCCGAAGCTGCCGCGTCAAACGCCCGCTGGCGCCCCGTGGGTCTGGGGATCATGGGTCTCCAGGACGTGTTCTTCAAAATGGGGCTCGCCTTCGACTCGGCCGAAGCGCGCCACATCTCGCGCCGCATCAGCGAGGAGATCTACTTCAACGCCCTGTGGGCATCCACCGAGCTCGCCGAACGCAGCGGTCCCCACGATGCCTTCGCCCTCACTCGCGCCGCGAAGGGCGACCTGCAGTTCGATCTGTGGAACGTCGCACCGACCGCCGTCGAGCGCTGGCAAGCCGTGCGTGAGCGCATCGCGACCCATGGCCTCCGCAACTCGCTGATGATCGCCATCGCGCCGACGGCCACCATTGCCTCGATCGCCGGATGCTACGAGTGCATCGAACCGCAGGTCTCGAACCTGTTCAAGCGCGAGACGCTGTCGGGCGAGTTCATGCAGATCAACCGCTACCTGGTCCGCGAGCTCCAGCAACGGGGCCTGTGGGACGAGCAGATGATCAACGAGCTCAAGCGCGCCGAGGGCTCGGTGCAGGCCGTCGGCCGCATGCCCGAGGACCTCAAGGAGATCTACCGCACGGCCTGGGAGATCCCCCAGAAAGCCCTCATCGAGATGGCTGCCGAGCGTGGCGCTTTCATCGACCAGAGCCAGTCGCTCAACCTCTTCATGGAGTCTCCGACGATCGGCAAGCTCAGCTCCATGTACATGTACGCGTGGAAGCAAGGACTCAAGACCACCTACTACCTGCGCTCACGTCCGGCCACGCGCATCAACCAGACCACCAGCTCCGGCGGTGGCGAGCCTGTTGCACCGCCACCGGGGCTTCCCCAGAGTCCGCCGAAGGCATTCACCGACGAAGAAGCAATCGCCTGCTCGCTCGAGAATCCCGAATCGTGCGAGGCCTGCGACTGACCAGTCGTCCCTGCGTTTCGCCCGACCCGACCGCCTGTTCCAAGGACTCCACCTGATGGCTCTCACCGATTCCGCCCTACCACTCCATGCCCCGGCACCGCTCGCTCCGGGCCCGACGACGATGCCCTCGCGTCGACCCGACAGCATTCTCGACCCCGGGTTCAACCTGACGCTGCGACCGATGAAGTACCCGCAGTTCTTCGAGATGTACCGCGGCGCGATCAAGAACACCTGGACCGTCGACGAGATCGACTTCTCCGATGACCTCGTCGACCTCGATCGAAAGCTCATGCCGGCCGAGAAGCACCTCATCAACCGGCTCGTGGCATTCTTCGCAACCGGGGACTCGATCGTCGCCAACAACCTGGTCGTCAACCTCTACACCCACATCAACGCGCCCGAGGCGAGGATGTACCTGAGCCGCCAGCTCTACGAAGAGGCGCTCCACGTCCAGTTCTACCTGACGCTTCTCGACAACTACATCCCCGACATCGCCGAACGCGAACAGGCCTTCGCGGCGATCGAGAACATCCCCTCGATCCGCAAGAAGGCCGAGTTCTGCTTCCGTTGGATGGGCTCGGTGTCGGAGATCGACCGCCTCGACACCGACGAGAAGCGCCGAGCCTTCCTGCGCAACCTCATCTGCTTCGCCACCTGCATCGAGGGCCTGTTCTTCTTCGCCGCGTTCGCGTACGTGTACTTCCTCCGTAGCAAGGGTCTGCTCAACGGCCTCGCCGCCGGAACGAACTGGGTGTTTCGCGACGAGAGCGCTCACATGAACTTCGCGTTCGAGATCGTCAACACGGTGCGCAACGAGCAACCCGAGCTGTTCGACGAGCGGATGGCCTCCGAGCTCACGGCAATGCTCGACGAAGCAGTGCAGTGCGAGCTTCAGTTCGCACAGGACGTGCTCGGCGAGGGCGTGCACGGCATGAGCCTGAACGACACCCGCGAGTACCTCCAGTTCGTGGCCGATCAGCGTCTCGTGCAGCTCGGGCTGGAGAAGCAGTACGGCTCCAAGAACCCGTTCTCGTTCATGGAGCTGCAAGACGTGCAGGAGCTCACGAACTTCTTCGAGCGCACGGTGGCCGCCTATCAGGTGGGCGTTGCCGGCGACGTCGCCTTCGACGAGGAGTTCTGACCGCCGCCGGGCCCCGCCCGGCACGCACCATCTCCAGTGTTTCCCCAAGCGCTGGATTCACGGCCCAGGCCCGACGCAACCAGCGTCGGGCCTGGAACGCGTTTCGAGCATCCGCACCGATTCGCGCCGTGCGCAAGCCCCACACCGGGTTCCGGGTTGGACCAACGCGCAGCGCGGTGACTTTCGACCCTGTCTTGCAGGCGCGTTGGCGACCACGATGGGCCGATGGCGCGCAATCGCGGTTGCGGCCGGGGTCGACGGATCACGATGGTGGTGCTGACCTTGGCGATTGTCGTGCACTCCGGCGCGCGGACCCTGGCCACCGGGCCCGATGATCCAGCGGCCGCCTGGGTCGACTCCCCGATCGACGGGAGCCAGTGGCAGCCCGGGCCCGTCTCAGTGCTCGTCCATGCAACCGATGCGGGCGGTGTCGCCGCCATACGGCTCGTCGTCGACGGCCGCGCCGTCGACGACGAGAACGGGTTGACCGGCACGCTCGCACAGGCCTCCTTCGCTCCCGAGCTTCTGACCCAGGGTCGGCACACCTTGTCGGTCGTGGGTATCGGAGCCAACGGCGAGGTTGCGTCCCGCCCGGTCTCGATCGAGATCACGGCCATCGCTCCCGAAGCGACCCCGACCCCGCCGGCCGGCACGCCGACACCAGAGCCCACCGCGCCGACACGAACCACACCCATTCCGGCAGCGACGCCCACCGCCAGACCGACAGCCACGGCGCGACCCACGGCGACGGCGACACCGTGCGTCCTGGCGGCTCCGAACGTCGTGAGTCCCTCCGAGTCGGCCCTTGTGAACTCCACGTCCATCACGTTCACCTGGAGCTACGGCGGTGACTGCGCGCCGGCAGCGTTCGTCGCCCAGGTGGCCTTCGACCGCTCGTACCTGCCGATCGACGCCTGGGCCGTGGTCGGCGGCGGCCAGACATCGGTGGCACTGACGGTGCCCTGTGTCGTGGGCACGTGGCAGTGGCGGGTCGCCGCGTCGGCAACGGCCGACGGCGCTGCGCCCGGCCCTTGGTCTCGTGACGGCGTCTTCAACCGCTCGATCTGCAGGGCGGGATGATGCCGGCATCGCTGCCCAAATCGTGGATCGTCGGCATCGGGATCGCGGCCACCGTCTCAGTGGCCGCGGTCACCTTCGCGGTGACCCGACATGGGTCGGAACCGACCGGAGCGGCACCCGCTCCGACCAGCATCGACGACGCGACGGACCCAACCGCCAACGGCGTCCGCCCGGAGTCGGGCATCACGGTGACGCTCCAGCGACTGATCGACGGACCACCGTCGGTCAACGTCGGGCATGACACGTCGATGCTCGTCCAGGTCACCGGTGTGGCGCCCGTGACCGGCATCGAACTCTGGAACGGCGCTTGGCTGGTCGGCTCGGCAACCGGCGACGCTGGTGATCCGACCTGGCAGGGCACCATCGTCTGGCACCCGGCCGAGGCGGGGCAAGCCTTGCTCGTCGCCCGCGCAACCGATGAGCAGGGCCGCTCCTCGACGTCGAACGTGTTGCGGCTCGTGGCCGTCGAGCAACAGTCGCCGCTGCCGCTCCGACGCCACGTAACGGTCGACGGAGACAGCCCGGCGTCTCTCAGCGCTCAGTTCGGGCTGGGCCCGGCTGCCGAGGCCGTGTTCGGCCCGGGACCTCCAGACGAACCGTTCCCCGCAGGAACCGACGTGGCGATCCCGATCGTCGGACACCTGGGCGAACGCCCTCCCCGAGATGGCCGGAGCGCCGACGCTCCCGGCTCGATCCCCTCTCCGCGCGTAGAGCTGGCCGACGACGGGTGCCACGTGTCGATCCTCCCCGCCGAGCACGGCGGGGAGATGCAGCTCGTCTCCGCACTCCCCGATGGCGACGTGTTCTCCCCCGTCGCAAAGCTCGCGCCCGGCGCCGATTCCTTTACGGCGATCCCGCTCGGACCGGGCACGCAGCTGTTCGCAGTCGAATCGGTGGACGACGGGATTCGCTCGACCACCCAGCCAGTGCCAGTGACGGCATCGGAGGACTGCGGTGGCACGTGGAGTGGAGCGTTGCGCCTGGTACACGGCGAGCTGCTCAGCGTACCGGACGACATCGATCGGGCCTACCTCTACCTGAGCACGGGCGGGGCGTGGACGCGAGTGCCTGCCGGCGGTCAAGAGGCGATACCGCGTCGCGACGGCCGATTCGCCATGAGCCCCGCGATGCCCGACCTGGGCACTGCGACACATGTCGAGATCGAAGGTTGGGGCTGGCGAGGTGCCGATCTCGTTCCGCTCGGTCGCTCCACGTTCGAGCCGGCGCCTGGGTTCGCTCCCTCCCTGATCGTCGGGCAGGGCCGTCGCTCGACGTTGGCGATCGCCCCGCCTGAGGCGGGCCATGCGAACGGCACCGGCACCGAACAGTGGACACCCGATCCGGGCACCGAACACTTCGAGTGGCACAGCGCCATACCCGGCACGACCCACGGCCTCTGGCAGGTCTTCTCGGTCCGCCCACCCGTGGGATCGTCACCCCTCGTCAGTGGTGTGCTGCTGGAGGGCGAGGTGAATGGTTCGGGGGGTACGTTCCCGATTCCCCTCGCGTCGCTGTTCTCCCAGCCACTGCGCGTCGACCAGGTGACATCGCTCGTTACGGCCTATGGGGCCATCGCCGGCGGCGGTGGCAAGGAGCTCGTGGCCGAACTCCCCCAACAGCCACCACCACCAGGTGGTTCGGGTAAGGCCGCGACCTTGGCCGCGCTCGTCGCTTCGTCGAATCTCGACCTGCTGCTGCCGCCCATCGACGACCTGTTCATCCGTGTGGTCCCGATGGTTGGCGATCACTGGGCCGGCGTGTCCACCAACAGCGTCGTGATCCACACACGCGCTGAGCCGTTGGAGGTCAACCCCGCGGTCTACAAGGCAATCGCCGACTCGATGTCCGACGCGACCGCGCACCCATACACCCTCGAGGCGACGCTCCAACCGCCCATGGCCCCGAATCCGGGTTACGCGAACTGTTGGACGTTCGTGAAGTGGCGTGAGGACCTCAAGGACCCGGCCTACGCACAGCAGTACGCCTACTGGGACAGCCTGCTCGAGGATGTGGGGTACGGCACCGCGCTGTGCCCCGGTGTCTGTTACCCGTGGTATGACCAGGACGGGATCTCCGGCATCAAGGGCAGCGTCAAGACGATCTTCGGGGGCGGCGGCTGTAGCTCGGGCCTCGGACTCGGCGCGGCGATCGAGGAATTGTGGAGCGGAGCGGTAGAGCTCTGGGACACGGTCGTGGCCGCGTTCAACGCCGTGAAGGGATTCATCATCGACGTCGTGGCGACGCTGTCGGGGTGCGACGCAATCGCGGGTGCCGTTGCCGACGAGGACGACGCTGCAGCCTTCTGCGAAACGATGGCGGCGGTTGCAGTGAACGCCGCGCTCATCTATTTCGGGATCCCACCGTCGTTGCCGAATTCCGAGGAGCTCCTCGCCATCGCCAAGGGAGAGCTGTCGGCCCTGCTCGTCGAGGCGGCGAATTCCCTCGGCATCCCCTGCGATGAAATCGGCCAGCTCGCCGACGCTGCCGACAAGGAGGAGTACACCTGCGAGACTGCCGCCAGCGACATTGTCGACGAGGTGGAGAAGCAGCTGAGCGCGCTCTTCACCGAGGCCGCGGCCGCTTCGGCGGGTATCAGTTTTCCGCCAGGGGCCATCGTCAAACCCGCCCCCGAAGGACAGACCACGCCACCGGCCATCACGGCGGTGTTGACCCCGACCTCCGCGGCGCCACTGGTGGGCGGCAAGGAGTGCACCGCGCTTCTGGCGGTCAGTGCCGCATGGGCTCCGCAGGTGTCACCGGTGACGGGGACGGGAGCCCAGCTCGCGAAGAGCAAGGGCCTCGCGCCCGCGGCTCTCCCCGGTTGGGGTGGCCTGAACTGGACATGGGGGGTTCCCGACCAGACCTACAGCGGCCCTGTGACCGCCCTTTCGGTGCAGCCACTCCCGACCGATTCGTTGGGCTACACCGTCACCGGTCCCCAGAAGAGCGCCACCCGGACCTACTTCCTCAGCCCGCTCCCGCGCACGCCGGTTTCGGCGGCCCAGTTCGTGTTCTCGACGCCCATGTGGTCCCACCTCCCGTACCAGACGCTGCAGCTCCACGACGGCGCGACTGTCCAGGCCGAGATCCTGTCGAGCTGTACCGGGGCGTACCGGGCCGTCGTGAAACTCCCCTTCGGCCCGGTCGAGTTCTTCCCGGTGTCCTGACCGCGAGTCAGTTCGGGTTCGCGTAGTCGAAGGAACCGGTCACGATCAGCTCGCCGTCGTCGGCGCCGAAGACGTCGCCCGCGGTGAAGGCGAACGTCCCAGTGATATGGCGGTCGTCGAATGCCGTGATCTCGAGCACTCCGCCATCGTTGATCCCCCAGAGAACCTCATCGTCCTCGGTGACGTTCACGCCGGCGACGATCACGCTGCCGGCCAGCCCGGAGGTTCGGCCCGGCAAGTCATAGCGAGCCGGCGCGAGCGGGACGGTGTCGGTGGACGCGGCATCCCCGGCAGCGAAGGTCACGAGGCCGGAATCGCTGTTGCAGTTCACGATGAGGAAGAACGTGTCAGCAGGCACGGTCGCGAGCGCCTGTTCGCTGAGCCAGTACTGGACACCGACTGCGGCCATCCCTCCTGGCGAGTCCCAGCTGAGCGTGCGCGCCCCGGTCACGTCCACGTGACAGCTGCCCAGTGCGGCTCCTCCTCCACCACCGGGGGTCGCGCCCGCCGGCTCGGTCGCTTCGGGGACCGCCGCGGTCGGACCCGCCGAGGCCTCGTCGCTCGACCCACCACACCCGGCGGATACGAGCGCAACGAAGAGGAGCATCGCCAGAGATCGCTTCATGAGCGCAACGTACGCTCACGGGTGGGCGCCGCTACAGGGCATGAAGTCCCGAGTTCGTCCGGGTGGGGAGCTGGGCCCGGCTCGGGGCCATCAGCCAGCTCGCGGGCCGGTCACGTCGTGCGCGGCAGCACCTCGTGTGCCAGCAGCTCGAGGTCGGCCGTCAGGTTCATCGGCGGGACCGCGGGACGCAGCAGGAACTTCGAGAATCCGGCGTCGAGCCACTCGTCGATGCGACGATGCAGCGCGTCGAGCCCGACCGGCACGAGGTCTGCGCCCTTCCCGTCTTGCCGACGCGCCGCGAACCGGGCTTGCACCTCCGCCGGCAGCGGCTCGAAGGCGTAGGAGAGGTTCGCACCGAAGTGCTCCGCGTCGATCACCCGCCCGGCGGCGGTGGCGGCAGCCTCGATCTGGCCGCGGCTCTCCCCCGCTTCGTGCGGGAGGAGGCCACCGGGCATCCAGCCGTCGCCCAACCGTCCGCAGCGCCGCAAGGCCGACGGCGCCTGCCCGCCGAGCCACAGCTCGAGTGGGTCCTGCAGCGGTGTGACCGGGAGCCGCACCTGCTCGAGGCGAAAGCTCGGGCCCTCGTGGTCGACCGACTCCCCGGCCCAGAGTCGCCGCAGCAACGGCACCATCTCGTCGAGGGCCGCGCCGCGGCGGTTCCGTTCGATCCCCTGCGCGCCGTTGTCGGCCTCCGCGGCAACCCCGAGCACCCCCAACAGCAAGAGCCGGCCGCCCGAGAGGCGGTCGAGTTGTGCCAACTGCTTGGCGAGCTGCACCGGCTGCCGCCCCGGGAGGACCAGATGGGCGCCGAGTTTGAGCTTGGTGGTGCGCGCTGCGGCATACGCGAGCGCGACAACCGGATCGAGCGTCGGGGCACCCAGGATCTCGGGAACCCAGAGGAGATCGAAACCCAGCCGCTCGAGGTCCTCGGCGAGAGGGCCGAGTGATGCTGCGTCGGTCTCGGGACCGATGGTGTAGCCGAACCGGATCTTCACTCGGGTGTCCTCACAGGAGCGATGGGGAGCAGGAGCGGCATCAGCCGCCATGCTCGTAGGCGTCGATGATCGCGTCGGCGGCCACCGAGGCCGAGAGGACCCCGTCGTGGACCGCTCGCTCGGTCTCCGGGGTCATCGCCGCCACCGCCGCGTGCTCGCGGAGATGACGGATGAGCCGGTCCTCGACCATCGACCACATCCAGCGAAGCTGCTGGCTACGGCGCTTCTCGTCCCACTCACCTGATTCCATCAGCTTGGTCCGGTGCAGCTCGATCTGGTCCCAGAGCGTGTCGACGCCGAGGCCGGTCAGGCCGGCGCAGATGAGCACCGGCGGCGTCCAATTGGGGCTCGCGGGCGTGAGCAGGTGCAGTGCCATCTGGTAGTCACGCGCCGATTGACGGGCCCGAAGCTCGTTGTCGCCGTCGGCCTTGTTCACCGCCAGCATGTCGGCGAGCTCGAGGACGCCCTTCTTGATGCCCTGCAGCTCGTCGCCGGCACCTGGCAGCATCAACACGAGGAAGAAGTCGACCATCTCGGCAACGATCGTCTCGCTCTGCCCGACCCCGACGGTCTCGACCAAGACAATGTCGTACCCCGCGGCCTCGAGCACGATCATGGTCTCACGGGTCGTGCGGGTGACCCCGCCGAGGGTGCCCGACGAGGGCGAGGGGCGGATGAACGCGGCCGAGTCGACCGCGAGACGTGCCATGCGCGTCTTGTCGCCGAGGATCGACCCACCCGACACCGAGCTCGATGGGTCGACGGCAAGCACGGCGACCCGATGACCCTTCGCAGTGAGGTTCGTGCCGAGCTCGTCGATGAAGGTGCTCTTGCCGACGCCGGGCACGCCGGTGATCCCGACTCGGTGGGCGTTGCCCGAATGTGGCAGGAGCGCCTGGAGCAACGCGTTGGCGGGCTGACGGTCGGCGGCCCGGGTACTCTCGACGAGGGTGATGGCGCGGCCGATCCACATCCGCTCGCCTGCAAGCACGCCGGCGATGCACGCGTCGAGATCGATGGCCCCGGTCATCGGTGGGTGTGGACGGGCCCGTGGCTGCGGTGGCTCAACGCAGCTTTTCGAGCAGTTCGCTGGCCGCGTCGGCGATCACCGTTCCCGGTGGGTAAATGGCTGCCGCACCGGCCGCGTACAACGCCTCGAAGTCCTGGGGCGGCACGACCCCGCCCACGACGATGACGATGTCGCCGCGTCCGAGCGCCTCGAGCTCGGATTTCAACTGGGGAACCAGCGTGAGGTGGCCCGCTGCCAGCGACGAGACGCCCACGACATGGACGTCGGCCTCCACCGCTTGACGGGCGGCCTCCGCCGGGGTCTGGAACAGCGGGCCGATGTCGACGTCGAAACCGAGGTCGGCGAAGGCGGTGGCGATCACCTTCTGACCACGGTCGTGGCCGTCCTGGCCCATCTTGGCGACGAGCAGGCGAGGCCGGCGGCCATGTTCGGCCGCGAAGGCTTCCACCTTCGTCCGGATCTCGTCGATCTTGTCGCTCTGGTCGCCCACTTCGCTGCGGTACACCCCGGAAATCGTACGGATCTCGGCGGTGTGGCGGCCATAGACCTTCTCCAGCGCGTCGCTGATCTCTCCGACCGTCGCCATCGCCCGCGCGGCGTCGACGGCCAGCGCCAGGAGATTCCCTTCCCCCGTGGCGGCGGAATTCGTGAGCCGGTCGAGCATCTGCTGGGTGATGGCCTCGTCGCGTTCGGCGCGCAGGCGGCGCAGCTTCTCGATCTGCTGTGAGCGGACATCGGCGTTGTCGACCCGCAGGACGTCGATGTTCTCGTCGTGGTCGAGACGGAATTTGTTGACGCCGATCACCGGCTGGCGACCCGAGTCGATGCGGGCCTGGGTACGCGCCGCAGCTTCCTCGATGCGCAGCTTGGGTATGCCCGCCTCGATGGCAGCGGCCATGCCACCGGTGTTCTCGACCTCTTCGATGTGCTGCCACGCACGCTTCGCGAGGTCGTGTGTCAGCCGCTCGACGTAGTAGGAACCGCCCCACGGGTCGACGACGCGGGTCGTGCCCGATTCCTGTTGCAGGAACAGCTGCGTGTTGCGGGCGATGCGGGCACTGAAGTCGGTGGGCAGCGCCAGCGCTTCATCGAAGGAGTTGGTGTGCAGGGACTGGGTGTGTCCCTGGGTCGCGGCCATCGCCTCGATGCAGGTCCGGATGACGTTGGTGTACACGTCCTGGGCGGTGAGGCTCCAGCCGGAGGTCTGGCTGTGGGTGCGCAGCGACAGCGACTTGTCGCTCTTCGGGTCGAACTGACGAACCAGCTTGGCCCAGAGCAGACGAGCGGCGCGGAGCTTCGCGACCTCCATGAAGAAGTTCATGCCGATGCACCAGAAGAAGCTCAGGCGCGGTGCGAACTTGTCGACGTCGAGCCCCGCCTCCATGCCGGCGCGGATGTACTCGACGCCGTCGGCAAGCGTGTAGGCGAGCTCGAGATCGAGCGTCGCGCCTGCCTCCTGCATGTGGTAGCCCGAGATCGAGATCGAGTTGAACTTCGGCATGTTCTCCGACGTGTAGGCGAAGATGTCCGAGATGATCCGCATCGAGGGCTTGGGCGGATAGATGAAGGTGTTCCGCACCATGAACTCTTTGAGGATGTCGTTCTGGATCGTGCCGGCGAGCTGGGGCGGAGTCACGCCCTGCTCCTCGGCGGCGAGGATGTAGAGCGCGAGGATCGGTAGCACCGCGCCGTTCATGGTCATCGACACCGACATCGTGTCGAGCGGGATGCCGTCGAAGAGCTGCCGCATGTCGAAGATGGAGTCGATGGCCACACCCGCCATGCCGACGTCACCGGACACCCGCGGATTGTCGGAGTCGTAGCCCCGGTGCGTCGCGAGATCGAACGCGACCGAGAGGCCCTTCTGCCCGGCCGCGAGGTTTCGGCGGTAGAAGGCGTTGGATTCCGACGCCGTGGAGAAGCCCGCGTACTGCCGGATGGTCCACGGCTGGTTCACGTACATGGTGGCGTAGGGCCCGCGCAGGTACGGTACGAGCCCCGGGCGGGTGTCGAGGAAGTCGAGGACGTCACGATCGGCGTGGGTGTAGAGGGGCTGGACCGGAACACCCTCGGGCGTCTCCCACACGAGCGCATCGACCGACTTGCCGGTGACGGCCTCCAGCTCTGCTGCCCAAGCGGTGGCATCACCCAGAGGCTCTCCGTCTCGCAACCCCACCTTGGTGAAATCGGGGATCATGCTGCACCTCCGGTGATTCCGAGTGCGACGAGCGCACCCTCGAGACTGTCGACGACGTCGCAGCCGATGAACACGAACTCGTCCACACCCGCGGCGCGGTACGCCTCGCGAGCATCGCCGGGGTTGCCGGCAAGATACAGCTTGTCGACTCCAGCGGCCTTGAGTGCCGTCGCCGCCGACGCAGCGCGCTGGGCGTACACGGGATCGGACGAGCACACGACCGCGATCCGCGCCCCGCTCGCTCGGTAGGCGGCCACCATCGACTCGTCGTCCTCGAAGCCGTCGTTGCCGATGGTGGCGATCCCGCCGGCCTCGAAGAAGTTCTTCGCCCACGTCGACCTCGTGGAATGATCGGCTCCGCCGCCCAGGTTGGCGAGGAAGATGGTCGGCCGGGGGTCGGCTGTGTCAGCGGCGTCGCGGAGGCGTTCGTAGTCGGCGGCGAGGCGGCGCACCGGGAGCGCCTCGACATCGGAGCCCGTCGGGAGTTGCGAGGACTGCGGACGCGGGCCTCGGACGACGGGGGTCTCGTCGACGTCTGGGAACTCGCTGACCCCGGTGATGGCCCGCCGTCGGGTGCGCAGCGCCTTGTGCTCGCCGCGCCACGTGGCCTCGATCTGCTGCTGGAGGGAACCGGCCGCGAGTGCTGCGACGATGCCGCCAGCGGCCTCGAGGCCCTGGAACACCGCCCACGCGGCGTCTGCCAGCTGATCGGTCAGCTTCTCGACGTACCACGAGCCGCCTGCGGGGTCGATCACCCGGTGGATGTTCGATTCCTCCATGAGAACCAGCTGCGTGTTGCGAGCGATACGCACACCGAGTTCGTCGGGAACGCCCAACAACTCGTCGAAAGGGCGCACGGTGATGGCGTCGGCACCACCGATCGCGGCCGCGAAGCACCCGATGGTGGTACGCAACATGTTGACCCACGGGTCACGCTGCGAGAGCACCGCCTGCGAGGTCACCGCCTGGACGTGCACCGGGACGTCGCGCGCATCGCTGGCCTCGGCCACCCGGGCCCACAGCACCCGCAGCGCCCGCAGCTTGGCGATGTCGAGGAACTGATCGGTACCGACGGTCGTGGTGAGCGAGATCTGACCGAACGAGGCGTCGACGTCGAGGCCGGCCCCGGTCAGGGCACGGAGATATGCGACGCCGGTCGACAACAATGCCGCGAGCTCGGTGGCGGCCGCCGCTCCGGCATGTCCGTAGGCCGTGCTATCGGCACGGAAGGTGCGCACGCCCGGGTAGGCCGCGGACACCTCGGCGGCGAGCAGCGCGGCGTCGGCGAGGATGGCCGCCACGGGGGCGCCCGCCGTACCCATCGTGGCCAGTCGTCCAATCGGGTCGACGCCCAGGTCCGCGAGCACCGTGCTGGCGGTGACCCCCTTGCTTCCGGCAACCGCCAACAGCAACCGCGCCGCGCCGACCTGGTCGGCTGCACCGGTGAGCGCGACCGGAGCGAGATCGACCATGACCCCGTCCAAGACCCGAGCGAGCGTCGCGGCGTCATCGATACCGGCCATGACCAGTTCGATGCTCGTGACCCCTCGCTCGAGGTCGTTGAGGATCGCCGCGTTCGCCTCTTCGGTGGTGGCGGTGAGGCCATGACGCTGACGGATGTCCCAGCCGGCGGTGAGGCCGGCAATGCCCGAACCGCGTCGACCGACGCCCACCGTCGGCACCTCGGCGGCGTCGACTTCGTCCTCGCGCGTGTACAGCGGCTCGACCGTGATGCCGTCGGGAACCGTCGAACGCAACACCTTGTCGAAGGACCGACCCTTCAGGACGACTTCGACAGCGGCGAGCCAGTCGTCGTGGGTGACGGGCGGCGCTTCCGCGGCGAGGTTCATGATCTCGTTGGCCATGACGCAACGATAGGTGATGTCCGGCAGGGCGTGAGATGCTGACGGGTGCCGATGTGTCGTGGGTCACCTGCGCTGATGGGCGCCCACCCCGACGAACGTTGCCGGTCGCGGTACTAGCCTCGGTCCGATGAACACCTTCGAGAAGCCTGTCGTCACCGTTCCCGACATCGCGCCACCCGCCGATCTGATCGTCGAAGACCTGACGGTCGGTGACGGCGCCAAGGCGACTGCCGGTCAGCAGGTCACCGTCGACTACGTCGGCGTGTCCTGGTCGACCGGAGCCCAGTTCGACGCATCGTGGGACCGCAACGACACGTTCTCGTTCGGTCTGGGGGCCGGACAGGTCATCGAAGGCTGGGATCGCGGGGTGCAGGGCATGCGCGTGGGAGGTCGCCGCCGCCTCACGATCCCGCCACACCTGGGCTACGGCACGATGGGTGCGGGCGGGGTAATCGGCCCGGACGAGACGTTGATCTTCGTGGTCGATCTCCGGAGGATCGGCTGAAACCCGGTCAGGCGATGGTGGCGACGATCGAATGCGTGATCCGATCGATCGCTTCGAGCGGCGCGAAGTGGGTCAGGTCCGGGTAGGACTCGAGACGACCCCTGGGTAGCCGCGCGGCCACGAGCGGAGCAACCTCGGCGGGACGATCGCCGTCGCCACTGCCGCAAACCGTGACCGCGGTGGCGATCTCCCCGATCCGCTCGAAGGCTCCGGTGGCGGAGCTCTCGAAGGTACTGGCCTCGGTCTCACCCCTGCACTTGAGTCGAACGGTGCCATCGCGCTGGTCCGCGAAGCCGTAGTCGACATAGGCGCGCAACGCCTCCGGCTCGACCCGGGAGAACGGGGGCCGCGAGAGGTACCGCTCGTAGGCCTGCTCCCGAGACTCGAACACCTCTCGCCGCCGACGCGCCGACTCCGCCAGGGGATTCGCGCGCTTCGGGGCGCCAGGGGGCGACGCCGGGAACAGGATCGGCTCGAACATCCAGGCCACCGAGAACGTACCCGGACGGGTCAGCTCGGCCATGGCGATCGCGGCGCCTCCCATGCTGTGACCGACGGCGCGGACTGCGGCGAGATCGAACGCGTCGACGACCGCGAGGACGTCGTCGGCCATGGCCCACCAGTCGAGCCCGACCTCAGCGGGGAGCACACTGTCGCCGTGCCCTCGGAAATCGAGGGCGATGCAGCGAAACCGGTCGCGGACGCGCTCGATGATCGGGTCCCAGTACCGGCCATGGAAGCCCGTCGCGTGACAGAAGAGGACCGGCGGGCCGTCGCCGCCGTGGTCGTGGGTCATCAGGATCACGTCTTGTGTCGAATGGACTGGTCGAGCCACGGGGGCAATCACGCCCACGGACGTTAGCGGTCAGGTGAGGCGACCGACCCACGCCACGCGCCATCGTGTGACCGATGCCCTGCCCTGGGTGCTCCCGATGACCCAGAAGCACCCGTGGAGGGACCTACGATGGTTCCAATTCCTCATGGCTGCTGCGCGGGGAGATCCTCAGACTCGAAGGATCGCAACCGAAGGTTCAGGCGAGGATTCGATCAAAGGAGATCGAGATGGCAATGACCGAGACAACGGCGTCTCGTGAGGGTCTCACGCTCATCACCGACGTAGGCCCCACGGGCGTCACCAGACACAGGGTCGAGGAGTATTACGCCCGTCGGCACCACGACCAGTCGCTCGTCGGCTACTACCGCACCGTTCGCCAGCAGCATCGCTCAGCCTGACGTAGACGTCGGCCAACGCGACACCGGAATGACCGACCGCCACTGGAGCGCGTCCGTCAGGGTCCGTCGGTCGACGTCGCCTTCCCGTACTCGACCGATTGGGCGAGGGCGCCTTCCATCATCGACCGCTGCACCTTCGCTACGGCGGCGATGAACCATGCGGCGCCGAACACGAGCACCGGCCCCCAGAACAACCAGGTCCACCGGTGGTCGAGCTCGTGGGTCAGAGCCCGCCCGAGTGCCAGGCCGACGAGAGCCGTAGCCGCCACCTGTCGTCGTGGCGAGTAGGCCGCGCCCAACAGTTTCTCCGCGAAGAACTCGAGCGTTGCCGGCACGCACAGTGCCCAGATGAACACGGGGTCGAGCTTCCCGGGCCACGGCGCGAGACCGACGAACGACACCAGCACCACGGCAAGTGCCACCGGGTACAGCGTCAAACAGCGCCGGCAGACGTGGCGGCCGCCGACCAGTGCACACCGGTCGTACTCGTCGAGCCAGTGATGGGTGCGCCACAGCGAGCGCCGGGCGCGGCGTTGCTGGAGGTCATCGGCCTGGCGGCGGGCAAGATCGACCTGCAGGGCACGCAGCTTTGCCTCGGCTTCGGGTGGGAGCGCGAGGGGCTCGTCGGCAACGGCGTCTGGCTCGTCGATCACGCCGACACCATCGGCACGAAGCGATCGGGTTGGAGGATCAGCCTCGGGCAGAGGCGCGGTGTCGCCGGAGGCCGATGACCGGGGTGGTCGGCGCGTACCCGGCTTCGGCACGCTCGATCTCCGATTCGCCACCCCAGAAGCCGAGCTCGCGTTGACTGCGCGCGAAGTCCTGGCACGGCGTCAGCGCGACACAGCTGCCGCAGACCTGGCGAGCACGGGTCTCACGGTTCTCGCGGGCCGCAGGTCGTTCACCCGGCGGGGGGAAGAAGAGGTCGGACTTTCCTCGACAGGCTGCATTCTCCATCCACCAGGGACGAGGAGCCTCTTCCTGGGGTGCAATCTCGACTGCAGTCATGCCCTGCCTTCCCGTTCGTGCGCGGTCCCTACCCGGGCGACAAAACTAGGACTGACCGGCGCTCCTGTCACGATCTTGGTTCATGAATAGTCTAGATAGGCCCATCGCTCGAGTAGATGACGGGTCGTGGGGCTCGCCCCGACCGCCCGAACGCGCCGGCGCGGCGGGCGTTCCCCACAGAACCGAGACGCTGCCGGCGAGCGATGCCATGGCACCATCGACCGCGAACGAGGGAGTGCGCCAAACGAGGCAGCGGTCCAAACGAGGCAGCGGTCCAAACGAGGCAGCGGTCCAAACGAGGCAGCGGTCCAAACGAGGCAGCGGTCCAAACGAGGCAGCGGTCCAAACGGTACAGTCCCGACCCGACACTCAGGAGCTGTATGTCCGACGCCCACTCGAACCCCGATCCCAGTGAGGCCAACCCGAAGACGGGTCGGCTCAAGGCGGCGCTGCTCGCTCGAGGAGCAACCGGCAACCTCGTCTGGTTCGCGCTCCTCGCCGGGCTGATCATCACATCGACCCTCGTCGCGAACCGCTGTGGTGACGATGCCACCACCTCCACGGGCGCGGTCGTCGCAACGTCGGTACCCACTATGGAGCCGACCTCGGCGCCGACGGTGACCCCGACACCGGAACCGCTGCCGGCAGCTCCCGGCGAAGCGACCTTCACAATCGGCGACGAGGGGATCACCTTGACCGGCGTGGTCGCCACCGATGCCATCGCCACGGCACTTCGTGACGCGGCCATCGGCGTCGTCGGCGCGGCCCGCGTCGACGACCAGTTGACCGTCGACGCCGAGCGCAGCGCTGCCCGCACCGAGGCCTCCTTCACCGGGAGCGTGGAGGAGATGACCGCAACGGTGCTCACCGACGCCATCGGCCGCGTCGTGGGGAGCCGCAACGTCGACCGCACGATGCTCGACGTCGTTGCCTCCGATGACGTGGTTGCAGCCCTGAACGAGGTCTTCGCGCTAGAGCCGGTCCAATTCGCGGTCGGCAGCGCCGACATCCTGCCCGAGAGCGTTGCCACCCTCGACTCAGTGGCCGAGGCGCTCCTGCGAGCCCCAGGGCTACGCCTGGAGGTGCGTGGGCACACCGACAGCACCGGCGATCGGGAGTCGAACCTCACGCTGTCGGAAGCTCGAGCGGCGTCGGTCCGCACCTACCTCGTCGCCGCCGGCGTCGCCGACGGCCAGCTCACTGCCAGCGGACGCGGGGACACCGAGCCGATCGCGGGCAACACCACGCCCGAGGGTCGCCAGCAGAACCGCCGCATCGAGTTCGTGATCGTCACGAGCTGACGCGTTCGGGCCTTCCGGGGCACCAACGAAGCCCGCGTGCGGTCAGTGCTAGCCGACGTAGACGTCGTCGCCGAAGACGATGCCCCGCTCGAGGGTCTTGCGCACCGGACAACGTTGGGCAACCTGCGAGAGCCGAGCGCGCTGCTCATCGGTGAACGTTCCCTCGATGAACAGCTGCGCACGCACCGTGTCGATGAACCCGCTGGCATCGTCGTCGCACTCCTCACAGTCGTCGGCGTGCACCTTGTCGTGGTTGTACTGCACCGAGATCGAATCGACCGCGATCCCCTTGCGCCCGGCATACATCGAAAGCGTGATGCAGGTACAGGCAGCAACCGCTCCCAACAACAGCTCATAGGGGTTGGGGCCGGTGTCGGTACCCCCCGCGTCGACGGGTTCGTCGGCTCTCCATGTGTGGCGACCATTGGTGATCTCCACCAGGTACCCCGTGGTCAGTTCCGCGGTGATGGTCGCCATTGATGTGCTCCTCGTCGCACCAGCCGGTCTGGTCGTATCTGGGCTGAGGCTAGTGCCCTGACCGGCAGCGTTCGGGGGGTCGGCGCTCGGTCGTACCCGACCTCGGTTGGCGGTGGTCGGACAACCCGACGAGCGCAGGCAGCGAGGAATCGGCCGTTGCGTCACACCCGCGCCAAGATGGGCAGGATGGCCGACTTTCCTTCCCGGTACGACTCGTTCGATCGCGAGGCATGGGCTCTGCTGCGCGCTGCCACGCCCCTGACCCTCGACGAAGCGGAGCTCGAACGGTTGCGGGGCATCAACGAGCACCTCGACCTGGAGGAGGTCAGCGACGTCTACCTCCCACTCAGCCGATTGTTGAATCTCCACGTCGCGGCCACGCAGCAACTCGCCGAGGTCACCGCCACGTTCGTCGGCGCGCTCCACCGGCCGGTGCCCTACGTCATCGGCATTGCCGGCAGCGTGGCGGTGGGAAAGTCCACGACTGCTCGGATCCTCCAACGTCTGTTGGCGCACTGGCCGAACCACCCACGCGTCGATCTCGTCACCACCGATGGGTTCCTCTACCCCAACGCCGAACTCTCCGAGCGCGGGCTCATGCACCGCAAGGGGTTCCCCGAGAGCTACGACCAGGCGGCGCTGATCCGGTTCCTCGCCGACGTGAAGGCCGGTTTGACCGTCGATGCTCCGGTGTACTCGCACACCGCCTACGACATCATCAGCGATGAACGCCAGGTGGTCGACCGGCCCGACGTATTGATCCTCGAGGGGCTCAACGTGCTGCAGACCGGGCAGGCGACCGCACGCGGACCGAAGGTATTCGTGAGCGACTTCTTCGACTTCAGCATCTACGTCGATGCCGACGACGGCCAGATCGAGCAGTGGTACATCGAGCGCTTCCTCACGCTTCGCGAGACCGTGTTCAAGGAGCCGGCATCGTTCTTCAGGCGCTACAGCGAGCTGTCCCTCGACCATGCCGTCGAGGAGGCACGATCGATCTGGCGTCTCATCAACGAGCCGAACCTGCACGACAACATCCTCCCGACACGTGAACGCGCCGACTTGATCCTGCGCAAGGGCCCCCGCCACCACGTCGAGCAGGTGTCGCTGCGACGTCGCTGAGGGCTACAGGCTCACGACGGGCGCCTGCCGCGCGTCCTCCCCGACGGGGCTGAGCCGAACGACTCCCCTGCGACACCGATGAGCATCAGCCCACGTACCGTCGTTCGTGCGGGCTCTCGACTAAGGCACTCCATGGATGTGCCGATTGGGAGACATGCGTATGCGTCCGTTCCACATCGCCGCCGCGGTCCTGTCGATCGCCGCGATCGGATCTACGTCGATGGCCTTGGCCACGCCCTCGGCGAGCCCGCCCGAGAACCTCGCCTTCCGGGTGGGCGCCTCTCCGTTCGAAGCGACGCCCACGTCGACGTCGGTGACCGGTGACGCGGAGGCGACGCCCACGCGTGCGCCGTCGGTGCAGATCACCGAGCAGGGGCAGGCGCAGACCAACGCCTTCGACCCCGCCCTCGACGCAGCGCTCGATGCCAGCGATCCGCTGGCGTTGACACCAGCACCGACGTCGACACCACAACCGCCTCCGACCTCGACCTCTGCGCCCACCAGACCCACCGCAACCACCGGCCCGGTGCCAACCACCGGCCCC
>JAHECR010000017.1 GCA_024641655.1 Acidimicrobiaceae bacterium
AGCATCACCGTACTGAATTGACGGGGGGCCGGGTCCGACCCGGCCCCCCGTTGCCGTTCTCAGGCGCTGCTGGAAGGGTCGGACCGGTTCCGACAGCCGGCCGCCGCGCACCCACACAGCACTACTCCGGCTGGTACCTTCACCGGGACCGCACCGACCGGAACCGCCGGTCGACAACGCAGAGGGGGAGCACCGTTGTCGTACACCACCGACTCGGATCTGAACGAGGGACGCCGCAAGCTGGCCTACGAGCGCTCGGCGCAGCCCAGGGAATACTTCGCCAGGCTTCGGGACCAGGGGCGTGTCGAGGATGCCGAGAACCCCGAGCAGCCGATGCTCCTGCACCGCGACGACGTGGAGTACGCCCTGCGGAACTGGCAGGAGTTCTCCTCGGAGTTCGGCGGCGTCATGGGCAGCGAGGAACCCATCATTCCGCTCAACGTCGATCCGCCCGTGCACGTGAAGTACCGGCGACTGCTCGATCCTTACTTCTCGCCGCGCAAGATGGCGGCGCTCCAGCCAGCGGTCGCCTCGCACACGAACGCCATCATCGACTCGTTCATCGAGCGGGGATCGTGTGACTTCTCGACCGAGATGGCGGTGCCGCTTCCGTGCTCGACGTTCCTCAGCCTGCTGGGTCTTCCCCTCGACGAGCTCGACGCGCTCGTGCGGTGGAAGGACATCATGATCCGACCCGAGCATCTCGTGGACGATCCCGACGAAGCCCTCCAGCTCCAGGCAACGACAGCGGGCGAGATCTACGCCAGGTTCAGCGCCGAGATCGCCGATCGACGTGCCCATCCTCGTGACGACCTCATCACCCACCTGACGTCCTGTGAGCTCGACGGTGAGAAGCTCAGCGAGAGCGAGATCCTTCGCACGTGCTTCCTGCTTCTCGCCGCGGGCCTCGACACGGTGACCATCTCGCTGGAATGCATCTTCAACTACCTCCTCGACAACGACGATGCTCGCCGGATGCTCGTCGACGATCCGTCGAGCACCGACAACCTCATCGAGGAGTTGCTGCGGTGGGAGACGCCGGTGCAGACGGTGACCCGCCGCGCCACGAACGACCTGCAGATCGGCGACTACACGATCAAGAAGGACCAGCAGGTGCAGGTCTGCCTGGCTTCGGCCAACACCGACCCGAACGGGCTGCCCGAGGCCGCCCAGGTCGACGTCCGGCGCGGCGATGTGCGGAACTTCGCGTTCGGTGGCGGGAACCATCGCTGCCTCGGTTCGCACCTCGCTCGCATGGAGCTGCGCACGGTCGTTCGTACCTGGCACGACCGCATCCCCGAATACCGCCTCGCGCCGGGAGTCGACCGCATCTGGAACAGCTCCACCCTGCGCGGCCTCGATTCCCTGCCCATCGTCTGGGACGTCTGACCCGTTCCTCTGGTGCTGCCTGTGCGGTGTCTCTCACCGCGGGTTCGAACGATGTCGTCTTGGTGACCGGTTGGGGTCAGGCACCGGTTGGGGTCAGGCGACGATGCCTCGTGCGCGGAGGGCGGCGATCTGCTCGGGGGTGAGCCCGAGCTCGGCCATGACCTCGTCGGTGTGCTGGCCGTGGGTCGGCGATGCCCGCAGCTCGCCGACGGGGCGGCCGTCGAATTGGGCCGGTGCCGCGCCGGTCAGGTAGCTGCCCCCGTCGGGGAACGTCACCGGCGTCACGAAACCGTTCACGAGGGCCTGCTCGTCTTCGATCACCTCGGCGGGGCTCTTCAGCGGCGACCACACGCCCTCGAGCGCCTCGAGCTGGTCCTCCCACTCGGCGAGGGTCCTGCCGGCGAAGATGGCGTCGAGCTCCGCGATGAGCGCGACATTGTTCTCGGCGCGCGCCTCGGGGCTAAAATAGCGTGGATCGGTGAGCCAGTCGTCCCGACGGAGTTTCTGCGCGAGGTCGGGCCACCACGCGTCGTAGAGCAGGCAGAGCACCAGCCAGCGGCCGTCGCTGGTGCGGTAGATGTTGTTGGCCGGGTCGGGCGCGTCCTCACGCCCGCGCCGCGGGCCGGCCGCAGACTGTGCCTCGGCCGGGGCCTGCTGGGTGAGGCTGGCGTTGATCAGCGCCTGGCTCATGATGTAGGTGCCCATCATGTAGAGCGCATGGTCGACCACGGCCCCCTTGCCGGTCCGCTCCCGACGGAACAGCGCCGCGGCGATGGCGCCCGCGAGCGTCGCTCCGCCGGTCAGGTCGCCCACCGAGCCGGGCTGCGACGGCGGAGGGCTGCCGTCGGCGGGGGTCTGCACGAAGGCCGAGCCCGAGCGGCACCAGGACGTGGGGTAGTCGAAGCCGCGCCGCGACGCGAGGGGGCCTTGCTTTCCGTAGCCGGTTCCACTCGCGTAGATCAGTCGCGGGTTCAAGGCGAACAGGTCGTCGGGCTCGATGCCGAGCTTGGCCCGGGCGTCCTCGCGCATGTTGGTGATGAACACGTCGGCCTCACCGATCATCGAGTGCAAGATGGCGCGGCCGTCCTCCGACGTCAGGTCGAGCCCGATGCCGCGTTTGTTGCGGTTCGCCGCCTCGAAGAACGGGTTCGATCGCAGGCCGGGTCGTTGGATCACCCGCATGCTCCGTGACGCATCGCCGCCGTGCGCGGCGCGCTCGACCTTGATGACGTCGGCGCCCCAGTCGGCGAGGATCATCGACGCGGCAGGCACGAACGTGTGCTCGGCCACCTCGACGACGCGCACTCCCTCCATCACGTCGTACATGTGGTTTCCCCTCTCTCGTGGCTTTTCGTCGGCAGCCCCGTGTCAGGCGCTCACCGGCGATCCGATGCGCGACCCTAACGCGGCGCCTGCGCTCGGTGTTCGGGTCCAAGGTCCCTGGTGGGGTCGATGTCGCGGGCCTAGCGTCGAGCGGACGCGACGGTACCGGGGAGGGCAACCATGGGAGAGCTCGAACAGCTGCAGGAAGTATTGGAGTCGCGTGGGGTCTCCGCGCACGTTCACGCAGCCGACCCCGGCAGCTGCAACGCGCCAGGACTGTGCCTGCAGCCTGGCGAGGGCTTTACTGCGGTGGTCGTGTCCGCTGACGGAGCGTCGCGGCTGTACGTCGACCCGATGACTGCCTGGGGGGTCGTCGATGCGCTGTCGGAAGGTGCCGGCGCCGACGTGGTCTGGTCTGAGCTGGCGGACATCGATCACGGGCAGTGAGTCCTCGGCGCTGTCTCGTCATCGAGGCTGTGGGTCGCATTACACTGCGGCGGCGATGAGCGCTGACTGCGCCCCCATCGCCAACCGAATACCCGAGTAGAGGAGACCACGGTGCGGATTTCGATCGACAGCGAGACCTGCAGCGGACACGGACGGTGCTACGTGCTGTCGCCGTCGCTGTTCACCGACGACGACGAGGGCTACGGCCAGGTCATCGGCGACGGCACCGTGACGCCCGAGCTGCTCGAGGACGCCCAGCGAGCGGTGCGCGGCTGCCCGGAGCGAGCGATCACCCTCTCCGAGGACTGACTCGGGCCTTCCCTGGGCCCGTTCCCCGGTGGACGCGGTGTGACGCTGGGCATACCTGAGGCGGATCTGGCAGAATGGCGCGACGCCCCCGCAGGCAGGTCCTCCGCTGGGGTCGTTGACGCTCGCCAGAGGAGGCAGGCCCACCGTGCTACAGATCACGCCCGACGCGCAGTTCCATCGCGTGCCCGATCACGTTCCGCCGGAGTTGGTCTACCCGTTCGAGCAGGTCTTCGTCGACGGGTTCGACGTCGATCCCTGGAAGGTCTTCCAGCAGATCCAGCAGGAGGCGCCGCCGATCTTCTACAGCCCGATCTCGGCGCGGGGCCAGGGCACCTGGTACGTGACTCGTAGTGAAGACGTGCGCACCGTCTACCAGGACTACCGCCGGTTCACCACCGCAGTCGGTTACTCGGCGGGCGGGCAGATGGCGCGCCGCATGCTGCCACTCGAGCTCGACCCGCCAGAGCACAACAAGTATCGCTCCCTGCTGACGCCGCTGTTCGCCCCCAAGCAGATCGATCGGCTCGAGGATTCCATCCGGGCGACCTGTGACGCGCTGCTCGAGAGCATCGTCGAGCGCGGCGAGTGCGAGTTCATGCACGACTTCTCCCGTACCTTGCCCGGCACCGTGTTCATGGAGCTGATGGGCCTGCCCATGGACCGCGCCGAGGAGTTCTTCACCTGGGAGGAGACGTTCTTCCACGGGGCCACCCCCGAAGAGCGTGCCGCGGTGGGGAAGGCCATCGAGGCCGCGCTCGAGGAGCTCGTCGCCGAACGCCGCGCCGAGCCGCGTGAGGACCTCATGTCGATGCTCGTGCACGGCACGTTCGACGATGGTTCGCCGATTCCGCACGCGGACGTGATGGACATGTGCTGGTTGCTCTTCATCGCCGGACTCGACACGGTGCACGCCGGCCTCGGGCACTCGTTCCGGTACCTCGCCGAGCATCCCGAGCTGAAGCAGCAGCTGATCGACGATCCGTCGTTGATCCCCGCAGCGGTGGAGGAGCTGCTCCGCTGGCATACCTGGGTGAACCCGGCTCGCACCGTCGCGGTCGACACCGAACTGCAGGGGGTCACCCTCAAACAGGGCGACAAGGTCGCGATGCTCGGCGTGATCGCCGACCGCGACCCGGAGGTGTACGAGAACCCCGACGCAGTCGACCTCAACCGCGACCGCACCATTCACTGGGCCTTCGGCGGGGGAGCGCACCGCTGTGTCGGCTCGCACCTCGCCCGTCGCGAGATCGGCATCGCGGTGGAGGCGTGGATCCATCGCATTCCCGATTTCAGGATTGCCCCGGACGCCCAGGACTCGCTTCGGTATGCAACCCTGGGCATGTGGTCGCTGCCACAACTCCCGTTGGCGTGGGACGCACGCTGACGCACCGCGATCGCATCGTAGGAGTGGCCGATGTGCCTGAGGGCACAGTAGGTTCGCAGGAATCAGTTAGCTATTCGAAAAAGCCGCTCGCGCGCGAGCTGAAGCATGAGGAGTCAAGACATGGGTGCAGAGGTATTCCGGTACGACGGTAAGCGCGTGCTGGTGGTGGGCGGCGCGACAGGCATGGGTGCAGCTGCCGCACAGCAGGCGTCCGCCCTCGGGGCGGAGGTCGTCGTCATGGACGTCGCCGATGTCTCGTACCCGGTGGCCAAGGCCATCAAGGTCGACCTGCGCGACAAGGCGAGTGTTGATGCCGCGATCGACGCCGTCGGTGCTCCTGTCGACGCGATCTTGGCCTGCGCCGGCGTTGCCGACGGCACCCGAGGCATCATGCTCATCAACTTCACCTCGCAGCGTCACCTTGTCGAGCGCATGGTGAACGAGGGCAAGCTCAACAACGGCGGTGCCATCGGCTTCATCTCCTCGGTGGCCGGCCTCGGCTGGATGCAGAACCTCGACACGGTGAAGGACTTCCTTGCCACCCCCGACTGGGAGTCGGCCGCCGAGTGGGTTGCCGCCCACGAAGGCACCGACGGATATGGCTTCTCGAAGGAAGCCATCAACTGCTACGTGGCCCAGCAGGCGCTGCCCATGCTCAAAAAGGGCCACCGGATCAACGCGATCCTTCCTGGCCCGACCGACACCCCGCTCGCCCGGGCCAACGCCGACATCTGGCTCACCTTCGGTGCCGACTACCGCGAAGCGGCCGGGGTCAACCACCTCCAGCCTGAAGAGATGGGCAACACGCTGCTGTTCCTGTGCAGCGCTGCGGCCAGTGGCATCAACGGCATCACGGTCCTCGTCGACCAGGGCCATGTGCAGGCCTCGCTCGTCGACGCGTTCGAGGCGCCGATGGTGAAGATGCTCGCCGGCCTCATCCAGCCCGACCCGTCGATGTTCGGCGAGGCCTGATCGACCCGACGCCGAGGCCCGGAGCCACGAGCTGGCTCCGGGCCTCGGCGCTTTTCGCACGCGCCGCTTGGAGCGTGCGTCCCTGACAAACCCCCCTACCAAGACCCAAAGCGAGAGGACACCATGGCCGATCTGAAGTTCACCCCCGAAACCCGCATGATGATCGACGGCAAGCTCGTCGAGGCCGATTCGCGCAAGACGTTCGACAACATCAACCCTGCGACCGAAGAGGTTGCCGGCGTCGTCGCCGACGCCGGCGTGGCCGAGATGCAGCGCGCCATCGCCGCCGCCCGCCGTTCCTTCGACCAGACCGACTGGTCGACCAACCACTCGTTCCGCAAGAAGTGCCTCGAGCAGCTGCAGGAAGCGCTCGAGGCCGAGCGCGAAGAGCTCCGCGAGGAGCTGATCGTCGAGGTCGGCACCCCCCGCGTGCTCACCTACTCCGCGCAGCTCGACGCGCCGCTCGCCGAGGGCATTCTGTGGCCGGCAAAGATGATCGACGAGTTCGCGTGGGAGCGCGACATGGGGATCGCCGAGGCGTTCGGTACCCGTCACCGTCGGGCCATCTGGAAAGAGGCGATGGGCGTCGTCGGCGCGATCGTGCCGTGGAACTACCCGTTCGAAGTCACGATCAACAAGATCGCCCAGATCCTCGCGACCGGCAACACCACAGTCCTCAAGCCCGCCCCGGACACGCCGTGGAATGCCACCCGCCTCGGACGTCTGGTCGCCGAGAAGACCGACATCCCCGCCGGGGTGTTCAACGTCGTCACCTCGAGTGACCACCTCGTGGGCGAGGAGCTCACCTTGTCGCCGTTGGTCGACCAGATCAGCTTCACCGGTTCCACCGTGACGGGTAAGCGCATCATGGAGAAGGGTGCGGCCACCCTCAAGCGGGTCTTCCTCGAGCTCGGCGGCAAGTCCGCGGCGATCGTTCTCGACGACGCCGATTTCAGCGCTGTCCTCCCGGCCACCGCGAGCGTGTGTGCCCACGGCGGCCAGGGCTGCGCGATGCAGACGCGACTTCTGGTGCCCCGGTCCCGCCTCGACGAGGCCGTCGAGCTGGCCAGCCTCGGCATGGCGAACTTCCCCTACGGCGATCCCCAGAGCATGGACGTGGTCATGGGGCCGCTCGTCTCCGAGAAGCAGATGAACCGGGTGCTCGGCTACATCGAGAAGGGCAAGGCCGAAGGCGGCGAGGTCGTCGTCGGTGGTGGAAGGCCCGCGCACCTGCCCAAGGGTTGGTACGTCGAGCCGACGCTGTTCGTGAACGTCGAGAACTCCGCCACCATCGCGCAGGAGGAGATCTTCGGCCCGGTCATGGTGGTCATCCCCTTCGACGACGACGATGACGCGGTGCGTATCGCCAACGACTCGCATTACGGCTTGTCCGGCGGTGTCTTCGGTGGCGACATGGAGCGGGCCACCAACGTCGCCCGCCGTATCCGGACCGGCTCGATTTCGGTGAACGGTGGCTCCTGGTACGGCGCCGACATGCCCTACGGCGGGTACAAGGACTCCGGCATCGGACGCCAGAACGGGACCGAGGGCTTCGACCAGTACCTCGAGACCAAGATCATCGCCTGGCCCGCAGACTGAGTTCCCCCGTGGCCCCGCTCGCTCTTGGCCACGGTATTTCCGACTGGTCCGGCGCAAGCCGGTCCACTGCACTTCCTGGTGGCCCGGCCTGTGCCGGGCCGCCGTGAGAACCGAAGGTGGCACATGAGCGCTGACGAGCCGACGACGCCGACACCGGACACCGTCTATCGAGCTGGGGTGGTCGACGTCTTCCGCGACGTCGCGCGTCTCCACGAAGGCCCGCCGGTGGTGCGGCGCGCCGACGGCGGCGCCGCGGTGCTGACGATGGACGCCGTACGCGCCGTCACCAAACGCCGCGACGTGCACTCCATGGATCCGGTGTCGGTGGAGATGATCTCCCAGGTGATGGGGGCCGGACGCCCGTTGATCCCCCTGATGCTCGACGGCGACGAGCACACGAAATACCGGCGGTTGCTGGACCCGTTGTTCGCGCCCGCCAAGATGCGAGCGTTGGAGTCCGACATCGCCGAGCTCGCGCACGCGCTCATCGACGACTTCGCAGCTTCCGGCGAGGTCGAGCTCTTCGGCGCCTTCTGTGAACCCTTGCCGAGCCAGATCTTCCTGCGGCTGCTCGGGTTGCCGGCGAGCGATCTCGACTTCCTGCTGTGGTTCAAGAACGGCATCATTCGGCCCGACGACGAGGAACACCGCGCCGCAGCCAGTCCGAAGCTGATCGAGTACCTCTACGCCGAGCTCGATCGACGCGCCGCCCTCGACCACCCAGGAGACGATCTGATCGGCGGGTTCATGACCGCCGAGGTCGACGGGCATGGCTTGACTCGTGAAGACGTCATCGACATCACGTTCCTGTTGATCATGGCCGGGCTCGACACGGTGGCTGCGTCGCTCTCCTGCATGATCGACTGGCTCGCCCGCAACCCCGAGCAGCGCCAACGCCTCATCGACGATCCCGAGCTCACCCCGGCCGCCGTCGAGGAGCTGATGCGGGTCATGACCCCGGTCGTCGGTGGGGGACGTCACGCGGTGGGCGATTTCGTCATCGGGGGCGTGGAAATCCATGCCGGCGACGCCCTCGGCGTCAGCTGGGCCGCAGCCAATATGGACCCGACCATCTTCGAGGACCCGACCCGCGTCGACTTCGACCGGGCCTCGAATCCCCACATCGCCTTCGCCTCGGGCTTCCATCGCTGCCTCGGCTCGCACTTGGCGCGGGTAGAGCTGTGGACGGCGCTCAACGTGCTCCACGACCGGATTCCCGACTACCGGATCGACCCGGACGCCATCCCCGGCTACAACAACACGGCGATCCGTACGGTCGACCCGTTGCCACTGCGGTTCACCCCGCGCTGAGTGTGGCGATCCTCAACGAGACCGCGGCATTCGAGGAGCGCGCCCGCAGCGCAGCTGCCGAGCGGCGACTCCCGCTCCAGGAGCTGGCCCGGTACGGCCCGCCCAGATCGCTGCCCAACCCCGACCAGCGGCTTGGGTGGATCCGTCGACTCCTGCCGGTGCTCGGCGACTACCGCTGGAGCCTCGGGCTGACCATCGGGTTCTTCTCGATCGGCATGGCCCTGCGCGCCGTCATCCCTCGGGTCTTGATGGCAGGAATCGACAACGGCGTCGATGGCGACGACAGCCTGGTGCCGTACGCGGTCGCGTTGGGGGTGCTCGCGGTGGTCGCCGCGATCGCCGGATACATCTCACGGCGCGAGATGTTCAGAATGGCCTACCGCGTCGAGACCAGCCTGCGGCACACGGTCTTCGCGAAACTGCTGAAGTTGTCGCCGTCGTTCTACGACACCTCCGAGACCGGCCAACTCGTGTCGCGAGCCAACGGTGACATCCGCGCTGTCCAGATGTTCCTGGCATTCGGACCGGTGATGTTGCTGAACCTCGTCATGTTCGCGGTCGCCCTCGTCTTCATGCTCCAGGTCAGTGTGGCGCTCACCGCCGTGGCGCTCTGTCCCCTCCCGCTCGTGTTCGTGATCGCGAATCGCAGCCGGAGCGCGCTGTTGCCGATCTCGTGGGTGGTCATGGCCCGACAGGCTGAGGTCGGCGGTCTGGTCGAGGAGAACATCGCCGGCGTGCGGGTGATCCGGTCCTTCGGCGCCGAAGAGGCCGAGATCACCAAGATGAACAAGGTGGCCGATCAGCTCCGATGGGCCGAGGTCCGGCACTTCGACGTGACGGCCCAGTTCGCCCCACTGCTCGAGAACCTTCCGAGGCTCGGGCTCGCCGCAGTGCTGCTCTATGGCGGTCTGCTCGCCGAGTCCGGCGACGTGACCCCGGGTGCGCTGGCCGCGTTCAGCGCCTACGTGGTGATGCTGCAGATGCCGTTCCGGTTCATCGGCCAGATCATGCAGATGGCCCAGCGTGCTCGTGCCGCGGCGTTGCGCGTGTATGACATCCTCGACGAGCCGATCACCGTCGCCGACGCGGCCGACGCCGTCCCGCTCGGGACCGTCGAGGGGCTCGTCGAGTTCCGCGACGTGTCCTTCGGCTACGGCCCCAACGGCAACGTGCTCGACGGATTCGACCTCACGATCCGCCCCGGCGAGTCCGTCGCGCTGGTCGGCGAGACCGCAGCAGGGAAGTCCACCGTCGCCCGACTGCTCACCCGGATGTACGACGTCCGCTCCGGCCAGGTGTGCATCGACGGCCACGACGTGCGCGCCGTGACCCTCGAGAGCCTGCGATCCCAGGTGAGCGTGGCGCTCGACGAGCCGTTCCTGTTCTCGACGACGATCCGCGACAACATCGCCTACGCAGACCCCTCCGCGTCGATGGATCGCCTCCGCGAGGCCGCAGCGTCGGCCCAAGCGCTCGAGTTCATCGACCAGCTCGACGAGGGGTTCGAAACCCCCGTCGGCGAACGCGGTTACACCTTGTCGGGTGGCCAGCGCCAGCGGGTTGCGCTCGCCCGGGCACTGCTGCTGCAGCCGCCCATCCTCGTTCTCGACGACGCGACCAGCGCCATCGACGTGCGGATCGAAGCCCGCATCTACGCTGCTCTCCGCGCGACCACCGCGGACCGGACCGTGCTCATCATCGCCCACCGGCTCTCGACGATCTCATTGGCCGACCGGGTCGCCCTGCTCGAGGGTGGCCGCGTCGTCGCCCAAGGCACCCACCAGGAGCTCCTCGCAACCGAGCCCCGGTACGTGCGCCTTCTCGAGCATCTCCAGGACCCCGACGCCGACGACCTCGCGGAGAGCGTGTCATGAGCATGGGCGGATGGGACGGCTTCGCGGCCCAGGGTTTCGCCGGCGTGCCGCCGGAGTATCGCGACGCCGTCGAGCGCCTCATGGACGAGGGACCCGACGAGCCCCAGCTCAAACCAGCACCTTTCAGCCAGCACGACTTCGACCGCCGCCGCTTCACGATGGGGCAGTTCCTTCGCCCTCACTGGGTGAAGATGCTGTGGCTGTTCCTCCTGTTGGCCGTCGAGGCCATCCTCGCGCAGGCGGGCCCGCTGCTGCTGCAACGAGCGATCGACCACGGCATCATCCCCCGGGACCGGAACTACATCTGGACCGTCGGCGTGCTGTTCATCGTGCTCGTGATCGTCGGCACGGTCGTGGGCATCGTCCGCACCGCGCTGTCGGGCCGCGTCGGATCGACGCTCATGGCCGAGCTGCGGGTGCGCCTGTTCACCCACTTCCAGCGGCTGTCGGTGGACTTCTACACCCACGAACGCGCTGGACGGCTCATGAGCCGCATGACCAGCGACCTCGAGTCGCTCCAGCAGCTCTTCTCGATGGGGCTCGTCCAGCTCGCCGTCCAGGCAGTCACCCTCGTCACGATCACGATCGTCCTCGTGTGGCTGAACCCGGTCCTGGCGTTGGTCACCTTGGCCAGCGTCGTGCCGACGACGCTGGCCATGAGCCTCTGGTACCGCAAGGCCATCTCGGCGGCGAACCTGCGGGTACGCGACCGCCTCGCCGACATGCTGGCGCACCTGCAGGAGAGCGTGTCGGGCGTGCGAGTCATTGCGGCGGCCAACCGCCGTCCCCGCACCGTCGTCGAACACGAGAACCTCGCTGGGGAGTACCGCGACGCCAACGATCGCACCGCAGACATCAACGCGGTGTACGGCCCCGGAGTGGAGGCGCTCGGGCCTGCGAGCCAGCTGGTGTTGCTCGTCGTCGGCGGAGCGCTCGTCTCGCGGGGTTCGGTCACCATTGGTGAGCTCGTTGCGTTCGTGCTCTACGTGGGGGCGTTCTTCGGCCCGATCCAGGAGCTCGTCGGGCTGTACAACATGTACCAACAGGGAGTGGCCTCGGTGGTGAAGCTCGACGAGATCCTCCGGGCGCAGCCGAGCGTGGCCGAAGACCCAGATGCCCACCGCCTGCCCCCGGTCGAGGGACGGATCCGTTTCGAGCACGTCGACTTCGCCTACCGCGGCGGCGTCGAGGTACTCCACGACATCGACTTCGAGCTCGAGCCTGGCGAGGTCGTGGCCGTGGTCGGGCCGACCGGCGCGGGGAAGTCCACGATCGCCAAGCTGCTCACCCGGTTCTACGACCCCACGGCTGGAACGGTGCGCATCGACGGTCACGACCTGCGGGAGCTGACCATCGCTTCGCTCCGGGCCCAGATCGGGGTCGTCCCCCAGGAGCCCTTCCTGTTCGGTGGCACGATCCGCGACAACCTCACGCTGGGCCGCACCGACCTTTCCGACGACGACCTGTTCGAGGCTTGTCGCAGCGTGGGGCTCGATCGGCTCCTCGATCGCCTGGCCGAGGGTCTCGACACCCTGTGTCACGAACGCGGGGTCTCGATGTCGACCGGCGAGCGGCAGCTGCTCGCCCTCGCGAGGGCATTCCTGCATCGACCGCGTGTGCTCGTGCTCGACGAGGCGACTTCCAGCCTCGACCTGCGAACCGAGACCGCCGTCGAGCGGGCCCTCGATGTCGTGCTCTCCGGTCGCACCGCGGTCATCATCGCCCATCGACTCCAGACCACTATGCGGGCCGACCGGGTCATCGTGGTCGACGAGGGTCGCATCGTAGAAGCCGGGACCAGAGAGGCGCTCCTGGCTGCCGGTGGCCGGTTCACCGAGATGTGGGCTGCGGCCCGCCAGGCAGGGACGCTCGCCTGATCGCCGCCGATCGCAACGGGTCCCGGCTGCTACCATCGGCTCGCGATTTTCGACGAAAGGGACTGCGCCGGTGAGCGACGAGATCTACTACGACCCGTACGACTACGAGATCGACGCGAACCCGCACCCCATCTGGAAGCGGATGCGCGACGAGCAGCCGCTCTACTACAACGAGAAGTACGACTTCTTCGCGGTGTCGCGTTACCAGGACGTGCGCGACATGTCTGTTGACTGGCAGACCTACAGCTCCCACTACGGCTCGGTCCTCGAACTGATCGACGCCGGGCCCGAGGTCATCGAGGTCATGCGCAACATGCTGTTCGAAGATCCCCCGATCCACGACCTGCATCGCTCGATCCTTGCGCGCGCGTTCACTCCGCGCCGGATCAACGACCTGGAGCCCCAGATCCGCGCCTTGTGCTGCGAGTACCTCGATGCCCAGGTCGGCTCCGGGGGCTTCGACTACGTCGGGGAGCTGGCTCGCAAGCTGCCGATGATGGTCATCGGGATGCTCCTGGGCGTCCCGCCGGAGGATCGCGACTACCTCCGCGAGCTCGCCGACGCGAGCGTGCACCGTGATGAAGGCGAGACCGACTTCAACACGTCCGCCCAGGTCAAGTCGATGGAGTACTTCGCGAGCCATGCCGCGCTACGCAAGGCCAACCCCGAGGAGGACTTGACCACCACGCTCGTCGGGGCGGAGTTCGACGACACGATGACGGGGGAGCGGCGCAAGCTCACCGACGAAGAGCTCACCCAGTACCTGTCGCTCGTGTCGTCTGCGGGCAACGAGACGGTCACGAACCTGATCGGCTGGACCGGGATCGTCCTGGCCCGCAACCCCGGTGAACGCCAGAAGCTCGTCGAGAACCCGTCGCTCATCCCCAACGCCATCGAGGAGCTGCTGCGCTACGAGGCGCCGTCACCGATCCAGGCGCGGCTGGTCATGAAGGAAGTCGAGATCCATGGGCAGACGGTCCCGAAGGGCTCGAAGATGGCGTTGCTCACCGCCTCGGCCAACCGTGACGGCCGCGTCTTCGCTGACCCCGACCCCGACACGTTCGCGGTGGAGCGCAAGCTCGACCACCATGTGACCTTCGGTCATGGGGTGCACTTCTGTCTGGGCGCGGCGCTGGCCCGAATGGAGGGCCGTATTGCGCTCGAGGAGACCCTCAAGCGCTTCCCGTCCTGGGAGGTCGACGAGGCCGACGCCGAGATGGTGCACACCAGCACCGTGCGCGGCTGGGAGAAGCTCCCGATCGTCTTCTGATCGACGTCACCACGCGACGCGGCGAGCACCCGATTTCGGCGCGCTGCTGTGGTCCCTGACCGCACTGACGGAGTACTGAACCCTGCGCTCGTTCCTGCAATTCGTCGTGATCGGCCTGTCGATGGGATCCGGGTATGCCTTGTTCGCGCAGGGCGCCGTGCTGATCCACCGAGGCTCCGGCTTGATCAACTTCGCACAGGGTGCGATCGGCAGCCTCGCCGCCTATGTGACCTTCGTCGACCTCGTCGACGGTCGTGGTTGGCCCATCGTCGTGGCCCTCCCGGCGGGCCTGGTGATGGCCGGATCGGTGTCGCTGGCGTTCGACGTGATCGTCCTGCGACGCCTTCGCGGCGCGCCCGCGCTCGTGCGAGTGATCGCCACTGTTGCGCTGTTCGGACTGGCGCACGCGGTCATGACCCAGCGCTATGGGATCGGTGTGGAGAAGGTCGACCGGTTCCTCCCCGACAAGGTGTACGACGTGCGCGGGGTGAAGCTCCAGAGCGACCGGATGATCACCATGGCAATCGCGATCGTGGTGACGGTCGGCGCATGGGCAGGAACGAAGTTCACCCGCGTGGGCCTGGCGATGCAGGCCGCAGCGGAGAACCCTCGTGCCGCTCGCACGTTGGCCTGGTCGACGGACCGCTTGGGCGCGCTCACGTGGGCCGTCGGAGGCGCGCTCGGGGGGCTCGCGGCGATCCTGGTGGCCCCGATGGCGGGCCTCACCCCGACGACGTTCACCCTGGCTGTGACGATCTCCGGGCTCGGGGCCGCCCTCCTCGGTGGGTTCCGGTCGTTTCCCCTGACCTTCGTGGGCGGGTTGGGCATCGGTGTGGGCGAAGCCCTGGCGACCCGCTACGGGACCGAGGTCGCCGACCTCGTCGGCGAGGACCGACTCGCCGGCATCCATCGCGCGCCGGCATTGATCGTCATCATCGCGGTCCTCATCGCGCGCGGCCGCGCGCTTCCGCAGCGCTCGCACGTGACCGAGCGCCTCCCTCGGGTCGGATCGGGCTCCGTCCACGTGCCCCTGCTCGTGGCCGGAGTTGTCGGGGCCGCGGGGTGCGTGCTCCTGGGATTCGGCGAGGACGGGGTTCGGGCATTGTCGACGTCAGCGGCTGCTGGCGTCATGGTCCTGTCGGTCGTCGTGTTGACCGGTTACGCCGGCCAGCTCTCGTTGGCCCAATGGTCGATCGGCGGCATCGCCGCGCTCGTCGGCGCCCGGCTCGTCACCGAGACGGGCCTGCCGATCGAGCTCGCCTTGCTCGGCGGCATCCTCGCGACGATCCCGATCGGAGTGATGTTGGCCCTGCCGGCACTGCGCACGCGTGGCGTCAACCTCGCGGTCCTCACGTTGGGGCTGGGATATCTCATCACCGAGGTGGTGTTCAACAACGGGGCCTTCCTCGGTTCGGGCTACCGGGGTGGCACGCCCGTCGGCGCCATCGAGCTCCTCGGGGTGCGGGTGGACGCTCAGGACCACCCGCGGCGGTGGGCCCTGGTGTGTGTCGCTGCCTTCGCCTTCCTGGCCGTCATGGTGGCCAACCTTCGGCGTTCGCCGACTGGGCGACGGCTCCTCGCCATCCGCTCGAATGAACGCGCAGCGGCGTCACTCGGGATATCGGTCGTCGGCGTCAAGCTGTACGCGTTCGGGGTCGCTGCGGGGATCGCCGGTACGGGGGCGGTGTTGATCGCGTTCGAGGCCCGGTCGGTCCGCTACGTCGACTTCGGGGCCTTCCAGTCGATCCAAGGGGTGGGCGACGCCGTCCTGGGCGGTGTCGGCTACGTCCTGGCGGGAGTGTTCGCGGCAGCGAACACCGCGGACGGCCTCGGCGCGTGGCTCCTGGGAAGCCTGGGAGGCATCAGCGCCTACAACAGGGTGGTCGCTGCAGCGCTGGTGCTGGTGTTCCTGGTGCTCGCCCCCGACGGCCTTGCCCGTATCGCCGTCGGGGCCGTTCGACGCGCCCGTGGCCCCGGCCACGCCGAGCCGCATGCTGAGTGGGGTCAGGGCCTCGACGAACCATCGGCGGCTCCGCGGGTTCGGCCGGCCACGCTGGCGATCGAAGGGCTCACCGTACGCTTCGGCGCGGTGATGGCCGTCGACGACGTCACCTTGACGATCGGGCCCGGCGAGGTCGTCGGGTTGATCGGCCCCAACGGTGCCGGCAAGACGACGGTCATCGATGCCGTCACCGGGTTCGTGTCCCTGGCGAGCGGACGGGTTGAGCTCGCCGGCACCCGGATCGACACCATCGGTGTCACGGGTCGGTCGAGGCTGGGCCTTCGCCGATCGTTCCAGTCCGTCGAGCTGTTCGATGACCTCACGGTTGCGGAGAACATCAGCGCGGGGGCCGATACCGGTCGCTGGTGGACCTGGATCACCGACCTTGCCCGGCCCGCATCGCCTCCGGTGCCGGCCACTGCGGTGGCCGCCGCACGCGAGTTCGGTCTCTCCACCCACCTGGGTACGTATCCCTCGGGCCTCTCCGCCGGGCAGCGGCGTCTCGCCGGCATCGCCCGTACCGTGGCGTCAGGACCATCGGTGGTCCTGCTCGACGAGCCCGCCGCTGGTCTCGACGAAACCGAGACCAGCGAGTTGTCCGCACTGATCCGCTGGTTGGCCGATGCCCAGGGCATGGCCGTGCTGCTCGTCGAGCACGACGTAGGTCTGGTCCTCACGACCTGCGACCGGGTCGTGGTGCTCGACTTCGGCCGCGTGATCGCCGACGGTACTCCCGACGAGATCCGCCGCCATCGCGCCGTCGTCGACGCCTATCTCGGGAGCGCGCACTGACTTCCGAACGGCCGCCGTCGACCCTGGTGGCACCAGAGGGTGCCTACTGCACGCCCGAGAGGTACGCGGCCTCGATCTCGTCGAGTTGGCCGCGGACCTGGTCGGCGGTGCCGTCGAGCACGATCCGGCCCCGCTCCATCAGGTAGACGCGGTCGGCGATCTTGAGTGCCTGGCGCACGTGCTGCTCGACGAGCAGCACGCCGACGCCGCGTTCGTCGGCCGCGTCTCGCACGGCCTCGAGGAGACGGGTGACGATCAGCGGGGCGAGGCCGAGGGAGAGCTCGTCGGCGAGGAGGACCTTGGGCTGTCGACCGAGCGCCCGCGCCAGCGAGAGCATCTGCTGCTCACCTCCCGAGCACAGCCCAGCGGTGCGCCCCGCGAGGCGCTCCAGCTCCGGGAAGAGGCCGTAGGCGACCCCGGGGGCAACGTCGGCGAGTCGGAGGTTGTCGGCAACCGACAGCCCCATGATGACCGAGCGCTCCTCGGTGACGTAGCCGAGCCCGCTACGGCAGCGCGTGTGCATCGGCGCAGTGGTCTCACTGCCGAGGAACTCGACGTGACCCGCGAGGGGGGTGAGCTCACCGGCGAGGGTGAGCAGCGTCGTGGTCTTGCCGGCGCCGTTCGCGCCGATCAGCGCCACGACCTCCCCGGCGTCGACGTGGAGGTCGACCTCGCGGACGACGGCCATCTCGCCGTAGCCGGTGGACAGGCCGCGTGCTGCGATCAGGGTTTCGCTCATCGGTGCTCCTTCGGCGGCTGCTCGGTGTTGCCGATCATCATCGCTCAACTTTCCTCGGCATGGCCAAGGTACGCCTCTTTGACCGCGGAGTTGCCACGGATCTCGTCGGGTGTACCCGATGCGATCACTCGGCCGAACTCGAGTACGACGATTCGGTCGCAGGTCGACATGACCATCGCGACGTCGTGTTCGACGAGCAGCACCGCCATGCCTCGCTCGTCGGCGAGGCGGCGGATGAGTGTGGCCAGCTCGCGGCTCTCGTTCTCGTCGAGACCGGCAGCAGGTTCGTCGAGCATCACCACCGACGGTCCCGACGCCACGGTTCGGGCGATGCCGACGAGCCGACGTCGGCCGTAGGGGAGCTCCCCGGGCAGCTTGTCGAGGTGCTCCTCGAGATTGAACTCCTTCACCGCGGCGACCGCTGTGGAGGCCAGCGGGTGGCTGCCGGGCCAGAACAGGTCGGTGATCCACGACGCTGTCGTGGCGATGTCGGCGCCGGCCTTGATGTTGTCCTCCACCGAGACGTCCTCGAAGAGCTCCAGCGACTGGAACGATCGGCGGAGCCCCTCGTTGGCGCGGCGGTTGGCCGACCACGTGTTCATCGACACCCCGGCCAGATCGACCGAGCCTTCGGCGGGCTTCACGAAACCAGTGACGGCGTCGATGATGGTCGTCTTGCCGGCGCCGTTTGGGCCGATCAGGCCAACCACCTCACCGGGCTGCACCTCGAAGTTGACCCCGTCGACGGCGGTGACCCCGCCGAAACGGACGGTGAGGTCCGACACCGACAGTGCCTTCGGATTGACCCGTTCGACCGATGGCTCGACGAGCGCGGCGCGGGGAGGCGGGTCGGAGATCAGACGGAGCTTCCGGTTGAGGGCTCGTCCCTGCTCGGTGGCCGTGGCGGCAACGCCGTCTTGCTGGACAACGATGATGAGGAGCAGGATGATGCCGCCTACGAGGGCTTCCCACTTGGCGCTGATGGTGAGGACCTTGTCCATGAACTCGCCACCGATGCCGCCCAGTGCGTTCGGTGCCGAGAACAGCGCGCCGACGACGTACCCGAGGCCGCCGATGACGGCATAGCCGACGGAGAAGATCGAACCCAGGATGTTGAAGTCCGAGCCGTAGATGATGGTGCTGTTCTTGAAGCCCACGAGCACGCCCCCGAGGCCGGCGATGCCGGCGGCCACTGCGAACGCGTAGAGCTTGGCGCCGAAGACGCTTATCCCGAGCGAGGCTGCAGCCCGTTCGTTGGTACGGACGGCGATCAGTCGTAGACCCGTCCGCGAGCGGCGAAGGTTGGCCACCATCAGGCCCGTGGCCACCAGGGCGATCAGGCACACCACTGCCCAGCGTTTGGGGTGCGAGGTTGCAGTGACGTCGACGCCGAACAGGTTGACGTTGCCGATGCGGGTGCCGGCGTCTTCCCGCCGGCCGATCCAGGTGCCGTTCTGGAAGACGACTTCCTGGACGACGAAACCGAGGCCGAGGGTGACGACCGCGAGGTTCACGCCGCGCGTGCGCAGCGCCGGAAGCGCGAACAGCATGCCGGCAGGAATGGTGAGCAACACGCCCACGAGGATGGCGAGCTCTATGGGCCAGCCGCCGCGCAGTACGAGGTTTCCCGCGAACAGCGCGCCGAGTCCGGCGATGGCGAGCTGCCCGAGCGAGAGCTGACCGGCATACCCGGTGAGCACGACGACCGACAGGACGATGACCGCGGAGGACAGCGACAAGAACAGCGCCCGGCTCCAGTTGTCCGGGGTCGACCAGATGAACAGGGAGATCACCACGATGCCGAACACGAAGGCGCGGGGTTGGAAGATGCCCGTCCCCAGTTTGGGTAGTCGGTCGCTGAGATGGCTGCGCAAGGGGAGGCCTCGGCCGCGTACGACGAGCACGACGAGGATGACGATGAAGGGAATGGCACGGGGGAGGCCGCGGATGTCGGTGCCGCCGAACAGCGCGTCCTGGATGTTGAGCTTGTACCGGCCGGTGAGGCTCTCCCCGATGCCGACGACGTAGCCGCCGACCAGGGTCATCGGGAAGGAGCGGAAGCCGCCCAGGAGCGCGGCGGCGAGTGCGGTGATGGTGACCACGTTGGTGAAGGTGATCGGGGAGAGACCGGTGAGCGGAGCGACGAGGATGCCGGCCACGGCGCCCAGGGCACCACCGACGCCCCACGTGAGCGTCGACAGCGAGCCTGGAGACCAACCGAGGGTCTGGACCGCGCGCTCGTTCTCGGCTGCGGCGGTGATGGCCAAGCCCGGCCGTGAGTAGCGAGCGAAGGCCCAGAGCGCGGCGGTTATGACCCAGGAGATGGCGATGATGTAGAGCACCTGCTCTTGCACCCGGACGCCACCCCAGTTGAAGGTCTGCGAGGGCAAGAAGGGGGTGACGGGCTTGTTGGCCTTGCCGTACTTGAGCTCCACTGCAGACTGCACGCTGATGAGCAGGCCGAGCGTCGAGATCAGACGCACGATCGGCGCGGCATGGCGCATTGCTCGCAGCACGAGGTACTGATAGGCGAAGGCGACCGCGACCGAGAGGACGATGCCCGTGAGGATGCTGGGCACGATGGGCCAGCCCCAGTCCTGATTCGCCGTCCGGAAACACACGTACGAGGCGATCATGCCGAGGGCGCCCTGGGCGAAGTTGACGATGCCCGAGCCGCGATAGATCAGGACCACGCCCTGTGCGAACAGCGCGTAGGTCGAGCCGAGCCCGATGCCGATGAGCATGAACTGGATGAACGTGGTCACGTGGCCCCCTGGGACGTGGAACGGTTTGGAACTGGTCGGGGCCGGTCGCACGCGACCGGCCCCGAGTCAGTTACTGATGCATTGCCTCTATGGCTGGACTTCTGGGAGTCCGGGAACTACGGCTGCGGGTAATCGTTCACGCCGCCGAGTTCGGCGAGCATGTTCAGCTTGTAGTCCTGGACGACGAAGTTGTCCTGCGCCGCGTCATAGAGCCACACGTAGTACCAGGGGTTCGAGATGCGGGCAAACGGGCCACCCTGGCCACCGAAGTCGAGGTTCGGGGTCCAGTCGATGACGGTGAGGCCCAGCATGTCGATGTCCTGTGCGGCGCGGATCGCTGCGTTCACGGCGGTGCGGGAGACGTCGTCAGGGGTGCCGAAGTCCTCGATGGTCCGGATGAAGGCGTAGAGGCCGAGCCACGAACGCATCGGGCTCTCCTTCAGGTTGTCACGCTGGAGCTGCGGGTCGCTGCTGGTCTCCATGTCGGAGATGAGCGCCTCGAGGGCGGGGAACACGTCCCAGCTCGCGGTGGCTGCAGGCATGGCACCATTGAGGAACAGCTGGTCGCCGACGTTGGGGAGCTCCTTCACGCCACGAAGACCGGTACTGCCCGAGCTCGTGGAGAACCACAGGTCGGTGTCGAGCTGGTCGGCGGCGTTGAGGACCTGGAGCACCTCGTTCTCGCCGAGCGGGAGCATGACGCACTCGGCGCCCTTGTCCTGCATGGTGAGGGTGAACTGCTGGAAGTCGGTGGTGCCGGCCGGCACGGGGACGTTGCCGACGAACTCCACGCCGTAACTGGCGAGCATGCCGCCGAGGGCGCCCACGAGCAGGTCGATGGTCGGGGAGTCGACGTTAATCATGCCGATCTTCTTGAACCCGGCTCGGGCGCACGGAGGCAGCATCATGAAGGTGGTGCCGCTACCGCCGCCGGTGAACGGGTAGGAGTTGATGACGTCGGCCGCCATGTCCTGCTGCCCCGGCGAGATCGCGAATCGAGCCAGGTCGGCGGGGAGTGCCACGTCGATGAAGCCCTGGGGGTTGATCGACGTGGTGTCGTTGATGGTGGCGACGATGCTCTCGTCATCGACCATCTGCTGGGCGCACTCGACCTCTTTGTTGGGGTTGAACTCGTCGTCACACTTCGTGAGCTTGATGCAGTGACCGCCGATGCCGCCGCGGGCATTGAACTGATCGACGGAGACCTCGAGCGCGGTGACCTGATCGATCAGCGACAGGACCGCCGATTCGAACACGGTGGTGATGCCGATGCCGTATTCGGTGAGGCTGGCATCGCAGGGACCGTTGTCCCAGATGATGCCACCGTAGCTCAAGTCGACGCCCGAGCCGCCGTCGGTGCCGTCGTCGGTGGTGCCGCTCGTGGGGGTCGCGGTGCTGCCGTCGTCGCTCGAAGTGGTGTCGTCGTCACCGCATGCTGCGGCTACGAGCGTGAACACGCACAGCAGCGCGAGCAGCTTTATCAACCAGGTCCTCTTTGGCATGTTGTCCTTCCCTCCGGGGGGTGGGGGGCCCCGGGGTGGGTCCCCCCGCGGCGCGCGGGGACATGTACCCCTGTCCGCAGGCATGCGGCTGCACCGGGGGTGAACTCTACGCACGGCTGGGGACCGATGCCAGTCATTCGCGTTATCGATTTCTTTCGTGGTGACCCCTACGATGTGCGCTGGCGTGTCGAGGCGCACCGACACCGGCACGCGAAAGGCATGCACATGTTCGATCTGATGGAGTTGGGTCCGACGATCGGGGCCGAGGTCGAATCCATCGACCTCGCCGCCGGGCTCGATCAGGCCATGATCTCGAAGCTGCGAGAAGCGCTGCTCGAGTACAAGGTGCTCTTCTTCCGCGACCAGCACCTCACCCCCGACGAGCATCTCGCCTTCGCACGGTGCTTCGGCGAGCTCGAGGTGCACCCGTTCGCCCAACACCGGAACGGCTACCCCGAGCTCATGCAGCTCCATCATGACGACACCCCTCCCGTCGACGGGCAGTACCAGGAGAACATCTGGCACTCAGATGTCACCTGGCGGTTGCGCCCGTCGTTGGGCTCGATTCTGCGCGCCGTGGAGGTGCCGCCCATCGGCGGCGACACCCTTTGGGCCGACATGTACCAGGCCTACGACGACCTGAGCCCCTCGATGCGGGCCTCGCTCGAGGGACGGACCGCCATCCACGACTTCCTCCCCGCCTTCGGTCCGGGTATCCCGCCCGAACGGATTTCTGCGATGCGCGAGCAGTTCCCGCTCGCCGAGCACCCGGTCGTTCGCATCCATCCCGAGACCGGCCGCAAACTGCTGTATGTGAACGCGTCGTTCACGACGCGCATCGTCGACATGGATCTCGACGAGAGTCGAGCCCTGCTCGCGTTCCTCACGAGCAGGGCGGCGCGTCCCGAGTACCAGGTACGCTTCCGCTGGCAGCCGGGGTCGATCGCCTTCTGGGACAACCGCTGCACCCAACACTACGCCGTCCAGGACTACTGGCCCCAGCGGCGGATCATGGAACGCGCGACCATCGTCGGCGACACCCCGAGCTGACCGCCGGGCGGTCGAGCGTTCCGTCCGCACCATCAGGAGCATCGAAGCCATGCCGACGTCCCATGATCTCACCATCGACGTGTCGAGCGCGGCAGGTCTCGACGGTCCCGCACGCATCGTCGCCACCGTGCACCTGCCCGACACGCTGCCGGACGAGCCGACGGTGGCCTTCGGTTTCCCCGGCGGGGGGTACAGCCGTCACTACTACTCGATGGACTTCCCCGACGTCGGCGCCGGGGGCCAGGCCGGCTTCCACGTCGACCGCGGGTGGGTGTTCGTCGCCGTCGACCCTCTCCAGGTGGGCGACTCGACGCTGTTCGACCCCGACCTGCTGACGTTCGAGACCATCTCCGCCGCGAACGCGATCGTCGTGGCCTCGGTGCTCGACCAGCTGGCCGCCGGCACCGTCGGTGATGGCCATGGGGCGGTGATCGAACCCCGCACCATCGGTTTCGGGCAGTCGATGGGTGGCTGTTTCACGCTGGTGTTGCAGGCACAGCACCGGTGCTTCGACGCCATCGGCATCCTCGGCTACAGCGCGACCCAGACCGTGGTGCCGTCACGTCCGGGCACCCCGAACCTGCCGATGCCGTGGATGAGCCGGTCGAGCTATCCGCACAACCCGATGATCTACAACCCGGAGGCGCTCGAAGAGCCCGGCGCGGTCTCGGGCCCCGACGACCTGGCGACCGCCGCGACCGCTCAGGAGCACCCGTGGACCTGGGCGTTCCACGACGACAGCGAATCGCGCGAGCTCGTGCAGCAGGACATGGTCGCAATGTCGGGCGGGTCCGTCCCGCCGTGGCGGTCGGCCACGACGCCGGCCTGCGCGATGTTGATGGTCGCTCCCGGGGTGGTCGCCACCGAGGCTGCATCCATCTCGGTGCCGGCCTTCTTGGGAACCGGTGCCACCGATGTCGTGCCCGACCCGTGGATGGAGCCCAAGGCCTACAAGGCGTGCCGCGACATCACCGTGTACGTCTGCCCGCAGATGGCGCACATGCACAACTTCGCGCCGACGCGCGAGCAGTTCTGGACCCGCATCCAGGGCTGGGCCGACGGCCTGGCCTGACGGTTCTCCTCGAGTCGCGACTAGCCGGGGAGGACGCCGGCGAGCTGAAGGATCCGTTCCGGCGGGAGGTGCTGTTCGCGCACCTTGGCGCCCAGGTGCGCCAGCGCGTCCTCGATGGCGTTGGTGAGTGCCGCCGGGGCCACGATCATGCCGCCTTCGCCGACGCCACGGAAGTTGACGTCGGGATCGAGGGCGATCGTGTCGAGGTGGTGGATCTCGATGCGCGGCACCACGGTGGTGGTGGGCATCAGGTAGTCCATGAAGCTTCCCGCGAGATTCTGACCGTCGTCGTCATAGGCGGCATGCTCGAGCAGCACGGCGCCGATTGCCTGGGCGATGCCGCCGCGCACCTGGCCCTCGACGATCGCCGGATTCACGGGAACGCCGCAGTCCTCGACCACGACGTAGCGGTTGATCTTCACCTGGCCGGTTTCGAGGTCGATCTCGAGCTCGACGCAGTGTGTGCCTCCCGACCAGCCGCCTTCGCCACCGTCGTAGGTGTTGCTCACGCGCAGCTCCGTGTCGAGGTCGGCAGGGAAACGGTCGTCGCCGGCGGCCACCGCTTCGGCCAGGGCGGCGAAGGTCAGGCTCGCGGTGGGCGTACCTCTCACCGACACCACGCCCTCGGCGATGTCGAGGTCGCCGGGGTTGGCCTCGAGGAGCTCCGCCGCGATCGACAGGACCTTGTCGCGCAGGCCCCGTGAGGCGTGCAGGACCGACCCGTTGGCCATGGTCGCGGCCCGACTGCCGCCGGTTGCGACAAGGGCGAACGGGGTGATGTCGGTGTCGCCGTAACGCACCTTCACCGACTCGAACGGGACGCCGAGCTCGTCTGACACCACCTGGGCCAGGGTCGTCTCGTGGCCCTGACCGTGGGGTTGTTGTTGGGTGATCACGCTCACCGTGCCGTCGGGTTCGATCGCCAGGTGCGACGTCTCGTCGCCGAGGATCCCGCCACCGCGGGGAACGCCGGGGGTACGGGGACCGGGAGCGGCCTCCAGGTACGAGGCCATGCCCATGCCGATGCATCGCCCTTCGGCGCGAGCGGCCTCTTGGCGCGCTCGGAAGCCCTCCCAGTCGACGAGCGTCGCCGCCTGTTCGACGGACTCGTGGGTGGTGATCCCCGAGAACGGTGTGCCGTTCAACATCGTCAGCGGTTCCTGGCCGCGGTGGACGTAGTTGCGTCGGCGGACCTCGAGCGGGTCGATGCCGAGCTCGCGGGCGACGATGTCGAGCAGTCGCTCGCGCATGAAGTCGGCGGTCGCCCATGGGCCGCGGTAGGAGCAGTAGGCGGCCTTGTTCGAGAACACCGAGGTCGAGGTCGACGAGAGCCCCTTGAGCGCGAGAGGACCCTGGAACGACCCGCTGACCGAACCGGCGAACATCGCTCCGGGGAACGGGTCACTCGGGTATGCGCCGGCGTTGAGCTTCACGGCCATGCGAACGCCGAGGATGACGCCGTCGTCGGTGACCGCGGCCTCCATGTCGGCCATCTCCTCGCGCGCATGGCCCGCAGCGAGCAGGTGCTCGGAACGATCCTCGATCCACTTGACCGGTCGGCCCAGGTCCTTGGCGGCAGCGACGAGCGCGACGTCCTCGCGGAACACCGCGTTCTTCAGGCCGAACCCGCCGCCGACGTCACCGGCGAGGACGCGGATGTTCTCCATCGGCACGCCGACCTGCGAGGGCAGGAGCAGCCGCAGCATGTGGGGTGACTGCGTCGAAGTGTGCAGCGTCAGGTGCTCGGTGGCAGGGTCCCATTCGGCGATGCTGCCCCGACCTTCCATGGGAACCGGCTGGTGACGATGCACCTCGACAGTGGCCCGCACGACGCGGTCGGCTTGGGCGAAGGCGCCATCGACGTCGCCGAGGACCATCTCGCCGGTGAGGGCGATGTTGTCTCCGAGCTCGTCGAACAGCGGGGGCCGGTTCGGGTCGAGGGCATGGGCGTAGGTGACGACCGGTTCGAGGATGTCGAAGTCCTCGACGATGAGATCGACGGCATCCTCGGCGATGTAGCGGTCCTCGGCGACGACCATGGCGATCGGGTCGCCGACGAAACGCACCTTGTCGGTGGCGAGCCCGTAGAACTCCGGTGACTTCAGGTTCGGCATCATGTTGATGCCGATCGCGGAACCGGCGATGCCGGGCTGACACAGGCGCATCATGTCCTCGCCGGTGTAGACCGCGACGACGCCCGGCAGGGCCTTCGCCTCGGACACGTCGACGGAGAGCAGGCGGGCGTGGGGGACTGCGCTCCGCAGGAATGCAGCGTGCAACATGCCCGGGATCTCGACATCGTCGATGTAGTTGCCCCGGCCGGTGAGGATGCGCGGGTCCTCGGCCCGCTTGACCCGGGCCCCGACCGCTCGTGCTCCAACTGGCGTGCTCACGATGCAGCTCCTTCGGTGGAGGTGGACTTGGCGATCTCTCGGAGTTTGTCCGCTGCCAGCAGGACCCCGTTGACGATGCTCTCGTAACCGGTGCACCTGCAGATGTTGCCCGACAGCGCCTCCCGGATGGCTTCCTCGTCGGCGTCTGGCTGGTCGCGCAGCAGCGCGACAGTGGCCATGACGAAGCCCGGCGTGCAGAACCCGCACTGGAACCCGTGACGTTCCCAGAACGCCTCCTGGACCGGGTGGAGCCCGTCGGGTGGGGCCAGTCCCTCCACCGTCGTGACCTCGCCGCCGACGGCCTGGACCGCGAGCATGAGGCACGACCGGACCTCGTCACCATCGACGAGGACGGTGCACGCACCACACACGCCGTGCTCGCACCCGAGGTGCGTGCCGGTGAGCCCCAGATCGTGACGGAGGAAGTCGGCGAGCGTGGTGCGTACCTCGGCGTCGGCTGCACGTGCCTGGCCGTTGACGGTGAGCTCGATGTGGATGGCTCCGTCGGTATTGGTCATCGGGTTGCTCCTTGCGATGCGGTGGCGCGTGCTGCGGCGGTGGTCAGTGCCCGAGCGACGAGCACACCCGCGAGGTGTTTGCGGTAGGTGGCTGATCCGTGGACGTCGCTCGAGGGGTGGAGCCCTGCGACCGCTGCGGAGGCGGCGAGGGCGATGGTCTCGTCGCTGAGCGCCTTCCCGACGAGAGCCGCCTCGGCCTCGGTGGCGCGGATCGGGCGATCGCCGACGCCGGACAGGGTGATGCGGCAGTCGCTGGCGAGGCCGCCGTCGATGGCCACCGTGGCCGCGACGCCCACGAGGGCGAAGTCACCGTGGCGCCGTGCGACCTCCACGAACGCCGACCCCGTCGACGGGGGTGTGACCGGAATTCGCACGTCGACGAGGATCTCGTCGTCTTCGATCGCAGTGGTGTAATGGCCCTGGAACAGGTCGGCAGCGCTGATCGTGCGTTCGCCGCCGGGCCCGACCACCGTCACGCTGGCATCGAGCGCCACCATCACCGCGGGGATCTCCGCAGCGGCGTCGGCGTGCACGATGCTGCCGCCGACGGTGCCTCGGTTGCGGATGGCGACGTGGCCGATGTGGGGCAGCGCCTCGGCCAGCAGGGGAAGGTGGCGGGTCACGATGTCGGATCGCTCGGCGTCGCGTTCGGTCACCATCGCGCCGATGGTGACGACGTCGTCGTCGACGCCGATGTGCGACAGCGAGGCGATACCGCCGAGGTCGATGAGCGCCTCGGGCCGCGCGAGCCGCAACGACAGCAGGGGCATGAGGCTCTGCCCGCCGGCGAGCACCTTGGCATCGTCGCCGTGCTCGGCGAGCAGGCCGAGGGCCTCCTCCACCGTGGCCGGCGCGTGGTAGGCGAACTTTGGTGGCTTCACGGAAACACCCCCTGAGTGGGCCGAAGCCTCTGGCAGCGATCGGCGAGCGGCACCGTAGCAGAGGCTCCTGGCGGCGGCATCTGCGCCATATGACTTGCACGGCTGCAACCATGCGGTAGTGTCCGCGTCGGCGTCCACCGGACGTTCGACCTGTTCTCAGAGGGGGGAACACTCCGAATGAACCTTCGCAAGCTCTTGGCCATGCTGGCCGTATTCACCTTGTTCGTGACCGTCATGACCGCATGCGGCGATGACGACACCACCGCATCGGACGACGGAGCCACCGACAGCACCGATGGCAGCGGTGGTGACTGCACGCCACCGACGGGGACCGAGATCCTCATCGGGCAGGTCTCAGCGCAGACCGGCGGGCCCGCCGGGGGCACGCTCACCTTGGCGCGCGACACCCTCGACGCCTGGGTCCAGCACACCAACTGCAACGGCGGCGTCGCCGGACACCCCGTCAAGGTAAGCCAGCGTGACACCCGCACCGATCCCGCCGCGGGGGGCACCGCGGTGCAGGAGCTGCTCGACGAGGGCGTCGTCGCCATGGTCGGATCCGCCGACACGACCACGATGGGTCAGTGGCAGGCGCTCGTGACCGAAGCCGGCGTGCCGCTCATCGGCGGCACCGTGTACAACGCAGCCGACATCACCCTTCCGGGCATGTACGGCGTCATGACGACGGTCACGCAGATCCTCTACTTCGAGATCTTCGCCCTGAAGAACGCCGGGGCCACCAAGGTCGCCTCGCTGCTGTGCAACAACGCCGACGTCTGCCTCCAGGCACGCGCCGGTGTGCTCGCAGCGGGTGAGGCGTTGGGTGTCGAGATCGTCTACGACGACGTCGCCGACAACACGCCGGGAACCGACTACACCGCGCAATGCCTCGCCATGAAGAACTCCGGCGCCGACGCCGTGCTGCCCTTCGTGGACAACGCCGGTCTCGCGACGAACTGCGCCCAGCAAGGCTTCGAGCCCATCTACGGTGGCTCGGAAGTCTCGATCGGTCTCGACGACGTGGCGGCCACGCCGGCCTTCCAAGGCCTCTCGGCGCCGATGTCGGCATTCCCGTACTTCCAGGAGTTCCCGACGACGGCGGCGTACTTCGACGCCATCAAGACCTACCACCCCGAACACGCCGAAGGCGGCGACCTCTACGGCCAGGCCCACATGGCATCGAGCCACGTCTGGGTCGCCGGCGAGACCTTCAAGAAGGCGGTCGAGAATGCTGCGGTGGCCGAGGACGCCGTGGTGACCGCTGAGGACGTGCACCGCGGTCTGGCGATGTTCAACGGCGAGACGCTGAGCGGCCTCATCCCGCCACGGACCTACGCCGACTATCTCGCCGATCCAACGGTGCCGAACCCGCAGAACGACTGCGTGTTCCTGTACCGGATCAACGACGGCAAGTACGAGACCACCCCGGCCGGCGAGCTGCGTTACTACTGCCGCAGCGACATCGAGGCCGGGAACGAAGCCGGAATTCCAGTCGGCTGATTCTCGTGCATCGGTGACGACGGGCCTGTGGGGCCGGCCATCGGCCGGGCCCACAGGCCCGTTGCGTCACCGGACGCGAACGCAAGGGGGACCATGCTCGAGGTACAGGAACTCGTAGGGGGCTACGGGGCCACGCCGGTGCTGCACCAGGTGTCGTTGACGGTACCCGACTCGTCGGTCGTCGCTCTCCTTGGAGCGAACGGCGCCGGGAAGTCGACCACGCTGCGGATGATCTCGGGCCTGCTCCGCCCGACGAGTGGATCGGTCACCTTCGACGGCGTCGAAATGACCTCGATGCGGCCCGCAGCGCGGGTGCAGCGCGGGTTGTGTCACCTCCCCGAAGGTCGCGGGGTGTTCCCGTCGCTGTCGGTGCGTGAGAACCTCGTGCTCTTCTCGCCGAAGGGCCAGGAGGCCGATTCGTTCGACGCCGCGGTCGAGGCGTTCCCGATCCTCGGCGAGCGCCGCAAGCAGCTCGCCGGCACCTTGAGCGGCGGCGAGCAACAGATGCTCACCCTCGCTCGCGCCTACGTGTCGCGCCCGAAGATCGTCCTGGTCGACGAGGCCTCCCTCGGGCTTGCGCCGTTGATCGTCGACGCGATCTTCGAATTCCTCGAGCGCATGGTGGCCGAGGGAATGTCCCTCCTGATCGTCGAGCAGTACGTCCAACGAGCGTTGGCCATCGCCTCGACGGTGAACGTGCTCCACAAGGGCGAGATCGTCTGGACGGGACCGAGCGCCGACCTCGACCAGGACATGCTCTTCGCGCTCTACGCCGGCGAGTCCGTTGCCGGGAGGACATCGTGAGCGACATCCTGCCCTTCGTCGTCATCGGCCTCGTGACCGGATCCATCTACGGCTTGGCGGGCACCGGGCTGGTGCTGACGTACAAGACCTCGGGGATCTTCAACTTCGCTCATCCCGCCGCGGCCGCCATCGGCGCATACGCCTTCTACTTCCTCACCTACGACGAGGACTACTTCGACCTCAAGCTGCCCTGGGGTATCTCGGCGCTCATCGTCATCTTCGTGGTCGGCCCGCTCATGGGGATCGTGCTCGAGTGGGCGGTCCGGGGTCTGGCGACGGTCGCCATACCGCTCCAGGTGGTGGCCACCATCGGTCTGGCCTTGGGCACCATCGGCGGTCTCGGCCTGCTCTACACGAAGCGCACCCGCATCCTCTTCCCGTCGTTCCTGCCCACGGACCTGCACCGCATCGGTGGGGTGAACGTCACCGAGCTCCAGATCATCGTGTTCGTCTTCGCGGCGGTGAGCACGGCGGTGCTCTACCTGTTCTTCAAGAAGACCCGCCTCGGCATGGCCATGCGCGCAGTCGTCGACAATCCCGAGCTGATGGACCTGACCGGGATGAGCGCAGTCAGGGTGTCCCGTTCGGCGTGGATCATCGGAACGACCTTCGCGGTCGCTTCCGGGGTGCTCATGAGCGCCATCCGGGGGAATCTCAACGCGAGCGCCCTGTTCTTCTTCATGATCTCGTCGTTCGGCGCCGCAGCCGTCGGCGCCTTCGCGAGCCTGCCGCTCACCTTCGTCGGTGGCCTCGGGCTGGGCGTGCTGGGGGCGTTGGCCACGAAGTACTCCCAGGACATCAGCTTCCTGGGCGGCATGCAGCCGGCACTGCCGTTCATCGCGCTGCTCCTGGTCCTGATCTTCATCGACAAGAGCAAGCTGGTCGACAACCGGGTCGCCAAGCCCAAGCCGATGGCCCAGAGCTATCAGGCACCATGGCGGGTGAAGGCCGTCGCGGCAGCGGTGTTCCTGGTCGCCGCGGCAACCATCCCGTGGTGGCGCGAAGGAGATCTGCGCCTCTACGCCGGTGGCCTGTGCTTCATGATCCTGGTGCTGTCGCTCGGGCTGCTGGTCAAGGAGTCGGGGCAGGTCTCGCTCTGCCAGACCGGGTTCGCGGCCGTCGGCGCAACGACGTTCGCGCACGCCTCGAACGACTGGAATCTGCCCTGGGTGCTTGCCCTCGTGATCGCGAGCTTCGTCGCCGCGGCTGCCGGTCTGGTGGTGGCCATCCCGGCCATCCGGGTGTCGGGCGTGTTCCTCGCGATCGCGACACTCGGCTTCGGCCTCGCGCTGCAGAACCTCTTCTATCCGACCGAGCTCATGTTCACCACGGCAACCGATGGCCTCGGCCGTATCCCGCGCCCGGGCTTCGCGCAGAGCGATCGGGCGTTCTACTGGGTCATCTTGTTGATCGTCGTGCTCGTTTCCCTGTTGCTCGTCAGCATCCACTTCGGCAGGCTCGGACGCATCCTGCGGGGCCTGGGAGACTCCGCTCTCGCGCTCAACACGATGGGCACGGCGGTGAACGTCACCCGGGTCATCGTGTTCTTCATCTCCGCATTCCTGGCCGGGCTGGCCGGCGCGCTGTACGCCTCGTTCTTCCAGGGCGCTGGGATCACCACACCGTTGTTCCAACCGATCCTGTCGCTCAACCTGTTCGCGCTGATCATCCTGATCGCTGCGGCCGCACCCTGGTACGGCATGATGGGCGGGCTCGCGCTCCAGGTGTTCCCTGACTACTTCACCGGCTGGTTCAACATCGCCAACATCCAGCCGTGGCTCTCCTTGCTCTTCGGCGTCTCAGCGGTTTCGGTCGCCATACAGGCGGACCGGCGCCCAGGGCTACCCGCGGCCTGGATTCGCTTCTTCGAACGGTTCCGGGGCGAGCCGCCCCCGCTCGACGATGCCTTGGCGCTTGCCCCCGAGCGACCTCGACCGAGCGGCGAGGGCCTCGAGGTGCGCGAGCTCGTCGTGCGCTTCGGTGGCGTCGTCGCGGTGAACCATCTGAGCCTGCATGCTCCCTACGGTCGCATCACCGGGCTGATCGGCCCCAACGGCGCGGGGAAGACGACCACCTTCAACGCCTGCTCGGGTCTGCTGAACCCCAGCGAAGGCGCGGTGTACTTCGACGGTGCCGACATCTCGCGTGTGGCGGTTGCCGCCCGGGCCCGCAGCGGGATAGGGCGCACGTTCCAGCGCGCAGAGCTGTGGGACTCGCTCTCGGTGCGAGAGAACGTCGAGCTCGGGGTCGAGGCGCCGTGGGCGGGCGCAGGCGTTCTGGCGCAGCTGACGCCCAAGCGCGGTGAGGTCGTCGAGATGCGTGCCCGCGCCGCTGAGGCGCTGGAGCTGACCGGCATCACCCACCTCGCGAGCCGGCGCGTCGGCGACCTCCCGGCAGGCCAACGACGGCTCGTCGAACTGGCCCGAGTGCTCGCCGGCCCCTTCGACCTGCTCCTTCTCGACGAGCCCTCCTCTGGCCTCGACAAGGTCGAAACCGACGAGTTCGGCGCGGTGCTCAAGAAGGTCGTGGCCGAGCGGGGCACGGGGATCCTGCTCGTCGAGCACGACATGCGTCTGGTCATGGACCTGTGCCAGCACATCTACGTGATGGACTTCGGCAGCCCGATCTTCGAGGGACCACCGGCAGCGGTGTCCACGAGCGACATCGTGCGGGCTGCGTACCTGGGTACCGAGGAGGTCGAGACCGCCGGCGCATGAGCGCCATCGGACTCGTGGAGAACGGTCGGTGAGCGATCTCCTGCCGTTCATCGTTGCCGGCCTGGTCATCGGGGCGATCTACGGCCTGGCCGGGTTGGGCCTGGTCATCACCTACAAGACCTCCGGCATCTTCAACTTCGCGCATCCCGCGCTCGCTGCGCTCGGCGCGTTCAGCTTCCACGAGCTGCATGGCGAAAGGACCCGGTTGGATTGGCAGCTCCCGTGGCCGGTCGCCGCCGCGGTGGTGGTGCTGGCGGTCGGGCCGCTGCTCGGCCTGCTGATGTCGTCGCTGGCTCGCCGACTGGCACTCGTCGCCGCGCCGCTGCAGATCGTGGCAACGGTCGGGATCTCCCTCGGGATCATCGGGCTGCTCGGACTGCTCCGCGGCCGGCTGCGCGGTCGGAGCTTCCTGCCCACCGGCACGTTCGAGCTGTTGGGCACCTTCATCCGGTGGGACCAGCTGATCTTGTTCGTGTTCGCGGTCGGGGCGGCGGTGAGCCTGTCCATCTGGCTTCGCCTCAGCCGGTTGGGCATGGCGATGCGCGCCGTGGTGGACAACCCCGACCTGGTCGAGTTGACCGGCTCGTCGGCGGCCTCGGTTTCGCGTCGTGCCTGGATGCTGGGGACCGTCTTCGCTGTGGTGTCCGGGGTCCTGCTCACGGCATCGAACCCCCGCCTCGGCGCGATGAGCCTCTTCTTGTTGATGATCGCCAGCTTCGGCGCAGCGGCAGTCGGAGGGTTCTCGAGCCTGCCGCTCACGTTCGTCGGCGGGCTCCTGACCGGAATCGCCGGCGCCCTGACCGCCAAGTGGCCCGTTGGCGCCATCGGCGGACTCCAGCCGGCGATGCCGTACCTGGTGTTGCTGGTGGCGCTGTTGGTGACCCGCCGGCGACACCTCCTCGACCGTCGGGTGACCAAGCCGAGGCCGATACCGAGGAGCTTCGAGGCCCCGTGGCGCATCCGCGTCGCCACTGGAGCAGTGGTGGTCGCCGTCCTGGCTGCGGCGCCGCTCTGGGCCGGGCGTGACCTGGTGGTGTGGACCTCGATGCTCATCTACACCCTGCTTGCGCTTTCGGCTGGGCTCCTGGTGCGCGAATCGGGCCAGGTGTCGCTGTGCCAGACGGTGTTCGCGGCGGTCGGTCTCACCACGTTCGCGCACGGCGTCAACGACTGGCACCTGTCGTGGGTGGTCGCGGTGCTGGTGGCCGGCGCAGTGGCCGGCGGGGTAGGGCTGGTCCTGGCGATCCCGGCGACCCGGGTCTCGGGGGTCTTCCTGGCCGTCGCAACGCTCGGTTTCGGCCTGGCCATGGCGAATCTCGTCTATCCGACCGGGCTGATGTTCACCACCGCGGTCGACGGCCTGGGTCGTCTGCCCCGTCCGGGATTCGCGCAGAGCAACGAGGCGATGCACCTCCTGGTGGTCGCGCTCGTGACGTTGGTGGCGATCGGGCTGGTGGCGGTCCATCACGGCCGCCTCGGGAGACTGCTCCGCGGTCTCGACGACTCCGCGCTGGCACTCGAGACCATGGGTACGGGGGTCAACACCCTGCGTGCGGTGGTGTTCGCGTTGTCGGCCTGGCTGGCGGGCGTGGCCGGCGCGCTCTACGGGAGCTACTTCCGGGGTGCCGGCCTGTCGACACCGTTCTTCCAGCCGATGCTCTCGCTCCAGCTGTTCGCCGTCGTCGTGATCGTTCCCGGTGCGACCCCGTGGTACGGGCTCCTCGGTGCCGCCGCCCTGCAGCTCGCGCCCTACTACGCCGTCGAATGGTTCGATGTCGCGGCGACGGTGGGGCCGTGGTCGACGCTCATCTTCGGAGCCGCTGCGGTGACCGTCGCCGTTCGGGCCGCGCAGGGCCACACGCTTGCCCGTTGGCACGCGTACGTCGAGCGCTACCGGGACGTTCGACCGGTCGAGGCAACAGGCGATGTCCGTCCACGCCGTCGAGCGGCGGGCACCGGGCTGCGGGTCGATGGGCTCACGGTGCGTTTCGGGGGCGTCGTCGCGGTCAATGCCCTGAGCCTCGATGCGCCGCTCGGCCACATCACCGGGCTGATCGGCCCCAATGGCGCCGGCAAGACCACGACGTTCAATGCCTGCTCCGGGCTGCTGACCCCGGGCTCGGGCAGCATCAGCTTCAACGGGCGGGACATCTCACGGCTCCCACCGGCGGCCCGGGCCCAGCTGGGTATCGGCCGGACGTTCCAGCGCTGCGAGCTCTGGGACTCCTTGTCGGTGTACGACAACGTCGCTCTGGGAGCCGAGGCATCGGCGGCCGGCGCTCGCGCCTGGACCCAACTCAGATCCTCTGCACGAGACGTCGTGGAGATCAGAAACGCAACCCATGGCGCGCTCGAACTCACCGAGATGGCAGGGTCGCGGGACCGTATCGTGGGTGACCTCTCCGCAGGTGAGCGTCGCCTCGTGGAGCTGGCCAGAGTCCTCGCAGGGCCGTTCGAGCTGCTCCTCCTCGATGAGCCGTCCTCGGGGCTCGATCGCTTGGAGACCGCCCGCTTCGGCGTGATCCTGCGACGTGTCGTCGAGGAACGCGGCACGGGGGTGCTGCTCGTCGAGCACGACATGTCCCTGGTCCTGACCCTGTGCCACCGGGTCCACGTGATGGACTTCGGGCGCAAAGTTGACGCGGGGACTCCCGAGGAGATCCAGGCGAGCGACTCGGTCCGACTCGCCTACCTCGGGGTCACCGGCGTGGCCGGCTGAGCGCGCGACCGTGGGCGCGGCGCGAGGTCCTACTGGGTTAGGTCCTACTGGTGCAAGACGATGCCACCGTCGACGATCATCACTTGGCCGGTGATCCAGCTCCCAGCAGGTGAGGTGAACAGCAGGAGCGCCCCGCACAGCTCCGAAGGCTGGCCCTTCAGGTGAAGCGCGGCCCGGGTGGCCATCATCTTCGTGTAGTCGGCGTCGTCGGGCGTGAGAGCCCTGCCGGCGTCGGACTGGGTGAGTCCGGGAGCGATGCAATTGACCCGGATGTTGTGCGGGCCGAGCTCACGGGCGAGGCTCGTCGTCAATCCGATGATCGCGACCTTGGTGATGCCGTAGACACCTTCGGCGGGGAAAGCGCCGATCGAGGCCTGGTTGACGATCGCGCCGCCACCGCGCTCGATCATCGAAGCAACGGTGGCCTTTGCGCAGCGCCAGGCACCTTTGACATTGACGTCGAACGCCCGGTCCCACATGGCGTCGGGGAAGCCCATGGTGGTGCCTCCCGCGACGAGGTCGGCCATGAGCGCGGCGTTGTTGACGAGGATGTCCACACCACCGAACCGGGCGATCGCAGCTGCGGCCATGGCTTCGACGGAGTCGTCGCTGGTGATGTCGACGCCCACTGCGAGCGCGTTGCCTCCGTCACCGGTGATGTCGGCGGCAACCCCTTCGGCGGCGTCGGCGCGTATGTCGGCGCACACCACCGACGCGCCGGCTTCGGCGAGCGCCTTCGCGTATGCCTCACCGATGCCGCCCTTGGCGGCACCGGTCACGATGGCGACCTTCCCGGCGAGTGAGTGGTCGACGATCATTGTTCCCCCTGGTTTGGTTGGTTGTGTGGCTGCGCCCGAGCCGGCAACGGCTGGATTCGGTCAGCGTCCCGCGGCTTGGCGGGCGGCCTTGATGATGCCGTCATAGCCCGTGCATCGGCAGATGTTGCCCGACAGCGCCTCCCGGAGCTCGTCGTCGGAGGCATGGGGATGGTCTCCAAGGTAGGCGTGCAGGGTCATCACGACGCCAGGCGTGCAGAATCCGCACTGGAGCCCGTGATTGTCCTGCATCGCCTGCTGGACGGTGTTGAGCGTCCCGTCGGGTGCGGCAAGCGACTCGATGGTCTGCACCTGGGCTCCCGACATCTGCACGCCGAAGAGCAGGCAGGAACGCACGGCCTTGCCGTCGACGATGATCGTGCACGCTCCGCAGGCCCCGTGTTCGCAGCCGGCGTGGGTGCCGGTGAGGCCGAGGTCCTCGCGGAGCACGTCGGAGAGCAGCTTGCGGGGTTCGCAATGCACCGTGTGTTCGGTGCCGTTCACCGTGAAGGTGACCGAGACCTCAGGGGTCGCAGCGAGATCGGTCATGCCCGTGCCTCCTCGATCGCCCTGGTGAGGGCTCGTTCGACGAGCACCGCCGCAACCTTCTTGCGGTAGGCGCCCGATGCGTGCAGATCGTCGTTGGGGGTGAGGATGGCGGCGGCGGCGCGCCCGACCTCAGCGAGGTCGCCGTCGGCGCCGGTCGCGAGCAGCGCAGCCTCGCCGTCGCCGGAGCGGACGGGGGTCGGGCCGACGCCGAAGAACGCGATGGCAGCCTTCGTGACCGCGTCACCGTCGACGGTGACGCCGCACACCGCGCCGACCAGCGCGAAGTCGCCATGGCGCCGGGCAACTTCTTCGATGGCGAAGCCGGAGCCTGCGCCCCAGACCGGGAACCGAACGGCGGCAAGGATCTCGTCGTCGGCGAGGGTGGTCTCCCAGGTGGATTCGAAGAACCCGTTGGCCGCGATTTCGCGGACACCGCCGGGGCCGGTCGCCTCGATCGTCGCGTCGAGCGCCAGCGCCACCGCGGGGAGCTCCGACGCGGGGTCAGCGTGGGCGATGGAGCCGCCCACGGTCCCCCGGTTTCGGATCTGGAAGTGCCCGATGTGGGGGATGGCCTTGGCGATGAGCGGGGTGGCTGTGGCAATGGTCGTGTCGTGCTCCGCGGTCGCCTGACGCACCAGGGCCCCGATGCGGAGGTGCCCGTTCGTGCGCTCGATGGAGTCGAGCCCGCCGACCGTGTTGAGGTCGACGAGGTGAGCGAACGAGGCGAGCCGCAGCGACAGCATCGGCACGAGGCTCTGACCCCCCGCGAGGATCTTGGCATCGAAGCCGTGCGTGGCCAACAGCCCGACGGCTTCATCGAGACGTTCGGGTGCGTGGTACTCGAAGCGGCTGGGCTTCACGGTCCCCCCTTGGATCCGGCAGTGGCGGTGACTGTAGTGCCGGGCGCGGCGAGACGCCGATGCCGAGCCGATATTCGCTGACGCGTCGTTGCCGCGTCAACCGGAGTGGGGTTAATCTCACGGCGCACGACGAGGGGGGACCAGATGGGTCACGAGATGTTCCGGTACGACGGCAAGCGCGCCCTGGTGGTGGGTGGAGCCAGCGGGATGGGGCTCGCCACCGCGAAGCTGGTGGCCGAGCTCGGCGGCGACGTCGTCGTCCTCGACGTCCAGGACCCGCTCGAGCCCGTCGCCGCGTCGGCACACCTCGACCTCACCGACAAGGCATCGATCGACGCGGCTCTGGCCGCCGCCGGCGCGTTCGACGTCGTGTTCTCCTGCGCGGGCGTCGCCGACGGCACGCCGGGCTTGCCGGAGATCAACTTCGTCGGTCAGCGGCACCTCATCGAGTCGATGATCGCGTCGGGTGCGCTGACGAGCGGCGGTGCCATCGCCATGATCGCGTCCATCGGTGGCATGGGCTGGGAACTGCAACTCGACTCGATCAAGCAGCTCCTGGCCACCACTTCCTACGAGGACGGTGCTGGCTGGTTCGCCGACCACCCCGATCTCGGCACCTACGGGTTCACCAAGCAGGCCGTCGTCGCCTACACGGCCAGCCGAGGCCCCGAGCTGATGCGCGAGGGTATCCGCATCAACTGCACTGCGCCCGGGCCGGTGATGACGCCGCTCATGGCCAAGCACGAGGTCTGGCAGCAGTTCGAAATGGGCGTCCATGCCGCGACCGGCATCCACGGGGCGTCGCCCGAGCAGCAGGCGTACCCCCTCGCGTTCCTCAACAGCGGGGCCGCGTCCTACATCAACGGGCACTGCCTGCTCGTCGATGCCGGCTTCATCCCCGGCGTGGTCGTGGGCGCGGTCGACTCGCCGCTCGGCGACATGCTGGTCGGCCGAGCCTGACACCAAGTTCGCGACCCGCGCGATCCGTACGATTCGAACCAAGGAGCTCCAACCCATGAGCACACCCACCGGCGCCCGTTTCGTGGGTCAGTCGATCAAGCGTCGTGAGGACCCGAGGCTCCTCACCGGTCACGGTCGCTACGTCGGCGACATCACGGTGCACGATCAGCTCGAGCTGGCGTTCCTGCGCAGCGACGTCGCCGCCGGCGACATCCGTTCCATCGACACCAGCGCCGCCGAGGCGTTCCCTGGTGTGGTCGCGGTGTACACCGGCAAGGATCTCAACCCCATTGCCGGTGACATCTGGACGACCACCTCCGGACCGCCCGCGTACGGGCCGCCGATGCACCCGCTGGCTGACACCGATGTTCGCTACGTCGGCGACCCGATCGCCGTGGTGATCGCGAAGAACCGCTACATCGCCGAGGATGCCTGCGAGCTCATCGTGGTCGACATCGAGGCGCGCCGGGCCGTGGTCACGCTCGAGGACGCACTCGCTGTGGACGCGCCGTCGGTGCACCCCGAGCTCGGCTCGAACGTCGTCGACGAGCCTTCGCCGCCGCACCCGGAGTGGGATGCGACGATCGCTGCTGCCGCGCACGTGGTCGAGAAGCGGTACGCGATGACCCGCGTGACCAACGTCCCGATGGAGGGCCGCGGCATCCTGGCTCACTACGACAAGTGGGCCAACGAGCTGCGGGTGTGGGCCTCGACCCAGAGCCCCCACGAGATCAAGGCCTGGTCGTCGCGGTTGCTGCAGATTCCCGAGAACCGGGTCAAGGTCGAGTTCGGCGACGTCGGCGGCGGTTTCGGCCAGAAGATGTACCCCACCCGCGACGAGGCAGCCGTGTTGCTCGCTGCCAAGCTCGTCGGTCGGCCGGTCAAGTGGATCGAGGACCGGCGAGAGAATCTCATTGCCGCCAACCAGGCCCGCCACGACATCTCCGACCTGACGATGGCCGTGGACGAAGAGGGAACGATCACGGCCTTCTCCTTCGACCTCATCACCGGGGTGGGGGCCTACCCCGCCGGCGGTGCCGTCGGCGGCGGCGGCATGCTCGTCGGCATGATGTTCGCCGGGCCCTACCACACCCCCGCAGCCATGGGTTTCAACGCCAAGACCTTCGTGACCAACACGTGCGGATGGGGCGCTTTCCGGGGTCCCTGGGCGGTCGAGACGATCTCGCGCGAGCAGATGATCGACGCCGTCGCCCGCAAGGCGGGCATCGATCCCCTCGAACTGCGTCGCCGCAACATCATCCGGTCCGAGGAGCTGCCCTACACGGGCCCCAGTGGCATGCCCTACATGCAGATCACCCCGCAGGAGACGCTCGAGCAGGCAGCGTCGATGCTGGGTTACGACGCCTTCCGGGCCGAGCAGGAGGCCGCCCGCAAGGAGGGCCGCTACCTGGGGGTCGGTATCAGCGCCATGATCGAGCCGTCGGCGGTCGGCTTCGGCGCCTGGGCGACCGAGGCGGCGACCGTGCGCATCGACGTCAACGGGCTCGTCGAGGTGCAGATGGGCACCGGGAGCCACGGCCACAGCCTCGAGACCACGATCCCGCAGGTCGTGGCGGAGCATCTCGGCTGCAACTTCGAGGACGTCGTGCTCCGCCAGGGCGGCGATACGCCCTATGGGCCCGGTACCGGTGGTAGCCGCAGCGCGGTGATCGCCGGCGGTGCCGCGCAGACGGCGTCCACGACCCTGCGCGAGAAGGTCGTGGCCATCGCCGCGCACCTGCTCGAGGCCAACCCCGAGGACCTCGAGGTGGCCGATTCGAAGGTCTCGGTGAAGGGCACTCCCGCCAAGACCGTCAGCTTCCGTGAGCTCGCCGGCCTCGCGTACCTGAACCCTGCCGAACTCCCTCCCGACACCGAAGCCGGGCTCGAGTCCACCTCGCGGTTCTCGCCGCCGATGCCGTTCACGTGGTCGAATGCCACCCACATCTGCACGGTCGAGGTCGACGTGGAAACCGGCATGGTGAAGCTCCTGCGCTACATCGTCAGCGAGGACTGCGGCACCATGATCAACCCGATGGTCGTCGAGGGCCAGATCGCCGGTGGCGCAGTGCAGGGCATCGGCGGGGCGCTCTTCGAGGAGATGGCCTACGACGCCGACGGCAACCCGCTTGCCACGACATTCCTCGACTACCTGACGCCCTCGTCGACCGAGCTGCCCGATTTCGAGTACGGCCACATCGAGACGCCCTCGATCAGCCTGGGCGGCTACAAGGGCCTCGGCGAAGGCGGTGCGATCGCGGCACCCGCTGCGGTGGCCAACGCCATCAACGACGCGCTGGCCCCGTTCGGTGCCGAGTGTCTCCAGTTCCCGATCACCCCCACCCGGGTGCTGCAGGCGATCGCCGACGCACAGGGCTGAGGCAGGACCATGGCGACCCGCCTGGGCATCGGTCTGGGGGGCGCCAGCGTCGACACCCTGCGACGCGAAGCTGTCCTGGCCGACCAGGCCGGCTTCGACTTCGTGTCCGTCGGCGACAACCCCGGCCATCAGCTCGAGTCGCTCGTCGCTCTGACTGTCGCGGCCCACGTGACCAGTCGATGCCGTATCGGAACGACGATGGTCGATCCGCGCGGGCGTGATCCGCTGGTCCTCGCCGCCGGGTTGTCGTCGATCGAGCAGATCGCTCCCGGCCGGGTGTTCCTCGGGGTCGCGACCGGCCGGGCGCGGGGCCGCGGCTCGCTCCGCCACCTCGCGGCATACCTCACCGCGCTGCGGGAGCTCTGGACTGACGGCCACACCCGCTACGACGGGGCCACGCTCGAGCTCGACTGGCCCGCCAGGGCCGTTCCCATCCTGGTGGGCGCCTCCGGACCTGGCGCGCTGCGTCTGGCCGGCGCGCTCGGCGACGGGGTGGTGATCGAGACCGGCGTGCTCGAGGCGCAGGTCGCCTCTGCGCTCGGTGCGTTGGCGGAGGGCGCGAGCGGTGCCGGCCGCTGCATCGACGATCTGGAGCGCTGGTGGTACCTGAAGGCGAGCCTGGCGCCGACGATCGGCGAGGCGGTCGATCATGCCCGCAACGGCTTGGCCTCGACGGCCGCGTTGACCCTCGGTCGGGACCCGGTGGCCGCCGGGGTGCCTGCGGACCTGCGTCGTCGGTGTCGCGAGGCATTCGAGCGCTACGACATGAAGGCGCACGTCGGCGGCGACGCCGCGAACCCGAACCGGGCGCTCGTCGAGGACACCGATCTCCTCGCGTACCTGCTCGACCGCTACGGCCTCGTCGGCAACAGCGACGACTGGGTGGCGCGTCTGGAGGTTTTGGCATCTCGCGGCGTCGACCGCGTGTTCTGTGCCGCCATCGTGCCCGACCGTGCCGCGCTGATCGAGGCTGCCGGCACATCGGTGATCCGTCGGCTGGGCTGACCCGCGCTCAGGCTTGGGGGGGTGGGTAGGCCCCCGGGGTCTCGAAGCTCCACTTGAGCTCGTGCACTCGCTTCGCGATCCGCCAACCGTCTGCAGTGCGCACCAGCTCGTCGCTGTTGCGGGTGCCACGCACGAGCACCAGACGGCGATCACCGCGCGGCCCGGCATGGATGGCGAGCGCATAGGACTCGGCATGGGCCCGGTCGCCGCGCAGATCGATGGCGACGTTGGTGACGACGGGCGTGCTCACGAGCCGGGCGTCGATCGGGCCCGACGCGTGTTCGGGGCGGGGCTGGTGGGCCAGGCCGCCCGAGAACAGGAGCCGGATCTGTTCCGATCCCACGATCGGCTCGTGGCCGTAGTAGTCGAGAACCGCGTCGGCGGTGAAGAGCGCCACCAGCAGCTCTGCGTCGTGGGTGGCGACGCCTGTGGCGTAGGCGATGAGGAGATCGTTGATCTCCGCTCGGTCCGAGAGCTCCTGAAGGGTGCGCATGGGGGCATCGTAGTTTCCCGTCGTCGGGGAGAAGTCCCAGTCCCGGACCCACCCGCGAGGGCGGCGAGGCGTCCGCTGGAGTGTGAGGCGGGCACGAGGCGGCAACGTCGGCCACACTGTCGGACGTGGAACTACGACATGTGATGCGCACGACGCCGGCGACCCGGCAGTTCACCGACGACTCCCTGCCCGACGAGGTGCTCTACGACATCCTCGACGACGCCCGGTTCGGTCCCAACGGAGGGAACCGCCAGCCCTGGCATGTGATCGTGGTACGCGACCAGGAGCGCAAGGAGCAGATCGCGGATCTGTGGGATCTCGGGATGCGCGAGGACCACGCGTTCTACGACGCCGGGCTCGTGCCGTTCGTGGCCGCCGAGGCCTACTGGCGCAACCCGCCTGGTGGCCCGTCGGAGCAGCCGGTGGACCTCGAGACGGCGCGGGTCACTCCCCGCCAGGAGGGCCGCGCCCCGATGGCGGAGGCTGCGTCGAAGGTGCCCGTAGTGCTGCTGATCTGCGTCGATCTGCGCAAGGTCACCGCCATGGACAGCGGTCTCGGCCGCCTCAGCATCAGCGCCGGGGGCTCGGCCTACCCCTTCTGCCACAACATCCTCCTCGCGGCGCGCGACCGTGGCTACGGCGGTGTCGTCACCACCCAGCTCGTACGTCAGGAAGCCGCGGTGAAGGCGTGCATGGGGATTCCCGACGAGTTCGTGCTCGCCGCGGCCATACCGCTCGGCAAACCGGTGAAGGAGATCACCAAGCTCCGGCGCGATCCGGTAGAGGCCTTCGCGACCGTCGACCACTTCTCGGGGCCCGCGTTCATCCGCTGACCGGCGCCGGAGCGGGTCGGGAGGCGGCGTCTTCCTATTCGCGCGGGGCCATCCACCAGCGGCTGCGACCCTTGGCCTTGGCCAGGTAGAGCGCAGCGTCGGCGTCGCGCAGCAACGCGTCGAGGTCCTCGTGGTGGTCGAAATGGACGATGCCCACGCTGGCACCGACGGTGACCGAGTCGCGTCCGAGCCGGAAGGGCTCCCCGATCTGGGCGATGATTCGCTCCGCGAGGGCGCTCAGGTCCGCCGGTTGGGTCGGCGGCGGACACAGCACCACGAACTCGTCACCGCCGAGGCGGACCACCTCGTCGTTGTGACGGGTGTTCCTGCGCAGCACCGAGGCGACGTGCCTGAGGAGGTGGTCGCCGGCCTCGTGGCCGCAGACGTCGTTGACCTGCTTGAAGCCGTCGAGGTCGATGAACAGCACAGCGGTGCCGTCGAGACGCTGCTGGCTGCGCACCTCGTAGAGATGGGCGCGATTGGCCAGACCGGTGAGCGAGTCCGTGTAGGCCATCTGTTCGAGTTGTCGGCGCTGCAGGTCCTGGGTGATCCCCAGGCCGAGCACGCCGACTGCCTGTCGCAGGTGGTGGCGCTGGTTGGGGCTCGGCGCGCCCGCTTCGGTCCGCCAGCAAGCGAGCATGAAGGCGTCCGGCCCGACCTGGGGCACCGATCGGCACCACACCGACGCGAAGCCCTTCGCCCGAGCGGCGTCGGCCACCTCCGGGGGGAGGTCGTCGAGCGAGTTGTGGTCGGCGTCGGCGCCGCTGGAGAAGCACGTCTGCCACGGGCCGACTCCATCTGCACTCTGCGGGACAGGCACGGCCGACCGCGACACCGACGTCACTGTTCCGTCGCGGTCACGACGCAGCACCGCCCCGGCAGCCTCCATCGGGTAGCCCTCCATCGCCTGCGCAACGGCCTCGAACACGGTCTCGAGCGGCGCGCCCTCGGCGATGTCGGTCACCGCCTCGGCCAGCCGGTGTTGGGTCGTCTCCTCGGTGAGTTGGACGACGTAGCCGCCGATGTTCGGATTGTCGAGGTGGTTCTGCGCCCAGAAGTCGGTGTAGCGCGCCCGGCCGGTCGCGGTCACATAGCGCAGCCGGACCGGTCCGAGGAGTCGAGATGGGAGGCCGATGCCGAACGTCAAGAGCTCGACCGCGAATGCCCGATCGTCGGGATGGACGAGGTCGATCACGTTCGTCCCCACGACACTGCTGGGGCCACCTGACGCGCGATCGGGATGCACCAGTGCCTCGACGCGAGCATTCGCCCAGGTGATCGTTCCGGACGCGTCGAACACCATCGCCGTCAACGGCAAGGCCGCCAGGATCGCTGCCTCGTCGAGCGCTGGGCGTTGCTGGTCGGCTGCTGGGTGGATCGGAGTCATTCGCGGATTCTGTCGGCACCTGCGCGCGGGCAATGAGGACCTTGGAACGCAAGGAACCAGATGGTCCATCGCCGACGGTGAGGCGTCGGTCCTGGTCGTGACTACCCCGCAATTGACCCTGGGTCGAGGAGCCCGGTGAGGCAGCGCTCGAGCCACTCGAGTCCACGCGCCACCGCCTCGTCGTAGCCTTCGGCCTCGATGCGGGGACCGAGGAATTCGAGGTCGAACGTGTAGGCGTAACCCCCGTCGATCAGGGCGCCGATCAGTACGGTCAGGGGGATGTCACCGTCGCCGGGAACGGCGCGGTCCATGCGTCGATCGGTGCCGACGACGAAGTCGCTGACCTGGACCAGCGCGATCGACGCCACGCTGGCACGCAGTCGGTCGGCGATGCCGTACTCCAGCCAGCAGTTCTGCAACTCGACGTCCATCCCGATGCCGGTGCGCTCGCTCACCAGGACGAGGTCCGCGAACGTGTGGATGCATCCGCCGTCGTGGGCGAGTGAGTGGTTCTGCTCGACGGCGAGCCAGACACCAGCAGCTTGCGCGGGCGCGATCAGCGGTGCCACGGCCTGGCAGAAGGCGTCGATCGACTCATCGGCGGTCATGCCCCGACGGGACGGCCCGGTGGTGACATAGAGGACTCGGCTTCGGTGGCTCGCGGCGACGTCGATACGGCGCCGAAGCGCCTCTCGCTCGGTGGGCCACGCGTCGGGATCGCCCAAGGTGAACACGCTGCCGGCGATCATGCTGTCGATCTCCAACCCGGCCTCGGCGACAAGCGTCGCCGCGTGCGGGTCGGCCTCGTACTTGGACAAGGGGATCCCCACGCGGGTGATCCCGTGCTCCTGCCACGCCCGGACGTCGTCCGCGAGGCTCCGCTGCCAGGAGCACACCGCGTTGACCGAGACACGTGGGTGCATCTGCGCCTCGTTAGGCAGTCTTGGGCTCGACGCGGATGATCTCGAACATCAAGCCGTCGACGATGCAGAAGAAGTTGGCGATGTTGTCGCGCTCGTTCCAGTCGGCGATCGTGATGGGGGTGCAGGGGATCGCGCGTGCCTTGGCCCTCTCGTGGATGTCCTCGATGTAGCGCGTGGAGATGCAGATCGCCCAGAAGTCGGAAGGTTCGCCGCGCAGGATCTGGAACTGCCGGCTTGCCGAATCGCCGGCGATGTAGCCGCCGGGACCGGTCACCTTGCGCGCGTCGAAGATCGCTTCCATTGGCAGGTCGCCGCCGCCGCCGAGCGGTTCGTCGGGTCCGACCACTCGGTCGTTCTCGCCCAGGGGCCACCCGTCGGGAATATCGCAGACCTGGGTGAGGAAGGCGTTGATGACGCCGGGGTTCGGCGTGACAAGCTTCACGTGGTTGATGCGGCTGGGCATGGGGACTCCTGCGGGTGTGGTCAGGTGAGCGGAAAAGTGCGTCAGCCCCCGGTGCGGCCCGTGGCCGACGTTCGTGCGGGAGCGTGGTCGGCGGTTCTGCCGATGGTCACCGACCCGCGCCGGCCCTCGGCGCGAAGGCCTGGGCAGGGGGACTAGGCGGGGAGATAGGTGGCGCGGCCTTCGGAGATCACGATGTCGCCCTGGTCGTTCTGGGTCGTGTAGACGGCTTCCCCGTCGCCGAGGTCCCAGATACGGATCGTGAGGCCCTGGCCGGGCATCACCGGCTTGGCGAAGCGGGCTTCCATGCTCGTGAAACGACGGTCGTCGCTGCCAGCGAGGGAGTGCAGAAGTGCCCGTCCCGTGAAGCCGAAGGTGCAGAGCCCGTGCAGGATCGGCCGTTCGAATCCTCCGAGCTTGGCGAACTCGGGGTCACTGTGGAGCGGGTTGCGGTCGCCTGACAGGCGATACGTGAGCGCCTGGTCGGTCCGGGTCCGGTAGGTCACGACATGGTCGGCGTCACGTTCGGGCGGGACGTTCTTGGGGCCCGCGGGGCCACGGTCGCCGCCCCAGCCGCCCGCGCCGCGGATGAACGCCGACATGGACGTGGTGAGCAGCGGCTCGCCGGTATCGGCCAGCACCGAGTTGGCCTCGGAGGCGATCACCATGCCGGAGCCCTTGTCGTAGATGCCGGTGACCTTGCCGGTGGTCCGCACCGTGCCCGACACCGGGATGGGCTGGTGGATCTTGAAGGTCTGCTCCCCGTGGACGAGGTGGGCCATGTTGATCTGCCCGATCGCGGAGAAGTCGACGCGGGCACCGCCGAGCATGACCGCGAACGACGGCAGGACCCGCTGCTCGATGCCGATGCTGTTCTCGGTGGTGTACGGGAGCTCGTCGGGGGAGAGGGGGTCGACCGACCCGGCGCCGACGCCGACGGCGTAGAGCAGGCAGTCCTTGGAGTCCCACGAGCGCTCGACCGGTTCGGTCTCGACGCCGATGACGTCCATGTTCGGTGCTTCTGACATCGGTCTGTGCCTCCACGAAGGTTCTCGGAACGTCGAGCATTCTGGCACAGCGACCGCGGCGCCGCCGATGCGGCGGGGCGTCGTTCAGGGCCGCAGTACGTACACCAGGAAGTCGGCGAGACGCTCGTACTCGTCGTCGGGGACCGCGCCGTGGGCTCCCGGGACGATGCAGAGCCGCTTGTCCTCGGCCGGGATCGCCGCATAGAGATCGATGGCGCCACCGATCGCGAACAGCTCGTCGTCCCAGTTGAGGATCGATCGAACCGGGACGGTGACCTGCGCAGCTGCGGCGGTGATGGAGTCGCCGGCCTCCGGGCCGATCAGGCCGATGACCGCGGCTCGCAGGCGGGGCTCGGCTGCCAGGAGCGGGATGCCGAACCGGGAACCCATCGACACGCCCCAGTAGCCCAGCTTCCCAGGGTCGATGCGGCCCAGCTCGACGAGATGATCGATGGTGGCGCGCCAGTCGGCCACCATGCTCGCGGCGACCGCATCGGCGCCGCGTTCGGTGATGAAGGCGCGGTACGCCACGAAGAACTCGTCGGCGTCGGTGCCGGCCCCCTGCGGCGCGCGCTCACCGTGCATCGGCCCGTCGATGACAGCGACGGCGAGGCCTCTGGAGAGCAGCCGGGCGACGCCCGTGCGGGTGTGGGCATCGTGCTTGTGGCCGGTGCCACCGTGGCCGTACAGGACGGTCGGCCCACCACCAGCCAACGCGTCGGGTGTCCACAGCACGCCCGGGACCTCCCGGTCGTCGACATGGACCCGGAAACCGAGCTTGCGGGGCGCGTCGGCCATCGCTTCAGGAGAACGAGCCCGGACCGAGCACCGTGCCGGGCCCTTCGGCCATGGCAGCAGGCTGCGGTCGATGGTCGTTGACGATCGCGGTGCCGTTCACCAGCACGTGCACGACGCCCTCGGGTCGGTCGGCGGTGAGGCGCGATGCGCCGCCGGGGAGGTCGGCGACCCTTCGCGTCGGGCCGGGGTCGACGCGTTGGAGGTCGATGACAGCGACGTCGGCGTAGGCGCCGGGGCGGAGGTAGCCGCGGTCGGCGAGGTCGAACAGGTCCGCTTGCAGGCCGCTGAGCATCCTGATGGCCTTCTCGACCGGGAGGGTCGGCCGTTCACGTACGTAGTGCGCCAGCAGATGCGTCCCCTGCGGTGCGTCGCACAGCTGCCCGAGGTGGGCTCCGGCATCGGACAACCCCAGCGTCATGCCGTCGGCGCCGAGCAGCGCCGCCACGCCGTCGGGGTCACCGTTGGCGACCACCGTCTGGAACGAGGTTTCGAGATCGTCGTCGACCGCGGTATCGAGCAGCACGTCGATCGGGTCGCAGCCCCGTTGCGCTGCGATCTCCGTGAGTGGCCGATCGAGCAGCTCGGGGTGCGTCGCCGAGGCCGTGAGGCGGACCTGGGACCAGTCCAGACGCAACGAGGAGGTCGCGACGCCGACGCGTACCTGCGCGCGCCACTCAGGGTCGCGGTAGTAGCCGACCCGTTGGGCGTGGTCGGCGGCGGCGATGGCACCCATGGCCTCGATGCCGTTGAGCAGGTAAGGCTGTGCTGCGTTCAGCCCCATGACCAGCGGACGTGGCGTGACCTGCGGCCACAGGCTCGAGCCGGCGCGCCACTCTGCGAGGTGACGCTCGATCTGGTCGTGCACCGCCGGCGTCGCGAGCATCGGCGTCGTGACCGGCCGTCCGTTGCGTCGCTGGAAGTCGTACAACCCCTCGGCATAGGGGCTGCCCGAGACCTCGATGACCCCGCGCCCGAGCGCCGTGAGCACGCCGGCGAGCGCCTCGAACTCCTCGATGTCGGCGAACCGGCTGGGGACCGGCCGGCCGTCGGCGCCGAGGTGCACGCCCACGTAGCTGGTCGCGAACCCGACGGCGCCGGCTTCCATCGCCTCGCGCACAACGGTGCGCATGGCGTCGACCTCCCCGGGCGTGGCCGAGCGCTCGTAGGCATCGGTGCCCATCACCGCCAGCCGCACCGCGGAGTGGCCCACGAACGCTCCGAAATTGAGCGCCGGTCGGCGCGAGGTGACCGACGCGAGATACTGAGCGAAGCTCTCGAAGTCCCAGGGGACGCCCTCCACGAGCGCCGTGAAGTCCATGTCCTCCACATTCTCGAGGGTGCGTGCGACGAGCTCGTGGTGCTCGGGTCGAACCGGCGCGATCGAGAAACCGCAATTGCCGGCGAAGACGGTGGTGACGCCGTGGAAGCACGACGGGGTGAGGGCAGGGTCCCAGAACACCTGGGCGTCATAGTGGGTATGGATGTCGATGAACCCGGGGGTCACGATCGCACCGTCGGCATCGAGGACCCTCGCACCGGTGAGACCGGGCCCCACGTCGACGATTCGGTCACCGGCGATGGCGACATCGGCGTGGCGCGGCGGGCCACCGGTGCCGTCGACGACAAGGCCGTCCTTGATCACGATGTCGGCATGCGGTGCCATGTGCCCCTCTCTCAGCGAACTGGCATCAGCATGGCACGCGGCGCCCCGCGTGCCGAGACTCAATCCGGTCCGAAGGTCGCAGTGCGCAGGAGCTCACCGCTGAAGCGCAGCGGGTCTGCCGCGGTGACCACGGCGAGGATCGTTCGCACCGGATCGTCCATCGGGCGGGCGTCGGTGGTGTCGACCACGCCGCGAGTTCCCATGAACGCGAGGAGCTCGGTGAGCACCAGCCCCGGGTCTACCGTCACAACGGCGATTCCGTGGGCGGCAAGCTCGGGCGCCACGATGTTGCCGAGCCGGTTGAGGCCGGCCTTGCTCGTTGCGTAGGCGAACTGCTTCCCGACGCGGTCCGCCTCGCTGCCGACGGGCTGGTCGGACCTGGCGGTCAGGTCACCGGCACCCGAGGTCATGTTCACGATGATCCCGCCGCCGCGCTCGGTCATCACCGGGATCACCGCCGCCATGAGCGCGATCGGTGCCAGGAGATTGGTGGTGATCTGCTGCTCCCATCCGCTGCGCTCCCACGACGTCAGGGAACCGCCAGAGGTGTCGGCGGCGTTGTTGATCAACACGTCGATGCCGCCGAAGCGCGCGACGGCCTCGGCGACGAGGCGCTCGGGGGCGTCGGGGCTCGTCAGGTCCACAGCTACCGCGAGCGCCTGTCCGCCCGCCGCTTCGACTTCGGCGGCGGTCTCGGCGATCGTTCCGGCGAGCGAACGCCGAGGTTCGACGGTCCGGGCGGCGATGACGATGTTGGCGCCGAGCGCACCGAGTGCGATCGCGGTCTGCTTCCCGATGCCCCGGCTGGCGCCGGTGATGACGACGGTCTTGCCCGCCGCCGTGCTCATGAGAGCGCGGCGAGTTTGCGGAAGTCCCAGCTGACGATCTTCTCGGGTACGAGACGGAGCCACGCGTGACGTCCATCGGGCACGAACGCTCCCCCCGAGTACTTCTCGCCGAACAGCCGTTCCGGTGTGGCGAGCGCCGGCTCGTCACCGGCAGTGCGGGGAACGTCGCCCACCACCTCCACCGACCCCATCAGCTCGCATCCCTGGAGCTCGAAGTACTCCTCGGCAGCATCGACGAGGATGCTGACGCGCGGGTCGCGCACGAGGTTGGTCCACCGCTGACTCTTGACGATGCTGTTGAGCCACAGCGCCTCACCGTCCCACACGAACCAGAGCGCGGAGTTGTGCGGGGCGCCGTCGGCGCCGACCGTGGCCACGCGACACGTGCGCTGCAGCCGAAGGAAGTCGTCACGTTCCTCCGTTGTCATCGCGATCTTGCGGCCCCGTCGTTGTTCTGCCATTGCAGTTCCTTCCGGCTCGGTTCGGGAATTGTGGCACGGCCGCAGGAGCGGCGCCCCGTGGCTACGCTCGCCGATGTCGTCGAACGCAATGGAGGACGCGTGAAGGGAGACGGGCAGCTCACGCGACCAGTGAGGTGGCAGCGATCGTCGAAGCGGAACGCACACTGTCGTACGCGCAGCTCCGCGCCCTGGCCGCAAGCGCCGCCGGAACTCTCGGTCCACGGTGGCCGAGCTCGTCACCGTGCTCGAGTGACGAGCTCGAGGCGAAATCCATCGCTCCGTCAGCCCGACTGCAGGGCTCGACCTCGGGTCCTTCGAGGTCGGACAGGTGATCCAGGACCGTTCCCCGGAGGGTCCTGATCGGGTGCGAATCGACTGGTGGCGGGGCGAGTTCGCGTCTGTTACGTTCAGCCAACCGCAGACCCCTCCTCGAAGAGCTGCCACGCCGATCTGGAACGGATGCACCGAGCGACACGTACGAGAATGGGACGGGGTTCATGGCTGGTTCTCGCAGGGTTGCGCTGTACCGGGTCCTACCGGCGATGGCTGCCGTGGCTGCCGTAATCTCGATGGCGATGCCTGGTGCCGAGGCAGCTCAACCCGATCCCTGCGCCACGGCTCCCTGCGTGGTCGTGACTGTGCAGCCCTACGGGAACGGCACGGGAACCGTCACGTCGGTGACCTCCGCGTCTCCGGGCGCCCCAGCTGATGGGATCATCAACTGTCACCGCAGCGGGTATGTCACCAGCGGGACGTGCTCGCACGGCTATCGCATCCGCGCCGGCGAATCCGTGACCATCACACTGCACTATGTGCAGGAAAGTTCGGTGTCGGCGCTCCTCAGTGTGCTCTGTTCCGATCCCCCGAGTTCTGCAGGCTCGATCCAGACGTTCACCTACACCGCGGCCGCCGCCGTCTCGCTCGCCAACTTCGGCTTCTGCCTAGCACCCGCGAAGACCGTTCGTGTCACTATGGTCGGGGCAGGTGCGGGCTCTGTGACGAGCTACCCGCCAGGGATCGTCTGCCAGACGAGCGGGACGACTTGTCAGGCGGAATTCGCGAAGTACGGTCCCGTCACGCTGTACGCAGCGCCTGGTCCCTCGTCGGTCTTCGTGGGGTGGGCTCATGACTTCTGCACCGGGTCGGACCCGACGTGCGTGATCCCCGCGATCGGCGGCGTCGTCAGCGTCGAGGCCCGGTTCGATCCGTCGACTGCTCCGACGGCTGCACCGACCGCGTCCCCAAGCCCCAGCCCGGCGCCTGCGACTCCGAAGCCGACACCCACCGCGACGATGATGCCGACGCCGGGGTCGGCCACCGTTCCCGCGAACCCCGCCACCCCCCGTCAAACAGACAGCCCCGGCGCGGGAACCTCACCCACATCGGTTAGCGAGGCCGCGACCCCGACCACGCCGCCAGCGGAAGCCGATGCTACCGAGCCGACCACATCACCAGTCGGAGCCGATGCAACCGCCGACGCACAAGCAGCCGCGGAAGACGTCAGCGGCGGAGGTGGGCCTGGGCCGATCGTCATCCTGGCCGGCGGGGTCCTCGCCGGCGCCGGCGTCACGGGTGGAATCAGTGTGTTACGCAGACGAGCCCGACCCGGTGGTCGCCCCGAAAGCTGAACAGCGAACCATGGCCGAGGCTGCAGTCGTCAAGGTCGCTCCTCCTGATCTTGCTGCGCAGCGGGGTTCTTCGAGGTGGTGACGCGCAGCCGTTCCTAACGCTGAGCACACGGCTGCTGCCGCTGCTACGCCTGGTGGGCGCAAGTGGGCCCACCTGTTCGGCTATGTGTCGAGACGCCGAGATCAGCGGCTCGCTCATGAGATGAGTGCCGGCGGCTTGCCGGCTTCGAGGACAGGTCGAGGAATGCGCCGATGGTGATCCGGTGACGGGTCGCGGCGTCCACCCCGTCGAAGAGCTCGTGGAGGGTCTCCTGCGGGTGACCGAAGGTGCCCCTCGAGGTGGGGGTAGTCGCTGCCCACCGCGGTAGGCGATCCCGATGGACGGCCTTGCGGTGGTGGCGGTGTGCAAGGATCTGCTCGGCGTCGGAGCCAGTCGAGAACGCCCTGGCGAACCCGACGACGAGGAGGCAGATGATGAAGCTCGAAGGACGCGTGGCGGTCGTCACCGGAGCGGGACGAGGTATGGGTGAGGCCTTCGCGCGCCGGCTCGCGCTCGAGGGCGCGAAGGTTGCCGTCACCGACATCGACGAGGCCGCGTGCGAGCGGGTGGCGGACTCGATCGGTGCGCTCGCGCTGCCGTTCGAGCTCGACGTCACCTCGTGGGAGTCGGTGCGCGACGCCCAGCACGCGATCGAATCGACGCTCGGACCCGTCGACGCGTTGGTCAACAATGCAGGCACGACGCGGATCGCTCGTTCCGAGGAGCTCCCCGAGGAGTGGTGGGACACGGTCGTCGATGTGAACCTCACCGGCACGTGGCGCTGCTGCCAGGTCTTCGGGACCTCGATGGTCGAGCGCGGCTACGGGGCCATCGTCAACGTCGGGTCCGCGTTCTCCGAGATCGGCAACGGTGGCCGGGTGGCATACGCGGCGACCAAGACCGGTGTCATCGGTATCACCCGGGTCCTCGGGGTCGAGTGGGCGCCCCTGGGCGTGCGCGTCAACGCCGTCAAGCCCGGATACATCGACACCCCCATGGTCCAGGTCACCATGACGAGCGGCGCCGGCGCCGAGCAACTCCTGGCCCGGGTGCCGCAGGGTCGACTCGGCGACGCCGACGAGGTGGCGAAGGCGATTGCGTTCCTGCTCTCCGACGACGCGAGCTACATCACCGCGGAGGCGTTACGTGTCGACGGGGGGAACTTGTCCTACGGCGGCATGACGGCCGCCAACGTCCGGCCCGAGTCGCTCGGAAACGACGCATGAGCTCCGCGCCGCTCCCGACACCTGGCCTCGATCACGGGCTGGAGGGCCGCCATCTCCTGGTCACCGGCGCCGGCGGGCTCGGACGGGTGCTCACCACGCTTGCGCTCGACCTGGGCATGCGTGTGACCCTCGTCGACCGCGATCGCGGCGCACTGGACGAGGTCGACGCGTCGGACGACTTGTTCACGATCGAGGCCGACATGGTCGACATCGACGGCCACGGCCGGATCTTGGCCGCCGCCGTGGAACGGTTCGGTCCGGTGGAACGCTTCGTTCCGACCGCTGCGGTGATCCGGCGACAGTTCGACCTCAACGACGTCACCGAGGCCGACTGGGACTTCCAGGTCGACGTGAACCAGAAGTCGGTGTACTTCCTCACCCGCACCGTGGCCGAACACCTGAAGGGCAACGGCGGGGGAGCGATCGTGCTGGTCGCGTCCGCCGCCGGTGTGACCGGAGGGGTACAGGGTACGACGGTGTACGGCACCGCCAAGGCGGCCGTGCTCGGCACCATGCACGGGTTCGCCCGTGTCTACACCCCGGCGAACGTGAGGGTGAACGCTGTCGTGCCGGGCACGATGGACACCCCGATGTTGTGGGTCGGCCAGCAGCCGGGGGTCGAGGCGATCATCGGGGACATGTGCGCGATGGGTCGGGTCGGGCTGCCCGCCGAGATCGCCCGGCCGATCCTGTTCCTGCTGTCGGACTGGGCCAGCTACATCAGTGGCCACAGCCTCGACGTCGACGGTGGCTGGCTCTATCGCTAGCCCCCCGACCGCCCCTGTAAGGCATGCCGAACTGGTAGCGTGCCCGGACGGCCGCTGCCCAAGGAGCACGCGATGATTCTCGACACACTCGATCTCGACGCAGCAGCCTTCGCCGCAGGTACAGGATGGCAGGTCAAACCCGAGGGCGCCTGCCGGGGCGATGTCTGCGTGCCGCTCGGGGGTGGGCCCTTCGACGTGCGTGACGCCGCGGAGCGGCTCCGCATGGCGTTGGTGCACGATCCCGATGCGGGCGTGTGGGCGTTGGGACCCGACACCGTCTCGGGTCGCGCCCTAGCGACCGCCGAGGCGCCCGAGCTCGTGCTCCCCGACGTCGACGGCAACGAGTTCCGGCTCTCCTCGCTGCGAGGAACCAAGGTGGTGCTCGTCTCCTGGGCGCCCTATTGAGGGTGCCGCATGGACCTGCCCGGGTGGCAGGTGCTGCGCAACGAGCTCGCCCCACAGGGGATCGAGATCGTGACGGTCGGCCTCGAGATGGGTGGCGTCGACGTCCTGCGTCCGTACATCGACGACGCTGCGCCGGAGCATCCGTCGCTGATCGACGAGGCACATGTGATGGACGCCTTGTTCGGCGTCACCAACATCCCCGAGTCGATCTGGATCGACGAGCAGGGGCAGATCGTCCGGGTACGCGACGCCGCGGTGCCGCCGCCGGTGATGCGTCCCAATGCCGACGGTGAGCTGGAGCCCTACGGGATGGGTGGCAGGTACGGGTTCGACGCCGATGCCGATGCGAACCGCCTGCGCGAGTGGGCCGCCAACGGCGCATCGAGCCGGTACGTGCTCACTCCCGAGGAGGTCATCGCCCGATCCGTGCCGCGGCCGATGTCGGTCTCGCAGGCCGCAGCGCACTTCGAGCTGGCCCAGCACCTCTGGCGGAGCGATGGATTCGGAGAGCGCACGCTCTCGCACTTCGCGCAGGCGCACACCCTCCAGCCCGACAACATCACGTACAAGCGCCAGGCCTACAGCGCGTACAGCTACGGCCGCAGCGATGGGTCCGAGGTCAGCCGCTTCCGCCAGGCACCCCAGGAGGGCGAGCCATGGCCCTTCGTGTCGGACTTCACCGCGGACATGGCCCGCCTGCGCGCCGAGCGCGATGCGCAGAAACAACAACAGCAGTGACCACTCGCGACCGTACGAATTGAGTGACGGGAGCCGTCGCGTCGGCCGCTGATGTGGTACATCGGTATCGCACACAACTCGACCAGAGGGAACACGTGAAGCCACCCCCATTCGAATACGTCGCGCCGAAAACGCTCGACGAGGCCCTCGCCGCGCTCGCCGACGCCGGAGAGGACGCCAAGGTGATGGCCGGCGGCCAGAGCCTCATCCCGCTCCTGTCGCTCCGACTCGCTCGCCCGACGGTCGTCATCGACCTCAACGGGGTCGCCGACCTGTCGGGCATCTCGGTCGGCGACGGCCTGCTCCGCATCGGGGCGACCACCCGGCACCGCGCCGTGGAACGCTCCCCTGAGGTCGCCGCGGCGGTGCCGCTCATCGCCGAGGCGATGCCCCTCATCGGCCACGTCGCCATTCGGTCCCGAGGCACCTTCGGAGGCAGCCTCGCCCACGCCGATCCTGCGGCCGAGCTGCCCGCGGTCGCCCTGGCGCTCGACGCGGTGTTCACGATGGCCAGCCGGGATCGCGGCGAGCGCACCGTAGGCGCGGCCGAGTTCTTCGAAGGCTTCTTCACCACGGCGATCCAACCCGACGAGATTCTCACCTCGGTGTCGTTCCCGATCGCGGGCGACGGAACCGGCCAGGCCATCGAGGAGGTCGCACGGCGTCATGGCGACTACGCGATGGTGGGCGCAGCGACGTCGTTGACCATCAGCGGTGGCACCATAAGCGACGCCCGCCTGGCATTGCTCAACGTGGACGAGAAGCCGGTCCGCGCCGGCGAGGCCGAGGCCATGCTGGTCGGAGCAGCCCCGTCAGCGGACCTGTTCGCCCGAGCCGCCGAGGCCGCCACCCGCGATCTCGAGCCGAGCAGCGACCTGCACGCCACTCCCGCGTACCGCCGCAAGGTCGGGTCGGTGTGTGTGCGACGTGCCCTTCAGCGGGCAACCGAACGAGCGGAGGCAAACGCGTGAGCACCCCCATCTCCATCCGACTGACGCTGAACGGCACAGCCCGCGAGGCCGCCGCCGAACCCCGCAAGACGCTCGCGGACTTCCTCCGCGAGGACTGCGGCGCCACCGGGACCCACCTCGGTTGCGAGCATGGCGTCTGTGGCGCGTGCACGGTCATCGTCGACGGCGATCCGGTTCGCAGCTGTCTGATGCTCGCGGTCCAGGCGCAGGGCACCGAGATCACCACCATCGAAGGTCTCGCCGACGGCGACGAGATGAACCCGTTGCAACGCGCCATGAAGGCGGCGCACGGGTTCCAGTGCGGCTTCTGTACCCCGGGGTTCCTGATGAGCATCACTGCGATGCTCGACGAGAACCCCAACCCGTCCGAGACGGAGATCCGCGAGACGCTGTCGGGCAACCTCTGCCGTTGCACCGGCTACGAGAGCATCCTCAAAGGCGTCATCGGCGCCATCACCGCCACCAACGGGAGCAACGCATGAGCACCGTCGCAGCATCCATGCCCCAGCGCTATGTGGGTACCAGCGTCGAGCGTTCCGAGGATCAGCGCATCCTCACCGGGTCGGGTACCTATGTCGACGACATCAGCCTGCCGGCCATGGTGCACGCCACGTTCGTGCGCAGCCCGTTCGCGCACGCCCGCATCACCGGCATCGACACGTCCGAAGCCGAGGCTCTGCCCGGCGTACACGCGGTCGTCACCGGTGAGGCGCTGCAGGCCATGCTCGATCCCGAGGCGCCCTCGCCAGGGGGATTCGGGACCGCGCCCATGAAGTTCACGGTGTTGTGCACCGACAAGGTTCGCCTCGTCGGCGACCCCGTCGTGATGGTGATCGCCGACAGCCGCTACATCGCCGAGGACGCAGCGGAGCTCGTCGTCGTCGAGTACGAGCCGCTCCAACCCGTAGCGGACGCGGCCACGGCGCTTGACCCCTCGAGCGAGCCGATCTTCGAAGACCTGGGGCGCAACGTCTCCCAGGACGCGACCGTGCACGTTCACGGCGATGTCGATGCGGTGTTCGCCAAGGCCGACCGGATCGTCACGACCAGGATCGAACAGCACCGCCATCAGAACGTGCCGATGGAGTGCCGCGGCTGCGTGGCCGACTTCGATCACGCTACGGGGCATCTCACCCAGCATTCTGCGAACCAGGGTGTGCACAGCGCCCGGAGCACCCTCGCGGTCCAGCTCGGTCTCGAACCGGACAAGGTCCGGATTCTCTGCAAGGACATCGGTGGCTCGTTCGGCCTGAAGAACGGCGCGAGCCGGGAGGAGATCGCCGTCGCGGCGGGCTCCCGGTTGCTCGGCCGGCCGGTCAAGTGGATAGAGGACCGAAACGAGAACCTGGCGTTCTCCGGCCACGCCCGTGAGGAGACCCTCGAGGTCGAGGCCGCGGTCAACGACGACGGCCTCATCCTCGGCCTGAAGGTGCGTATGGTTTGCGACACCGGCGCCTACCCGGCGATGGGCTCGATGCTCGGTGGCATCGTCGAGCGGATGATTCCGGGCCCTTACAAGATGGAGGCGCTGCAGTTCGAGTACGTGCCGGTCATCACCAACAAGGCGGCCTATGTGGCCTATCGCGGACCGTGGGCGGCCGAGACGTTCACCCGTGAGCGCCTCGTCGACCAGATCGCCGACGAGCTCGGGATGGACCGTGTCGAGATCCGCATGCGCAACATCGACTACCAGGGCGTCGATCCCGGGACGATGATCACCGGTTCGACCCTGAAGAGCTGCACCGTGCGCGAGTCGCTCGACACGTTGGTCGAAAAGATCGACTTCGCCGAGTTCCGGGCCCGCCAGGTCGCAGCGCACGCCGAAGGGCGCTACCTCGGGATCGGGGTCGCCAGCTACATCGAATCGGCGCCCGGTCCGTACAACGGTCGGCCACTTGGCCGCGAACGGATCAACGCAAAGCTCGACGACGACGGCACCGTGCTGGTCTTCACCGGTCAGATGCCCCACGGCCAGAGTCACGAGACCACCTACGCCCAGATCGCCGCCGACGCCTTCGGCGTGGACTTCGACCAGGTGCGGATCGTGGTCGGTGACAGCGACGTCGTGCCTCCGGGCAACACCGGAGGCAGCCGGGGCGCGCCGATGGCCGGTGGCGGCACGCTGCATGCTGCTCGCCAGCTCCGGGGCAAGGTCCTCGACGTTGCCGCGCATCTCCTCGAGGCCAGCGTCGACGACCTCGAGATCGTCGACGCCAGCGTCGGCGTCAAGGGTGTGCCCACGAGCCGCAGAACCCTCGCCGACATCGCCCTTGCCGCGAAGTCCGGTGACTTCCCCGACGAGGTCGACGCCGACCTGACAGTTGAGGTCAAGTACGAGGGTGGTATGGGTGGGTGGGCCGGGGGCACCCACTGCGCCATCGTGGAGGTCGACGTCGAGACCGGCCGGGTCCACATCGATCGCTATCTCGTCATCGAGGACTGCGGCCAGCTCATCAACCCGGCGCTCGTGGACGGACAGATCTGCGGCGGCGTGGTCCAGGGCATCGGCGCGGTGCTGCTGGAGCGTTCGGCATACGACGAGGAGGCCAACTTCCTGGCCGGCACGTTCATGGACTACCTGTTGCCCTCCACCACCGAGGTGCCGCACATCGAGATCGTCCATCTCGAGAGCGTGTTCCTCGATGACGATGTCAACTTCCGCGGCGTCGGTGAGGGCGGCATGATCGTGTGCCCGCCAACGTTGATCAGCGCCATCGAGGACGCCTTGTCGCCCTTCGGTGTCCACATCACCGAACAGCACGTGCCCCCGCTGCGCATCCTGGAGATGATCGGCGCCATCTAGTACCGGCACCGGTCTCCCCCGACGGGGTGACGGGCCGGTCGTCGGTGACTTCCGAACGGTTCCCCGGGTTGACCGGGGAACCGTTCGCGTCTGCGATGCGTTGCCTAGGCGTCGCAGAGAGCGACCGAACGCCGGCACACCCAACGTGCGACCGCAGGTGTGCCGGCGGGGTTCTAGGTACCCGATTGGAAGGATACGACATGCATCCGAGATGGACGTTTGCCGCGCTCGTACTCACGCTCATCGCCGCCTTGGCGGCGATTCCGGCCGTTGCCTACGCAGGGGGTGACGACGATCACGGGCCGAGCGCCCACAGCTACGAGGTGACGGTCACGAACCTGACGCCTGGCCAGATCCTGACGCCGCCGGTGTTCGCAGCCCACCGTGGCGGCTTCGACCTGTTCAGCAAGGGTCAGCCCGCGAGCGTGTGGCTGAAGGAGATCGCCGAGAACGGCAACGTCGGACCCCTCGCAACCTCGTTGACCCAGTCGCGAGGCGTCGTAGCGTCTGGCGTCGCGTCGGACCCCGACGGCATCACCGCTGACGGCGAAGGGCCGATTGTCGGGGGTGCGTCGCGCACGTGGACCTTCGAGGCGAGCAGTTCGGCGAAGTACCTGTCGTCGGCGTCGATGGTCGTGTGCACCAACGACGGGTTCACCGGGCTCGACGGAACCAAGCTCCCGAAGGGGAAGGGAAAGACCGTCGAGGTGTACGTCTACGCCTTGGACGCAGGCACCGAGATCGACACCCAGGTGGCTGCCGACCTGGTACCGCCCTGCTCGGGTGGCGCGAGCGGGACCGGCGTCTCGAACCCGTCGCTGTTCGAAAGCGGCGTCGTCTCCAACCATGCCGGTATCACGGCAACCGGGGATCTCGACCCCGCTGTGTGGGGCTGGACCGGACCGGTCGCGAAGTTCGTGATCACCCGCACCGCCTGACCTGATGCGTGTACGGTCGCTCGGGGCCGTGGCCACGGCCCCGAGCGCCGACCGTTCTGCAGGGGGAAGCAATGGAGTACGTCACGATGGGCCACTCGGGCCTGAAGGTTTCCCGGGCGTGTCTGGGGGCCATGAACTTCGGGACGTCCGCATCTGCTCCCTGCGACGAGGCCGAGGCCAAGCGCATCATCGGCGCCTTCCTCGACGCGGGGAACAACTTCATCGACACCGCCAACATCTACACCCAGGGCGAGTCCGAGCAGATTGTCGGCCGGGCGGTGAAGGGCCGCCGCGACAGCGTGGTGATCGCCACGAAGGGGCGCGGCCAGCAGGGACCGGGACCCAACGACATCGGGCTCTCTCGCCGCTACCTCACCCGGGCTCTCGACGACAGCCTCCGTCGCCTCGACACCGACTACATCGACCTCTACCAGTGTCATTTCCCCGACGCCGACACGCCGATCGAGGAGACCATGGCGACCCTCGACGGGTTCGTGAAGTCCGGCAAGGTCCGCTACCTCGGCTGCTCCAACTTCTCGGGCAGCCAGATCGTGGAGGCGCAGTGGGCCGCCCAGACAATCGGCGCCACGCGGTTCATCAGCCTCCAGCCCCGCTATTCGCTCCTCGCACGTCGGATCGAGGAGGACGTCCTTGCCGCGTGTGGCCGTCACGGGCTCGGGACGCTCGTGTACAGCCCTCTCGGCGGTGGTGTGTTGACCGGCAAGTACCAGCGAGACGTGGAGCCGACCCGCGATACCCGGATGGGCCGTTACGGACAGATGGGGCGCTCGTCGGGCATTCCTGCTGCGCACTTCGACGTCGCCGACGCCGTCGCCGAGGTTGCCGCCGAGCTGGAGACCACGTCCACGGCCGTCGCGCTCGCATGGGTACTGAGCCGACGCGGCGTGACGTCGGTGATCATCGGTCCCCGCACATTGGAACAGTACGAGGCCAACATGGTCGGGTTCGACCTGACGCTGCCCGCCGACGCCGTCAAGCGCCTCAGCGCAGCGTCGAACGGCATGCGCTGACCGCATGAAGCTGTCGTGCGCTTTCGCGACGAGTCTCGACACGCCGACCCACGTGGCGGTCGCCGAGTCCTTGGGGTACGAGCGGGCCTGGCTCTACGACTCGCCGGCGCTGTATCCCGACGTGTGGATGGTGCTCGCGCTGGCCGCCGCGCGGACGACGACGATCGGTCTGGGCCCTGGTGTCCTGATTCCCAGCCTGCGTCATCCCATGGTCAATGCCAGCGCGATCGCCGCGCTCGAGGCGATGGCGCCCCGACGGGTCGCTGTGGGGGTCGGCGCCGGCTTCACCGGCCGCTACACCCTCGGCCAGAAGCCGTTGCGGTGGCGGGTGGTGGAGGACTACGTCGTTGCTCTCCGCGGTCTGCTGCGAGGTGAGACGGTGGACTGGGAGGGTGCGCTCATTCGCATGGTGCACGGCCCCGGCTTCGGAGCGTCGCGTCCGGTCGAGGTACCGATCTATGTCGGCGCGAACGGCCCGGTGGGCACCGAGGTCGCGTTGCGGGTCGGCGACGGGATCATGGCGGCGGGCGGGGCCAACCGCCTGGCCCCGGGGGCTGAGCAGGTACTCGTGCAGTTCGGTACGGTGCTCGACGGGGGCGAGGATCCCACTGGCGATCGCGTGCTCGACGCCGCTGGTCACGCTGTCGCGCTTGCGTTCCATAGTCGCTACGAGCGGGCCGGACGCGCCGCCGTGGCGGCGATGCCCGGAGGCGACGCATGGCTCGAGGCGATCGAGGCGATCCCGGAGGCGGAGCGCCACCTCGCCACCCACGAGGGCCACCTGGTGCGCATCGGCCCCGTGGACGCGGTCGCCGTGCCGTTGGCGGCACCCCTGCTGGCGTCGATGAGCTTCTCGGGTTCGCCCGAGGAGCTTCGGTCCAAGGCCGAGATGCTCGCTGCGGCCGGGGTCACCGAGCTGGCCTATCAGCCCGCGGGTTCAGACATCCCCGGCGAGCTCGAACGCATGGCTGCCGCGCTCGATGCGGTCCTCTCGTAGACGCATGTCCCCCGGCAAGGGCCCGACGGGTTGACAGGGTTCAGTGCGGCCGCAGGGCCAGGCCGTCGGGGCGCCAGTCGGGGCCGACGAGCACCAGCTGGTTGACGGTGCACTGGCGTTCGAGGAACCCAGCCTCGCAGTACGCGAGATAGAAGCGCCACAGGCGGCAAAACCGGTCGTCGAGGTCGAGGAGCGCGATCTCGTCGAGGTTGGTGTCGAAGGTGGTGCGCCAGCGACGCAGGGTCTCGGCGTAGTGGGCCGAGAGGTCCTCGACGTCGAGGAGCTGGAGGCGTGTGTGCTTCGCGAGGGTGCGGGTGATGACCGCGATCGACGGCAGCATGCCGCCTGGGAACACGAACCGGCGGATGAAGTCCTCGGTGTGCTTGGCGGCCTCGTAGCGTCGATCGGGGACGCAGATCGCCTGCATGCCGATCATCCCGTCGGGGGCCAGACAGCGTTCGAGGGTCGAGAAGAACGCGGGGTAGTCGCGCCAGTCGACGGCCTCGATCATCTCGATGGAAACGATCCGGTCGAACCGCCCGTCGAGGTCGCGCCAGTCGTGATCGAGCAGCGTGACCCGCTCCGCGAGATCGGCCTGCTCGACGCGCCGACGAGCCTCGGCGAGTTGCTCGGAGGAGATGGTCGTGCTGGTCACCGGGCCGCCACGAGCAGCGGCACGAAGCGCGAGACCCCCCCAGCCGGTGCCGATCTCGAGGAGGTCGTGCGCCGGTCCGACGTCGAGCTTGTCGAGCAGGCGGTCGTACTTGTGGCGACTCGCGTCCGCGAGGGGGGTCGTGGCATCGGGGAACACCGCGCTCGAGTACGAGAGGGTTTCGTCGAGGAACAGCGAGAAGAACGCGTTGCCGATGTCGTAGTGGGAGGCGATGTCGTCGCGGTTGCCCTCCCGGCCGCGGCGGGGAAAGAGGCGGCGAAGCGGGTCGGTGAGCGGGTTGCGGACCGCGGCGACACGCGCCCGGAGATCGTCGAGGGTGCCGATGTTGTTGATGATGACCCGCACCACGGTGGTGGGGTCGTCGCTGTGCCACCAGCCCTCGATGAACCCGCGTCCGAGCCCGATCGACCCCTCGGTGACCAGTGCTGTCCAGGCCCGGCCGTCGCGCACGACGATCGTCGCACCCAGCGCAGCATCGGGGTCGCCGTAGCACGTGGCTGCCCCGTCGGTGTCGACGACGTCGAGGCGGCCGTCGCGGATTCGGCGCAACAGCGCCGTGGCCGCCATCCGGGCAGCTCGAGCCCCCTTGGTCGGGAGCGGGATCGTGGTCGCATCGGCCTTCGCCAGCAGGCGTCTGGCATCGGCAGCTCCGGGCGCGGAGAATGCCGAGGTTTCGTCGCCGTCGATCGTGATGTCGTCCAGGGTGGAGCTCATGATGGAGTGGTCACCTCGGTGTCGGTTCGTCGTCGGGGGTGGGCAATGAACGGCACACGTTTGGCCAGCAGGCGCGCAGCTTGGATGTGAATGCCCGCGCTGACGCGATGCGCGGCCAACGGATTGTGGACGAGGAACGCTCGTCGTGCAGCAGCGGTGGGCGCGGTGCGAACGACGGAGAGACGGGTGGCCACGTGGATGGTGCCGTCGAGGGGTCTGACCACGTCGAGCTCGACCGTGATGCGGTCGCCCTCGCTTCGCAGCCGGAGCTCGTAGCAGTAGTCCTCGTCGAGGAACGGCGACACGTGCAACACCTTCGCGAACGAGGCCCGCTGGCCGTCGCCGTCGGGGGACAGCGCCACGGGGTAGCGATGCCGCTCCTTCCAGGGAGTGTTGGTCACCTCGGCGACCACGCCGACGGGTTCGACATCGGCGTCGTCCCAGGCGAAGTAGAGCGTGATCGGGTTGAACAACCAGCCCCATCTCCGGGGCTGGCTCAGCATCCGCACCGGCCCGTTGGGTCGTCGGGGCAGCGCCGCTGCGAGCTCGTCACGGATGTCGTCGCTCGTGACCGGTCCGTCGTCGAGGCCGTAGTCACGATTGCGGAACCGCAGCGGCGCGGGGCGCGTCGCCGACCAAAGCAGCCCGCGACCGAACAGCTCGTCGGGCCGGTCGGGATCGATCCAGACCATCGACACCGGGTGCGTGAACGCGTGCCCAGTCGGCGTCGAGCGACGGTGCATGATCGTGCCCGGTGCCAGCGCCGCAGGCCCGGGTCTCACCAGCGCACCCCGAGGCGGCCGCACACGTCGAGCGCGGCGACCATTCCGTCTTCGTGGAAGCCGTAGCCCGCCCACGCCCCACAGAACGAGACGCTGCGTGCCCCGTTGACCTCCGGCAGCCGCCGCTGGGCAGCCATGGCCGCGAGGTCGAACACCGGGTGGGCGTAGTCGAAGGACCTGAGGACGGTCGACGGATCGATCAAGTCATCCATGTTCAGGCTCACGAGGTACCGGCGGGCGCCAGGCAATCGCTGCAGGCAGGTGAGGTCGTAGGTGAGCGATGCGACGGCGGCGTCGGGCTCGCGTCGGTAGTTCCAGGCGGCCCAGGCCCGTCGCTGCGGTGACAGCACGCTGGTATCGGTGTGCAGCGTTGCCCGGTTCGGCTGGTAGTCGATCGACGCCAGGATGTCCTTCTCCGCCGGCGTTGCGTCGACCAGCATCGCGAGGCTCTGGTCGGTGTGCGAGGCGAGGATCACGTGGTCGAAGCGTTCGGTGCCGCGGGGGCTGGTCACCTCGGCCCCGCCGTTGCCGTCACGGCGCACCGAGCGAACCGGCTCGGCGAGGTGGATCGTGCCGGTGAAGTGCGCGGCCACCGCGTCGACATAGGTGCGGCTGCCGCCGACGACGGTTCGCCACTCGGGTCGATCTCGCACGCCGAGCAGGCCGTGGTTGTCGAGGAAGCGAAAGAGGCTACGAGCGGGGAACTCGCCGAAGTGTGAGGGGTCCGCCGACCAGACCGCGGCTCCCATGGGAATCATGTGCAGATCGACGAACGGCCGGGAGTAGCCGCCGTTGTCGAGGAACGAAGCCAGCGTCGTCGTCTCGTCGATCCCGTCGAGCATGGCCCGAGCGTCTCGCCAGAACCTCCTGATGTCGAACAGCATCTGCCAGAGGTCCCGGCGCAGGACATTGCGGCGATCCGCGAGGAGGGTGTTCGGGTTGGTGGCGCGGTAGCTGAAGCCGGTGGCCGGGTCGTGCACGCCGAAGCTCATCTCCGACGGCTGGGTCGCAACACCCAGCTCGGCGAACAAGCGCACGAGGTTCGGGTAGTTCCGATCGTTGTGGACGATGAAGCCGGTGTCGATCCCGAGCGCGCCGGCGGCAGGATCGTCGATCTCGACGGTGTTGGCGTGCCCGCCGAGGCGCCCGTCGGCCTCGTAGAGCACGACGTCGTGACGCGCGCCGAGCACGTGGGCGCAAGTCAGTCCCGCGACTCCCGATCCGATGACGGCGATTCGCACGATGGTGATCCTTTCACGCCCCGGAGACTCCCGACGATCGTGGTCCGAGCGGGCGCCGGTCGCGCTGTCGAGTGGGGCTTCGTCGGCGGCATCGTTGAACCGACCCCGCGACCGTCTTACCGTGGAGTGATGGGGCACGACGAACAACTTGACGGGCACCGTCTCGATGACCAGCACGGACCCGGTCACGAGCGTGAGCACGGGCACAGCCACGGCCCCAGCCTGGCTCGGGCCGGGGCCCGACACCTGCCGCGTCTGCGGATCGCGTTCGCGGTCATCCTGGTGTTCTTCGCCGTCGAGATCGTGGCGGGTTTCTGGACCAACTCGTTGGCGCTGTTGTCCGATGCCGGACACATGCTCACCGACGTCATCGGGCTCGGAATGGCGCTGGCCGCAATTTCGCTCGCCACCCGGTTCGAGCGCCGTGCGGGTGCGGGCGCCGCCCGCTCGTCACACACGTTCGGGCTGTACCGGCTCGAGATCCTCGCCGCGTTCGTCAACGCGCTCCTCCTGCTTGCCGTCGGGGTCTGGGTGGTCGTCGAGGCGGTCCGTCGTTTTGCCGACCCACCGGAGGTGATGGGCCCGGAGATGCTCGTCGTCGCCGTGGTCGGTCTGGTCGCCAACCTCGTGGCGTTCGGGCTGTTGCGCGAGGGAGCGCAGGAGTCGCTCAACGTCGAGGGCGCCTATCTCGAGGTCCTCGCTGACACGGTCGGATCGGTCGGCGTGATCGTCGCCGCGGTGCTGCTCGAGGCGTTCGGGTGGACCTGGGTCGACCCGTTGATCGCGCTCGCCATCGGTTGCTGGATCCTCCCGCGAACGTTTCGCCTCGGTCGCAACGCCGTGCGGATCCTGCTGCAAGCCGCCCCGAACACCATCGACCTCGATGCGCTCGGCCACGACCTGGTCTCGATCCCGACGGTCGTCGACGTCCACGACCTTCATGCCTGGACCCTCACCTCCGACATGGAGGCGGCGTCGGCGCACCTCGTCGTCACCGATGACGCCGACCATCATGCGGTGCTCGACCAGGCCCGCGACCTGCTGTCGATGCGCTACGGGATCCATCACGGCACGTTCCAGGTCGAGCCGGAGAGCCACGCCGGTTGTCACGACATCGCGTGGTGAGGGCAAACCCCGGCAGGTCCGCCTAACCTGCACCCAGTCGTGTTCTGACAGGGGGAGCGATGCTGCGGTTTGCCATACAGATCCCGAGCGCGCCGGACGCGACGACGTGGATCGCCAAGGTGCGCAAGGCCGAGGCGCTGGGTTTCGACTCGGTGTCGGTGCCCGATCACCTCGGGCCCAGCCTGCCCCAGCTCGCCCCGATGGTCGCGCTCGCAGCGGCGGCAACGGCAACGACGCGGATCCGTCTCGCGGTCACGGTGCTCGACAACGACTTCCGGCACCCGGTGATGCTGGCCAAGGAAGCGGCCACACTCGACCTGTTGTCAGGTGGACGACTCGACCTGGGTCTGGGCGCGGGGTGGCTCGAGGAGGACTACACGAAGACCGGCATCACGACCTGGGACCCACCCGGTACCAGGGTGTCCAGGCTCGAGGAGTCGATCGGGCTCCTCAAGAAGCTGTGGGCGGGTGGCCCGGTCACCCACGACGGTGCGCACTACCGGGTGAGCGACTTCGAATCGTTCCCCTCACCGGTCCAGAACCCCATCCCGATCATGATCGGTGGAGGCGGCCCTCGCATGCTGCGAATGGCCGCCCGGGAAGCGAACATCATCTCGACGATGGTGAAGATCGGCGTCGACGCCGACCACCGCCAGGCGGCGTTCGAGAACCAGCTTTCGATCATCGCCGATGCCGGCGGGCGCGAGCGTGACGACTTGACCATCGGCGTGCGCGTGTTCTTCGGCGAGGTCACTGCTCCCGGCGCCAGCCGGCATGAGGCGGCGGCTCGCCTCGGGCAGCGATTCGGCATGGCACCCGACGAGGTCGAGCGGTCACCCTTCGGTGTCGTCGGCGACCCCACCGCGATCAGGGACCACCTCGTTCGGGTGCACGAAGAGTTCGGAATCGGGTACTACACCATCAGCGAGGACCTGGCGTGGCAGCTCGGTCCGGTCATCGAGGAGTTGAGTGAGCTGTGAAGGATCTCCGGGGCAAGGTGGCGGTCATCACCGGCGCGGGCAGCGGCATCGGCCGTGGGACTGCGCTCGCCCTCGCGCGGTCGGGTACCCACGTCGTCGTCGCCGATCTGAACGAGGCGCGAACGCAGGAGGTCGCCGCCGAGTGCACCGAACGGGGGGCCGCCGGCATCGGCCTGTGTCTCGACGTGAACGAACAGGCCCACTTCGACGCCGCCCGCGACCTCGCGCTCGAGCGGTTCGGGCGCGTCGACATCGTCATGAACAACGTCGGCGTGATCTCCGCAGGGCTGCCCGAGCACATTCCCATGGACGAGTGGGAGCGCATCGTGAGCACCAACCTGTTGTCGGTGGTGCGCAGCAACGCGACGTTCCTCCCGGTGCTGCTCGCGCAGGGAAGCGGCCATGTCGTGAACACGGCCTCCACTGCCGGGTTGTTCGCCTACGCCTACGAGCGGCTCCCGTATTCGGCCACGAAGGCAGCGGTGATCGCCATCTCCGAAGCGATCTCGCTCTACCTCCGACCCCAGGGCATCGGCGTCACCTGTCTGTGCCCCGGACCGGTCGCGACCAACATCGGTGAATTCGTTACGTTCTCGGGGCCGCCGGTGGTCATGCGAGGGCCCGGCGACTACCCGCCGGTGACCGGGGAACAGGTGGGCGAAATGGTGCGGCAAGCGATCGTCGACGACCAGTTCCTGCTGCTCACCCACCCCGAGATCCACGACGTCCTCGTGCGCCGGGCCCAGGACCCCGAGGGCTTCCTGGCCGGTCAGATCGCCAAGGTCGTCGACCCGGGCTGACGCCCCCGAGCCTCCGAGAAGGGAACCCCATGAGCAGATTCCAGGACCGTGTCGTGATCGTCACCGGCGCGGCGCGCGGCCTCGGCCGTGACTACGCCAGGTACTTCGCCCGCGACGGCGCCAACGTCGTGCTCGCGGACGTGAAGGGCACCGAGAGCGCGGCCGAGGAGGCATCGGCCGAGGGGGGGCAGCGCTGCATCGGGGTGGAAGCCGACGTCACCGACCGCGCATCGACCGACGCCATGGTGGCAGCGGCGCGCGACGCGTTCGGGCGGCTCGACGTCCTCGTCAACAACGCCGGCCTGTGGCGCGGGCTCAACGAGGCCGGTCTGCTCGAATGTCCTGACGAGATCTGGGACGCGGCGTGGGCCGTGAACGTCACCGGGAGCTTGCGTTGTTACCAGTCGGCGGTGCCGCTGATGCGCGAAGGCGGATTCGGTCGGGTGATCAACATCTCGTCGATGGCGGCGCGCTCGGGCAGCAATCCCTACGGGCTGACGAAGAACGCCGTCGAGCACATGACGAGGGGCATGGCCCGAGAGGTCGGCGGGGACGGCATCACGGTCAACTGCATCGCTCCGGGCATCTCGGCGTTCGAGGCGGCACAGAGCCAGCTGACCAACGCCGACCAGGTCGTCGCCGGCAACGCCATCAAACGTATGGGCACGAGCGCCGATCTCTACGAGGCCATGGTGTACCTGTGCAGCGAGCAGGCGAGCTGGGTTACCGGCGAGACCTTCCATATCGACGGCGGCGCCGGCGCACACTGAGCGGCAGCGCCCCGGTACCTCCGAACGAGGTCACTGGCAAAGCGCGCTACTGCGACGGAGCCCCGAGGGCGCGTCCGCGACGGCCGGTTCGCTCGACCCAACGCGACACGACCGCGTCGTGCTCGGCTTGACGGATGATCGCGTCCTTTTCGGGGAACTCGAACGCCTCGGGCGGCAGCTCACCGTGCTGGAGGAGGTGGGTCGCCCACTTGTGGTGCTCGCGGGCGGCCGAGGCGGCCCCGAACCCGGTGGCGAGCGCGACCTGCACGCCTGGCTGGAGGCCGCCGTAGCAGCCGATCGCGACTGGCACCTCGGCGGCTACGGTCAGCAGCTCCTCGGGACCGGCGAAGGTCGGCAGGTAGACGTCGGCACCGGCCTCGGCGTAGGCCTTGCCACGTGCGAGCGCCTCCTCGAGCGAACCGCTGCCGCCGCCCCCGTCGACGTAGAACTCGTCACTGCGGACGATGATCACGAAGTCGTCGTCGCGTCTGGCGTTGACCGCAGCGTCGATGCGTGCCTGCATGTCGGAGATCGACATCAGGGGACCGGCGTAGGTCGAATGTTTCGGGAGGGCCTCGTCTTCCATGTGGATGCCGGCAACCCCGGCGTCCTCGTAGCCGCGTATCGAGCGGTGGATATCGGTGACCGACTCGCCGAGCGAATCGGCGTCCGCGATGACCGGTATCGAGACCGCCCGCGCGCAGCGTCCTGCCTGTTCGATCATCTCGGTGGGCGTGTAGGACCCGTTGTCGGGGATGGCGTAGTGCATCATCGAGGTCGCGTGGCCGCCCATGTACGCCGCCTTGAAGCCCACGTGTTCGACGATGCGTGCCGAGAGTGCGCTGACGCAATCGGCGGCGATGAACGGCTCGCCGGCGAGGAGTCCTCGGAGGGCCTTGGTCTGGTCTGACATTGCGGTTCGTCCTTCTGCTGGGGTGTCGGCGCCAAGAGTAGATCCGGTGGCCGAGTGGTGCTCGGGCGCCATCAACCGACCAGGCGCGGCGGGAAGCCCCCTTTGGCGACCGGTCCCCAGCGGTCGATCGTGACGCGGATCAGGCACTTGCCCTGACGCTGCATCGCCGCTCGGTATTCGGCCCAGTCGGGATGCTCGCCGGAGATGACCCGGAAGTAGTCGACGAGCGGCTCGAGGGCCTCGGGAAGGTCCAGGACCTCGGCGGTTCCGTCCGCCTGGACCCATTCGCCGCCGAACTCGTCGGACATCACCACGACCGAGGCCCGCGAGTTGCGTCGCAGGTTGTGGACCTTGGAACGTTCGGGGTAGGTCGACACCACGATGCGTCCGGCATCGTCGAGTCCCGTGGTGACGAGCGAGGACTGCGGCCACCCGTCGCTGCGGGTGGTGAGCAGCACCGCGTGATGCCGCGTCCGGATGAACTCCTCGAGTTCGGCTCTTGCGACGTGACGGTTGGTGGCTATCGATGCCATTGCGCCCTCCAGGCATAGGCTCGGCAGATGTGTTCGACGCGGCCATCGGTGTGGCACTTCGGTGCCCTGTCCGCATCGCTCTCGGCAGGCTATGGCGTGCTCTTCACCGTTGTCGGGGACTTCCGTGACGAGTACGGCATCGGAGACTCTGCGGTTGGGCTCATCATCGGGGTCGGTTTCCTGGCCGCGTTCGTCGCTCAGGTGTTCCTGGCGCCCATCGCCGACCGCGGCCGGGCCCGTCAGGTCGTCGTGGCCGGCGCCGGCGTGAACGCGCTCGGGCTGGTCCTGATGGCCGTCGGGGGATCGCTGTGGCCCGTGCTGGCGGGACGCATCGTCTCGGGCTTGGGCATCGGCGCCGCTGTGCCCGCGATCCGTCGCATCGTGGTGCTGAGCGATCGCGCCAACGTCGGCCGTAATCTCGGTCTCTTGCTCTCGGCCGACGTGTTCGGGTTTGCCGCCGGCCCTGCGTTGTCGGCGTTGCTCGTCGGTCCGCTCGGTCTGTCGGCGCCGTTCCTCGTCGTTGCCGTCGCCAGCGTTGCGCTCATCGTGCCGACGCGCGGCGTCGCGCTGACCGACACGGTCGAGCCTTCCCGTCAGCGCTTCGCGGTCGACCTGTTGCGGCTGCGCCCGGTCGCGGGGGCCGTGGCGCTCGGTACCGGCGGGTTCGTGCTGATCGGCACGTTCGACGCCCTGTGGGACGTGGTCCACGAGGATCTCGGCACATCGACATGGATGGCGAACCTCGGCATCACGTTGTTCGCGGTTCCGTTGTTCGTCCTCGGGCCGGTGGGGGGGACGCTCGCGCAACGCATCGGGCCCTACCTGCTCGCCGCGGGCGGGCTGTTCGTGGCCGCGGGATTCATGCTCAGTTACGGCTTCGTGCCCACCGGATCCTGGATCTTCGGGCTGTCCCTGGTGCACTCGGTCAGCGATGGGCTCACCTTCCCGGCAGCTGGGGTCGCGATCAGCCTGGCGGTGCCCGAGGACCGCCAGGCGGGAGCGCAGGGGATCATGGGGGCGGTCCAGGCACTGTTCGCCGGAGCGACGGCGATCTTCATCGGCTCGGTCTACGACCACGGCGGGCGGGCCTGGGCCTACGGGGTCGGTGCCGTCGGAATGGTGGTCTTCGCGGTGAGCGGGCTGCTCCTGGCGGCACCGGTCGTCGGTCGGCTCCGAAGCCCAACGCGTGCGGCCGCAACTGCGGTGGGAGCACCATGACCGAGCCCGAACGGTCGACCGAGGTGGTGGCGAGGCAAGCATGGCTTGCGCTCGGCGTCGGGATCGCCGCCATGACGATGTTGCCGATCTCGGGGACGGGCACGAACCTGTCGTTCCCGGACATCGAGTCGGCGTTCCCGGGCTCGACCCGGTCGACGCTGTCATGGGCGTTGTCGGGCTATGCCATCGTGATCGCCGCGTTCACGCTGCTCGGCGGCCAGCTCACCGACCGGCTCGACGGCGAACGCGTCTTCCGTTTCGGGCTCGCGATCTTCGGCGTGGGCAGCTTGATGGTCGGCACCGCGCCCAACGCCGGACTCGTGATCGCCGGGCGCTGCATGCAGGGGGTCGGTGGGGCCCTGATCGTGCCGTCGTCGTTGCTGGTGGTCACATCGCGCTGGCCGCCGCACCGCCACACGTTCGCCATCGGGGTGTGGACGGTTGCGTTCCCGATCGGCGCGTCGATTTCGCCGGGGCTGGTCTCGGTGATCCTCCAGCTGGCGTCTTGGCGCTGGGTCTTCGTCACGATGGCGATCGTCGCCGGGGCCGTCGTCGTGGCTCATGTGCTGCTGCTCGGCCCGGCAGCGAGCGGCGGCGCTCTCGACGCGTCCGAGGGGCCGGGGAGTGGGCATCCTGACTATCTCGGTGTCCTGGTCGGGTCCGCCGGCGTGGGTCTCGCGGCGTTGGGCATCGTCCAAGGGCCGAGCTGGGGTTGGAGCAGCCCTGGTGTTGTCGGGGCCCTGGTCGCTGCTGCGCTGTCGGGCCCGTTGTTCGTTCGGCGATCGCGACGCCATCCGCGCCCGATGGTCGACCTGGCCATGTTCTCGGTACCCACCTACGGCGTCGCCAGCGCCGCGAACCTGTTCATCTCTGCGGTCGGCGCCGCCACCTGGCTGCTGTTGCCGTTGCTCCTCACCGGGGAGTGGGGGTACAGCCGGATCGCTGTGGGCTTTGCGATCACGCCGGCGCCGGTGGTCGTGGCGATCTGCTCGATCGTGTCGGCCCGGATCGCCGAGAGGGCGGGCTACCGCGGCACGCTGCTGCTCGGCTGCGCGCTGCTCGTGCTCTGCAATCTCTGGTTCGTGCTCGCTCTCGGTGCCGAGGCCGACTACATCCGCACGCTGCTCCCCGGGCTGATCCTCCATGGGGCGGGCATGGGCTTCACGTTCGCGCCCCTCAACGCGGCCGCGCTCTCGGAGATGCCCACGTCCTCGTACGGCCAGGCGAACGCGTCGTTCGCAACCATCCGCTTCCTCGCCAATGCGATCGGGATCGCTGCGGCAATCGCTGCGCTCGACTCCGCAGCGGCGTCGATGGTGGGGTTCGATCGGGCCTTCGGGTTGCTCGGCGGACTCTCGGTGGTGGCCGTACTCGTCGTCACGGTGGCGTGGCCTCGACGCAGAACGACGATCGCGAGCGACGGGGCCTAACCGAGGACGTCCTTGGCGATGATCGTCTTCATGATCTCCGACGTGCCCCCGTAGATGCGAGTCACCCTGGCGTCGGCGTAGGCCCGCCCGATCGGATACTCCGTGGTGTATCCGTAGCCGCCGAACAGCTGCAGGCAGCGATCCGTCACTCGGCCCTGCAACTCCGTAGCCCAGAGTTTGGCCATCGCCGCCGTGGCCGGAGACAGTGCCCCGGCGTTCAACTGGAGGACGCACTGGTCCATGAACGGTTGGGCCACTTCGATTTCGGTGGCCATGTCCGCCACTTCGAACTTGGTGTTCTGAAAGCTGGCCAACGGCTGCCCGAACGCGGTGCGCTCCTTCACGTACTCGACGGTCCAACCGAGCGCGGCGCGGGCGGCGGCCAACCCGTACAACCCGATGGACAGCCGCTCCTGCGCCAGGTTGAAGCCCAGGTACTCGAACGCCCGCCCTTCCTCTCCGAGCACATTGGCAACCGGGACACGCACGTCCGAGAAGAACAACTCGGCCGTGTCGTTGGAGTGCTGGCCGATCTTGTCCAGGTTTCGGCCCC
>JAHECR010000078.1 GCA_024641655.1 Acidimicrobiaceae bacterium
CGACTCCTGACCAACGACTCTGGTGTGGAGCAACAATGCCCACGAGCCTAGGGGCGCGGGGCGGTGACGTCCCGTGAAAGGACAGGCGGAGGATGCCCAGCCATCCGGCGACGGAAGTGGGAGGACTCGGAAACGGGCGCGCTCGTCGTCGCCGTCGACACCTGTCACGGACGAGCCGCGCCACCGGTGCCGTGACCGCAGACGGGGCCCGTCTCGCCTGCACCCATCCGGATACCGAGCCGGCAGCGCGGGCCCTGACCGCCTGCATTCTGATCGCATCGAAGGACGGTGAGGCCACCATCGGGCGCACGATCGAGCACTGCCGTTCGCAGGCCGACGTGTACGTCGTGTCCGACGGGTCGACCGATCAGACGGTCACGGAAGCGCAGCGGTCCGGTGCGACGGTCATGGCGCTCACCGAGAACGTCGGGAAGCCGAACGCTCTTCGCAAGGCCTACGACGGCTTCCGACTCGGGCGTCGCTACGACGCGATCCTCGTGCTCGACGACGACACCCGCCTTGCGCCCGACTTCATGGACGAGGCGATGAAGCTGATGCGGCCGGGCGTTGCGGTCGTATGCGGGGAGACGCGGTCCGATTGGATGTACGAACTGCGCTGGAACGGCCTCGTCGGAAGTCGCGCCTTCGCCTACTGGCGGTACGGGTTGTTCCTGAAGGCCGGCCAGCAGGTCATCGACGCGATCACGGTCATCCCGGGGGCGGACTCCGTGTTCCGGACCGACGTGATGACCGAACTCCTCGAACGCGAGGTCCGCTACATCGTCGACGACACGCAATGGCTGCTCGACATCCAGACCGAGAAGATGGGACGGGTCGTGTACGCCCGCTACGCCCGCGCCTACGTGCAGGATCCGACCTCGCTCGGCGCCTGGTACCACCAGACCCTGCGCTGGCTCCACGGGTCGATGCAGGGCATCCGGGGCCACCGGATCGGGCGCACCTGGTCGTGGTTCTCCGTGTCCTACTCCGCCCTGATCGTGGACTGGATCATCTACGTGCTGGCCTGGCCGGCGTTGCTCGGCTGGGCGTTCTGGCGTGCCGCTCAGACCGGCCACTTGGCCCTCGCAGCGGGGATCTACGTGGGTGGCTACCTCATCTGGAGCATCGTCGGAGCGATCGCCCTTCGAAACTGGCGGCTCCCCCTCCTCGTCCCGACCCTCATCTTCATGGACTGGGCGCAGCGAGCCGTCTTCGTGCACGCGTTCTGGCGCGCCTGGCGTGTTCCGACATCTGAGTGCAAGTGGACGTCGCCCACTCGCCACGACACCAGAAAGGAGGCGACATCATGACAACCCCCGTAGCAACCGAGGCCGCCCCGTCGGTCCTTCCCGTCACCGGGTCGGGTCCGTTCACACTGATCGTCGGGTTGATCGGCCTGACGGCGGTCGGTATCGGCTGGCTGGTGCGCAGGTTCGCACACACCTGACGAGGGCGCCGAGCCCGCTGCGACCCTCACCGGAACATCCCGTCGACCGCGAGGTCGCGGCCGATCCAACGACCTCTCTCGCCTTGGCGGCCGTCGTTCGTCGCCGTCGGCTCTCGAACGACGAACGACATGACGGCGTTGGTCCGGTTGTCCACCGTCGAGCGCGTCGTTCGTGCACGTGGGATGAGCGGCGCGACGCTCGCGACCACTACCCAGGCATCTGCTTCAAGATCGCTGTGGACATCGCCGGGGAGACCGTCGAGGTCGGTGATGGCGGCCTGGTCGATTGGACACAAGCCTGTTCTCCCCGGAGTGGCAAGCAGTAGCGTTCGCGGGCATGCCGATTCGGGTGGTCGTTGCCGAGGATTCTCTCATCGTGCGCGAGGGAATCGGGACACTGCTGGCAACGTACGACGAGATCGAGGTCGTCGAGTCGGTCGGCGACCTGCCGTCGCTGCTGGAAGCTGTCGACACCCACTCGCCCGATGTCGTGCTGACCGACATTCGGATGCCGCCGACCGGCACCGACGAAGGGATACGCGCTGCGGCCGAGCTCCGAGCGCATCACCCCTCGATCGGGGTGGTCGTGCTCTCTCAATTTGCCGAGCACAGCTACGCGCTCGCACTGTTCGATCAGGGTTCGGAGGGTCGGGCATACTTGTTGAAGGAGCGCATTGCAGACGCCGACCAGCTGCTCCTTGCGATCAGGGACGTCGCGCGTGGCGGCTCGATGGTCGATCCGAAGGTTGTCGAAGCGCTCGTCACCCAATCGGGCAGGATCGAGTCACCCCTCGAGCGTCTCACTCCCCGCGAGAAGGAGGTGCTGGAAGGGATCGCGCAGGGTCGGAACAACGCTGCGGTGGCACGCGCCCTCGGGCTGTCCGAGCGAGCCGTGGAGAAGCACATCAACTCGCTGTTCTCGAAGCTCGGTCTGTCCGAGGAACCCGATGTCCACCGCCGGGTGAAGGCGGTCCTGCTCTTCCTCGGCGACCACGAGGGTGGCTAACACCCCCGACCGGTGCGATGCGTGCATCCTGGCGTGGTCGTTCGAGCGGTGCGAGGATACGACGGTGTCCGACCCTGATCACGTCGCCGAGCCACCCGGCGTCGTCTCCGTGCTGGTCGTCGACGATCAACCTCCGTTTCGCGCCGTGGCGCAGACCGTCGTCGCCGTGTCGCCGGGCTTCGAGGTGATCGGCGAGGCGGAGTCCGGAGAGGCCGCGGTGGCGACGGCGGCCGAATTCCATCCGTCGGTCGTGCTGATGGATATCAACCTTGCGCACATGAGCGGTATCGAGGCCACACGCCGGATCCTCGACGAGAATCCCGAGACCATCGTCATCCTGCTCTCCACCTACGACGAACGTTCGCTGCCCGCTGACGCTGCAACCTGCGGCGCCGCACGCTACGTGCACAAGGAGGACTTCGGTCCGGCCGTGCTGCGCGAGATCTGGGACGAGGTCCACCGGTAGCGACGACTCGGTTCACATCAATCGGAGAGTGGCTGCCGTCGCAAGACCTCACGAGCGGCGTGGCGGCCACACATGCCGTGGACGCCGCCGCCCGGAGGCGTGGACGAGGAGCAGAGGTACAAGCCGTCGAGCGGCGTGGCCCACGGGTGGAGCCCCAACGTCGGCCGGGCAACGAACTGACGCAGGTCGGCCACTCCGCCGTTGATGTCGCCGCCGACGTAGTTGGCGTTGTGGGCCTCCATGCCGGCGGGGCCCATCGTGTGACGGGCAATGACGAGGTCGCGAAACCCCGGGGCGAACCTCTCGATCTGCGTCTCGATGCGATCGGTCATGTCGACCGACGAGCCGTTCGGCACATGGCAGTACGCCCAGGCGGTGTGCACTCCGCTCGGCGCACGGGCGGCGTCGAAGACCGTGTGCTGCGCCAACAGGACGAAGGGACGCTCGGGGTGTCGGCCACGCAGTACGTCGTCCTCGGCCGCCGAGATCTCGGGCATCGTCGCACCGATGTGGACGGTCGCCGCTCTGCGGACATCGGTGTTCGTCCACGGGATCGGCCCGGCGAGCGCCAGATCGAGCTTGAACACCCCCGGCCCGTACCGGTAGCGGCCGAGTCGCCTGGCGTAACGGCCCGGCAGGCGATCTCCCGCGATCGCGAGCACCTGGCGCGGTGTCAGGTCGAGCAGCACGGCCCGGGAGGGTGGCAACTCGTCGAGCGAGGTGACCCGCGTGCCGCAGACCACAGAGCCGCCGAGGTCTTCCAGGACGCCGACGAGTGAGTCGGCAATCGATTGGGAACCGCCCCGCGCCATCGGCCAGCCGACCAGGTGCCCGAGGCCGCCGAGCATCATGGCGTAGCCGGCTGTGCTGAGCGACCCGAGCGACAGCATCGAGTGCGCGGCCAGGCCGGCGATCAGCCCGCTCGCCTCGTCGGTCGTGAATCGCCGGGCGACACGCGATGCCGGTTGGATCCCGGTGATGCCATACCGCGCCAGCTCGATCGGGTGCTTCGGGGGAACGGAGAGTGGCGACAGCAGACCATCGGTGAGGTCGAACCCCGACCGGACGAAGGGTTCGATCAGCTTGCGATACGCGGCGCCGTCGGCGCCGAGACCAACAGCGGTCGCTGCCACCGACCTGTGGAGCAACGCGACGCGCCCGCCGTCGAGCGGATGGGCGAGCGGGACGTCTGGATGCACCCACTCCAGGCCGTGGTCGGCCAACGGGAGCGCCCGGAGCGCCGGCGAGGCCAGCCCGAGCGGATGGATCGCGGAGCAGACGTCGTGGACGACACCCGGCAGTGTCAACTCCATCGAGCGAGTGCCGCCGCCGGGCCGTGAGGCGGCCTCGAACACGACCACCCTCCACCCGGCGGACGCGAGCGTGATCGCCGCGACAAGCCCGTTCGGGCCGGACCCGACGATGACCGCGTCGACGTCAGGCGTCGGTGGCAACGTCCACCGAACCGTTTGAGGCTTCATCGCCGGCTGCGATCGGCACGGTCCCGCGGACGGCGGTTCCGCACCCGGGAGCCGACCTGACCTCGAGCGCTCCGCCGAACGCGCCGAGCCGGTCACGCATGTTGACGAAACCGTCGCCCCGTTCGGCCGCCGCCGGATCGAAACCGGCCCCGTCGTCGCACACGTCGAACCACAGCACTCCGGTGTCGTCGGTTCCGAGCGCCACGCAGACCTTCGCCTCCGCTCCCGCGTGCTTCCCCGCGTTCTGCATCGCCTCCAGGCAGCAGAAGTAGACCGCCGCCTCGAGGTCGGTGTCGTGACGCTGAACACCATCGGCCGACACGATCGTGGGGAGCGACGATCGGTTGGCTGCATTACGGAGCGCCTCACCGAGGCCGCGATCGCGGAGCAGGGGCGGATAGATGCCGTGGGCGAGTTCGCGCAATTCGTCCAGCGCGGCCTGCACGTCGCCGCGCAACTCGTCGATCATGCGCGTCGCCGTGTCGGGGTCGGCATCGAACAGGGTCTTCACGAGGCCGACCTTGACGGCCAGTGCCACGAGATGTTGCTGCGCGCCATCGTGGAGGTTGCGTTCGATCTGGCGGCGCGACTCATCGGCTGCGGTGACGATCCGGAGTCGGGACGCTGCGAGCTCGGCATTGCGGACCTCCAGCTCGTCGAGGCTCGCCTGCAGCGCGGAGTCGAGTCGGACGTTGTGGAGCGCCAGCCCGAGCTGGCGGGCCAGTTCGTGCAGGACCCGTTCGTCCTCCTCGTCGAACTGAGATCCGTCCGCTGGCCGCTCGACGACGATCACACCGAGGAGATCGCCGAGGTGGGCAGCAGCGGCGACGCGAGCGATCGACGGCCGACCATCGAGCAGCGCGGGCAACCAGACCTCGATCCAACTGTTGCCCTGTACGCGGGACCGAGCGA
>JAHECR010000053.1 GCA_024641655.1 Acidimicrobiaceae bacterium
GTTGACCATGCACCAAGGTGAGTGTCCGGGCCCCGAGCGGGTGGAGACCATGTTTGGTCCGTGCTGTCGATGTCAGTGCCTTCGAGTACATCCCGGCGGTGACGCCGGGCAATACGGCGCCGGTTGCCCTCAGGCGTCGTCGACGTCCAGGTGGTTGAGGGCGTCGACGATCGGATTGAGCTCGTCGGGGTCGGGTGCGGCCTCCGGGCCTGCCCCGAGCGACCGGTAGTACACCGCCCCGAGGTCTCGGAGCAGCTCATTGCGTCTGCGTTCGGTCAGACGGTCGTTCACCGCTGCCTTGCCGGCGGCGACACGGTCGGTCACCACCGCCTGTCCAGCTCCGATCGCCGCGCTCAGCCGCTTACGGAAGGCCGCGAGCCCACGGGGGTCCGACGCTTCGGGTTCAGGGTTCGCCATGCCATTTCCTACTCTGGAGTCGCGCGTGCGGGCAAGCGGGGACCGACGTAGCGCTGGCGGCGCTTGACGCTGCTGCCGCGCAGCAGAACCGGCAGCGAGGATCGGCTCCGGTCAGCTCACTGACCGGGGCTCGGCGAAACAGCAGGGCTCCAAAGCCCCGCGAGCGGGCTTGGGGCGCGATGCGGATGTCCCACAGCACGGCCAGGTCGGAACGACCTTCGAGCATCTCCACTCCATCGGAGTCGAAAGCCACCACCGCTCCGCCGACTCGGTCATCGCCGTCATAGGCCGCGATGAGTCCCCACGAGCTGACATCGAAGCGGTCGGGCCACTGGGCCGGTCCATCACCGTCGAGGTCGTAATCCTTGACCCATGGACGGTCGACTGCTCGTCGACTCAGTTGGAAGCCGCTAATGGCTGCGTCATCGACGCCGACGTCGAAGATTTCGTTGACCGTGAACGCAATCGAGAGGAGGGCATGACCCGTCAGTGCCTCGATGGGTTCCTCCCTGATCGTGACGGTCACAACGGTCTCCTCCTGCGTTCCCGAGGTCATCATTGGTTGCTTTGCTGCCGCGCGGACGATGGAGGTGCTTGGGGTGGTTCCGCCCCCTTTCGGACAGAGCCCGGACCATCCGAACCCTCCGTTGGCTCAGGTCTCGCCGTCGCCGAGGAAGTCCGACACCAGCTCGACGAAGGTGTCGAGCTGGTCGTGCTGCACCCAATGGCCGGCGTCTTCGATGATGACGTGCCGCGCGTCGGCGAAGACGGCGTCCAGCGCGCCGCTTTCGATCTCGTCCCGGTGCCAGCTCTCGCCGCCGGCGAGAAGCAGGACCGGGCAGTCGATGTTGCGCCAGAGCAGCCGGACGTCTTCGGGGCTGAGGTCGAGCGCGGGACCAGCGTGGACGTAGTTGTCGAACTTCCAGCTGTAGGTTCCGTCCTCGTTCTGATTCGCCCCGTGGATGGTCAGGTGCCGGGCCTGTTCCGGTGAGAGGTGAGGGTTCGCTTCCTGCATGCGGCGGTATGCGGCATCGAGTGACTCGTATCGGCGCGGCTGGCGCCCGGCGAGGGATCGGCCCGCCTCGATCCAGCGCCGCATCCGTTCGGCCGGCCGGGGGCGCTGCTCGGGCGGTACCAGCGGCGGACCGGTGCCCTCGACGATCACCAGTCGCGTCACGTTCTCGGGGAAGGTGCCCGCGTACCTGCTGGCGACCATGCCGCCGAGCGAGTGGGCCACGATGCGCACGGGCGCGAGCTGCTGCTGGTGCACGAGTTGGGCGACGTCGTACACGTAGTCCGACACGCCGTAGGAGGCCCCGGCGCTCCACTGGGAGTCGCCATGGCCACGGAGGTCGACCGCGACGATGTGGTAGCGGTCGCGCAGCCGCTCCGCGACCCAGTCCCAGTTGTGGGCGTGGTCCCGGTTGCCGTGGATCAACAACAGCGGCGGCGCATCGGGGTTACCCCAGTCGAGATAATGCAGCCGGAGTCGCTGGGAGAAGTAGGTGTGTGACGTCGGTCCCGCCGTGCCACCCGTCGCCTGCAAGGTGCCCATCGATCGACTGTACCGCCCAACGGACGAACGGTCCGGAGGCTGGGCCGGGGCCGCGCCCGTTGGAGCCCAGCCCGTGGGAAGGCGTCGCCCTTCTGTCGTCGGGATGCTTCTCCCTACCTGCAAGCGAGCCCCTTTCGATCAGCCGTGCGAGAATCGGTCGCGACATGGCGCCGGGTTCCGCAGCGCCGGAGGTAGGAAGGTTGCGGTGTTGGACGACCCCGGGGCCCGAGAAGCCGTCAGAGCCGCGCATGACTGGTTCGAGCGCAACAGCGGGTGGGCGCCGCCGGATGAGGACACGCTCGCGGAGTGGATGGCCGATGGGGTTTGTCGGTGTCCAGACGAGTGCCTGGTTGCCCCGGGCGGCTGGTGCGTCCACGGGCTCGCCTCCTGGTGGCTGATCCTCAGGGCGCTCGAGGTCGACCCCTGGGCGCCTTGACACGCTCCGATCCTGCGTGTCTTTTCGGGGGAGAGCCTTCAGAGGGCCTGGTGGTGTGCCTCCGACAGGAGTGCGCGCAGCGGATGCGGCGGAGCTTCGGTCGCGCCACGTCGACTGACCCGGCGCATCCTCGATCACCTGGCCGTAACGGACTCGATGGTGTCGTCTGCCATCACCGGTGGTCCCGCTGCTCGCAGTTCGATGAAGCCGAACATGGCTGCGCCGAGGGCCCCTGCGCCGCCGACGAGGAGACCGGCACGGGGGTCGACGTGCTCGCCGATCCAGCCCACGATCGGGCCACCGATGGGTGTCGACCCGATCATCGCGACAGAGAACAGCGACATGACGCGACCGCGGAGGCTGGGCTCGGCATGGATCTGGAGCGTTGCGTTCGACAGCGAAATCATCGACACGCTCGACGCGCCGACGAAGGGCATCACCGCGTAGACCAGCGCGATCGTGGGCATCACCGCAGCGATCGAGATCGTCAAGCCGAAGGCGAGGCACACGGCCACCACGCGCGTCGGCGTGGGCGCGCCGGTGGCGGCCACGACGAGCCCGCCGATCACGGCGCCAACACCCATGAGCGAGGTCATGATCGCCAGCCCCGTCGCCCCGGCGCCGAAGGTGAACTCCGAGAGGAGCGGGAGCGTGGTCTGGAACTCGAAGGTCAGCGTGCCGACGATCGCCAGCATGATCAGCGTGGTGCGCAGTGTCGTCTCGCCCCACGCGTACCGCAGGCCATCGCGCAGCTGGCGCGGGGCGCGAACGCTGCGCGCCGCCGGCAGCAGCTCGTCTCGACGGATCAAGAACATGGCGATCACCACGGCGCCATAGCTGAACCCGTTCACGATGAAGCAGAGGCCTGTCCCGACGGTCGCGATGACGACGCCGGCGACCGCCGGACCGACCACTCGCGCCGCGTTGATCACGACGCTGTTGAGCGTCACGGCATTGGCGATGTCGACGGGGCCGACCATCTCCATCACGAACGTCTGGCGGCTCGGGTTGTCGACGGCGGTGACCGAACCGAACGCGACCGCGATGGCGTAGACCATCCAGAGGCTCACTCGGTCGGTGAGGGTGACGACCCCGAGCAAGATGGCGAGCAGGCCCGCCAGCGTCTGGGTGGCGATGATGAGGCGGCGCTTGTCGAGGCGATCTGCGAGCATCCCGCCGACGGGTGCGAGGAACAGGGTCGGGATGAACTGGAATGCCAGGACGGTGCCCAGAGCCGTGCCGCTACCGGTGAGTTCGAGCACCAGCCACGACAGCGCGACACCCTGCATCCAGGTGCCGCTGAACGACACGGATTGGCTGATGAGGTACAGGCGGTAGTTGCGGTGGCGCAGCGCCGAGAACGTCCGGCTCGCCAGGGTGGTGGCGCCGGGGTTCACGAGGTGCTGCCGAGGAGGTGCTCCAGAGCGGGCAGGGCCGCGTGGATCATCGCCACGTCCTGCTCGTCGATCTCGTCGAGGTGCCGAGCCAGCCAGGTCCGGCCCGCCGCACGCGCCTGCTTGAGGTAGTCGACGCCGGCCGGGGTGGTGGCGATCGGCGTGCACCTGCGGTCGCCGGGGTCGACGGTGCGCTCGACCAGGCCGAGCTGTTCGAGCGCGGCGACGATCTTGCTGGCCGACGGAGGCTTCATACGCTCGGTACTGGCGATCTCGCGCACGGTGAGGGGGCCGTGCCTCGCGATCGACCCGAGCACGGCGAGCTGTGAAGGAGTGATCTCGCCCACCGAACTGGTGCGGATACATCGCGCCAGCCGCAGCAGCACGCTGCGCAGCCGATCGATGTCGTCGCCGGGAGATGACGTGACGTTGGCAGTCGAAGGGGTCGTGGCGGGCGGCACGATCGTGAGTGTAGGAAACTATTTCCTCAGCGATGCATCTCTTGCACAGTCGTGGGTCCGGCGTCGCTGGGGCCTGCGTGAGGGGATCAGCGCCGACAAAGCCGGTCGTCATTGATCTCCCGAACTATCGGTCTTGGTGGAGGCGGCCGGGGGATGGTGCTGTTGGGCGATGCTGACTGCCACCTCGAGCCTGCTGCTCAACCCCAGCTTCGGATAGACGTGATAGAGGTGAGATTCGACCGTTCGACGGGAGATCGAGAGTCGCTCGGCGATTTGTGCGTTGCTCAGTCCGTCGCCCACCAGCTCGACGACTCGTCGCTCCGATCTCGTGAGCGAGCCCCAGCCGGAGCGAGCGCGCTCAGCCCCTTCGGCGTCGTCTGGAGGCGCGCCCAAGTGCAGTACCTCCAACCAGGTCGCTCCGAGCTGGTGAAGGATCGCCCGGGCTTCCCGTTCGAGATCATCGGCCCGGTCGTGCTGAGCCTCCCGGAGGATGGCGGCGACATCGGCGAGGCAGCGGGCGCGATCGACGATGTCGGGGCGGTGGGTGATCTGATGGGCGGCGTCGAGCGCGAGCCTGCTGTCACGACCTGCGAGCGCTGACGCCCAAGCATGGGCGAGGCGCATCTGGGCGTTGCCGGTGGCATCTGCCGCTGTGCCCAGTTCGGAGAGGACGCGCTGCATCAGACGCTCGTCGCCGGACGCTCGCGCCGCTCGGATGACATCGACCGCATACTCGGCACGTCGTAGGTGGAGTCCGGCTTGGCCGAGGCGGTCCCACAGGATCCCCAAGATGGTCGAGGCGGCTTCGTTGTGGCCTGCACCGAGCTCGAGCAAGCCGCGGAGCCACCACATTTGATCGGCGCCCTGACCACCGGCGTTCGCGAGGGCTCGCTCCGCCTCATCGAGCGCCGCCCTGCCCTCCTGGGAGCTTCCGCGGAAGATCAGGACCTTGGCCCGGTGGATGTGGAGGTAGGCGTGAGCAAACAGCGACCCGACCTCTCGACCGCGCTCCAGCCCGCCTTCGGCTTCGGCCAGGGCGTCATCCCAGTCCCCGCAGCGGATCCGCATGTCCGCCAGCAGCGCCTGGTACATCGGCTCATCCCAGCCCATGCCCAGTTCGGCGCTCACGTCGATCCCTCTCTGGATGGACACTGCCGCGTCGCCATCGCGTCCGGCCCACACCAGGACCTGGGACCGGAACAGGTGAGGGATTCGGCGGTGTCCGTCGAGCCCCGTCTCTGCATCTGCTGAAGCCACAGCCTCGTCGGCGGCGTCCATGGCGCCGTCGAGGTCGCCTTCGAGCGCCCGGATCCATGACAGGACCCCAAACGCGAGTGTCGGTGCGACCGAGCCGGGTTGGGCACGAGCCGACTCGATGCTGCGGTGCGCGAGTTCTCTGGCGGTCTCCATTTCCACCGCGAACATCGCCGACACCGCAGCATCGCCGAGCACGACGGCCTGACGGGGTGATCCGGCGAGGAGCGGCGCTATGGCCATGAACTCCTCGGCGGCCTGACGCGGTTGTCCCTGAAGGAACATGACCTGGGCTCTGGTGTTGCGCAGAGTGATCTCGAGGTCGCGAGGGAGCGCCTCGGTGAGGTAGAGAGCCGCCAGGTCGCTCCCGCGTTCGAGGTCACCGGAGAACACGTAGGACTGCACCAGTTCGACACGGCAACTTTGATGGTCGGGGTGGTGTCGAGGTAGGAGCTCGAGCGCTCGTTCGAGCAAGTCGGTCGCGGTGGAAGGAGCGACCCTGCCCAGCTCGGCCGCGGCTCTCCGGAGCACCTGGGACGCCGCGATGTCGCCGTGGCGAGCGCCGAGGAGGAAGTGCGACGCGCAGTCTGCAGCCGGTAGACCCCTGCTCAACAGGAGGTGGCCGATCTCGAGATGCAGCGCCGAGCGGAGGGTCGGTGTGATCGACTGATAGACAGCCTCACGCACCAGGTCATGGCGGAACGCGATTCGACTGCCGTCGTCCTCGAGGATGCCCGCATCGATGGCCGTGGCCAGCGTTGGTACCAGACCACCCACCGTGTCCGCGCGCACTGCGGCGAGCACCTCGACGGCGATCGAACCACCGAGCATCGAGGCGGTGGCGAGGACTTCCTGGACGTTGCGATCCATGTCCGCGAACTGGAGCAACGCCGACTGCCTCAGTTCGAGCGGCAACGGTTCGCCCGGGTCGATCTCGCCGTCTCGCCCGAGCAGGGTTCGGGCGAGCGCAATGACGAAGAATGGATTGCCCCCTGCTTGTCGCATGACATCCAGCAGCGGCGGTGAGATCGCCTCCTTCCCGATGAGGTCTGTGAGAAGCGACCGCACGGCCTCGTCGTCCAACGCGCGCAGCTTCATGGTGTTTTCGGCTTCGATCTGCGTTGCCAGCCGTCTGAACCCCTCGGGCCGTGGCAACGGGCGGGCGGCAAGAGCGATCAGCAGTGGGCGATCCCGGCAGGCGCGCGCGAAAGCGATCACGGCCTCAACGGTGGATTCGTCTGCCCAGTGGAGGTCGTCGATCGTCAGGACGATCGCAGATTCCGAGGCAACGCGGTCGACGAGCTCGAGAAGCGAATCGATGACGCGGAAACGGAGCTCGGGCACCTCGACCCATCCGCCCGTCGCCGGCGAGACAGCCGAGGCGTTCAGCAGCTGTCCGATCTCTTCGATTTCGGCTACTCCTCGCGGATTGGTGCCGATGGCACGAAGGAGCGCGCTGAACGGTCTACCGCGCTCCATTTCCTCTGCCTTTGCTCGCCACACGACTGCGTCGCGACCGCTGGCCGCGTCGCCCACGGCATCGAGGAGGCGGCTCTTGCCGATGCCTGCCTCGCCTTCGAGGAAGGCGACGGACCCGAGACCTCGGGTGGCTCGATCCAGCGACGCGTTCAGACGTGCCAGCTCTCGATCCCGGCCGCGGATCGGTCCGTTGGTCGTTCCCGGGTTGCTCTTCGCCACCGCAAGAGGGTAATCAGGCTGCGCCCCATGGAAAACCGAAGGCGTGGAGCGTCAGCCGGAACGACTCAGGTCCTGGTGCTGATGGTCGCTGATTCGCTGCTCCAGTCACGGAGCGTGGCGGTTGCACCTGTTCACGACTTCAGCGCGGCGTGAATTCAGTGTTCTCACTGATGACTCCCGGGTCGTCCGCTTCCTAGGTTGACCTGGCGGCAGTGCCGCGGTCAGGAAGGGCGTCGGAACCATGGCGAGATCGATGCGGTACCCGAAGCGCACGTCGCATTGGGTTGCGGTGCTGGTCGCTGGGGCGCTCATCTCAGCAACCCTCGCGGCGGCACCTGACACGCCGGGCGCTTCCGCTGCCGCCGCATTCACCGTGAGCTCGCCGCTCGACACGGGCGACGCCTCCCCAGGCGATGGCGCATGCGACGACGGTGCCGGTCGGTGCACCTTGCGAGCCGCGGTCGAGGAGGCGAATCTGTTGCCCGGCGCCGACACGATCGACCTGCCGGCGGGGGTCTACACGCGCAGCTCGCCGATGTCGGTGACCGACGACCTGATCATCATGGGCGCCGGATCGTTGACGACCACCTTGACCGACCCCACGGGCAGCTCCGAAGGGTTCCAGCTTGTTCCGGGGGTGAGCCTCGCCGTATCGGGCGTGACCTTCTCGAACGGCAGCGACTGCATCATCGTTCGCGATGACCCGGCCATCACCGCGTCGACGTCGATTCGGATCGACGACGTCGTGTTCGACCAGTGTGACTACCCCGTCTTGCTCTCTTCGTTCGGGCCGGGCGACGTCACGATGACCCGATCAGACATCACAGGTGCCAGGTACGGGGTGTTGATCGACGCGATCGGTGGCAGCCTGGCGATGGACGCGAGCGTGATCACCGAGACCTACTACGACGCGGTCTTGGCCGACTTCAATGCGGGGGACGGCAGCGTCGACATCACCGGTTCGTCGATCTCCAACAACTTGGGCAACGGGGTGGACGTCTACAACGCGGCAGGCTTCTTCTCCGCCGTGACCGTGACCGGGAGCCAGATCGACGACAACAGCGGGGGGTTTGGCCTGCAGACCGTGGCGGGTCGCGGGCCGGTCACGATCCGAGACTCGTCGCTGTCGCGCAACTACTACTACGGATGGGAGGGGGGAGGGCCTGCGATCATCGAGCGGTCGACCTTCTCCGGGAACCGGGTGGAGGGGATCGGGTTCTTCGGTGGCGGTGACCTCACCGTTTCCGACTCGACGTTCGCGGGCAATGACACTGGTGTGGGCTTGTGGGGGTCGGGGGCGTTCTCCTCGCGCATCGTCAACTCGACCTTGTCGGGAAACTACGTGGGCGTGGACAGCGACTCTGGTTCGACCGAGATCGTGAACTCGACCATCGTCGGTGGCCCCAACTTGGGCTTGAAGCTCGGCTACAGCGCGGGCGCGGCAACGGTGGTGAACACGATCGTGCACGGGAACTTCGTGGACTGTGCAGTCCAGGCCGGCGGGTCCCAGGTGACGACGCTGGGCCACAACATCGACGGCGACGGAACGTGCGGATTCACGGGCCCAGGCGACCAGACGGGGGTCGATCCACTCGTCGGACCACTTGCCGACAACGGTGGCCAGACGTTGACCCATGCGTTGCTCGATGGCAGCCCCGCGATCGACAGAGGCGATGATGGCGCCTGTCCACCGCTCGACCAGCGCGGGACCGCACGGCCAGCGGACGGCGACGGCGTCGGAGGCGCGGTCTGCGACATCGGGGCGTTCGAGGTGGTCGGTGGCGGTGGTGGGACACCCGGTGAGGTCGGCGTTGCCTGGTGGGCGTCGCTCACATCACGACGGTTGGTCGCGCTCGGAGCGCCGATCGAGATCACTGCAACCGGCGACTCGGGCGGGTCGGCGACCGCTCAGGTTGCAGTTCGATCGTGGTATCCGAACGCCGATCCGGGCAGCCCGATGCTGAGCGCCCCCGAGGCGGCGCTCGTCGACGTGGCCCTGATCGGGACCGGTACGCCAGGCACCTACGTCGGCACCCTCGACCCGCTCGGCCTCGTCGAGGTGATCTCGATCGCTGCAACGGTCACGACCGCGGCCGGCAGCGCCGAACGAACCACGACACAGGGGCTGCCCGTCTCCGTGGCGGGTCAGGTTGTGACGAGCGTGGACCTGACCCTGCCGGCAGGGGTCACGCTGACACCGCAGCTGTCCATCACCAACACGTCCACCCGGGACGGTGATGTGGCGTCGGTGGCCTCATACGATGTCCATGTCAGCGACCTGGCCCAGGCCCCTGGCTACCGGGTGACCGTCCTTGGCTGGGACAATGCCGAGCTCGTCGATCCGATCGCGGTCGACGTGCGTGCCGGCCTCGTCAGCGCGGTCGAGGTCGTAGGTGCCCCGGTGTTGGAGGTCCCGTTCACCGTCGAGGTTCTGGGCTTCGGTGGCCAACCGTTGCCGGGCGCCCTGGTCTCGGTCGTCGACTCGACGGGCGACGAAGCGATTCGACAGCGGACAGATGACGTCGGTCGAGTCTCCGGCGTGGTGCTCGGCACCGACGTGCAGATTCACGTCGACCCGCGCGACCAGGTTCACTCGGCCGCGTCCACCTCGACCCGGCTCACCGAGCCCGACCAGATCGTCTCGATCCCCCTTGACGTCATTGCCCCTGCGGCCCGCGTGTCCGGAGTGGTGACCAGCACCACGACCGGGCTACCGGTCCCCGGTGTGGACGTGTTCGCCACGTCGCTGGTTGGTGACCGACCCGTGTCTGCTCGAACGCTGACAAAGGGGGATGGCAGCTACTCCATCGATCTGGTTCGCGGTGCGCTCGAGATCGCAGCCGGGAATGCCTTTGTCGGCCGTGGCGTCTCGGTGAGCGGGTACGCCTTGACCGGTGACGCGACGATCGACCTGGCGCTCGACCCGGCCGACTACGTCGATCTCACGGTCGACCTGCAGACGCAGTACGCCGGCGACAGCGCCCCGACGCCCGTCGACCTCGACGTTGGGGGGTACGGCTACCACCTGAGGGTCCAAGGGGAGACCGGCGGCACGGGGTTCCCCATCCGTGAGAACCAGGTCGTTGGTTTGCGGGTCTGGTCTGGCGACGACATCGAGGTCTGCGCGGACGGGTTCGAGGTGGGGCTCTCCGCGGCGTGCACCCGAGTCGTGCCCTCGAACGGCGCCGCGACGGCGAGCCTGGTGCTCACTCAGGCGGCTCGGCTGACCGCAACACTGGCGGCGCCCGGCGGTGTGGCGCCGGCGCGCTGGAGAGCGTCGGCCAACAGCCTCCAGACCCAGACGGGGGCAGGAGCTGAGGTGAGCGTGGGCTTCCCCGAGCCGGGGGACTACGACGTGGTCATCTCCACGGCCGAGGGATGGGTTCGTGTCGAAGTCTCGGTGGCCGACGGTGACGTGATCGACCTCGGCACGCTCCAGCTGGGACAGGGCGGGCTGTTCGCGAACAGCTCGCAGACCTCGGTGAACCTGTCGCCCGAGCGCGTGAGCCCGGGAGATTGGGTGACCGCGCGCGTCGCCGCCTACAACGGTGGTGTCGTCGACGCGACCTCGACCGTGTTGTCGCTCGAGGTACCCGCCGACACGGTTCCCCTGACGCAGAGTGTGTTGTTGAACGGTCAGCCGATTCCCTCCGGTGACGTCACTTTCCTCAGCGGCTCGCTGGTCGTCGACATAGGGACGATCCCGGCCGGTCAGAGCGCAACGGTCCGGGCGACCTTCGCGGTCCAGCCCGGGGCCACCCACGACCACATCGGCATCACCGCCGAGCTGGAGTACGGCGCGGGAGGCGGCATCGAGAACGAGTTACTGGGCCAGGACTTTGCAGCTGTGGACGTCGTCACCTTGAACGCTCCGCGCATCGGCCGCTCGCGCACGCTCGCGCTCGGCGGGCGAGCTCCCGCTGGGTCGGCGATCACCGTTCTGGCCGATGGTGCCCCGCTGGCGACGGCCGACACCAACGCAAGGGGTCGCTGGAACGTGGTCACGACCATCCCCGAGACGCCGCTGCCACGTGACTGGACCTTCGTGGCGGTGGCCGACACTCTCCCCGAGCCCGTGACCTCGGCCTCGGCAAACTTCCGGTGGGACCCGGACTACAACGATCTCCTCGGTATCGCCATGATCCCGGAGGGAAACCAGGCGCGGGTCGACATCCCGGTCGGGTCGGGTCAGCAGCCCAACTTCACCATGGTGTGGGCGCCCAACACCGGGTATGACGCGAGGCTCCAGTTCCGGGACCCGACACGGATCGTGAACGCCTCGGTGAAGATCGGAACCGCGCCCACCTGGGATGCTGCATGGGGCTGCAAGGCCCAGGTCGCCGACCCGTACCGTTGCGCGTATTCGGCCTTCGCCGCGCCTTCGGCAAACCAGGTCGGTGCGATACGGGTGGACTGGGAGTCGGTCGCGTCCTTGCAGGACATCTCGCCTGACCCTCTTCCACCCGCCTTGACCGTGGACGAGGTGCGGAGCCAGCTGCGGGGACCGGCCAAGACCTTCACCGGCCTCGTGGTCGACGAGTCGAACCCAGGCGAGACGCTCGTCTCGGCGCTGTTCCCTGATCTCGACAACGCGGGTCTCGACGTCCGGGTGACCTCGACGCCGGCGAACCACACCGTGACCCCCGAGGACCTGGCGCTCATCAGGGCAACCGGTATCCCGCTCTATGGCGTCTCCCTGAGCACGAGGGTCGACGAGGCGACGGGAACGGCGATCATCACCGCGTTCATTCCCGATTCGGACATCGCCGTCCCTGCCGGCATTTCGGGAATTCGGGGCCTGGCGGCGCTGCCGGTGCCGGGCGGGTTCGGCGCAGGTACGAAGCTGACGGGGCAGGCACTCGAGCTCGCGCTCGAAGGCAAGCTGCTCGGTGAGGGCGTTGAGGAGTTCGTCAAGGTCGGCAATGCGCTCGCGGGCGCCGGAGGTGACGTCTCGGCGTACGTCGATGCAGTCTTGAAGCTGGGTCTGTCGGATCAGCTGCTCGTAGCCCTCGATTGGGCGAGCTCGTGCACTCCAGAGGTGTTTGCTCAGTACCAGCCACGGCTCGACCAGATCGACCAGAACCTCAAGGTCCAGTTCGGCATGAGCGTGGGCCTCACCGTTCTTGGGTTGGCAACCGGGCCGGTTGGCGGTGTCCTGCTCACCCTCGTGAGTTACGGCCTCGACCAGCACATCGCTGCAATCATCTCTGGGCAGATCAGCGGAATCCTCCAGGAGATCGCAGCGAATCCGGACTGCAAACCCAAGCCTCTCCCTCTCCAATCGCCCAACGAGGAGCAGTCGCCGATCGCCGATCCCGTGTGGATCTTCGACCCGAGCGGGTACGTATTCGATCTGTTCGAGGACAACCGGGTAGAAGGCGTCACCGCCACCCTGCAGTCGGCTCTGTCACCCAGCGGGCCCTGGGTAGTGTGGGACTCGGACTGGTTCGGCCAACAGAACCCACAGTCCACGGGCCCCGATGGCTCCTACGCATGGGACGTGCCGGAGGGCTGGTGGCGCGTCCGATTCGACAAGCCTGGCTATGCGACGACGTTCACCGATCCACTCGAGGTCCTGCCACCGCACTTCGACGTCAACGTCGAGATGACCTCGCGGCGGGCACCAGCCGTCGCGGCGGTCATGGCCGAGGATGGCGACACCTACGTAGACCTGACGTTCGACAACTACGTGCTGTCGACCTGGATCGCCGACGCCACGGTGACGGTGCTCGACGGTGCCGGTGCCGAGCTTCCGATCTCGATCTCGCCCCTCGACGAGCGGGTTACCGCCGCTGGTGACCTGGTTGCGAGGGCGTTCCGGCTCGACACCGGCACGCCCTTCGTCGTCGGCGACACCTACCGCATCTCCCTCGCCGGCGCGATCCAGAGCCATGCACGTGTACCGCTCGGCTCCACGACAAACGTCCCGTTCACCGTCGATCCAACCGGTGGTGTGCCCGTCAATCAGCCACCTACCGCGACCGACGATGCCTACGTGATCACAGAGGGGGGTGATCTGGTGGTGGCGGCGCCGGGAGTGCTCGCCAACGACGGCGATCCCCACGGAGATCCAATCATGGTCACGGACTTCTCGGGCGCCGCGAACGGAACAGTCGTGGTGTCCGCCGACGGATCCCTCACCTACACCCCCGATGCATCCTTCTGCGGTTCCGACAGCTTCGACTACGTGATCGCCGACGACGAGGGCCTCAGTGCAGCTGCGACCGTGCACGTCGACGTCAGCTGTCGCAACGACTCGCCCTTCGCAGGCGATGACGAGTACGTGGCGCTCACCGAGATGGCGCTGGCGGTATCCGCGGCTCGCGGCGTGTTGGCGAACGACTTCGACCTCGAAGGCGAGGCCTTGGCAGTGACGTCCTTCCAGGCTGTATCCGGCGGCGGCGCGACCGTGGAGGTGACCTCGCAAGGCGGGTTCTCGTACCTGCCGCCGCCGGGCCTCTGCGGCCTCGACTCGTTCACATACGACGTTTCGGACGGGGTCAGCGCGTCCGCCACGGGAACGGTTTCGGTGCGGGTCCGGTGTCCTGACATCGCGCTCGACGCCGTCACCGTTGGACCCGGCGGCGTCGAAGGTGACGGGGTCCTCGTCACCGAAGGTGCCGACTTGACCTGGATCTATCGCGTCACCAACCCTGGAAACGTTGCACTCTCGGGGCTGGTCGTCGACGACAGTCAGCTCGGTCCTGTGGCCGGCCCGACGAGCGGCGACGACGGCAACGGGTTGCTCGACCCCGGCGAGACATGGACGTTCTCGGCGAGCGGAGTTGCAGGTGCGAACGGCTACCAGAACTCGGCGTCAGTGACTGCCGACTCCGTGAGCGACGACTCCGATACGCCACGCGTTCTCGTTCCTGCCGCGGCTGACTCGAGCTCGCACCTCGTCGGTGCACCTGAGACGAGCGTCGACGAGATGTCGTTGGTCGTGACCGGCGGGGTGGCGCTGGGTGTCAGCGGGCCGCTGCTCTCAGGTGATTTCCTCGTAGAACGAGATTCTCGCGGCGTCACAGGGCTGCAGGGCACGGGCGTCGTGGGTCAGACCACCGTCACCGCGAACGTCTCGAGGTGGGGGCGCTTTCCGATCTACTACGGGTCCATCATGGTCGCGGATCCCTCGATCGGCGGCGCGATCACCTTGGCGGTACTCGGGCGATCTCTGTCCGACCAGGACGATGGCAGCGTGTCACTGGAAGCCGTCGGCCTGAGCAGGGTCGATGGTGAGTGGCGCCTGGTGCGCGTCCAACTGGTAGTCATCGACCGAGGCTGACCCCACTCCCGTGGTCGCGGACCCGGCGACGCCATCAATACAGTGAGTTGCACGCAGCCTGCACGAAACGCCGCCGAGGGACGGGCGCCACACAACGCAACCCTGTGACCAGGTTCTTTTCCTGTCGTTTCTTGTCGGGACGACTGGATTTGAACCAGCGACGCCCTGCTCCCAAAGCATGTATCGGTAGAGGCGCTGACCAGGGAAGATGCGTATTTGCGCTGGTCAGCGCCTCTTTCGCGTTGTTGTACGTCGTTGCGCACTGTTGTGCGCTGCCAGTTGCGCGCCGGTTGCACGTAATTCCGGCCCGTCGGCGGGTTCATGGGGTTGAGCTGGTCTCATGTGCACGAGCATGACCGAGCGCGCCGACAGGTGGCAGGTGCACGATTCGGGGCGAGACCATGTGGTTGATTCGTTACCGGCCCGCGGTTTGGAGGTCCCGACTCAGATCCAGCTCCCATCTGTATTGCAGTTTGTGAGACAGGGGCATAGACGAAGCACTCCTCACCGTCCTCCTCCTTCGTTGAGACCCGCTCGACAGCAGTCCCCCCTGCGCTCCGCACTTTGTCGCGCCCTCGGCGTCGGCGTGGCGGGCGCGACCCGAGAGGAGGTCGCAATGCCACGCGATCGCGCCGGGTCAGGGCGAGCCGCGACCGCCCTTGCACCGTGCCCCAGTGGGCGATGGTGGTCTTGAGCTGACCGCTCGGGTCAGAAGGTGCAGCCGGTGGCGATCTCGAGCGCGGCGCAGATCTGACGCATGCGGGTGTCGCTGAGTCGGCCGAGGCGCTGGGTGAGGGTTGCGATCGAAACGCTTTCGACCGAATCGAGGTTCGCTGCGCAGAGCCGTGGGACGGGATCGTCTCCGGGTTCGAGGACCACCTCGCTCGCGATGTCGCGGATGGTGGTCGTGCAGGGGGCGATCAGTGAACGGCCGAGACGGGGGATTGCGGCGTCTCGCGAGAGCACGACGACGGGTCGCCGCCCGATGTCAGGTAGTTCGCACCACCACAGTTCGCCTCGTTGGGCCGTGTCGGTCATGACGCGGCGGCTGCTGATCTGAACGAAGCGAGATCGCCCCAGTCGTCGGGCTCGTCGAGTGGGTGGTCGTCATAGGCGCCGTAGCTCCGGTCGATCTCAGCGGAGCGATGGCGGTCCTGGAGGGCTGTGAGAGCCTCATCGAGAAGCGCGGCGTCGTTGAGGCCCGTTCGAAGCCGACGCGCGGCCGCGAGGAGTTCGGAATCGACAGTCGTGCTGACTCGTATACGTGACATGCCACAAGCATGCCACGATCCGGGCAGATCGCGGCACATGTGGCGGTATGAGGTACTCGACCGGCGATGGCGCCGTGTTGGCCGTCGTACGTATGCTGGCGGTGGCCCGTTCCATTCGGAGCGTTCGCCGCAGTCGAGCTTGAACATGTTGCGGCCTGTTCGTCGCGCTTGGTGCCCGCGCATGTCCCTGGGGGAGGCATGGAAGGCGTCGATATCGTGAGTCGCTGCGGGTCCGGACGGCGCCTGGAGGAGGCGTTGTTGTACTCCGGGGCGGACCCGCCCGGGAGCGCGTCACGCGCACGGTGAGGTTCATGGGTACCGCCCGTCGTGTCTCACACGCGGCTGATGTACCCGCCGCCAGGATGCGTCGTCAGCGCAGCCGCGCTGCGGCGAGCTCCCGGGTGGCGATCTTGTCGATCTTCATCATCGCGGTGACCGGGAGGTGGTCCACGACGATGAGTTCGTCGGGGCGCTTGTAGTCGGCGACTCGTTCGCCCACCCAGGCTCGGATGTCGGCGAGGAGAGGCGGTCGCTCGGGGTCGGCGGGTACGACGACGGCGACGCCGATCTCGCCGATCACGGCGGTGGGGAGACCTACGACGGCCACCTGTGCGATCGCCGGGTGATCGGCAAGGGCGTTCTCGACCTCGATGGGGTAGACGTTGAACCCTCCCCGGATGTACATGTCGTCGATACGGCCCGACAGCACCAGATTGCCATGCGGGTCGAATGCCCCGAGGTCGCTGCTCGTGAGCCAGCCGTCGTCGCTGAGCACCTCGGCGGTGCGCACGGGATCGCGCCAGTAGCCGCGCATGACGCAACCACCGCGTACCCGGACTCGTCCGATGGCTCCGTTGGGGACGGGTTCCTGGTCGCCATCGACGACGCGGATCTCCATACCTCGTTGGGCGCGGCCGACCGTTCGGGCCTGCACCTCGGGCGGGTCGGTGGGCTCGGTGCCCGATATCGAGGGGGACTCGGTCATCGCGTACCGGACCACCAGTGGGCAGCCGAGGGTGGCCGCGACGTGTTCGATGAGGTCGGGTGTGGCTGGGGCGGTCGCTGCGAGTCCGATGCGCAGCACGCTGAAGTCGGCCGTGCGGACCTCGGGGAGCTCGAGCAGCTTGGCCCACTGGGTGGGGACGCCTGCCGCGACCGTGATGCGCTCATCGACGATCGTCGCCAGCATGCTCTCGGCGGTCCAGGGCGTCGGGGAGATGACGAGGGTGATGCCCATGGCGATGTGTTCCCACAGCTTGGCCATGTATCCCGCGTGCGCGAACGGCGCGGAAGCGAGACGACGGTCGAAAGCGTTGGTCATCGCGCCGCCGCTGGCGACGGCGGCTTCCAGGTTGCGGTGGTCGAACCAGGCACCCTTGGGGACGCCGGTGGTGCCGCTCGTCCAGATGATGCAAACCGGATCGGTGCCCACCCCGTCGCCGTGTCGTTCGAGCGCTGGGCCCTCGGCTGCGCGTCGGATGGCGTGCGCGTCCAGGATCGTCGTGTCCGCGAGGCCGGGGGGCGAGGCGGCGCCGGGGTCGGTGACGTAGACCTTCGGGGCCGTCCGTTCGATGATCGACTGCACCTCGTTCGGGCCCAGTCGGAGGTTGATGCCGGTCGCGATCGCGCCGAGGCGAGCGGCGGCCGCGTAGGCGACCGCGTACTCGATCCCGTTCCCGAGATGGAGCGCGACGATGTCCCCGCGCGCAACGCCGGCGTCGTGGAAACATCTGGCCACGCCGTCGGCGGCGCGGATCCACTCGGCGAACGTGATCCTGCGGTCGCCGTCGACGATGGCCTCGTGCTCGCCGATCTGGTCGGCGGCCGCGTTCATCAAGTCACCGATCGTGTCGAAGTGCCCGGCGACGGCGGTCTCGCGTTCCATCGGAGCGGTCTCTCGTGGTTTCGCCATGTCAGCTGGCGCGGTTCGTCGTGCGAACGTCCTCGAGAGGGCCAGGGTTCATCAGCAGCTGGCGTGGGCCGCGGAACAAGATGTTGGGGACGTGATCGATCGCGTCGTCGCTGGCCAGGTGGAGGTCGGGCATCAGCTCGGTCAAGAGTTCCAGAGCGATGCGGATCTCGAGGCGTGCGAGTGGTGCGCCGAGGCAGAAATGCGCCCCCTTGCCGAATGCCAGGTGCTGGGACGCGTTGGGACGATCGACGAGGAACGCGTCGGGGTCATCGAAGTGCGCGGGGTCGCGGGCCGCGGATGCGAAGCACAACATCGCTTTGGCTCCGCTGGGAAGCGCGTGTCCCTGAACGGTGGCAGCGGAGGTGGCGAGGCGCCGCTGGCTGATCACGGGGCCGTCATAGCGGAGAGCTTCGTCGGCGGCGTTCGCGCACAGGCTGGGATCCGCGATCAGGCGGTCCCACTGATCCCGGTGCGTCATGAGCGCATGCACGGCGTTTCCGATGGCGTTGCAGGTCGTCTCGTGACCTGCGAGGGCGAGTGAGTACACCATGTTCACGACGTCGAATGGGGTGACGACGTCGCCGTGGGTCGCGGCATAGGCGAGGAGATCGCTGGTGACGTCATCAGCGGGCGCAGCTTGGCGTTTGGCGACGTGGTCTTCGGCGTAGCGCCACATGTCGACGACGTCGCGTGCCGCGGCGACCTGACCTTGCTCGTCGAGCTTCCCGTACGTCAGCATGACGCGGCCATGGCTCCACTGCTTCAGCCGTTCGGTGTCCTCCTCCGGGAATCCGAGCAACGTGAACGCGGCGTATCCGGGAAAGGGGAAGGCAACCCGCTCGATGAGATCGAAGACCGCGTCACCTTGCACCCCTTCGATGAGGGCCCGGGCGTATCGGCGGAGGTCGGCTTCCATGTCGAGCTGGCGGCGTGATGACATGCAATCACGCAGCGCGCGACGCATGTGGCCGTGCCGTGGCGGGTCGGTGTTGTTGAGGGTGGGGATCCTCTTGTAGCCCTCGTCGAGGACGGCCTGGGCGGCCGCGCAAGGCTTGTGGAAGGTCGCCGATGCGTTCGCCGCCGACCAGGTCTCGCGATCGCCCAGGGCTTCAACGATGTCGTCGTAGCGCGTGACGAGGTAGTGGTCGACCGACGGGAGGTACCAGACCGGACCGTCGGTGCGCAGCGTGGCCAGATGCTCGTGCAGGCGAGCTCGTGCATCGGGAGCAAGCGGATCGAACCCCTGTGCCACCGGGCATGCGATCGCACGGTCACCGGTGGTCAGGTCCATGCCGGAAAAGGTAGCGTCTCGTGGGTGACTCGGCGAGTGGTCGGGTCCGAGCCAACGGTGCGCTACCGTTCGCTGGATCTAGCCACCGGGGGAACGCACATGGACGACAAGGTCAGCCGCACCGAAGCCGATGGGGTCATAACGCTGACGTGGACGCGCGAGCGAAAGCGCAACGCGATCGATTTCGAGATGTTGGATGAGCTCGAGCGAGCGGTCACCGATCTTGCCGAGCGGATCGACCTCCGGGTGCTCGTGATCACCGGCGAAGGGGAGTACCTCACCTCGGGCATGGACATCACCGTGCTGGACCCGAACCCGGGCATGGGCCCCGACGGGGTCCTGCGCGGTTCGATGACGCGTTTCGAATACCGCGATCGGGCCCATCACGACTTCTACGACGTGATGGAACGGGTCGAGAAGCCCATCATCTTGGCCGCGCAGGGCCACTGCTTCGGTGTAGGCGTGGAGATGGGCGTGTCGTGTGACTTCCGCCTGGCGTCTGACGCTGCGACCTTTTCCTTGCCCGAGATCAAGAACCTCTCGGTGCTGCCGGCCTCGGGTGGCATCTCGCGGCTGACCCGCCTGGTCGGCCCGCACTGGGCCCGGTGGATGGTGATGGCCGGCGAGACGCTCGACGCCGAGCAGGCCCGCGAGATCGGGCTGGTGCACGCCGTCTATCCGGCGGCCGAGTTCGAGGAGCGGGTCCACGACTTCGCGGTTCGGCTGGCGCAGATGCCCTCGGAGGCCTTGGGGCTGGCCAAGCTGGCGATCGACGCCGCCGCCGACACCGACCGTCGTACGGCACGCGACATCGACCGCCTGGCCCAGACCCTGCTCTTCCACTCGAAGGACTGGCAGGACCGCATCGAGGCGTTCACCAACCGACCGTCCAAGAAGGCCGAGCCCGAGGGCTGAGCCGGTCCGGGAGCGTCGACCATGAGCCAGACTCTGCGGACTCGCCTGGGTCGGATCGGGATTTGGAGTGGGCAGCTCCGGCGGGCTGATCCGGCCGGGATCGTTGCGGCTGCACCCGTGCTCGAAGATCTGGGGTACACCACGTTGTGGATCCCCGGCGGTCGCAACGGCGACCCCTTGGGCGATGCCGAGCGGCTCCTCGGAATCACCGAGACCGTCAACGTGGCCATGGGCGTGCTCAACATCTGGAAGCACCCCCCGGCCGAGTCCTGCGAGGCGCAGGTTCGGCTGAACTCCCGGTACGGCGGGCGGTTCACCCTCGGCCTGGGGGTCAGCCACGAGGGTCCCATGCGCAGTGAGGGCATCGCGTACGGCCCACCGCTCGGGGCGATGCGCACGTACCTGGCTGCGCTCGATGCCGAGCCAATTCCCGTTCGGGCCCATGAGCGCGTCATCGCTGCGCTCGGTCCACGCATGCTCGGCTTGGCGCGTGAGGCGGCCGCAGGCGCACTCACCTACTTCGTGCCACCCGAACACACGGTGATCGCCCGTCA
>JAHECR010000018.1 GCA_024641655.1 Acidimicrobiaceae bacterium
ACCGAGCGCATCCTGTACTACACCGGCAAGAGCTACAAGATCGGTGAGGTCCACGAGGGCGCGGCCACGATGGACTGGATGGAGCAAGAGCAAGAGCGCGGCATCACGATCACATCGGCTGCGACGACCTGTTTCTGGCGCGATCACCGCATCAACATCATCGATACACCGGGCCACGTGGACTTCACCGTCGAGGTCGAGCGCTCGCTGCGTGTCCTCGACGGCGCGGTTGCCGTGTTCGACGGTGTGGCCGGCGTCGAGCCCCAGACCGAGACGGTCTGGCGCCAGGCCGAGAAGTACCACGTCCCACGCATGTGCTTCGTCAACAAGATGGACCGCACTGGCGCGGACTTCTATTTCGTGCTCGACACGATCAAGGACCGCCTCACCAAGAATGTCGCCGTCCTCCAGCTCCCCATCGGGTCCGAGTCCGACTACAAGGGCGTTGTCGATCTCGTCGAGATGAAGGCCCTCGTATGGCAAGGCGAAGATCTCGGTGCTTCCTGGGACGTGCTCGACATCCCCGACGAGCTCGCCGACCGGGCCGCCGAGTACCACGAGCTGCTCATGGACAAGCTCGCCGAGTTCGACGAGACGATCATGGAGAAGTTCCTCGAGGAGCAGGAGATCACGCCGGCGGAGATCCGTGCTGCCGTGCGTGAAGGCACCCTGCGCCACGGCCTCGTGCCGGTCCTCAACGGCACCGCGTTCAAGAACAAGGGCGTTCAGCCCCTGCTCGACGCTGTCGTCGACTATCTCCCGTCACCGGTCGACGTTCCCGCGGTCGAAGGTCACAGCATCAAGGACGAAAACGAGGTCGTTCTCCGCAAGGCCTCCGATGACGAGCCGTTCTCCGCGCTCGCGTTCAAGATCATGACCGACCCCCACGTCGGCAAGCTCGCCTTCTTCCGGGTCTACTCGGGCAAGCTGAGCAAGGGCGACCAGGTGCTCAACGCCCGCACGGGCAACAAGGAGCGCATGGGCCGCATCCTCGAGATGCACGCCAACTCTCGCGAAGACGTCGATGCCGTCGCCACCGGCGACATCATGGCGGCCATCGGCATCAAGGACGTTCGTACGGGTGATTCGCTCGTCGCGCTCGACAAGCCGGTCGTGCTCGAGGCGATGTCGTTCCCCGACCCCGTCATCGACGTGGCCGTGGAACCGAAATCGAAGGCCGATCAGGAGAAGCTGTCCAAGGCCCTGATGGCACTGTCCGAGGAGGACCCGACCTTCCGGGTCCACACCGATCTCGACACCGGTCAGACAATCCTGTCGGGGATGGGCGAGCTGCACCTCGAGGTGCTGGTCGACCGCATGCTCCGCGAGTTCAAGGTCGATGCCAGCGTCGGCAAGCCGCAGGTCGCATACCGCGAGACCCTCACCAAGAAGGTCGAGGGGCACGTGTACACCCACAAGAAGCAGACGGGCGGCTCGGGCCAGTACGCCGAAGTCAAGATCGACGTCATCCCGGTCCTGGCCGGCGAGGGCTATGCCTTCGAGGACAAGATCACCGGCGGTCGTATCCCCCGTGAGTACATCCCCGCCGTCGATGCCGGCATCAAGGACGCGATGACCTCCGGCGTACTCGCCGGCTTCCCGGTCGTCGACGTCCACGTCGCGCTCCAGGACGGCAAGTACCACGAGGTCGACTCGTCGGACATGGCATTCAAGATCGCCGGCACCATGGCGTTCAAGGAAGCTGCCCGCAAGGCGGGCCCCGCACTGCTCGAACCGATCATGGCGGTCGAGGTCGTGACCCCCGACGACTATCTCGGCAGCGTCGTCGGCGACCTCAACAGCCGGCGCGGTCAGGTGCAGGGCACCGAGCAGCGTGGACAGAACCAGGTGATCAACGCGCTGGTGCCGTTGTCGGAAATGTTCGGCTACGTCGGTGATCTCCGTACGATGTCGTCGGGACGAGCGAACTACACGATGCAGTTCGACTCCTACCAACAGATGCCTGCCAACGTGCAGGAGGAAGTCGTCACCCGCCTTCGGGGCGAGTGACCAAGAGCGGCCCGCTCCCTAGCGGGACCCGCATCTGCCCCCTCGGGGGTGGAACACGGCCATCAGGTCCGTGACAACCCGGTGGTCCGAACCACCAGCAGAAAGAAAATGCGTCCGACCACCGGGGTCGGCGATCAAGTTCCGGTCGACCGACCGGGGCCCGATTACAGAAACCCGAGGAAGATCAATGGCCAAGCAAGCGTTCGAGCGGAACAAGCCACACGTCAACGTGGGCACGATGGGACACATCGACCACGGCAAGACCACGCTCACCGCTGCCATCACCAAGGTGCTCGCCGACAACGTTCCTGGCAGCACCTTCACGTCGTTCGAGAACATCGACAAGGCGCCCGAGGAACGCGAGCGTGGCATCACCATCAACGTCTCCCACGTCGAATACGAGACGGCGAACCGCCACTACGCACACGTCGACATGCCGGGCCACGCCGACTACATCAAGAACATGATCACCGGTGCGGCCCAGGTCGACGGTGCCATCCTGGTCGTCTCCGCGGCCGACGGCCCCATGCCCCAGACGCGCGAGCACGTGCTGCTCGCGCGCCAGGTCGGCGTGCCCCGCATCGTCGTGGCGCTCAACAAGGTCGACATGGTCGATGACGAAGAGCTCATCGAGCTCGTCGAGATGGAGGTCCGTGAGCTCCTCGACGAGTACGACTTCCCCGGCGACGACACCCCGGTCATGCCGGTCTCGGCACTCAAGGCCCTCGAAGGCGACCCGGAAGCCGCGCAGCAGATCCTCGATCTCATGGCGCAGGTCGACGAGTACATCCCGATGCCCGAGCGCGACATCGACAAGCCCTTCCTCATGCCGATCGAGGACGTCTTCTCGATCACCGGGCGCGGCACCGTGGTGACCGGCAAGATCGAGCAGGGCATCGTCCACACCGGGGACGAGCTCGAGATCGTCGGGATCAAGGCGACGCAGAAGACGACCTGCACCGGCGTCGAGATGTTCCGCAAGCTCCTCGACGAGGGTCGCGCCGGCGACAACATCGGCGCGCTGCTCCGTGGCATCGACAAGGACGAGGTCAAGCGTGGCCAGGTGCTCGCCAAGCCCGGCAGCATCACCCCGCACACCAAGTTCGAAGCCGAGGTGTACGTGCTGACCAAGGAAGAGGGGGGCCGTCACAAGCCGTTCTTCTCCAACTACCGTCCGCAGTTCTACTTCCGCACCACCGACATCACCGGCACCATCAACCTTCCCGACGGGACCGAGATGTGCATGCCCGGCGACAACACCAAGATGATCGTCGAGCTGATCAACCCGATTGCCATGGATGAAGGTTTGCGCTTCGCCATCCGCGAGGGTGGCCGCACCGTCGGCGCCGGCGCCGTCACCAAGATTCTCGAGTAGGAAGCACCATCATGGCTGCAGGACAGAAGATCCGGATCCGGCTCAAGGCCTATGACCACGAGGTCATCGACCAGTCGACCAAGAAGATCGTCGAGACCGTGAAGCGGACCCAGGCCGACATCCGTGGCCCGATTCCGCTGCCGACCGAGAAGCACCGTTTCACGGTGATCCGGTCGCCACACAAGTACAAGGACTCGCGCGAGCACTTCGAGATGCGGATCCACAAGCGACTGCTCGACATCATCGAGCCGTCACCCAAGACCGTCGACTCGCTCCAGCGACTCGACCTGCCTGCAGGCGTCGACATCGAGATCAAGATTCAGCAGAGCTGACGCCGGGCCGACCCCGGCTTCGTCGAATCGAACAACGAAGGGGTTCCGCAGTGCGGAGCCCCTTCGTCGCGTCCGGCGTCTCGTCAGTCGGGGTCGGAGCCGTGGCGCCCGCGACTCTTGTCGGAATGCGATCCTCTGAGCTGGCCGACCTCGGGCGCCATGGCCCGGACCATGCCGCGCTCTTGGAGGTAGGTCGAGACGAACGCTTGCAGCACGGCTGCAGCGGGGAGTGCCAGCAGCGCCCCAACCGCCCCGAGCAGGCTGGCACCGGCGAGCACGGCGCCGAAGGCGACCGCCGGGTGCACGTCCATGGTGTGGGCGGTGACCGGGGGAGCGAGGATGTAGTTCTCGATCTGCTGGTAGGCAACGACCACGATCACGACCCAGACCGCATGGATCGGCTCGTTGAGCAAAGCGATCAGGATCGGGAATGCCCCAGCGAGGTAGGTGCCGATCACGGGGATGAACTGGCTCATCACCCCCACCCAGAGCGCCAGTGGTAACGGGAACGGCACGCCGATGATCACGAAGGCGACCCAGTGGACCAGGAATGACGCCAGCGCCAGGACGGTGCGCGAATAGATGTACCCACCCGTCTTGTCGATGGCGAGCTCCCAGATGCGCAGGACATCGCGCTCACGCTCGGGGGTGAGAACCGAGCAGACGGTGCGCCGCAACCGCGGTCCGTCGACCACCAGATAGAAGGTGAACAGCCCGACGGTCAGCACCTGCAACAGGATGCCCAGGGCTCGGGTCCCGAGATCGACGAGGTTGCCTGCGAGCCGGGTGGCGAGCTCGGTGGCGGCACCGCCGGCCTGGAACTCCTCGACCAGGCCGGCCGTGTCGAACTCGATCCCGAGATTGTCGGCAGTCCAGTCCTCGATGTCGTTGATGTAGCCGGGGGCCTCGTCGACGAAGTGGGTCACCTGATCGGCGAGAACCGACCCTATGGCGAAGGCGAAGAAGCCGAGCGAGGCGATGACCAGCGAGAACACGAGGAGGGTGCCGAAGCTGCGGCGGATACCCACCCGCTCGAGCCGGTTGACCGCCGGCTCGATGGCGAACGAGAGGAACAGCGACACCAAGATCAAGATGAGCAGCCCGCGCAGTTGCTGCACCATCCAATAGAGGACGTAGAGCCCCGCGAAGGTCGCGAAGAACAAGTAGATCGAGCGGCGTACCCATCGCGGGACGGCGGTGTTGGCAGGAGGTTGCGTGGGTCCGCTGTCGGCCAGAGAGGACACACCCGGAATCTAGTGTCCCGTCGCTGTTGCTTCGGGCATGGCGCGCCGGCCGATTCGTCGCCAAAGACCGGAGTTGGAGGTGAGGTCCCGCGTCGCTATGCTTACCCTCCTGCCACCGGCCTGGTCCGGCGGGCGGACCAATCGACGTCCTTGCAGGCCATGGAGAGCGCTCCGGCGGAACCGCAGGGCACAACCGAGTCACCGCTCCGCTGGGTCATGCCCATGCGGAGCGTTCGCGTGAGTGGGTGGCCAACGCCGCCAACACACTGATCAGCGAAGATCTTTCAGGAAGCAGAGGCCATCAGCTATGGCGAGCAAGGCGATTGTCGGCGAGAAAGTCGGCATGACACAGATCTGGGATGAGGACAACCGTGTCATCCCCGTGACCGTGCTCCGGGTGACCCCCTGCCGCGTCGTGCAGGTCAAGACGTCCGACAACGACGGTTACAGCGCCCTCCAGGTCACCTTCGGTCAGAAGGCGCCAGACAAGCTCAACCAGCCCCAGGCCGGGCACTTCGCCAAAGCAGGCGTGGAGCCGGGCAAGAGGCTCGTCGAGCTGCGTCTCGACGACGTCAGCGACTATCAGGTCGGTCAGGAGCTCGGTGTCGAGCTCCTGGGCAGCGGCGAGTTCGTCGACGTCACCTCGGTGAGCAAGGGCAAGGGGTTCGCCGGCGTCATGAAGCGTCACGGCTTCGCCGGCCAGCGGGCCAGCCACGGTGCGCACCGTGTGCATCGCAAGCCGGGCTCCATCGGGCAGTGCGCCACCCCGGCCCGGGTGTTCCGTGGCAAGAAGATGGCCGGCCGGATGGGCGGCAACAAGGTCACCACCCAGAACCTCGAGGTGGTCCGCTCCGACGCCGAGCAAGGCGTCCTTTTGATCAAGGGCTCGGTTCCCGGCCCGCGTGGCGCCACCGTCGTGGTGCGCAACGCGGTGAAGAAGCCGAGCACCGGAGGTGAGAGCTGATGCCAAAGGTCGATCTTCTCAAGGCCGACGGCGGCGCGGCCGGCAGCGTGGACCTCGATGACGCCGTGTTCGGCATCGAGCCCAACACGGCAGTGATGCACCAGGTCGTGACCGCCCAGCTGGCCAACCGCCGCAGTGGCACCCAGAGCACCAAGACCCGAGCCGAGGTCTCCATGACCGGTGCCAAGCCGTGGAAGCAGAAGGGCACCGGTCGAGCTCGCGCCGGTTCGTTCTCCACGCCGAACATGCGCGGTGGCGGTGTCGCCCACGCCCCCAAGCCGCGCGACTACTCGCAGCGGACCCCCAAGAAGATGAAGCGGCTGGCGTTGCATTCGGCGCTGTCCGATCGCGCCGCCGAGGGCAAGGTGCTCGTCGTGGATGCCTGGTCCTTCGAGACGCCCAGCACCAAGTCCGCCAAGGCGGCACTCGCCGCTATCGGCGCCGAGGGCAAGGTCCTGGTGATCTGCGACGACGTCAACGCCGTCAAGAGCTTCCGCAACCTGGTCGACGTGCACGTGCTCAGCGCCACCCAGCTCAACGTCTACGACATTGTCGTGAGCGACGTCGTCGTGTTCACGAAGGACAATCTGCCGGTCGCGCCCGTGCCCAAGCGCCGTGGCCTCGCTGCGGTGCCCGTCGCCCTCGACCCGACGATCGACTCCGATGACGATGGCGCGGTGAATCCCGACGATGCCACGCCGTTCGGTCCCGGCTCGGCGCACCCGCTCGAGGGCGGCGAGGCGCCATCGGCGGAGTACACGATCAAGGGCAACGCCGATTCCATGCTGTATCACCCGCCGACGTCGCCGTTCTACGGCCGCACGGTCGCCGAGGTGTGGTTCACGACGGCCGAAGCCGCCGAGGCGGCAGGCTTCAGCTTGCCGCCGAGCTTGCGTGACGACGAGGGCGCCGACGAGACAGACGAGACCGAGGCGGCCTCCGCCGACGCGGGTGAAGAGGAGTGAGCATGAAGGATCCCCGCGACATCATCATTCGGCCCGTCGTCAGTGAAAAGTCCTACGCGCTGCTCGACACGAACGTCTACACGTTCAAGGTGCACCCCGACGCCACCAAGCCCGAGATCCGCAATGCGGTCGAGCAGATCTTCGGCGTCAAGGTCACCAAGGTCAACACCTTGAACCGCCTCGGCAAGCGCATGCGGAACCGGAAGAACGGCACCTTCGGGAAGCGTCCCGACCAAAAGCGCGCCCTTGTCACCCTCGCCGAGGGCGACTCCATCGAGCTCTTCGACGTCTAGGAATCATCGAGATGCCCATTCGCAGACGCAAACCCACCAGCCCCGGTCGCCGGTTCCAGACCCAGAGCGACTTCTCGGAGATCACGCGCACCACGCCCGAGAAGTCCCTCACTGGTCCCAAGACCAAGACCGGTGGTCGAAACAGTTACGGCCGCAAGACCTCCCGTCACCGCGGCGGCGGTCACAAGCAGCTCTACCGTCAGATCGACTTCCGTCGCAACAAGCCCGGCGTGCCGGCGACGGTTGCCTCGATCGAGTACGACCCGAACCGCACCTGCCGCATCGCGTTGCTCCACTACCACGACGGCGAGAAGCGCTACATCCTCGCCGCGCAAGGGGTGAAGGTCGGTGACGTGCTCCAGAGCGGCCAGGGCGCCGAGATCCGTCCGGGCAACGCTCTGCCCCTGCGTTACGTGCCCGTCGGCACGATCGTGCACAACATCGAGCTGCGCCCCGGTGGCGGCGGCAAGATGGCCCGCAGCGCGGGCGCCAGCGTCCAGCTCGTGGCCAAGGAAGGCGAATACGCGACCTTGCGCCTGCCCAGCAGCGAGATGCGGCGCGTGGCCATCGACTGCATGGCCACCATCGGTGAGGTCGGCAACTCCGAGCACGAGCTGCTCAAGGTCGGCAAGGCGGGACGCAACCGCTGGAAGGGCAAGCGCCCGCAGACCCGTGGTGTCGCGATGAACCCCGTCGATCACCCCCATGGCGGTGGCGAGGGCAAGACCTCGGGCGGACGCCATCCGGTGTCGCCATGGGGCAAGCCGGAGTCTCGTACCCGAAACAAGAAGAAGAAGTCGCAATCGCTGATCGTTCGCCGCCGGCGTACGCGTGGCTCGCGTCGATAGAGGAAGCAGAACATGCCGAGAAGCCTCAAGAAGGGACCGTTCGTCGACGGTCACCTGCTCAAGAAGGTCGACCGCCTCAACCAGGCGGGCGACAAGCAGGTCATCAAGACGTGGTCGCGTCGTTCCACCATCATCCCCGACATGCTCGGTCACACCATCGCGGTGCACGACGGGCGCAAGCACGTCCCGGTGTACATCACCGAGACGATGGTCGGCCACAAGCTCGGTGAGTTCGCGCCGACGCGTACCTTCAAGTTCCATGCCGGCCAGGAGCGGGGAGCTCGTCGCTGATGACCGCCACCAAGACCAACGAGCGGCCCGGAACGCGGGCACAGGTCAAGTACGTTCGGTCGTCGGCGTACAAGGCCCGAGAGGTGTTGAACCTCATCCGCGGCAAGTCCTACGCCCAAGCGAGCGACATTCTGGCGCTCTCGGACCGTCGCATCGGTGACGTGATCCTGAAGTGTCTCGACTCTGCTGCCGCGAACGCCGAGAACAACGACCACATCGCCGCCGAGGAGCTCTACGTCGCCGCGTGTTACGCCGACGAGGGACCGACACTGAAGCGCTGGCGTCCCCGGGCGCGTGGCCGGGCCACCCGCATCCGCAAGCGCACCTGCCACATCACGATCATCGTGGCCCGTTACTCGCCCGAGCAGCTCGAGGAGTTGCGTGCCCGTGCCCAGGCGCGGGGGGCCGCAGCGCAGTCCAACGCCGCCGAAGCCCGACGGAACCGTGTCGCCCAGTCTCGCCAGCGTGAGGCCGAGCGCGAGGAAGCCGCACATGACCATGATCACGACCATGACCATGATCACGACCACGACCACGACCACGACCACGACCACGACGATGATGCCGTCGAGGTGGTCGATGCAGTCGTGACCGACGAACCGACCACCGAAGACGCCGTCGAGACCATCGAAGAAGCCTCCGCCGACGAAACGGTCGAGGCCGCCGACGAGGCCGGCGCCGACGCCGACGCCGACAGCGAGGGAGACAAGTAATGGGCCAGAAGGTCAACCCATACGGGTTCCGCCTCGGCATCACCACCGACTGGAAATCACGTTGGTTCGCCGATCGTGACTATGCCGACTTCGTCATCGAGGACTGGAAGATCCGCGACTATCTGATGACGCAGCTGCCCCACGCAGCGATCTCGCGGGTCGAGGTCGAGCGCACGCGCGACCGGCTCCGCATCGACGTGCACACCGCTCGCCCCGGCATCGTCATCGGTCGTCGCGGCGCGGAGGCGGATCGCCTCCGTACCGGTCTCACCGAGATCACCGGCAACGCGAAGGTGCAGCTCAACATCCAGGAGATCAAGCAGCCCGAGCTCGACGCGGCGCTGATCGCCCAGGGCGTCGCCGATCAGCTCGCCGGACGTGTTGCGTTCCGCCGGGCGATGAAGCGTGCGGTCCAGAATGCCCAGAAGGCCGGCGCTCTCGGAATCCGGGTGCAGTGCTCGGGCCGCCTCGGTGGCGCCGAGATGTCCCGGTCCGAGTGGTACCGCGAGGGGCGGGTCCCGCTCCACACCCTCCGCGCTGACATCGACTACGGCTTCCGGGAGGCCCACACCACCTACGGCCGTATCGGCGTGAAGGTGTGGATCTACAAGGGCGACATCCTTCCGTACCGGGTGCAGGTCGAGGACAAGATCAGCCGCGAAGCCGCGATGGCCGTGGGCGAGACCGCCGGTCCCAGCCGGCCCGCCCAGGTCGTCTCGTCGTCGGCAGCCCGCCGCAAGGCCGCAGCTGAGGCGGTGCCCGACGAGGGCGAAGACAAGCCAGTCCCACTCGTGCACGAGGCCGATCCAGAGTTCGAGCGTCTCCTCGACGAGGAGGAGGCCATTGCCGCCTCCACCCGCGAGCACCACGAGACACCCAATTTCCGTCCCGGCGACGCGGACTGAGAGGTAGACCGAGATGTTGATGCCGAGAAGAGTCCGGCACCGCAAACACCACCGTGGCCGGATGAAGGGCAACGCCAAAGGTGGCACCACTGTCGCCTTCGGCGAGTACGGCATCCAGGCCCTCGAGCCCGGCTGGCTCACGGCCCGCCAGATCGAGGCCGCCCGTATCGCCATGACCCGTCATATTCGTCGTGGCGGCAAGGTGTGGATCAACGTGTTCCCCGACAAGCCTGTCACCGAGAAGCCAGCCGAGACCCGTATGGGGTCGGGCAAGGGCAACCCCGAGCGGTGGGTGGCCGTCGTTCGTCCCGGTCGAGTGCTCTTCGAGCTGTCGTACCACGACGAGACCGTCGCTCGCGAGGCCATCGATCGTGCCATCCAGAAGCTGCCCATGAAGGCGAAGTTCGTGACCCGGCAGGAGGGGTTCTGATGGCGAAGCCGAACACCGTGGCGTCGTTGAACGATGCCGAGCTCGTCGCTGCCCTCGACGAGGCCAAAGGCGAGCTGTTCAACCTCCGGTTCCAGCTGGTCACCGGCCAGCTCGACAACTACAGCCGGATCAAGCAGGTCAAAAAGGACGTGGCCCGTGCCATGACCGAGCTGCGCTCCCGCGAAATCGCCGCGGCCGAGGCGCTGGAGGAAGCAAATGGCTGAGCAGGTAAGCGAGCGGCCGAACCCGCGCAAGGTCCGTGAGGGTCTCGTGGTTTCGAATGCCATGGACAAGACCGCAGTGGTGGCCACCGTCGACCGAGTGCGCCATCTCCGCTACAACAAGACCGTGCAGCGCACGTCGAAGCTCTTCGTTCACGACGAGGGCAACGACCTCAACGTCGGCGACCGGGTGCGGATCCAAGAAACCCGCCCCCTTTCGAAGAACAAGCGCTGGCGCGTCATCGAAGTGCTGGAGCGGGCCCGATGATCCAACAGGAAACCCGCCTCCGCGTCGCCGACAACTCCGGCGCCCGCGAAGTGCTCTGCATCAAGGTGCTCGGTGGCTCCAAGCGTCGTTACGCCTACATCGGCGACATCATCGTCGCCACGGTCAAAGACGCGCTCCCCGGAGCTGCAGTCAAGAAGGGTGACGTCGTGAAGTGCGTCGTCGTCCGCACCAAGAAGGAGCGCCGTCGGCCCGACGGCTCCTACATCCGCTTCGACGAGAACGCAGCCGTGCTGATCAACGATGCCCGCCAACCGCGTGGCACCCGCATCTTCGGCCCGGTGGGTCGTGAACTGCGCGACAAGCAGTTCATGCGCATCGTCTCGCTCGCGCCCGAGGTGTTGTGATGAAGATCAAGAAAGGCGACCGAGTCGTCGTGTTGGCCGGTAAGGACCGCGGCAAGGAAGGCGTCGTCATGTTCGCCTATCCCGCCGAGGGCAAGGTCATCGTCGACGGCGTGAACGTCGCGAAGAAGCACCAGAAGCCGACGAAGGCCACCATGCAGGGCGGCATCATCGACAAGGAAATGCCGCTCGACGTGTCCAACGTCGCCGTCATCAGCCCGCAAGACGGCAAGCCGACACGTGTTGGCTACCGCTTCGACGCCGACGGCACCAAGGTGCGCGTCTGCAAGCGCACGGGAGCTGATCTGCCATGACCACGACCCTTGCACCACGGCTCAAGACGAAGTACGTCACCGAGATCCGCCCGCAACTGCAGGAGCAGCTCGGCAAGGCCAACATCATGGAAGTGCCCCGCCTCGAGAAGATCGTGGTCAACATGGGCGTCGGTGAAGCGGTTTCGCGCGGTGCCCTCCTCGATGGCGCCGTCGCCGACCTGTCCACGATCACCGGTCAGAAGCCGATGATCACCCGGGCTCGGAAGTCGATCGCCGGATTCAAGCTCCGCGAGGGCAACGCGATCGGTGCCAAGGTCACCCTGCGAGGCGACCGGATGTACGAGTTCTTCGATCGTCTGATCAGCCTGGCCGTTCCCCGCATCCGTGACTTCCGCGGCCTGCCCACGAGGTCCTTCGATGGTCGGGGCAACTACACGTTCGGAGTCACCGAACAGCTGATCTTCCCCGAGATCGAGTACGACCGAATCGATGTCACTCGTGGCATGGACATCACGCTCGTGACGACCGCCACCAACGATGAGGACGGTCGGGCCCTGCTCGACGCCTTCTCGTTCCCGTTCAAAGTTGAAGGACAGTAGAGGCCAATGGCGAAAAAGGCTCTGATCAACAAGCAGCAGAAGACGCCGAAGTTCAAGGTTCGCGCCTACACCCGCTGTCGTCGCTGTGGCCGTCCGAAGTCGGTGTATCGCAAGTTCGGGCTCTGCCGAATCTGCCTGCGCGAACTTGCCCACAAGGGCGAGTTGCCAGGTGTGACCAAGGCCAGCTGGTGAGGGGAGGTACAGATCAATGACAATGACTGATCCAGTCGCCGACATGCTCACCCGCATTCGGAACGCCAACACGGCGATGCACGACGACGTCAAGATGCCGTCCTCGAAGCTGAAGGAGTCCCTTGCCGGTCTCCTCCAGCGTGAGGGCTACATCGGTGGCTACGAGGTGGTCGACAACGGCGACCGTCCCGGCCGCACGTTGAAGATCTCGATGAAGTACTCGCCGCAGCGCGATCGCGTCATCTCGGGCATCACCCGAGTCTCGACGCCGGGTCTGCGGGTGTACTCCAAGTCCACGGAAATCCCGCGCGTGCTCGGGGGCCTCGGCGTTGCCGTTGTCTCCACGAGCAAGGGGCTGATGAGCGATCGTGAAGCTCGGAAGCGCCACATGGGCGGCGAAATCCTCTGTTACGTCTGGTAAGGGAAAGGAACGTATATGTCCCGAATCGGGAAAGCTCCGGTCCCTGTCGCCTCCGGCGTGGACGTCACCATCAACGGCAGCACGGTAGAGGTGAAGGGCCCCAAGGGCGCCCTGCGCCATGACGTGCCCGAAGGCATCTCGGTTGCCGTCGATGGTGGCACCATCGTCGTCACCCGGTCCAACGACGAGCGTGATAGTCGTGCGCTGCACGGTCTCACCCGGGCCCTCATCAACAACATGGTTGTCGGTGTGAGCGAGGGTTACCGCAAGAACCTCGAGATCGTGGGCGTGGGCTACCGCGTCCAGGCGAAGAGCCCCACGGCCCTCGAGTTCCAGCTGGGTTTCAGCCACCCCGTCAATGTCGAGGCGCCCGATGGCGTTTCGTTCGAGGTGCCCACGCAGACCCAGATCGCCGTCATCGGCATCGACAAGCAGGCCGTGGGCCAGGTCGCTGCCGACATCCGAGCGCTCAAGAAGCCCGAGCCCTACAAGGGCAAGGGCATCCGGTACGCCGGTGAGCGCGTCAATCGCAAGGCCGGCAAGACCGGAAAGTAGTGCTGAGGAACTGACATGAGTGACAAGGCCAAGCACAAGCGCGACGGTCGTATTCGGCGGCACAACCGCCTGCGTCGCAAGATCCAGGGAACCGCCGAGCGTCCGCGCCTCGCGGTGTACCGCTCCAACCGACATATCTCGGTGCAGGTCATCGACGACGAGGCGGGGCGTACCCTCGCGGCCGCGTCGACCCTCGAAGCACCGTTGCGCGAAAGCGCGACGGGTGGCATCGAGGCCGCGGCAAAGGTCGGTGCCCTCATAGGGGAGCGGGCCAAGAGTGCAGGCGTCCACACGGTCGTGTTCGACCGTGGCGGCGTGAAGTACCACGGCCGCGTGGCCGCGGTGGCAGAAGCAGCCCGAGAGGCAGGATTGAAGTTCTGATGGACGATCGAAACCAGTCCGCACCCGGCGAACTCCGGGAGTCGCGGGTCATCAACATCAACCGTGTTGCCAAGGTCGTCAAGGGTGGTCGCCGATTCGCGTTCACGGCCCTCGTGGTGATCGGTGACGGCGCCGGTCGGGTCGGCCTGGGCTACGGCAAGGCCAAGGAGGTGCCGCTGGCGATCCAGAAGGGCACTGAAGAGGCGCGCCGCAACCTGTTCCGCGTGCCGATGGCCGGCGCGACCATCACCCATCCCGTCATCGGCCAGACCGGTGCGGGCCGCGTGCTCCTCAAGCCCGCTGCCCCCGGTACCGGTGTCATCGCGGGTGGCGCAGCACGCGTCATCCTCGAGGAAGCCGGCATCCACGACGTGTTGTGCAAGTCCCTCGGGTCGAGCAACCACATCAACGTGGCCCGCGCGACCATCGACGGTCTGTCGTCTCTTCGTCGACCCGACGAGATCGCGAAGCTTCGTGGGCTCGACGCCGAGGAATTCGTTCCGACCGGCATGTTGAACGCCTACAAGGAATCCGAGCGCCAGGTGCGCTCGGGAAGGGGCTGATCGCGCATGGCACTCAAGGTCACCCAGACACGCTCCGCCATCGGCAGCAAGCCCAAGCAGCGCGGCACGCTTCGTGCGCTCGGACTCGGCCGTATCGGCAAGACCCACACCCTGCCCGACCGGCCCGAGATCCGGGGCATGCTCGCACGCGTGCCGCACCTGGTCGAGGTCGAAGAGCTCGCCGACTAGCGCGGCGACGAAGACCCTTCGCCGGATTGTCGGCGATACGAACGAGGACACCCCATGAAGCTTCACGATCTCCAGCCGCCCGACGGTTCCAACAAGCGCCGCAAGCGCGTCGGTCGCGGTACCGGCGGCAAGGGCGGCAAGACCGCCGGCCGCGGCAGCAAGGGCCAGAACGCCCGCAGCACCGTTCCGTCGTACTTCGAGGGTGGCCAGAACCCTTTGTCTCGGCGCCTGCCCAAGCTCCGCGGCTTCAACAACCCGTTCCGGGTCGAGTACCAGGGCATCAACCTCGACACGCTCGTCGAGACCGGCCTCACCGATGTGACGCCCGCAGCGCTGCACGAGCGCGGGCTGGTGCGCAAGACGGCGCTGGTGAAGATCCTCGGGCGCGGCGAATTGACGGGTCCCGTCAACGTGTCGGCCCATGCGTTCTCGAAGTCCGCCGAAGCTGCCATCATCGCTGCAGGCGGTACGGTGACGGTGCTCTCCAAGCCATGGGGTGAGGGACGTCCCCCGGCAAAGGGCAACGCTCTCACCAATCGCTGAGGAGGCTCGCGGTGTCCGCGACCGTGTTGAACATGTTCCGGGTCCAAGACCTGCGGAACAAGATCCTGTTCACGATCATGATGATCCTGCTGTACCGGGTCGGGGCCTACATCCCCGCTCCCGGTATCGACATCGACGCGATCCAGCTGTTGAAGCAGTCCACCAACGAGACCGGCGGCGCGCTGGCATTCCTGCGGCTGTTCTCCGGGGGCGCGCTCACGCAGTTCGCGGTCTTTGCGCTGGGCATCATGCCGTACATCACGGCTTCGATCATCATGCAGATCCTCGGTGTGGTGATTCCGAGGGTCGAGCAGTGGCAGGAGATGGGCGCGGTGGGCCAGCGCAAGATCACGCAGGTCACCCGCTACCTGACGGTCGCCATCGCGTTGCTGCAATCGACGGCGTTCGCGTTCTTGTTCCACAACGGCGGCGGCGGTTTCGGCACCTCCACCAACGGCACCCGGCTCGACCTGCTCCCGAACTTCACCGCACCACGCGTGGCGTTGGTCGTGCTCGTTCTCACTGCCGGTACGGCGTTGCTGATGTGGATGGGCGAGCTCATCACCACCAAGGGCATCGGCAACGGCATGTCCATCCTGATCTTCGCATCGGTCGTGTCGTCGCTCCCCAACCAGGGGGCGCTCGTGCGGGCCGACGCCGGCAACGCCGGGCTGATCGGCGTGATCTTGTTGTTCATCGTCCTGCTGGTTGCGATCGTGTTCGTCGAACAGGGTCAGCGCCGGATCCCGGTGCAGTTCGCCAAGCGGGTCGTCGGGCGCAAGCAGTACGGCGGCCAGAGCACCTACATCCCGCTGAAGGTGAACCAGTCCGGCGTCATCCCCATCATCTTCGCCAGCTCGGTGCTGTATCTGCCACAGCTCCTGTCGTCGGTCCTGCCGAGCGACGACGACCCTGCGCACAACACGTGGGGCGAGTCGATCCAGAATTGGATCAGTCACAATCTCGTACGATCCGACAGCCCGTTCTACCTCTTCTTCTTCGGTCTGCTGATCGTCGGATTCGCGTACTTCTACACCGCGATCACATTCGACCCCTTCAAGCAGGCCGACACGATCCGCAAACAGGGCGGGTTCATCCCCGGTATCCGCCCGGGTATCCAGACCGAGCGGTACCTGGGCCACATCCTCAACCGGATCACGCTCGCGGGCGCGCTGTTCGTCGCCGCGATCGCGCTGGTGCCCACCTTCATCCTTGCCAAGGTCCTCGACCAGGGCAATGTGGGGCAGATCTCCTTCGGTGGCATCTCGATCCTCATCGCGGTGGGCGTCGCCCTCGAGACGATGAAGCAGATCGATAGCCAGCTCATGATGCGCAACTACGAGGGCTTCCTCAAGTAGGTGTGCCGACGGTGCGGCGACGGCGATGGACCCAGGGTCCGTTGCGTGGCGCGTCACCGACGGCGCCGATGACCAGGACGGGTAGGTTCAACATGGCACTAGGCCTCATCATTCTCGGCCGTCAGGGATCGGGGAAGGGAACCCAGGCGCTTCGGATCGCCGAGCGTTTCGGCGTCGTGCACATCTCCACCGGTGACATGTTGCGCGCCGCGGTCGCCGAGGGCACCGAGCTCGGGCGTCAGGCGAAGGCGATCATGGACGCCGGCGATCTGGTCCCCGACGAGATCATCATCGGCATCGTCGAGGAGCGGTTGCAGAAAGAGGACGTGCGCGCCCAGGGGTTCCTGCTCGACGGATTCCCCCGGACAGTCGGGCAAGCCGAGGCCCTCGCCGGGTTTGCCGGCGATGGTCTGCATCTGGCCATCAACCTCGATGTTGCTGTCGAGGAGGTCACGTCTCGCATGCTCGCCCGCGGCCGGGCGGACGACACCGTCGAGGCGATCGAACGCCGCCTGCACCTTTACGAGACCGAGACCGCACCGCTGCTGGCATGGTTCGCCGAGCGCGGGATTCTGGCGGTCGTCGACGGTCTGGGCACCGAAGCAGGGGTTTTCGAGCGGCTGCGCCAGGCGATCGAGGGGGTGCAGCAGTGAAATCCCCGGTGAGATGCAGCCCACGCGGGAGCAGGGTTGGTACCAACCGCCGCGCAACGGTAGGCTCACGTGTTGCCTCTGCGCTCTGATCTGCGCGCAGACATATCCCCTGCACCGCCACGAAGGAGTCGGACGCTGCCGAAGTCAAAGGAAGATGCGATCGTCATGGAGGGCACCGTTGTCGAGCCTCTCCCGAACGCCATGTTCCGCGTCGAGCTGGACAATGGCCACAAAGTTCTTGCGCACATCTCGGGAAAGATGCGGATGCATTACATCCGAATTCTTCCTGGCGACAAGGTCCAAGTGGAGCTCACGCCCTATGACCTCGAGCGCGGCCGCATCACCTATCGGTACAAGTAGTCCACTCTTTCACTCGAGAGGCCAGTAATGAAGGTTCGTCCAAGCGTCAAGCGCATGTGTGACAAATGTCGGGTCATCCGACGGTCGGGCGTCGTACGCGTCATTTGCACCAATCCGCGTCACAAGCAGAGGCAAGGCTGACATGGCACGCATCGCCGGCGTAGACATCCCCCGCGAGAAGCGAACGATCATCTCGCTCACCTACATCTATGGCATCGGCAACACCTTGGCCGCCCATGTGTGTGAAGCAACCGGGATCAACGAGAACACGCGTGTGCGTGATCTCACCGACGAAGAGGTGGCTCGCCTCCGCAGCTACATCGAAGGTGAGCTGCGCGTGGAAGGTGATCTCCGCCGCGAGGTGTCCCAGGACATCAAGCGCAAGATGGAGATCGGCTGCTACCAGGGGCTGCGCCACCGTCGCGGCCTCCCGGTTCATGGCCAACGCACCCACACCAACGCCCGTACCCGCAAGGGACCGAAGAAGACGGTCGCCGGCAAGAAGAAGGTCAAGAAGTGAGCGCAGTGAACGGATCTGACCACGAGAAGAAGGTCAAGAAGTGAGCGCAGTGAACGGATCTGACCACGAGAAGAAGGTCAAGAAGTAAATGGCCAAACCCAGTGCCGGGGGCCGTCGTCCCCGCAAACGCGAGCGCAAGAACGTCACCCACGGTGTCGCCCACATCAAGAGCTCGTTCAACAACACGATCGTGTCCATCACCGACCAGCAGGGCAACGTCCTTGCGTGGGCCTCAGCCGGCAACGTCGGTTTCAAGGGTTCCCGCAAGAGCACCCCGTTCGCGGCCCAGATGGCCGCAGAGCAGTGCGCTCGGCGCGCCATGGAGCACGGCGTCCGCAAGGTCGACGTGCAGGTGAAAGGCCCGGGCTCCGGTCGCGAGACGGCGATCCGTTCGCTGCAGAGCGTCGGCATCGAGGTGACCGGCATCAAAGACGTCACGCCGGTCCCGCACAACGGTTGCCGCCCCGCGAAGCGCCGCCGGGTCTGAGTAGGAGACAGAGATGAGTCGTTACACCGGACCCAAGGCGCGCGTTTCCCGCCGCCTCGGCACCAACATCTGGGGCACCAAGGGCGAGACCATCGCCCTCGACAAGCGCCCGTACCCTCCCGGCGAGCATGGCCGTACCCGTCGGCGCGGCAACGTGTCGGAGTACCTCCTGCAGCTGCAGGAGAAACAGAAGGCCCGTTTCAGCTATGGCCTCAACGAGCGCCAGTTCCGCAACCTGTTCAAGGAAGCCAGCCGCCGTCAGGGCGTGACCGGCGACAACATGTTGCAGTACCTCGAACTGCGTCTCGACAACCTGGTCTACCGCGCCGGCTGGGCCGCCACCCGCCCACAGGCCCGCCAGCTCGTCAACCACGGCCACATCAACGTCAACGGCCGACGGGTCGACATCCCGAGCTACCGGCTCCGCAAGGGTGACACCGTGACGCTGCGTGACAAGACCCGAAACCTGGTCCTGATCCAATGGAACCGTGACGTGCTCGACCGCCAGGCACCTGCCTGGATCGACATGATCGATGACGGCTTCGGCGCCACGGTGCGCGAGCTCCCCATCCGGGAGCAGATCGACATACCGATCCGCGAGCAGCTCATCGTCGAGCTGTACAGCAAATAGTCGACTGAGGCCGTCCCTTCCGGTCGGCACCGAACACCCCAAGAGGAAGCACCACGATGCTGGTCATTCAACGACCGACCGTCGAAGCAGTCGACGAAGAACGCGACAACACCCAACGATTCGCGATTTCCCCGCTCGAGCCCGGCTTCGGCCACACGCTCGGTAATTCGCTGCGGCGGACGCTGCTCTCGTCCATCCCGGGCGCTGCGGTCACGCAGGTCCGTTTCGACGACGCCCTGCACGAATACGACACGATCGGTGGTGTCACCCAGGACGTCACCGACATCTTGTTGAATCTCAAGGACCTGGTCCTTCGATCCGAGAGCGATGAACCCGTGGTCCTGCGGCTCGACGTACGTGGTCCCGCCGATGTGACCGCTGGACACCTCGTCGGTAGCGCCGACGTGACGGTCCTGAACCCCGGGCTGGAGATCGCGACCGTCAACGCCAAGGGTCGCCTGGCCCTCGACGTCACCGTCGAACGCGGTCGCGGCTACGCCTCGGCGGACTCCAACAAGAACTCTGCGACCATCGGGGTCATCCCCCTCGATTCCATCTTCTCGCCGGTGCGACGCGTCACCTTCGACGTCGAAGCCACCCGCGTCGATCAGTCCAATGACTTCGACCGCCTGGTGCTCGAGATCGAGACCGACGGCTCCATCAGCCCCCGCGAAGCGCTGGCGTCAGCGGGCGGCACGCTGCGGGCTCTGGTCCAACTCGTCGAAGAGATGAGCGACGAGCCCAAGGGCCTCGAGCTCACCGACGTGGCCACCGGATCGGCCGGCTCGCCTGACCTCGAGCTCCCCATCGAGGATCTCGACCTTTCCGAGCGTCCGCGCAACTGTCTCAAGCGGGCACAGGTCAACACCGTCGGCGAGCTGCTGCGAAAGACCGAAGATGACCTGCTCGCCATCACCAACTTCGGCCAGAAGTCCCTCGACGAGGTCATCGTCAAGCTCGATGAGCGCGGACTCAAGCTGGCCACGAGGGATTAGGAATATCGATGCCGGCACGACCGAAGAAGGGCCGCCGTTTCGGCGGCAGCGCCTCACACCAGAAGGCGATGATGGGCAACCTCGTGGCGTCGCTGATCGCCGCCGAGGCAATCGTGACCACCGAGGCCAAGGCCAAAGCGTTGCGACCAATCGCCGAGAAGATGATCACCAAGGCCAAGAAGGGCGGGCTGCACAATCACCGCCAGATCATCGCCTTCATCCGTGATCAGGAGATCGCCGACAAGCTGATGCAAGACGTCGGCCCGCGGTACGCCGACCGCCAGGGTGGCTACACCCGCATCTTGAAGGTCGGCCCCCGCTACGGCGACAACGCACCCATGGCGCGCATCGAACTCGTCTGATTCGTTCCGCCTACTCGCGCCCTTCGGGCCCTCCCACGGCGGCTGTTGCCAATCCCCCGTCGGGGCCGGCCAAGCCGGACCCCGACTGCCGGTGCTGATTCGTTCCGCCTACTCGCGCCCTTCGGGCCCTCCCACGGCGGCTGTTGCCAATCCCCCGTCGGGGCCGGCAATTCCTGTGCCCGACTGCCAGAATCGTGGGCATGGTCCGTCCTGTCGCCCCTGACATCGCGCCGCCGCCGCCAGGCGAGCGGAGGTACCGGATGGTGGTGGGCTACGACGGTGCAGCATTCCACGGGTTCGCAGCCAACCCTGGCGTGGCGACCGTCGCCGGAACGCTCGCGCAGTCGATGCGACGCGTGCTGGGGTACGAGCCGACGCTGACGTGCGCGGGGCGCACCGACGCGGGGGTCCACGGGTGGGGGCAGGTCGTCTCCTTCGACGCGGCACCATTCGACCGGGAACGCTTGCTGCGATCGTTGAACGGCCTCTGCGCACCGGCGGTCGTCGTGCGGTCGATCGACGAGGCCTCACCGGACTTCGACGCACGGTTCTCGGCACGGGCGCGCACCTACCGCTACCGCGTGCTGAACCGTGACGTGCCCGACCCGTTCCTCGCGACCACGACGTGGCAGGTGCACGACGCCCTCGATGTCGCCGCTATGAACGCTGGGGGTTTCGCTCTGATCGGCGAGCACGACTTCACCTCGTTCTGTCGTCGCCGGGTGACGGTGGTGTCGGGGGAGACCGTTGCCGCCTCGATGCGACGCGAGGTGCTCTCGTTGGCGTGGCAGCGCGTCGCCCCGCGATTCGACGGTGATGGCGACGGCGACCTTGTCGAGCTCTGGATCACCGCCACGGCGTTCTGCCACCAGATGGTGCGATCGATCACCGGGACCCTTGTCGATGTGGGTCGGGGGCGGATCGAGGCCGAGGCGGTCGCGGGCATCCTCGAGGCCCGCGACCGGGGGGCCTCCGGGCCTGTGGCGCCTCCCCGCGGCCTCACGCTCTGGTCGGTCGCGTATTGATCGTCGCGTGGTGCCGCCGCGGAGTTGTGCCTGCACCCGCGCGGCCGTATCGTTGTCTGCTGGCCTGACCGGCCGCGCTACGTGCGCTGCACTGCGTCGGAAACGGCCTGCCTTGTCTCGCAACCACTGCACCATCAGAGAGTCCGCGTGTCCACCTACACACCAAAGAAGTCCGAGATCGAGCGTGTCTGGCACGTCGTCGACGCAGAGGGCATGGTGCTCGGTCGTATGGCCACCGAGGTCGCCCGAGTGCTGCGTGGCAAGCACAAGCCGACGTACACCCCCCACATCGACACCGGCGATCACGTGATCATCATCAACGCCGACAAGGTCGTCCTCACCAACGACAAGGCCGGCGACAAGATGATTTACCGCCACACCGGCTACCCCGGCGGCATCCGGTCGACGTCCTATGCCGACATGCTGGCGAAGAAGCCTGCCGAGGCCGTGCGTCGCTCGATCCGGGGCATGATCCCCAAGACCCGCCTCGGTCGCCAGCAGCTCACGAAGCTCAAGGTCTACGCCGGCGCCACCCATCCCCACGAAGCCCAGAAGCCCGAACCACTCGTGTTCGAGCACGCTCGGGCCAAGGAGTCCTGAGTCTCAGATGTCCAGCACGCTTCTCGCCCAGACCACCGGCCGCCGAAAGCGCGCGGTCGCCCGCGTCCGTGTTCGCCCCGGCGACGGCATCATCACCGTGAATGGTCGCAAAGTCGACGAGTACTTCCCGAACGACACGCACCGCATGGTGCTCACAGAACCGTTGCGTCTGACCCAGACCGACCAGGCATACGACATCGACGTCACGATGCACGGCGGCGGCCCGAGCGGGCAGGCCGGCGCTCTGCGTCTGGGTATCGCCCGAGCGCTCATCGATATCGACAGCGAACTGCGTGAGCCGCTGAAGCGTGCCGGCTTCCTCACCCGCGACCCGCGGAAGAAGGAGTCCAAGAAGTACGGCCTCAAGAAGGCCCGGAAGGCACCGCAGTACTCCAAGCGCTGACCTGACGCCGCGAGTCGCCACAGGACCGACGACCGACCCGCCTCGACAGGAGGCGGGTCGTCTCGCGTACGCACCGTTCGGGGGAGTGCTCCCGAAGCCTGTGGGGCGTCCCCACTCGCTGCGTCGACACCGGTACCCTGACGCCGTCATGAACCTCACGTTCGGTACCGACGGCGTCCGCGGACGGGCCCACGAGGAGCTCACCGTGCCATGGGTCTCCAAGCTCGCTCGTGCGGCGGCTCGGGTGCTCGGGGCCGACACCTTCGTCATCGGCGCCGACGGCCGCGAGAGCGGCCCGGCATTCGTGCAGGCACTCTGCGGCGGCTTCGCCGCCGAGGGCGTGAAGGTCTGGAACCTCGGCGTCGTGCCCACTCCGGCGATCGCCTACGTCGCGGCACAAGAGAACATCGCCGGTGCCATGGTGTCGGCGTCGCACAACGGGTACCAGGACAATGGCATCAAGTTCTTCGCGCCCGGCGGCCGCAAGCTCACCGACGCCATGCAGGCCGAGATCGAGGCCCTGCTCGTCGGAGCGGCCCTCGTGGGCAGCGGCAAGGCTGCCGAGCCTGCCTCGGAGCGACCGGACCTAATCGATGGCTGGGTCGCTTCTCTCGCGGCATCACTCCAGGGACGCCGCCTCGACGGCATGTCGGTGGTCATCGACTGCGCCAATGGTGCAGCGTCGGAGATCGCCCCGCGTGTTCTTCGCGACCTCGGCTGCACCGTCACCGCGATCAACAACCTCCCCAACGGGCGCAACATCAACGCCGACTGTGGGTCGACGCACCCTGCGCAGCTGCGCGAGGTGGTACAGCTCGCCGGGGCTGCCGTCGGGCTGGCCTTCGACGGCGATGCCGACCGGGTGCTCGCGGTCGACGCCGCCGGCGAGTTCGTGGACGGGGATCAACTCATCGGCATCTTCGCCGTCGATCTGCACGAACGGGGCATGCTGACCGACGACACGGTCGTCATCACCGTGATGACCAATCTCGGGTTTCGCATCGCGATGCGCGAACGGGGAATCCGCGTGCACGAGACCGCGGTGGGCGACCGGTACGTGCTGGAGGCACTCGAGGAGCACGGCTGGGCACTCGGTGGTGAGCAGTCTGGCCACGTCATCTTCCGCAACCTGGCGACCACCGGCGATGGGCTGCTGACCGGCCTGCAGCTGCTCGATGCGCTCCAGCGGGCCCGACGACCGCTCAGCGCGTTGGCCGGCGAAACGATGACCCGCCTGCCGCAGGTGCTCGAGAACGTGCGGGTGGTCGGCGATGCAGCGGCACTCCTCCCCGTGCTGGCTGACGAGATCGCTGCAGTCGAGGCTGATCTCGGCGACAGTGGGCGGGTGCTCGTGCGCCCCTCGGGAACCGAGCCGTTGCTCCGCGTGATGGTGGAGGCGGCCTCAGGCGATGCTGCGCAGGCAGCCGTGGATCGGCTCATCGCCGCGACCCACGAGCTCCTGCGCCGAGAGGGCACTCGATGATCGCCCGTGCTCACCCGGCGCCGTGCCACTCGCGATGACGCCGTCCTCGTAGACTCCTGGAGATGTGCGGCATCATCGCAGTCCTGCGTCGGCGAGCCACGCGGACGGCGCCGACTTCGTCCATGGTGATCTCAGCACTGCCCCAGGCCCCATTGATCGGCCTCGATCCCGACCAGCTCGCTGCGATCGCGACGTCGCTCGAAGCCGTGGACACGCTTCTCGGTGGCGTGCCCGGGGTGCAGTGTCTGCTCGCCGACGCCAACCTCCTCGCCACCGTCGAGCATCGCTGTGCTGGCTTCGAGGCCGTGGTCGCAGATGTCGAACGGGCCCTCGAGGAGGCCGCTCTCGATGTCGGCGAGCTCGAACGGGTGAATGCTTCGCTCCTCCGCGTGAAAGATGCGGTCTGGGCGATCGGTCGTGATCGGCTACGCACGGCACGCTCGGTGAGCGCGTTGTGCGCCGGTTTCGGCTCGCCCAGTGCAATCGAGACCTTCACGTCGGTCCAAGAGGCCCTCTCGGCGCTCGATCGTCTCGAGGTCCGAGGACGCGACTCCGCTGGGCTCCACCTCCTCGTCCGCAATCATGGTCTCGACCTCGGCGATCCCGCCGTCGCCGCGGCGATCGACGGCCGGTCGGGCGACCTGAACTTCGGCTCGGGGTCGGTACGCCGTGTCGACGGTGGGCTGTTGAGCTTCGTGTACAAGGCCGCGGCCGAGATCGGTGAGCTGGGGGACAACACTGCGGCGCTGCGGGCGGCCATCACCGCCGACGAGCTCCTGCATCGGGCCCTCGACACCGACAACGCCGTCACGGTCGTGCTCGGGCACACGCGTTGGGCCAGTGTTGGCATCATCTCCGAGCCCAACACCCACCCGCTGAACTCCGAGCAGCACGAGGGTGCGCCGTGTCCTTACGTCACCGCGGTGCTCAACGGCGACGTCGACAACTTCGCCGACGTGCGGGAGCTGGAAGGGCTGCGCATCGCACCAGCGATCACCACCGACGCCAAGGTCATCCCCACCTTGATGGGCAAGCACCTCGCGCAGCTCGACGGCTCACAGGAGCGCAGTGGCATCGACGAGGCCTTCCGGCGAACCGTTGCCGCGCTCGACGGGTCCGTGGCCATCGCTGCCAGCGTCGCGTCGGCCCCGAGTGCGCTGCATCTCGCGCTCCGCGGGAGCGGTCAGGCGATGTATGTGGGCCTCGCGGAAGACGCGTACATCGTCGCCAGCGAACCCTACGGCGTCGTCGAGATCACCTCGCGTTACCTTCGGATGGACGGCGAAACGCCCGGGAACGCCGACAACCCCACGGCGAGCAGGGGACAGATCATCACGCTCGACGCCTCCGCTGCGGGGACACTGGCGGGCATCCGTCGCGTCGCCTACGACGGGACCCATCTTCGCGTCGAAGAGGCTGATCTCGCACACGCAGAGATCACCACCCGAGACATCGATCGTGGCGCGTTCCCTCACTTCCTCCTGAAGGAGATCACCGAGTCACCCCAGTCGTTCCGCAAGACCCTCCGGGGCAAGCTCGTCGAGGTCGACGGCGCGCTGCAGGTACGCGTCGGCCACGCCACCCTCCCCGCTGAGATTCGGGACCGGTTGCGGTCGGGCGCCATCGGTCAGGTGCTGGTCATCGGGCAGGGCACCGCGGCGGTCGCCGGACAGAGCTTGGCGCTCCTGCTGCGCAGCCTCGTTGCGCTCGAGGTAGACGCACTCCCCGCGACGGAGCTCTCCGGGTTCCATCTCCGCAGCGACATGAAGGCGACGCTGGTCGTGGCCATCAGCCAGTCGGGCACCACCACCGACACCAACCGCACCGTCGATCTCGTTCGTGCCCGTGGCGCGGCAGTGGTCGCCATCGTGAACCGCCGCAACTCCGATCTCACCGACAAGGCCGACGGTGTGTTGTACACCTCCGACGGTCGTGACGTGGAGATGAGCGTTGCGTCCACGAAGGCCTTCTACGCGCAGATCGCCGCTGGTGCGCTCCTCGCCGTCGCCATTGCCGACGAGGTGCAGCCCGCGCCCGACGCTGCTGCGCTGGGCGTGCGGCGGGCATTGCTCGCGACCTTGCGCGAGCTCCCCGCTGCGATGGAACAGGTCATCGCCCAGCGGGCGACGATCGGTGCAGCGGCAGCCCAGTTCGCGCCCTCGCGCCGGTACTGGGCGATCGTCGGCAACGGGCCGAACATCGTGGCCGCTCGCGAGATTCGCATCAAGCTCTCCGAGCTCTGTTACAAGTCCATCGCTGCGGACTTCACCGAGGACAAGAAGCACATCGACCTGTCGTCCGAGCCGCTGATCCTGGTGTGCGCCGCGGGGTTGGCGGGGTCCAACGCGACCGACGTGGCCAAGGAGGTCGCGATCTACCGGGCGCACAAGGCGGCCCCGATCGTCATCGCCGACGAGTCGGCGTCGTTCCCCGCAGCCTTGCACGTGATCAAGGTTCCGACGGTCGATCCGGCACTCGCATTCGTGTTGTCCACCGTGGTCGGGCACCTCTTCGGCTACGAGGCTGCCTTGTCGATCGACGCGCAGGCGCTCCCGCTGCGCGAAACGCGCGCCGCGATCGAGCGCACCGCTGCCGAGCATCCCGGCATGTCCGGTGAGGTCATGTTGACGATGCTGCGACCCGGCATCATCGCCGGGGCGCAAACCTTCCTCGACGGCCTCCGGTCGCGCGAATACGACGGCCACCTCGAGGCCAGCACCGCGGCGCGTGTCTCGTCGCTGTTCCGCTACGCCGCCGGTACCACCTCTCTCGATTCGTACCAGCTCGACTGGGGCAAGGTGGGAACTCCGGGAACGGTGCTCGAGGACCTCGTCGCGGCGCTGAGCGTGGGTATCGAGGAGCTCACCCGCCCGATCGACGCGATCAAGCACCAGGCCAAGACCGTCACCGTCGGGATCTCGCGCTCGGACGAGGAATTGATCGAGCTTCCCGTGATCCGCGAGCTGCTGGCCTCGGGTACTCCCCGCGATCGCCTCAGCTATCGCAACCTCCGCATCCTCGCCGCGCTCGATCCGGCGATCGCCCGGGTGCTCGGCTATATCCGCTACCGCGTCGAGGGCGACCCGACGAGCTCCCCTGCCACGCTGGCGGTCGTCGACCGGGGCGGGGTGGCCGCCGACTTCCCGTCTCGCGTCGACCGCGATCCGGTTCTGCGCGGCAGCAAACACCTCGTGGCCCTCGAGCAACTGGTGGTGCTCACCAAGGGGCGCAACGACGGTCGGACCATCATCATGGTTCCCGAGGTGAAGGACCGTCAGACGGTCGGCATGACCCTGTTGCACGTGGCGTTGCCGGCGTATCTCCCCGAGGGCGTCATCCGGGGCGTGCTCCAGGGGTACCGCAACCGTTACGCCGCGCTTCGCGACTTCGTCACCGAGTCGGAGCCGACGTTTCGCGACGACCTCCTGGCGACGGTGCCCGTCGAGGATCTCCTGATCCGACCGGTTTCGGACCTCGCCGAGCTCTGGCGCAGCTGACCGGACCACCGCTGCGGGCACGACCTCCGGGGGAGCCGACCGCTGGGGGTCCGCGGAAAGTAGCGTTGTGCGCGTGCGACCGATCGTCACCCCACTCGAGATGGCTGCCATCGACCGCGCTGCGGTCGAGCCGGTGGAGGTGCTGATCCGGCGCGCCGGCGCGGCCGTCGCCTGGGCGGCACGCCGTCGGCTGGGCGGAACCTACGGCAAGCGGGTGGTCGTCCTCGCAGGCAAGGGCAACAACGGCGCTGACGGACGCATTGCCGCCACACGACTGCGTAGTTGGGGCGTGCGGACCCGGGTCGTCGACGCCGCCGCTCCACCTCGGAACCTGCCGCCGTGTGACCTGGTGGTCGATGCCGCCTACGGGACCGGGCTGCAGCGTGCCTACGAGCCCCCGCAGGTCGACGCACCCGTCCTCGCCGTCGATATCCCGAGCGGGGTCGACGGCCTCACCGGTGCCTGCCTGGGGTCGCCGCTCCACGCCGTGGAGACCGTGACCTTCCAAGCCCTGAAGCCGGGGCTGTTGCTGCACCCGGGCTCGGAGTGCGCCGGCGCCATCTCGATCGCCGACATCGGACTCGACACGAGCACGGCGACAGCGCACCTCGTCGATCGAGAAGCGGTTGCCGCCTGGTTGCCGTCTCGGTTGCCGACCGCGCACAAATGGCAGCGCGCCTGTTGGGTCATCGCCGGGTCGCCGGCGATGACCGGCGCCGCCCAGATGGCCGCCGCAGCAGCACAGCGCTCCGGCGCAGGGTACGTCCGCCTGAGCATGCCCGGGACCGCTCCGTCAGGCCCGCTGGAGGTCGTGCATCACGAGCTGCCCGCCGAGGGTTGGGAGCGGGGCCTCTCGACCGATCTCGAGCGGTTCGGCTCGGTGGTCATGGGTCCGGGCCTCGGCCGAGCTCGTTCCACCCGGACTTCGGTGCGAGCCGCACTCGCCGCGATCGACGTCCCGCTGGTGCTCGACGGCGACGGGTTGGCGGCGGTGGCCCGGCGGCCCGAGATGCTGCTGCTCCGACCCGCCGCCACGGTGCTCACCCCCCACGATGGGGAAGTCGAGCTCCTGATCGGACGCCGACCTGGACCCGATCGTTTCGACGAGGCTCGCCGCCTGGCAGCGACCCTCGGGGCGGTCGTCCTGCTCAAGGGCCCGACCACGATCGTGGCCGAGCCCGGCGGGCGCTGTCTCGTCGTCACCAGCGGCGATGCCCGGCTGGCGACCGCAGGCACCGGCGACGTGCTCGCCGGTATTGTCGGCGCCCTGCTGGCGCGAGGCGTCGGAGCTTTCGAAGCCGCCGCCGCCGGCGCTTGGATTCACGGGGAGGCAGGCATGCGCCGTGCCCGCCGGGGGCTGATCGCCACCGATCTCATCGACGCCATCCCGGAGGTGCTGGATGCGACCCACCTGGGCTGACATCGATCTCGCTGCCATCGAACACAACGTGAACGAGCTGGCCCGCCTGGTCGATCCGGCGCAGCTCTGCATCGTCGTCAAAGCCGAGGGCTACGGACACGGAGCCGTTCCCGTCGCGCGCGCTGCTGTCGATGCCGGAGCGCCGTGGCTCGCAGTGGCGCTCGTCGAGGAGGGCCGACGACTGCGGGAGGCAGGGGTGCGGTCACCGATCCTCGTGCTGTCGGAGCCGCGCCCGTTGGAGATGGTCGAGGTCGTCGCCTACGATCTCCAGCCCACGGTCTACAGCGGCGAGGGACTCGCTGCCGCGGCCGCGGCCGCGATGCAGTACAGCCAACACCTCGCCGTGCATCTCAAAGTCGACACCGGCATGCGTCGCGTCGGCGTCGAGCCCGAGTCGGCCGTCGACATGGCCAAGGCCATCCTCGACAAGCCCGCACTCGAGCTCGCAGGCGTCTGGACCCACTGCGCCATTGCCGACCACCTCGACAGCACGTTCACCGACACCCAGCTCGACCGCTACGACGACGTGCTTTCTGCGCTTGCCGATGCTGGCATCGATCCCGGTCTGCGCCATGCCGCCAACTCGGCGGTCGCGCTGGCGCACCCGCGCGGACGCTACGACCTCGTCCGTTGTGGCATCGCCGCCTACGGCCTGACCCCTGGGCCGCACCTCCGGGGCTTCGCCGACCTACGGCCGGCCATGAAGGTGCGTTCGGAGGTGTCGTTCGTGAAGCGGGTCGAGGCGGGGGAGCGGGTGTCGTACGGGCTGGCCTGGGCCGCTCCCAAGACGACCAACGTTGCCACCGTGCCGATTGGCTACGCCGACGGCGTCCCTCGGCGTGCCGGCATGGTCGGGGCCCACGTCTTGATCCGTGGGCGCCGCATGCCGATCGTCGGACACGTCACGATGGACCAGCTCATGGTCGACTGCGGTGACGAGCCCGTCAGCGCCGGTGACGAGGTAGTGCTGATCGGCGCCCAGGACGACGACGAGATCACCGTCGACGAGTGGGCGGCCTGGCTCGACACCATCAGCTACGAGATCGTCTGCTCCGTCGAGAGCCGTGTGACCCGCCGCTACCTGTGAGCATCGGCAGCCGCGTCACCGACTCGCGATGAGGGTTCTCCTCGTCGAGCCCTACGCGTCGGGCTCCCATCTTGCGTGGCTCGACGGCTATCGCCGTCACAGCGGCCATGACATCGACGTCTGCGCGCTTCCCGGCCGCTTCTGGAGATGGCGCCAGCGCGGCAGCGCTGTCGAGCTCGCGGTTGCGATCTCGAGCCACGTAGCCAAGATGGGCAGGCCCGACGCGCTCGTGGTCAGCAGCCCGACGGACCTTGCTTCACTCCTCGGTCTGGCTCGGCGCTCGATCAGTGGCGTTCCGGTCGTCGCGTACCTCCACGAGAACCAGCTCGCGTATCCGCATCGCGACGCCGGCGATCTCGACGCGGCGATTCGGTCGTGGATCACCCTCGTTGCTGCTGACCGTGTCGTGTTCAACTCGGCGCATCATCGTGCAGTGGTCGCCGCGGCGCTCCCCGGCCTGGCCTCGGCCATGCCCGACGGTGAGGTCGACCTCGATCCCGCCTGGCTCTTGGCGAAGTCCACGGTGGTCCCCGTCGGCATCGACTTCGAGGCCCTGGCAGCACGGGCCGCCCACGCCGTACGCCGATCCGTCCCGCCCTTGATCGTGTGGAACCACCGCTGGGACGACGACAAGGCGCCCGAGGTGTTCGTGCGAGCCTGTCAGCGCCTTCTCGCCGAAGGAATCGAGTTTCGCGTCGCCTTGTTGGGCGAGGACTCATGGGACGGCGAGCCGCGGCGGGGAGCGGCAGCCGCATCGCTGGGTGCTGCGGTGGCCCAGTGCGGGCATCTCGGTCACGAGGCGTATCGTGATGTCCTGTCGGAGAGCGACATCGTGGTGAGTACGGCGCGTCACGAGTTCTTCGGCGTCAGCGTGGTCGAGGCGATCGCCGCAGGTTCCCTTCCCCTCCTGCCGAACGCTCTCAGCTACCCGGAGCTCATCCCGGTGCGCTGGCACGACACGGTGCTCTACCAGCCGGGGACCTTCGGTCGTCGTCTAGCCGACATGGTGACCGGGCTCGACGAGGCCCGTCGCGCCACATCGGGGCTGGCCGCGTCCATGGAGCGTTTCGCGTGGTCCGCGGTGGCGGCCCAGCTCGACGCTGTCGTCACCGCAGCCACCTGCTGACCGAGAATCGTTGCCGGTCAGGGCACTAGGGTCTGCGACGTGATCACCGAGATCGATGGTGTACGTGTTGGCCACTGGACCGACCCGGAGGCGTGCACCGGGTGCACGGTCGTGCTGTTCCCGGAGGGAACCGTGGCGTCGGGCGAGGTGCGTGGCGGCGCGCCGGCAACACGCGAGTTCGCGCTGCTCGATCCGCTTCGGATGATCAACCGACTCGACGCCGTCGTGCTCTCGGGTGGGTCGGCGTACGGTCTCGCTTCCGCTGACGGGGTGATGCGGGTGCTGGAGCGACGCAAGGCCGGGTTCGTGACCACCGCCGGCGTCGTACCGATCGTCGTGGGCATGTCACTGTTCGACCTGAACGAGGGCAACGGAAAAGTGCGCCCGGGCCGTTCGGAGGGTCGCAAGGCTGCGCTTGCCGCGACCGCTGCTCCCACGCCGCTTGGGCGGGTGGGCGCCGGAGCGGGCGCGACCGTCGGGAAGTGGCGCGGCAAGGACCACGCGCGGCCCGGTGGACTCGGCGGGGCCGTGGCTCACGTCGGCGACCTCACGGTGGCTGCGCTCATCGCGGTGAACGCGGTCGGCGACATCGACGATGGCGTCACGATGGCCGAGATCCTCGCCGGCGCGTTCGAACCCCCGAAGATTGAGCCCTTCAACGAGGAGGAGGCCGCGGCTCCCGACCTCGAGTCCGTGATCGCGGGCGGCATGGGCGAGAACACGACCATCGGGGTCGTGGCGACCAACGCGATCCTCACGAAGGCCCAGTGTCGCCTCGTCGCCGAGAGCGCCCACGACGGCTTTGCCCGTGCGCTGGTCCCGGCGCACAGCATCGGCGACGGGGACGCTGTTGTCGCTGCGGCCACCGGGTTGATCGAGGCCGACCTGTCAACCGTTCGGCTGCTCACGGTCGCAGTCGTCGAAGCCGCGATTCGCAGCGTCGCCTCGACCGGGGGAGGGTCGAGCGCAAGTAGCCTGTGAGGGTGATCCAGGCTCGAACGAACGCGCCGTCGGAGACGGGTGCGCTGGCAGCGGCAATCGCAGGGCTCGCCCGGCCCGGTGACCTGATCGTGCTGGTCGGCGACCTGGGTGCCGGGAAGACGGCTTTCGTGAAGGGATTCGGTGCCGCGCTCGGCGTCGCCGAGGTCATCACGAGCCCAACGTTCACCTTGGTCCACGAATACCGGGGCACCATTCCGGTGCACCATCTCGACGTGTACCGCATCGAGCAGCTCGACGAAGTCCGTGACCTGGCGTTGCCGGAGCTGCTCGATGGTGGTTCGGTCACCTTGATCGAGTGGGGGGACAGGATCGCCCCGATGCTGCCGAACGACTACCTCGAGGTCTGTTTCGAATTCGGTGAGGGTGACGACGACCGGACGGTGTCGTTGAACGTGCTCGGCATAGGGTGGTCATCTCGCGTCGCCGCGTTGCGGGCGGCGCTCGAGAACTGGACGAACGAGTCATGCTGATCCTCGGGATCGAGTCGGCCACCGCGCAGGTGGGTGCTGCCATCGGCGGGCACGAAGGCGTGCTCGCCTCCGCACATTCGTCGCGGGGGAAGCGCCACGCCGAAGTGCTGACGCCGCAGATCGACTTCGTCTGCCGGCAGGCGCGCGTCGACCTCAGCGAGATCTCTGTCGTGGCCGTCGACGTCGGGCCCGGTCTCTACACCGGTTTGCGGGTCGGAATCGCTGCCGGCATGGCCATCGCCTTCGGCCTCGGGGTGCCGATGATCGGCGTGTCGAGTCTCGACCTGCTCGCCTTCCCCGTTCGGCACAGCCCGCGGTTGATCGTCGCCGCCGTCGACGCCCGCCGCGGCGAGATCTTCCACGCGTTCTATCGCCAGGTCCCCGGAGGGGTGCAGCGTCTGAGCGAGCCCGCCGTCGGCACTGCCGCAGACCTCGCCGCGGACCTGCTCGCGCGCGGCGAGGAGGCGCTGCTCGTCGGCGACGGCGCGTTGCGCTACTCCGACGAGTTCGCCGACATGCGCGGCATCGAGCCGGCCGAGGTCGGCCTGGCCCATCCGACGGCCTCGTCGCTCGTGCAGCTCGCCCACGCGAGGGCCTTGCGAGAGGAATTTGTATCGCCCTCGGAGCTCCAGCCCGTCTACCTGCGCAGGCCCGACGCCGCGCAGATGAGTTGGGTCACGCGGGAGGGCGTGTGAGCGCTGTCGACGGTCACGAAATCGCCGTCGTCGATCTGACGCTTGCGCACCTCAGGCCGCTCATGCGCATCGACGCGCTGGTGTACCCCCAGCCGTGGAGCAGGCGGCTCTGGAAGGCCGAGCTCGGGCGCGACAATCGGATCTACCTCGCCGCAGTCGCCGGCGGGCAACTCGTGGGGTACGCCGGAGCGTTGCTGATGATCGATGACGCCCACGTGACAACGGTGGTGACCGCACCGGAACAGCAGCGTCGCGGGATCGCGGCGCTGCTGATGGTGGAGCTCGCCGAGCGGGCCATCGCAGCAGGGGCGACGGCCTTGACGCTCGAAGTGCGGGTGAGCAACGAGGGTGCGCAGGCGCTGTACCGCCGCTTCGGCCTCGCTCCCGTCGGTGTGCGGCGCGGTTACTACGAACCCGGCAATGAGGACGCGCTCGTGATGTGGGCCCATGACATCGATTCCGCCGACTACCGCTCCCGGCTCGACGCCATCGGGGCCGACCTGGCCAGCCGGGCGGGGGTGGGCACATGAGTCGTGGTCTGGTCCTGGGCATCGAGACGTCCTGCGATGAGACCGCGGCGTCGGTCGTCTCCCATGGCACCGACGTCTTGTCGTCGGTGGTGAGCAGCCAGGTCGATCTCCACGCCCGCTACGGCGGCGTCGTCCCCGAGGTCGCCAGCCGCGCCCACGTCGAGCTGCTGACGCCGGTCATCGCACAGGCCCTGGTCGAAGCGGGGGTCGAGCCCAGCGAGCTCGATGCGATCGCTGCCACCTACGGGCCGGGTCTGATCGGCTCACTCCTCGTGGGCGTGTCCAGTGCCAAGGCGCTGTCGCTGGTGTGGGGTGTGCCCTACGTCGCGGTGAATCATCTCGAGGCCCATCTGTACGCGGCCTTCCTCGAGGAACCCGGCCTTGAGTTGCCGCTGGTCGTCCTGCTGGTTTCGGGGGGTCACACCCAACTGGTGGTGATGGAAGGCCATGGGGTCTACCGGGTGCTCGGCCAGACCGTCGACGATGCCGCGGGTGAGGCCTACGACAAGGTGGCGCGGTACCTCGGCCTCGGGTATCCGGGCGGACCGATTCTCGATCGGCTCGCCATGGACGGAACTGCGTCGATCGACTTCCCGCGGCCCATGATCCACTCCGGCTACGACTTCAGTTTCAGCGGGCTCAAGACCTCGGTCATCAACCACGTCCGCAAACATCCCGACGTCGCCGTCGAGGATGTGGCGGCGTCGTTCCAGGAGGCCGTCGTGGAGGTGCTCGTCACCAAGGCCCGCCGCGCCGCTGCTGATGTGGGCGCCAAGGGCATCTGCATCGGCGGTGGCGTGGCAGCGAACTCGCGCCTGCGCGAGGCCGTGCTCGACGCCTGCGTGGCCGACGGGCTCCAAGGCTTCGTGCCGAGCCGCTCGTTGTGCACCGACAACGCGGCCATGGTCGCGTCGGTCGGTTGGTATCGGTTGCAGTCCGACGGCGCAAGCCCGCTCGACTCCGGAGCGAACCCCAACCTGCGGCTGCCGGTCGTCGACTGAACCAGTCGGGTCAGCGCGTCGCTCGGGCTTGGAGCTCGCGTACCTCGAGGGTGATCGCACCGGCAGAGCGCCCGGCGATGTCGAGTGGCCCTCCGCCGCAGGACGACTCGCGAACACCGTCGAGGTTCCGGTCCCAGGTGCAGGTCCATTCGAGCGTCCACGCCGCGGTGACCGTCACCGGGTACGCCTCGGTCCCACTGGCTTGGGTGTAGACGTGACCGCAGTGCGGTCGTCCCGACTGCTCGGACCAGGGAAGCGTCGGGTCATAGCCCACGACGCCAGCGCACGCGAACGTTCCACTCCCGTCGCCCATGTTCGCCTCGAGGTGATCGAAGGTCGCAGTGATGCTCGCGCAGGCGTAGTCGGCCGGCCCGGTGCATCCCGCAACCGTGATCGGCGCGGTGTAGAGGTCGGGCACCCAGAACCAGGTCTCGACCCCGGTGATCTGAGGGGTCCCCTCGCCTGGGGAGAACAGCGGCTGGGGGAGGGGGAGGGTCAGCAACCCCCGGGCGATGGACTCCATGAGCGAGGGGGGTGGCGGGTCCACCGAGAGCTGCAAGAGGTTCGCCAGCGTGCTCGCGATCCACGGGACCGGACAGTGGATGACGAGCCACGGTGGTTCGGACGCAGCGGTTCGTGGTGGCGGGGCGTCCGCCGGCGACAGGTCGAGCTCGATCACGATCTGCCGCCACGCCGTCTCGAAGTCGAGGACTTCCCAGGTGCAGGGGTTCTCCGAGGTCGACGCCCACGCTTCGTCGCCACTGCCCGACACGCTCACCACGAACTCCGCCGACGTGCCCGACGTGCCCGCAGAGGCATCCACGCTGCCGCCAAGACCATCCAAGCCGCCTCCACCGGTCGCGAGGGTCTGGGCAGCTCCGGCGGGCAGCGCGAGGAGAATGAGTAAGCAGACTGGTATGACCGCAATGGATGCGTTCACTCGATAGAGCACTGGACCTCCTCGACGTCAACGGCGGCGACCCGCCAGCCGGTTGAGAACCACTCGACCCGCGCGCGGATTCGGAAGGTCTTCGGTCCCTCAATGAGGAGCTGCTCACTGTCTCTACGGCGGAACTTACGCCAGTTCGTGGTCATGCACCCCGACACGATGACGGCATCCGCAGTGATACGGGTTTCACCGGGAAGCACGTCGGTTTCACCCTCCCAATAGATCCCTTCGTCGAGTTCACTTTGAACCAGCGCAGCGAGGTCAGAAGCAGCGACGGGGGCGGCGTAAGAAGCGAACTCCAGCGATTCCGAACTCGGTCGCTCGGATCTCGCCTCAGCGGCGCGAATCAAGAAGCGCTCGAATACGTCGATGGCGGCCTGTTCGTCGGCGGTGAGGGAGGCGGTCGGCCCGGCGGTCGCGGTGGCGGCGGTGGACGGAGGTGGGGTGGTGGGCGCCGGTGACCACGCTGCGATGGTTGCAGTGGTTGCTGCCATGGGGTCCTCAGCCCCACAAGAGAGCAGCGCGTAACCAAGCGCGACGGCCAGGAGCAGGGTCGGGCCCGGTCGATGGTGGGATCGGGCGGCGCGTATGGCCCAGATTTCATCACGCATAGTGGTATATGCCGCATTTTCCATGTATTTCGGCCCGCCCATTGTCGCCAACGTGAGCTCGCGCGTCAACCTCGCTCGGCGGCCCCGGTCACCGTTGCCGGAACGCTCAGTTGGCGTTGGCCGGATAGACCCAGCCGTTTGGTGCACACCCGAGCAGATCGATCGTCTGCTGCATCATGATCGGCGCAGGGTCGCCTGGGGTGTGGCAGGTGTTCTCGTGATAGGGACCGAGGATGTAGTGCCCGACCTCGTGGTTCACGAGATAGTGGCGGTAGACGTCGAGGGTCCCGGGCCAGTCCTCCGTGGCGGTTTCCCAGCGGAACAGGTTCAGGGCGATCCAGCCGTTGGTCCCGCACGAGTACGTGCTCTCGGTGGTGAGGGGTAGGCAGAGCTTGTCGACGGTCTGCGGCGCCGCCACGGCGAGGGTGAAGGCCACGTCCTCACCTTCGCCGACGCGCTGGAAGCCCTGTACGCCATCGCCGATCCAGCTTCGCTGGTCGCTCAAGACCGAATCGACGAAGGTCGCCAACTCCACCGGGTCGACACCGGAGCCATCCTCGGCAGCAACGTTGAAGCGTCGATAGGGCGCGGTTCCGTAGGCTGCGGCCGCGGCTGGGGCATAGGTGAAGGTTCCCGGACCCGACAGCGGCAGATCCTCGATGGAGCGACCGGGCGTCGGCGTGGGCTCGACGGTCGGCCCCGGCGTCGCGGTCGGTTCAGGGGCCGGCTCGGGTGATCCGGTGACACCGGGCGCCGATGAGCCGGTCGGTGCCACCGTCGGCGTGGCCGTCGCTTCGGCTGCACCCAGCGTGGGCTCGTCGTTTCCGCCACGCAACGCTGCCGCCACGACCACTCCCAGCAGCACCAGCGTCAGCACCATTGGGAGCAGGCTGCGCCGACCGGCTCGGTGCTGCGGGGGTGCGGTCATCGGCACCAACCTACGCGATTGGTGCCGCCAAACCACGGAGAGGTGCCAGCAGGAGCGGGCTCGCGAACGCGCTCCTGTCCCCATTGCTCGGGTTGTCCGCCAGCGCGCTAGTGGCCCGCGTCGTAGGAGTCCTTGAACACACCCTGGTGCAGGAGGACCTGCGCGGTGGGGGTGTCGGTCTCGGCGTCGGTCAGGGTCGTCAGCGTCCAGAACGACTCCGTTCGCCGGCTCGACCCGAAGGCGAGGATCTCCCGATCGAGGCGGTACCGATGATCGACGAACACCGGCCCTGCCAGCATCCGGACCTCGAGGTCGATGAACAGCCCACGCGACGGTTGCCGCGGGACGAAGCCTGCCGCGTGGGCACCGGAGAAGGTGATGACGCTCATCATCTCGAACGGCACGACGGCTCGACCCCACGGGTTGGCGGAGGCCCGCGAGGGGTCGTGCCATGACACGAGTTCGGTGATGTTGGCGAGCTTCTCGCGCAGCGTGAACGGGTACATCTCTCCGTTGTCGGAGTCGAGCGTGAGTCGGGTGGTCTCCTCGCTGGTGCCGTGTTGGCCGACCGCCAGTACGTCCACGATCCGCAGTCCGTCGGGCGGCTCGGCCTTGGCTCGTGCAAGCCGAGGCCCGAGCATGGTGGCCCCCAGGTCACCGTCGACTCCGGCGGTGCCCTCGAGCACGGGGGTGCCGTCGGCCTTCTCGGCCCGGATGCGCGCCTGGAGTGCTGCGGGCCCATCGATCTCGACGATCGCCCGCACCTCCTCGCCTTCGAACACCATGGTGAGAAAGTGGCAGCTGATGACGCCATGGGTCGCCCAGCGTTCGCCCCACAGGGCGATCAGGAGCGGCTCGAATTGGCTGAAGTGGGTAGGGGCCTCGATGGGGGCGCCCTGCAATCCCAGGCTCCGCGCGACCGTCGCGTCGTGTACGCCGAGCATGCCGTCGTGGCGCTGCTCGGCGAGCATCTGCACCGGTGTACGCAGCGGCCCGGTGAGCACGATGGGGGTGGCGGAGAGCGGGAGAAGCACGGCGGCTCGGGTCCTGTGTCGTGGGCGGGCCCCGCGATCGTAGAACCCTGGTTCGCCGGCTGCCGCCCCACCCGCGGTGTGCGACGGCCCTGTAGGGTCCGGTCATGCAACACGTTCAGCTCGGTCGCACCGGCCTGCCGGTTTCCCGCCTGTGCCTCGGCACCATGACTTTCGGTCTCCAGTGCGACGAAGACCTCTCGTTCGCCATCCTCGACGCCGCAGCAGAGGCTGGGTTCACGTTCCTCGACACCGCCGATGTGTACCCACTCGGCACCACCCTCGACGGGGTCGGTCGCACCGAGGAGATCGTCGGCCGCTGGCTCCGGGGCAAACGCGACGGCTTCATCGTCGCCACCAAATGCGTTGGGGCGATGTCCCGCAGGCGTTGGGATCGTGGTGCTTCCCGCAAGCACATCATCGACGCGGTCGACGCATCGCTGCGGCGCCTCGACACCGACTATCTCGATCTCTACCAGCTCCATTCACCCGATCCGAACACGCCGATCGACGAAACGCTCCAGGCGCTCGACGACGTCGTCCGGCAGGGGAAGGTTCGCTACGTGGGCTGCTCCAACTTCCCCGCGTGGGAGCTCGCTCGAGCCATCGGCCGCAGCGAGGTGCTCGGCACCGCGCGCTTCGACTCCGTGCAGCCGCGCTACAACCTGCTGTACCGACGCAACGAGCTCGAGCTGTTCCCCCTGTGCGAACGCGACGGCGTCGGCGTGATCCCCTACAACCCGATCGCCGGCGGCCTCCTGTCTGGCAAGCACCGTGGCGACGCCCCTCCCGACGAGGGCACCCGGTTCACGCTCGGCACTGCTGCGGAGCGCTACCAGGATCGGTACTGGCACCCCACCGAGTTCGAGACCATCGAGGCGCTCAGGCCCCTTGCCGCCGAGGCTGGTATCAGCATGGTCACCCTCGCCGTCGCGTGGACGCTGGCACAACCCGCGGTCACCTCCCCGATCATCGGTGCCAGCAAGCCCGAGCAGCTCGCCGACTCGGTGGCTGCGCTCGATGTGCAGCTCGACGAGGACCTCTATGCGGCGCTCGATCGGTTGACGGCGCCCTACCTGGCGAGTGCGGAGCTGCGCTGAGGACGCTCGCCGGTTCCGCTGGTCGGCTCGTGGATCGGCTCGCTGAAGCTCGACCACCAGCGCGTTGTCCAGGACGCAGTGACCCGCGCACGGCGCTGACCGGGGGCGACAGAGTTGCATCGAAGGACCTAGGCTCGGGTCATGAAAGGCTCACCGAAGATCATCGACTTCCTGAACGAGGCGCTCACCGCCGAGCTGACTGCGATCAACCAGTACTTCGCCGCCTACAAGTTGGCCGAGAACTGGGGCTGGATGCGGATCGCCGCGAAGTTCCGAGAGGAATCGATCGAGGAGATGATCGATGCCGAGAAGCTGATGGACCGGATCCTGGTGCTCGACGGTATGCCCAACCTCCAACGGATCGGGCATGTCCGTGTCGGCGAGAGCATCCAGGAGCAGTTGGCTCTCGACCGTGATCTCGAGATCGAGGCCATCGATCGCTATCGGCGGGGCGTGGCGCTGTCGCTCGAGGAGGGCGACCCAGGTACCCGCGAGCTGCTCGAACACCTACTGGTGGGTGAGGAACACCACCTCGACTGGATCGAGACCCAACACACGATGATCGAGGACATCGGCATCGAGCGGTATCTCCAGTCGAACATGCACGCAGCTTCCTGACGTCGGGCGTCCCTCGACGCGGGGTCGATCGGGGGCCATCGACCGCTGTGCTTGCGCACGTCGGCCTCATCACTGGAAGAATGCGGATCGACCGCGCGGTGACCGCCGCCGCAGCGGACACAATCTCAGACGACGGGGGATCTGCACGCGATGAAGTTCATGACCGAGTACCCACTGCACAGCGACGAAGACAACGGCGCCTGGCTCGACCCGGCCAACATCGCCGAGTTCGCACGGGTGGCCGAGGCGTCGGGTATCGACGGTCTCGCTCTCACTGACCACCCGGCACCGTCGAAGAAGTGGCTGACCCACGGTGGTCACGAGACCCTCGACCCTTTCGTGGGCCTCGGCTTCGCCGCGGCGGTCACCCAGCGCATCGCGTTGATGACCCACCTCGTGGTGGTGCCCTACCGCAACCCCTTCCTGACCGCGAAGTCCATGACAGCCGTCGATGTGTTGTCCGCCGGGCGCACCATCTTCGTGCTCGGCACCGGGTACCTCCGGTCGGAGTTCGCAGCGCTCGGCGTCGATTTCGACGAGCGCAACGAACTCTTCGACGAGGCCGTCGAGGTCATGCGAGGGCTCTGGTCCACCGACGAATTCCACTACGAGGGTCGGCATTTCAGCGCGCTCGGCGTGACCCTCAAACCGGCGGCAGTGCAGAAGCCGCACCCGCCGCTGTGGCTGGGCGGGAACGCGAAGATCGTTCGTGAGCGCGTGGCCGCGTGGGGCAGCGGCTGGGCGCCGCTGCTCGGCGGCCCCCAGCTCATCAAGACGACCCGCACCCCCGCCATCGCCTCCGATGACGACCTGGCGACCCGCATCCTCGAGATCAAGGACGCGATGGCCGCCAACGGTCGCGACCCCGAGGGCCTCGACGTCAACGCCTCGGGATTCAACCGACCCCCGGCGGACGCCGGCGTCGATCAGACCCTCGAGCACCTCGCCCATCTCGCCGAGATGGGGATCACCTGGACGGCTGCGCCCGTAGCCCGATCATCGTACGCGGCGTCGCTGGAGAGCATGCAGCAGTTCGCAGAAGAGGTCATTGCCAAGCTGCGATGAGACGCCGCCCCTGACCCAGCGACCACCGGAAACAGCGCGCGCTGCGCACCACCGCGCGTGGTGGCCCGAGAGCCATTGCGACCAGCGGGAGCCTCCCTGGGGGCGCGGGGTAGTCGACGGGTCCATCGCCTGATCGGGTGATTGCTGCTGGCTTCGCGCCCGAGGCGAGCGTTGTTGTCGAGGCGGCTCCGGGCCTGGTCGCGAGCGGTTTTCGGCGGGTGCGCCCCGTCGAAGCGCCCTGCAACCGTTGTAATTCGAACTACAGCTCTATGACCAAGGTCACGGCCCAATTGTTGCGGTTTGATGTACTCCCCGCGCTCGGGCCCATAGGGTCACCACTTGGTTCGAAGCAGGCCGCGCAAACTCAGCGGTCGCGGGCATGGGAGCCAAGCATGCAACATCCAATCAAGCGCACGGCCTCATGGGCCGCGGTCGCCGTCGCAAGCACCGTCTTCGGTTTTCCGCTTGCGGGCCTATCCATCGGGGTGATTGCGTTGCAGCGCGCCGACGCGACGGGTCCATCGGCCCAGGTTGCGATCGTGGATGCCATCGCCCAGGAAGCCCCAGGGGCGGTCCCCACGCCCTCGCCGGCCGACGCAGCAGTCGTGGCCGAGGCCACCGACCGCAGCGACATCGCAGCCGTCGCGGTCGCCATGATGGTCGATCCGGCGCCTTACCCGATCGAGCCCTCAGTCGACGGCTTCGACGCAATCCAGGACGATCTGCTGATCGCGGCGGCGGAAGCGCCGCCGGCGCCTGCCCCCAAGAAGCGTCGTCCCGCCAAGGGTGCCATCACCGTGTCGGCTTCCACCGAAGCTGCACCCCGCCCCGCGGCGGCAACGGTGCCGCAGGCGCCCCCAGCGCAGCCCACGGTGAGCGCCAACGAGGCTGTGGAGCCGAGCGACGACCCCTGGGCGCCCGTGCGGTGGTGCGAGTCCCGGAATCGCTACGGGATCAATACTGGCAACGGCTTCTTCGGCGCCTACCAGTTCACGATCTCGACCTGGAACTGGGTTGCGAGCCTCATCGACCGCCCGGACCTCGTCGGTGTCCGGCCTGACCTGGCCGCGCCCGCCGATCAGGACCGTCTCGCGCAGGCACTGGCCTTCGAAGTACGTGGCGGCGGGCTGGGGCACTGGCCGGTCTGCGGCACGTACTACGGCAGCTGAGTCGGTCCGATCGAAGCGAGTGGGCGTGGGTCACGCCCGGACGTGGTCAACGTCGGGTGCGCCCCACGATCTGCTCGATGACGCTGACGAGGCCCGCGACGCCGATCGAGCCGATCAGGGCTGTCCATATCCAGGCGGAGGTGTCGCCGTCGACGTCGAGCAGGCCCATGAGCCCGGTCCCGATGAAGGCGAGCCCGATCCCGCCGCGACGATTTCCGCGACCAGCGACGGCACCAGCCGAATCGTCTGAGAGACTCCTGTCATGACTTCCACGTCTGGGCTGCCGAGCGAGGATCGCGAGCGAACGCTGGTCTCGGCGACCATCGACGCGTTCCTCGCCGAGCAGGACCTCGCAACGATGGACCACGTCGCGCGGCGGGGAGCCCAGTTCGACGCGGGCCTGGCGTGGGTCCACTTCGCCGAAGGTGACGGTGGACTCGGCGTGCGACCGAGCCTGCAGTCGCTGGTCGACGATCGGCTATCGAGCGCGGGCATCGAGGGCCCGAGCGAAGCCGGGTTCTTCTTGGCGCTCGCCGGGCCCACGATTGCCACCCATGGCACCGTCGAGCAGCGGCGCCGATACCTGCGGCCGATGTTCACCGAGCAAGAGCGCTGGTGCCAGCTGTTCTCCGAGCCCGGCGCCGGGTCGGACTTCGCGGGCCTCGGGTGCCGGGCGGTGCGCGACGGCGACGAGTGGGTGGTCAACGGTCAGAAGGTGTGGAACACGCTGGCGCACATCGGCGACTGGGGAATGCTGGTGACCAGGACGCACCCCGAGCTACCCAAGCACAAGGGCATGACCTACTTCCTGTTGGACATGCATGCGCCTGGTGTCGAGGTACGGCCGCTGCGACAGATCACCGGCGAGGCAGAGTTCAACGAGGTCTATCTCGCCGACGTTCGGATCCCCGATGCCTGCCGGCTCGGTGAACCCGGCGACGGTTGGCGGGTCGCGCTCACGACGTTGATGAACGAGCGCACCGCGATCGGGGGCGGAGCGAGGCCCGGACCGGGCTCGGGGCCGATCGCCGACGCCGTCGCCCTGTGGCAGGAGATTCCCGCGGACCGACGACGCCCGGCCGACCGTGACCGGCTCGTCGGGTTGTGGAACCGGTCCGAGGTACTGCGATTGACGAACCTACGGGCCGCAGCTGCGGCGACCGTCGCCAATCCCGGCCCGGAGGGCTCAATCGGAAAGCTGATGTCCGCCGAGCTGCACCAGGCGGTCTACACCTTCTGTGTCGAGCTGCTGGGAGCTTCGGCGATGGTCGGGTTCGACTACACCTTCCGCCGTCCGCAGACCTTGTCGACCGACGGCGCCATCCACGGCCCACGGCATGCATTCCTGCGTACGCGAGCCAACTCCATCGAGGGTGGGACCTCCGAGATCATGCGGAACATCCTCGGGGAACAGGTCCTCGGGCTGCCAGGCGAGCCACGCGTCGACAAGGACCTGGCGTGGAGTGACATCCCTCGTTCATGAGCTCGCAGGCTTGCTCTCGACGCCCGCGATGGACGAGCCCGAGACCGGGCAGGCCCGCGGGCCACGCTCTGTGGTACCGAGGTGAGCCCTTCGACCAGCATGAACGTGCTCCGCGCTCGTCGAACGGGGAATATTTTGGCGCTCGTTTTGACGTTTGACGCGAACCGTGGTGGCCTTTGGTACCGGGGAGTGGCGCAGCGCCGCCCGGCTGCGCCGCTCCCTATCCTTCGCCCTTCCGATGCCCCGTTCGAGCATCGCTGGCAGGTCCGAAGCCAGATGACCACAATGAGTGGTCATCTGGCCGGCAACACTGAACGCGTTGTGTGGTTTGGGTCCGCTGACTCAGCGATGCGTGACGCGGGAGTTCAGGCCGAAGGGACGCGGCGGAAAGCCTCGGTGAGCCGTCCGGGCGGTAGGCCGTGCTCGGTGGTCGTGCGGGTCGCCCACTCACGAAGCAGGGTCTCGACATCGAATCGGCCGTGGGTCAGCTGGGTGGCGTGGCTCGTGAGCGCGGCGAGCTTGCGGTCGAAGACGTCGGTGATGTCGACGAAGACGTCGAGTGGCTCCAGCTGGCCGATCCACACCTCGGGAACCGCGTGGGGGGCGTACCCCGCTTGGAGGAGCTCGACATGTGCGTGGGGGTTTCTTGCGTCGGGGTACACCGCCGCCATGGTCGCCTCGGCCACCGCGAGGTGATCGGGGTGCGAACGGTAGACGTTGTCCCAGGAGCGCTCGGGATTCATGCCGATGACGACATCGGGTCGGGTCAGGCGGATGATGCGGCTGATCTCGCGCCGCAGCGCGAGCGTGTATTCCACGTGACCGTCGGGGAACCCCAGGAAATGGACGTCCTCGCTGGCGACTCCGACCTGCTTGGCGGCTTGGCACTGCTCGGCTTCGCGGATGCGACGGACCTGATCGCGGGGCAGCTCCTCGGGGGCGCCGGCCTCGCCGGAGGTCGCGAGACAGTAGGCCACCCGGGTGCCGGCGTCGGTGAGTCGAGCCACCGTCCCCGCCGTGCCGAAATCGATGTCGTCGGGATGGGCGACGACGACGAGCACCGATCCCGGTGCGTCGAGGGCGAGGTCGAGGTGGGTCTTCATGACGCCAGGGTAGGAGGCCAGACCCGTCGACCGGTGTCGAATGGGACCGACGTCACGCAGAGGCCGTAGTCTTCGAACCATGCCGGAGGGAAGCCTTCGGGAGCCGGCCGTTGTGAACGAGGTACGACCATGAGCGAGTACGCAGCACGGGCCAACGAGATCCTCACGGCGCAGATCGGCGCCGCGCCTCTGGTGGGCGACTGGATGGAGATCAGCCAACAGCGGATCCAGGACTTCGCCGACGCCACGCTCGATCATCAGTTCATCCACGTCGATCCCGAACGGGCCGCCGAGACGCCCTTTGGTGGCACGGTGGCCCACGGTTTCCTCACGCTTTCGCTGCTGGTCCACCTGTCGACCTCGTTGCCGGCGGTTCCCCTCGAGGGCGTCGCCATGGGGATCAACTACGGACTGAACAAGGTGCGGTTCATCGCGCCGGTGCCGTCGGGTGCTCGGGTGCGGGCGAGCGCCACGACCGACGCGGTGGTTTTGAAGGGCAATGCGATCGACCGGACCCGCACCTTCACCATCGAGATCGAAGGTTCCGACAAGCCGGCGCTCATCGCCGAGTGGATCGATCGACGGGTCTTCGACTGACTGGCTTTCGTGCCTTCGCCGCCGACTTGTCGCCCGACCCGAGGTCCAGCTCGCCGAGCTGCGCTTCCGCCTGGAGATCCTCACGTGCCAGGTCTGAACGGACGAGGCACGTGACGAGAACGCTCTGGCGGTACTACCGTCGCGCCATGAGCATCCCTGTGCCGGTGGAAGATCTCGACGTGGTGATCGGCCGCTACGGACCCCGCCCGTTCCTCCTCACGACCGGTGATGACGCCCGGCCGCACGCAACCCATGTCGCCGTCACCGTCGATGGCAATCGCCTCCACTGCGCGATCGGTCGGCGCACCGCCCGCAATGCCGGAGCTCGCCCGCTCGTGTCACTCGTCTGGCCACCCATCGAAGCCGAGGGCTTCAGCCTCATCGTCGACGGCGCCATCGAGGTGGACTCCGACGTCGCGGAAGCCAGGGCCACGATCATCGCGACCAATGCCGTGCTCCATCGCCCGGCACCGGTCGCTGAGACCGAGCCCGGAGCGTGCGGGTCCGACTGTCTCGAGATCCGCATTCCCGAGAGCTGACTCGCTGGGTGCCGGCGTCTCGGCTGCCGGTGCAACCGCGGTCTCGTTCGTCCAACGCGCGCCCAGCTCGCGCCGAGCGGGACTGCCGACGGGGAGCTGCGCTCGAGGAACATCCTCCGTGACCCGTTCGGGATGTCGATCGCTGCCGGATGTGCCATGCTCGGGCAGACGGAGTCGATCCGGCCCGCCCGTTGGATCGGCCCGCATGTGGCGGGACGGTGGGAGGGGGAAGAGAGGTGGGCTCGAAGCCCCCTTCCACCCCTCCCGCCGCAGCGCCGGGCCGGGCCGGAGCGCGATCAGGCGCCCGGTTCGGCAGCGGCGTCGTCGCCGTCGGCCAGCGGTCCGCCGAAGGGCCCGTGATGGTGCCCGCCGAACCCCGGACCGCCGAAGCCCGGACCATCGGGCCGGGCGGTGCCGTCCACGATTGCCTGGGCCTGCGCTGCGAATGCGGCTTTACGCTCGGCGGCGGTTGCGGCGTCGATGCGTCCGCTGTCGACGGCAGACGCCAGGTGCTCGGCGTGGTCGTCGATGAGCGCTTGAACGACGTCGTCGGCGCTGATGCCATTCGCTTCTGCGATCTCACCGAGGCTCTGCCCGGACCGGAGTCCGTCACGCACCGTGGCCGGGTCGAGCCCGAGTTCCTCGAGGACCTGACCGGGTCCACCGGGGCCGTGGTCGGGTCGGACGGGGCGAGCCTCTCGGAGCGCGGCTTCGACGGCGTCGACCTGGGCGTCGGTGAGGACACCGTCGTCGACGAGGCCGCCGAGAGCGTCATCGATCCAAGATGAGCTCTGGTCGTCCTGGGCCGCAGCGATTGCCGTCCCGGCGAGCAGACCGCCTCCGATCACCGTGGCGGCGAGCGTGGTCGTTGCGAGGAGCTTCTTCATGACACAACCTTTCGTTGGGGGGTGAGCCCATGAAGCATCCAACGCGCGAGTTAAGGCGATGCCGGTATCGGTCAAGAATCAGGTGAGAAAGGTGAGCGGGCTCACGCGCCGACCACGAGTGCGAGGAGCTCGTCGCCGTACTTGTCGAGCTTGGCCGGGCCGATGCCTTTGATGGTGAGCAGGTCGTCGCCGGACTGCGGCCGCTGGTCGGCGAGCTCGTGCAAGGTCGCATCGGAGAAGATCACGTACGCGGGGACGGCATCGGCCTTGGCTCGCTGGGCGCGCCAGGATCGAAGTCGTTCCCGGAGTGCCGCGATCTCGATCGTCGAGGCCGGGGGAGCCGGGGCCCGCCGGACTGCTGGGCGATCGGCCGGCAGTGCTTTCGGTACGTCGTCTGAGGGAGCATCGGGCGCTGCGGGCTCGGCGAGTTCGGCGAGGAACCGCGATGGCGGCCGCCCCGACAGCAGATGTGCCGAGACGGAGCATCGCGTGAGAGCGACGTGGAACACCCGCCGCTCTTCTTCGATGCTCTCGGCCAACCGGTGCGGGAACAGGCCGGCGGTCAGGTCGTACACGACGACGTGTGGCCACTCGCGCCCCTTGACGCGGTGCACTGTCGACAGCCGCACGCCGCCGGGGGTGTGGGGCAGTTCGACGAGACGTTCGATCAACCACGGGCGGAAGCCGACGGGGTCGCGATGGAGGTCGGCGATCGACAAGAGGGCGTTGAGGTCATCACTGTGGCTGGAACGGTCGACGGCGCGTCGCGATGCATCGAGGCGGGTGTCGAGCGCTTGGCCGAGCCCGATGTCATCGCGGATTGCCTCGAGGATCCTCCGGGTGTCGGCGCCGCCATCGGCGAGCTGTCGGATACCGGCGAGGTGGCCGATGAAGCCCGCCACCTTGCGCATGTCCTTCTCGTCGCGCATGCGTGACGAGAGATCTTCGAGCTCTCGCAGCGACGCCTTCTCGGACATCCAGTCGACGACCCGCGGATGGAGCGCGCGTGGTGGTCGTCGGGCAGCGGTGGCGATGGCTTCCGAAGGTAGGAGGCGTTCGGGAGCGGTGGCGAGGTCGAGCCAGGCGAGTGCTCCTGCGACGCCAGTGCGTTCGACGAACCCGGCATCGACGGGCTTGGTGGTGGGTACCCCGGCGCTTGACAAAGCGATGAACGGCGCCAGCAGTGTGGCGTTGACGCGTGTGAGGATCGCGATGTCGCGCGGTTGCGCCCCGCCGGCGATGAGCGCCTGCACGTGGGCCACGAGATCCTGCGCGGGATCGTCACTGGTCGCTTCGGTGAGGGCCTCGCCACGGCTGCGTTCCGGCGGTGCCTCGATGATCTTGGGGACCCGCCGGCGATTGTGGGTGAGGAGCGTGGCGGCGGCCTCCACGACCTCGGGCGGGCAGCGGTAGTTCACTCGTAGATCGTGGGTCGTCGATCCCGGGAACAACCCGGTGAAATCGATGAGCCATTCGGGCGTGGCGCCCGAGTAGCCGTAGATCGTCTGGTCGTCGTCTCCGACACCGAACACCTCGCCACGGGGACCGGCGAGGAGACGTACGAGCAGGACGTGCGCAGGTGTCAGGTCCTGGAACTCGTCGACGAGGAGCTGGCCGCACACGCCACGCGCCACGGCGCGCGCCTGGGTGTCCGTGAGGAGGATCTCGATGGCTCGGAGGATCTGCTGATCGAAGTCGACCAGGTCACGCGATCTGAGAAGGTCCACATAGCGAGGAGCGAGCTCGGCGAACCCCCGAACATCGCCACCGAACTCCTGCTCCACTGCTGTCGGCGAGCGCAGTCCCAACCGACTGGCGGTGAGCGCCTCGATCCATGCGGCGATCGGGTCCGACATCGCCTGGCGCCGCACGGATACAAGCTCGTCGAGGATGCGTCGGACCTGGTGCTCGTCGATTACCGAGACCCGGCGGTGCCGCTTCGGCGTCGCGAACGGCCCGGTGCCGTTGCAGATCGCCAGGGCGAGGCTGTTGAGCGTTCGGACCTCGATGCCGGGGAGCTCGCGTGTGCGTTGTTCCATCTCTTCCCGGGCACGCACGTTGAACGCGACCAGGCAGACCGCCCCCGGATGGATGCCACGGTCGTTCACGAGATGGCGGACCCGTTCGGTGAGCACCCGTGTCTTGCCGGAGCCTGCCGGTGCGATGATCCGCGCGCCGCCGCCTTCGTGGATCACCGCGGCGTACTGGTCGGGTGCGAGCTCGACCGAGGGCACCCTGTCGCCCAGCGGGGTGAGCACCCCGTGGGCGAGATTGCATGCCGGGATGACGGCGACGTCGAGGTCGTCGAACCATCGCAACGATCCACCGTCGCACCAGGCAGGCCGCCCGTCGGGCAACACGATGTCGGTGTCGCTCCCGAGCATGGCCCCCGCGGCGATGGCGAGCTCGATGGGTCGAAAGCGCGGCGACGCGTCGCGGAGGTCGACGGCGTTCGCGGTGAGGAACAGGGTGAGGGCCTCCCCGGCGAGCTCGAGGTCGGCAGCGAGCTCCCACCACGAGGTATCGAGGACCGGCTCGTGGCCGAGCAGGTCGGGCGCGACTTCGATGACCACCCTGGTGCGTTCGGTGTACGCCGTGCGGAGCAGCTTGGCGAGGTCACCGTCGAGTCGGCGGGAGGTGATGTGGACACGTGGGGCATGGTTCCACGGCGCAGGGGCGGAGGCGCCCCGCGTGACGATCAGCCAACGCCCGAAGACCTCGGGTCCGGCGAGGAGCGGCAGGGAGGAGTCGTCGAACACGACCGTGGGAGCGGCCCCGAGCGCCGAACGACGCGGCGGCAGCGGCGCGTCGAACGCAGGGTACGACGGGGGGTCGAACAGGTTGCGCTCGCCGGGCGCGCCACCGGCGCCGGACTGGGCGGGATCGATGGGTACGTCCGAGCAGGACCGCACTTCGGCAACGCTGTGGTGGGCTCCCCCACAATGGCCGCAGCGGATCACGAGGCGTTGCACCGTCCAGGGACGCGTTGCTGCGGGCGGTTCGTCACGGTCCCAGTGTGCTCGCTCGTGATGACACCCCCAACGTCGCGGACCGGGACGGTCCAAGACCGTGCCGGCGTCACTTGATGGCCAGCGCGTTCGGTGGTGAGCCGACACCCCCTCGGAGGTGCAACGGGGCAGAAGACAGGAAGAACTCGTGGACGCCGTCGGCGGCACAGTCAGCGGCGAGCGCCGAGAGGTCCCACAGCTCTCCGATGGGGATCCCGAGGAGCGGGAGCAGGTTGTGGTGCAGCGTTGCGAACGGTGAGTCACGCTCGGCCGAGTCGAGACCGGCAGAGAACGGGGCAACCTCGAACGATGGGGTGTCGGCGACCACGGCGGCGACATGCAGGTTCCACAGCAAGGTCACCATCGTCTGCCCCGCCATCAGACCCGGGCACCGCGGGGCTCGCAATGACGCGATCTTGGCCCGGACCTCATGGTCGAGGCTCCGGTACCAGTCGTGCCAGCCGATGTGGATCAACAAGATGTCACCGGGTTCGATCGTGGTGCCCTGGTGCTCGACGATCGCGAGCAGCTCGTCTGCGCCGATCGCCTCGGGCGTGTCGACTTGCAGGGGCGTGCCCTGCGCCGCCCGCCATCGGGCCACGTCGACCAGGACGCCCCGACCGACGATGCCGTGCCGGGACCAGTGGTCGACACCATGGCGGTCGTGAGGGAGCCCGTTGTAGAGCTGACCTTCCACGGCGACGTGGCGAAATCCGTCCCATTGGCTGGAACTCTGGGTGTTGTAGGCGTCGATCGCGTCGTCGACGAAGTCACCTCCCTTGTCGATGATGCGGTGGTGCATCGGTGCCCGCCCGAACAACGGGGGGTCGGGGAGTGCCAAATCGGCGTCCAGCGGAAACACCGCGCCGCGCCGTATGAGGCTTGCGGCCCGTCGCACCCGCTCCGCAGTGAGCAGGTTCAGAGCCCCGAGCGTGTCGTCGGCCCCCCACAACCCCCACGAAGACCGAGCAGGTGCTTCTGGTGTGACCGGGAGCGCGTCGTATGCCGGCAGCTCGTCCACTCGACCCCCTCGGCGTCGTCGTCCGGGCTGCACACTACCGGGTGGCCCGGTGCGGTGGGAGCGGTCCCTGCGGTGCTGCAGTCGACGACTCGCGTCAGCGCGGTGCGGGGAGCCCGAGGGCTGCCGCGACCGCAGCCGGATCGGCGCAGCCGGCTCCCGTGGGGCATCGGGTGAAGACCTCGGCGAGGTCGTCGCGGTACACGGGGACCCATGCCGTCGATTCGTCGAGGACGGTGCCGAGCGCAGTTCCCTTCTCCAGCAGGACGTACTCGACGTCGTATTCGTCGAGCAGGTCACGCCAACCCTCCTTGGCGCCGGCCACGTCGACGTAGCGCTCGACGAACTCGTCACCGTAGACATCGGCGCGTCCGTCGATGAAGACCGACATGTCGCGCCAGATCATGTAGCCGCCCCAGGTGTAGGAGTTGAAACCCCGGGCATCGGCCAGGTCGCTCGTGAGGATCGAGTCGACGGCGTCCACCGGGTAGTACTCGGCGAGGACACGGTCGTTGTTGCCGACCGCGCCGGCGACGAACATTGCGGCGACCACCAGGGAGAGCACAGCGGTGAGCAGGGCCACGGGACGTGATCGACCTAGGCCGGCGGCCAGCGTCGACGGTTCTTTCCGGAGGAGGCTCCAGGCGTCCTCGAGGTGCGGCGCAACGAAGGGAATGGCGACGACGGCGAACAAGGCGATGTGGCGCATCGACTGGAGCCCGGCTATCCCGGTTCCGAGGAGCAGGAGGGCATGGGTCGGGATCGGTCGGGTCCGGCTGAGGACGAGCGAGGCAACCGCGAGGGCGAGGAGGGCCAGGAACGGCCAGAGTGCCGGGCTGTGGAAGTCGGGAGAGTGCCACTCCTGGATGTTGCGCTGCATCGCGTCGGAACGCAGCGTCTCGATCGGGTAGGTCCACATCGCGAACCCGTTCGGGTTGAGGGCCGCTGCGGCGAAGGCGGCCGCCGCCACCAACGGCAGGGAGCCGATCGCCGCGGCGGGCAGTGCCGCGTTGCCCCGTCGACGCTCGATCCGCTCGCCGACGCCATACACGACGATCACCGCGACCCCGACCAGATAGCCGGAGTGGAGGTTCGCCCAGACGAGAATGATCGCCGGGGCGGCCCACACCCATCGTGGTGAGAGCCGCCCCGAGCGGATGCGCTCGAAGAGGAGGATCATCACGGCGAGCCCCAGGAGATTGAACATCTGTGGCCGCGGAGCGGTCGTGAGGCGGGCCGTCAGCGCGGCGAGCGCGACGAGCCATGCGGTCGGGAGCGCGCCGGCGGTGCTGGTGCGTGCCGCGATCGCGTAGACACCGACGACGAGAGCCGTGAACGAGAGGATGAGCATCGTCGAGCCGCCGGCCTGCCAGAGCAGCCACAAGATCACCTGGGATCCCCATTCGTGGGCGACCCAGGCTCGGCCCGGCACCGTGAACGAGAAGATGTCGGTGGACGGGATGCCGTGGTTGACGATGAACTCGCCGGTACGGAGATGCCAGAACAGATCGGGATCGGTGGCGGTGGCCGCAGACGCCGCCACGGCGATCCCGTAGAGCAGCCAGACGACGCTTCGGCGGGTGGTCAGTCGCGCGAGCATGCGGTATCCATCGGCATTCCCGCGGCTGTCTCAAGCCCGAACGGTTCGGGAGAGCCTCGTCGACGGTCGCGGGCCGTCAGCTCACCGGTCGATCAGGTCACGCGCCGACCAGTAGGCCGCCAGTCGAGCGACGAACGGTTTGGTGGGCTCGACGAAGATGCGGGCGCCGAGCACCGCTGCGACCCTTTGAAGCTCGGTGGAGGCGCCACTCACGAGGGCGTCGAGCAGCGCCCGTTCGACGGGGTCGGGGCAAAGGCGCGGGTCGGTGGCGACCATGTCGCGCAACGCGGCGACCTCGTCGGCCTCACCCAGTGCGGATTCGAGATGCGCGCAGCTGCTGGCCATGGCGCCGATCACGTCGGGCCACAACGTCGCCAGCACGTCGAGGTGATGACCGAGCTGTCGCGTCTGGGCGCGCCAAGAGTCGATGTCGGGGAGGGTGCCCGAGGCCTGCATCGTGTTCCAGTAGGCCCGCGCGTTCTTGTAGCTCGCCCGGAGCCCCGGCTCGATCGACGCGAAGGCATCGGGGATCGGCTCGCGTCCGTACATGCGTGCTGCGTCACCCTCGATCGGCCACGCCGCGAAGCGGGCGCGTGCGCGGCGCAGGGTGTGCAACGTGGCGTCGACCGTCTCACTGCCCGACATCGCATGGAGCCGCGAGACCATGTGGTGGCGATCGAGGGCGATGCGTAGGCCACCGAAGGTCGAGGGCCGCAGCACCGGGTCGAATCGGGCGCGGATCCGGTCGAGGGCGGCGATCGCTCCGCGTCCGGCGAGCAAGGCGTCGAGGCGCGCTGCAGTGTCGTCGAGGATCGTGACTTCGGTGCGGTAGGCCTCGTCTCCGATGACCGAACGGACCAGAGCCAGCACCGCGACGATCCGGTGGAGCGCGTCGAGGGCGCGAGCGGCGGCAGCGGGCACGTCGTCGCAGGGTTCGGCCAGGGCGTCGATGGCCACCGTGAACTGGGCGGTGGTCAGGCGGTGCAGTGCCGCAGCGAGGCTCTCGTCGTCGCCGACGCGGTACCCCTGCGGCGCGACGGGTGGCAGGTACCGGGCGCGCGGCGCGAGTGCGGTCGTCACTGCCAGTGGTTCGAGTCCGGACACCCCCGCAGACTACCGAGCACCCTGGTGTCGGACCCAATGCCACCGACGACGAGGCGGCTCCGACGCGCAGTGACGGCGTGATCGCCTGCCCTCTTCGGATGCTTCCCCAAGTCATACGCCGTTCACACAAGCGACACATCGGCCCCATACGATCGCCCTCATGTACTACTGCGCGCTCAGAGTGTGGCTGCCCGACGAACCAGGAGCTCTCGGATCGGTCGCGAGTCGCATCGGCATCGCCGGTGGCGACGTGCTCGCGATCGACGTCCTCGAACGAGACCGCGGGCGGGCCATCGATGAATTCCTTGTCTCGCTGAAGCGTGCGGGCGATGTCGAACTGTTACGCCGCGAGGTGGAGTCGGTCGGTGGAGTGTCGATCGAGGAGATCCGCGAGATCGTCTCGGAGGCCCACGAATCGGGGTTGTCGGGTCTCGAGCACGTCATCGGGCTGCTCGACACGGCGGACTCCGACGCCTTCGTCGCTGCAGTGCTCGAGGACTTGGTCCAGCGCACCCACTCCGCAGGCGGAGCGGTCATCGACGCCGACGGTTCCATCCGAGCTTCGTTCGGCGCCGCTCCGGACGCGGTCGACGACGTCGCGCCCACGGTCTGCACCGCGTCCCTCGACGCACTGGACGCCTTCCTCGTGTTGGCTCGACCGGGTTCGCCGTTCCGCGACCGGGAACATCGTCGAGTGCGTGCGGTTGCGGCGATGGCCGATGCCAAGCTCCGGTGGGACCACCGCTGACGGTGCGGTGACGCACCAGCGCCCCAGCGGGGTCGCCCGCGACGTTCAGTGAGCGGCCGGGGCGTCCTCGCGCCGACCGTCGGCATGGACCGCGAAGCGGGTGGTCGACGGTCCGTGGTTCGGGTCCGGGGCCGGCCAGGGCCAGCCACCGAACTGGGTGCGTTGGTAGTCGCTGACGGCTTGCTCGATCTCGGCGCGGGTGTTCATGACGAACGGCCCGTACTGGGCCACGGGCTCGGCGATCGGGCGTCCTTGGAGCACGAGGATCTCATACCCCTTCCCCGTGTCGGTGAGCGTGAGCCCCCGCTCCCCGTCGACGACGACGGCGTTGTCGCACTCGACGGCGTGCCCGTTTGCGGGGTCCCCATCGGTGTCGCGGACGGTCGCGCCGCCTCCCTCGAAGACGTACAGCGTGCGGATCGTGCCCGGGGTCGCAGGCGGGAGCGTGACCTGCGCGTCCGGCTCGGCGATCACGTGCCAGATCGCGACGTCGGCATGGGGCTTCGACGCCCAGGAGTCCGGTGGCGGTGGCGGGGGCGTCGCGTCGGCGAGGCGGCCGGCGATGACCGTTATCGTGGCGGATCGGCCGGCGGCGTCTGTCTGGATCGCGCGTGGGATCGAGGCATCCCAGAACATGGTGAAGTACGGGTCGACCATCTTGTCCGCGGCGGGCAGGTTCAGCCAGATCTGGAACAGCTCGAGGGGGTTGTCGGCCTCTCGGTCGAGGAGCGGGAACATCTCGCAGTGTTGGATGCCTGCTCCGGCGGTGAGCCACTGGACGTCGCCGCGACCGAAGCGAGCGGTTGCGCCGAGCGAGTCGGCGTGGTCGATGATCCCCCTGCGCACGTAGGTGACCGTTTCGAACCCGCGATGGGGGTGTTGCGGGAAGCCCGGCACGACGCTGCCGTGGTACATGTTCCAGCCGTCGCGTTCGTCGAAGTCCATGCCGATGCGTCGCCCCTGCAGCGACGCGGCAGGTCCGAGGTCGCTGCGGCCGGCGGGGTAGGCGTCGTCGTGGTGGGCACAGAACAGGAACGGATCGATCGTCTGCCACTGTGGGCCGAGGGCAAAGGTCTGAAGCACGAGCTCATCCATCAGCCCAGCCTATGAGTCCTGGTCGCGAGCGGTGACGTCGAGCCGGCGCCGAGGTGATCAGCTCCGCGTGAAGTTCGGTCGGCGCCGCGCCGCGTCGGCCGCGACGCCTTCACTCCAGTCGGCGGTCGCGCGCAGGCGGTCCTGCTCGGCCTTCTCGCGGACCACGGCGTTCGCGATGCGATCGGCGAGGCCTTGTCGCAACGTCTCGCGGATCGACTCGACGGCGAGCGGTGCCGAGGTCGCGATCTCCGCGGCGTACGCGTGTGCGGTGAACCGGAGGTCGTCGAGGGCCACGAGCTGGTCGGCGAGGCCGAGGAGCACTGCTTCGTCGCCGTTGACCCGTCGGCCGGTGAAGAGGAGGTCCCGGGCCGCTTGTTGGCCGATGAGGTCCGGCAGCGTGACCGAGAGCCCGAAGCCCTGATGGAACCCGAGTCTGGCGAAGTTCGCCGCGAACCGGGCCTCGGGTGCGGCGATGCGGAAGTCGGCGGCGAGGGCGAGACCGAGCCCGCCGCCCACCGCGGCGCCCTGCACCGCAGCCACGATCGGCTTGCGGCAGCGGAAGATCCTGACCGCGCTCTGATAGAGCGCGGCGACATCGCTCGGGCCGTCAGCGCCGCCGTAGTCGGCGCCGGCGCAGAAGTGCTTTCCCTGCGAGCACAACATCGAGACGCGCACCGAGTCGTCCTCATCGAGGGTTTCGAGCGTCACCGCCAGCCCCTCGACGAGCGCGTTGTCGAAGAAGTTGTTCGGCGGCCGTCGGATCTCGACCTCGGCGACGTGGTCGTCGCCGAGGGTGACGGCGATGTCGGTGGTGTCCATGGGTAGTCCCCCGTTGTCGGTGCCAGGAGTCTAGGAGTACCGACCTCGCACCGCCGAGGTCGCCCGGCGCCGCGGTGCAGCGCGTCGTCTACAGGTCGTCGGCGTCACCCCCTAGGCTCGCGGCATGTGCCGTAACATCACCCCCCTGCGCGGGCTCGAACCTCACGCAACCGTCGAGGAGATCGAGGCCGCGGCCTTGCAGTACGTGCGCAAGGTCGGTGGCATCGGCACCGTCAGCGCCGCCACGGCTCCTGCGGTTGCGGTTGCCGTCGCCTCGATCGCTGCAGCGACGACCGAGCTGCTCGCATCGTTGCCCGAACGCAAGGTGCCACCCAAGACCGTGCCGCCCCTGCGGCGCCGTCGCGTGGGTTGAGCCTCGCCGGAACGCTCAGGCGATCACACCGGCGTCGTGGAGTGCAGCGAGCTCGTGATCATCGAGCCCCAGCAGCTCGTGGAGCACCTCGTCGGTGTGCTGGCCGAGGGTGGGTGCCGGCCTCACGTCGTCGCGCGGGAGCGCACCGAATTCGAGGGGTGAACCGGGCGTGAGGTAGCGGCCCACGCCCGGCTGGTCGACCTCCGCGAACATCGGGTTCGCCGTCGACACCCGGGGGTCGTCGTTCACGAGCTGGAGGAAGGTCTGGTAGGGCCCCCAACACACCCCGTGGGTGTCCCAGGCGGCACGAACTTCTGCCAAGGAGCGCGCCGCGCACCAGGCCTCGATGTGGGGGTGGATCTGATTCCGCAGCGCGAAGCGGTGGCCCTCGCTGCGATCGAGGTCGAGTCCCGACGCCGCGGCGAGCGCCGACATATCGGCTTCGATCCCGCAGGCTTCTATGAGCGCACGCCACTGGTTGGGACTGATCGCCACTGCGATCACGGTTCGGCCGTCCGCCGTCGAGTAGTCGCGGCCCAGCGCGCCGTAGAGCTCGTTTCCGAGCCGCTCCCGCTCGGTACCGAGGATCTGCGCCTCGGCGACGTGGCCGAGTGCAGCGACGGCGGCGAGGGCCACGTCGCTGAGCGCGAGCCGCACCAGCTGACCCTCGCCGGTGCGGGTTCGATGACGGTCGGCTGCCAGGAGGCCGACCGCGGCGGCCTGACCACACGCGAGGTCCCACCCCGGCATCACATGGTTGATGACCCCTTCGAAGCCGACGGGTCCGGTCGCACTGGGGTAGCCCACGGCCGCGTTCACCGTGTAGTCGAGGGCGGTCGTCCCGTCATGGTTTCCGACGATGTTGACCATCACGAGGTCACGCCGGCGGGCCTGCAGCCGTTCGTAGTCGAGCCAGCCGACGGCAGGGAAGTTGGTGAGGAACAGCCCGCCCTCCTCGCCGGGCGCCGAGATGAGGCCGGTGAGGAGGTCTCGTCCCTGCTCGGACCGCACGTCGACCTGGACCGAGCGCTTCCCCTTGTTGAGCCCGGCCCAGTACAGCGAGACGCCCTCGGGAGTGATCGGCCAACGGTGGTGGTCGATCCCGCCCCCGATGGTGTCGAAGCGGATGACGTCGGCCCCGAGCTGGGCAAGGGTCATCCCGCCCGAGGGCGCAGCGACGAAGGCCGACCCTTCGATGACCCGCATGCCTGCGAGGGGGCCGGTCATCGGTCAGGGTTGCCGCCGAGGCCGAGGACCTCGCGGAGGAACGCAAGCTGGAAGAGGAGCAGGTTCTCCGCGACGACTTCCTGCGGCGTCATGTGGGTGACGCCCGACAAGGGGAGGACCCGATGCGGGCGCCCGGCCTCGAGCAGCGAACGCGAGAGCCGGAGCGTGTGCGCGGCCACCACATTGTCGTCGGCCAGGCCATGGATGAGCAGCAACGGGCGCGTGAGCTCGTCGGCTTCGCCGGTGAGGTCGGTGCGCTCGTAGTGCTCCGGGTACACGTCGGGATGACCCAGGTAGCGCTCGGTGTAGTGGGTGTCGTAGAGCCGCCAGTCGGTCACCGGAGCGCCGGCGACCGCGGCATGGAAGACATCGGGGCGTCGCAGGACGGCGAGGGCGGCGAGGTAGCCGCCGAAGGACCACCCCCGAATCGCGACCCGGCCCAGATCCATGCCCGGGTACTCGTGGGCGACGGCGTGCAGGGCCGCGACCTGGTCGTCGAGCACCGGCGTGGCGAGGTCGCCCCACACCTCTCGCTCGAACGCAGGCCCTCGCCCGGGTGTCCCGCGCCCGTCGATGATCACGACGGCGAAGCCCTGGTCGGCGAACCACTGGGACGCGCCGTAGGCGCTGCGAGCGTGGACGACCCGTTGCGCGTGGGGGCCGCCGTAGGGGTCGAGCAGCACGGGCAGGGGGGTGTCGCGCTCGGCGCCTCTGGGCAAGAGGACCGCGGTGTTGAGTGCTCGGTCGCTGCAGCGATGGAACCGGGCGCGTACGGTCACGAGCGGACTCTCGGCGAGGTTGTCGATCGCGCCCACCTCGACGCCCGAGCGGATGACGCGGACCGAGGTTCCGTCGTGGTCCATGCCTGCGGAGGTGACCAGGGCGACCTCGCCGGAGACCTCGCTGTCGTGGATCCCCGCGTCGTGGGTGAGTCGCGTCGTCGTCCCGTCGAGCGCGACATGCACGAGGTGCTGCTCGGTCGCGGCCTCGTCGAAGGACACCACCGCCACGATGCCGTCCTCGTCGGCCTGCACGACCCTGCGGACCTGGAGGTCGTCGCCGCTGATCGGCTTGCCATCGAGGACGAGTCGCCGTGCCGCGCCGCGATCCTCGATGGTGAGGAGCCGCTGACCGATCCACTGGGCCGCCCCGGCGACGACGTCGACCCACACCTCGTCACTCCAGCGGTAGCGTTCCGCGACCGCACCATCGGACGCGACCTCGAGGACCGCCATCGTGCGTTGATCCCGGCTCTCGACGAGCAAGGTCGGTGCCGCTCGCGGCGCCCAGCTGGCATCGACGAGGTATTCCCAGGTGCCCCCGTGTGACCAGTCGATGTCGACGACCGAACCGTCCAGTCCGTGGAACGCGAGATGGACCCGTGCGTTCTCGGTGCCCGCTGCGGGGTAGCGGTGCGTGGTGGCCGGTGTCGCGGGTTCGATGGGCGAGGCGATGTGCCACTCGAGGACGTGGGAGCTGTCGACGCGGCTCACCAGGAGGGAGGCACCGTCGGGTGCCCACCAATACCCCCGGCCGCGGCGCATCTCCTCGGCAGCGATGAACTCGGCCAGCCCGTAGGTCGTGGTCGGTCCGTCCGCGATCGCGAGGGAGCGGTCGCCACGGGTGAGGTCGGTCAGGTGCAGCGATCCAGCGGCGACATAGGCCACCGTGGTGCCCGACGGATCGGGCCGGGGGTCGAATGCACCGGCCTGCGATGGCAGCCCGGCGGTCTCGCCGCGGAGCAGGTCGGTTCGGTACAGGCGTCCACCGAGCGAGAACACCGCGACGGTCACCGCGGCATCGGTCGCATAGGCCACGATGCCGCCACCGGCTTCACGCGCCCGTTCGCGCCGGGCGCGTTCCTCGGCCGGCAACGTCTCGTCGTCGTCGCCCAGGAGCTCGTGGGGGTCGGCGACCATGCGGACGGCGCCGCTTTCGACCTCGTGGACCCACAGCCGATTGACCGGGTCGTCGCCGGCGGTCGATCTGAGGAAGACCACCCGACTCTCGTCGGGTGCGACCCGGAACGCTCGCGGCGCGCCCAGGGTGAAGCGCCGGGTGCGGGCCTGTTGGCGGGGGAACGTGTCGGTCATGATGGTGAGAGCCGCTGCGATGGGGGCGAGGCGTCCACCGGGTCAGAGGTCTCCATAGCGCTGACGAGCTCCCTCGAGCAGCCCGTCGACCCTTGCTTCGAAGCCGGCCATCTCGTCGCCGATGTCCTTGCCGCCCATGGCCCCGGCGACGAAGCGCACCCGCACGCCTTCGATGATCGCGGCCAGGCGCCAGAACTGGAAGGCGAGGTAGTAGGGGAGGTCGGACAGGTCGCGCGAGCTCGACGCGGCGTAACGCTCGATGACCTCGGCCTCGGTGAGGTGGCCCGGCGCCAGCGTCGGTACGTCGCGGAGGTTCTCATCGGCGCTGTCGGGGTCGCCCCACCAGACGACGAGGCCACCGAGGTCGGCCAGCACGTCGCCGAGGGTGCAGAGCTCCCAGTCGAGGACCGCGGCGACAGTGTTGTCCGGGCCGATCATGCAGTTGTCGAGGCGGTAGTCGCCGTGCACGATGCCCGCCCCCTGCTGCACAGGGATACGGGCTTCGAGTTTGCCGTGCAGCTCGGTGAAGAGGGGCAGCGTACGATCGGATCCCTCGTCGACTTGACGCTTCCACCGCCGCAGCTGGCGGGCGATGTAGTCCTCCTTCTTGCCGAGATCTCCGAGGCCGACCGCGTCGGGGTCGAGGCCGTGGAGCGTGCCGAGCACATCGACGAGCGACTCGCCCTGGGTGCGGCGCTGCTCGGGCGTGAAAGGCTCGGCATCCGCGAGGGTCTTGATGATGTGACCCTCGACGAAGGCCATGACGTAGAACGGAGCGCCGTTGACGGCGTCGTCGGAACAGTGCCCAACGAGGCCCGGGACGGGTACACCGCTGCCCTGGAGGGCGGCGATGATGCGATGTTCGCGGCCCATGTCGTGGGCCGAGGCCAGCACATGTCCGAGTGGTGGCCGGCGCAACACCCATTTGCGGCCGGCCTGGTCGTTGACGACATAGGTGAGGTTCGACCGGCCGTGGACCACCAGGTCGAAGTCGAGCGGACCCTCGAGGTCCACGCGCTCACGCAGCCACGCGGTGACCCGGGGTACCTCGATGCCGATCACGTCTTCGGTTGCCATCGCCGCACCCTACTCAGCGGGACGGTGTCGGGGCGACACTCGGTGGGAGGGTCTCAGGTGAAGACGCGCGACGACTCAGGCTTCGGCGACGAAGTCGATGAGGCGCTCCACGGCCGTGATGAGCGGAGTCTCGAGATCCTTGTAGGTTTCGACTCTTCCCAGGAGCTTCTTCCAGAACAGGCCCGGGTTGTCACGGCTGCCGATTGCCGCGAGCACCCCTTCCTTCCACGGGGTGCCCATCGCGACCTCGGGCCACATCTCGATGCCCGCGACCGAAGGGCGGATCGCTTGCCAGACGTCGATGTAGGGGTGCCCGCACACGAGCACGTCGGGGTCCCCGATCGACGCGGCGAGGCGCTGTTCCTTGGTGCCCTCGACCAGGTGGTCGAGCAGCACGCCGAGGCGTCGACGAGGGCCTGGCTGGAACCGTCTGACGAGGACCGCCAGGTCGTCGGCGCCGTCCATTTGTTCGACGACGATGCCTTCGACACGAAGGTCGTCACCCCACACCTTCTCGATCAGCTCCGCGTCGTGGATGCCCTCGACATAGATACGACTGGCGCGCGCCACCCGCGCCGGCACGGCACCGGCGTCGATGGAGCCCGAGGCGGTGAACCGCATCTCGGCGGGCCCGGCCTCGGCGACGAGCTTGCGCAGCGCTACCGGTCGCCCTTCGAGTGCAAACGCTCCGTCCTGGGGCCGGAACGCGTGGTCCTTGCCCGACTGGTCCCGCAGCAGGATCTGTTGCCCCTCCACGTAGCGCACAACCGCTCCGGTCGTGGCCGTGGCCCGGTGGGTCAGGACCATGCCGACGGTGACGTTGCACGGTGTGGCCGTGGCCCCACGTTGTCGGTTGGCGTCGACGTCGAGCGGCCCCGACAAGATCCCGTCCATCGCCGCGAGCCTACGAGACGCGGGAGCGGATCTCGGTCAGCTCCTCGTCGGTGCCCAAGACGATCAGGACATCGTTGGCCTCGCATCGGGTCGACGCTGGTGGGTGGTGCTCGAACGTTCCGTTCGACCGCCGGCGGGCGAGGACGGTGGTTCCGGCCAGGTCACAGTCAGCGAGGGGCCGTTGGGTGAGCGGTGAACCGTCGGGCACCCTGATCTCGCTGATCGACACGGCGAGCTCCCGGTCGTTCATGGTGATCGCGAGGAAATCGGTGACATGGGGTTGACTCACGAGCGCTGCCATGTGCGAGCCGCCGAGTCGATGAGGGTTCACGACCCGATTGGCGCCGGCGCGGTACAACTTTGCCTCCGCCTCGGGGGCGTTTGCTCGGGCCACGATGAACAGTGCGGGGTTGGCCGCACGTCCGCTGAGTGTGACGTAGACGTTTGCGGCGTCCGTGTCGAGCGCGACCACAAGGGCGCGGGCACGTTCGAGGCCCGCCTCCGCGAGGATCGAGTCCTCCGTCGCGTCGCCGAACACGCGTAGCTGCGTGTCGGGCATCTCGAGATGGTCGGAGCGGTCGATGACGACGACGTCGTCACCCTCGTCGCTGAGGGTGGTCACGATCGCCTGCCCGACCTGGCCCCAGCCGGCCACGATGACGTGCCCTTCGAGCCCGTCGATGTCGCGTTCCATCCTTCGCCTCCAGAACTCTTGGGTGAGCCGCCCCTCGAGGAGGGTCTCGATGAGCACCCCGAGGGTGTACAACACTGCGCCGGCGCCGATCATGATCAACGCCATGGTGAAGATCTTGTAGCCGGCGTCGACCTCCTCGACGCCGCCGACCTCTCGGAACCCGACCGTCGAAACGGTGATCACCGTCTGATAGAGCGCATCGAGCGGCGACAGCCCGTGGACCATGTAGCCCGCTGTTCCGGCGAGGAGCACGCTGATGAGCACTACGGCCGCGATGCGCAGCCGACGCCACAGATCCGAAACCGGGTGGCGTCTCGTGTCCTCACCTTGCAGGCCGATCATGGGCACCAGCGTGCCAGTTCAGCTGCCGACCCGCGGACATAGTGCCGACCCGTTCCCAGGACCCCGGGCCGGCGATCGCCGAGGTCGAGCGGAGGTGCGCGCCCGCCCGATACGCGCGGTGGCGCATTCACGGGCCGGAACCGGCTACTCTGGGCCACGGCTTGCGAGCGGGGTCTGGGCACGATCGTGTCCTCGATCGTCGACGATTCCAAGGCAGGCCTCATGCGACGCAACATGACCTACGGGCTGCTCGTGCTCTTCATGTTGTTCCTGATCACGGCGAACCCGCAGGGGACCGGCACGAACGGCCGCGAGTTCATCACCTGGTTGTCGAGCGGATGGGACGATACGCGCGCCTTCGTGAGCTCTCTGCTCGGTGAGGCCGACACCCCGGTCACCGACGAGTTCGGTGAGGTGGTCATCCCTACCGTGCCGCCTGTGGGCAGCACCACTGTCAATCCGACCCCTACGCCTCTGCCCACCGCGATCCCGACCGCGCCGGCACTGGCGCCTCCGGCTGACCCCGGTGCGGAATCCGAGCTCGGTACGATCGAGTGACACCGAGGCGCGACCGGTGATGGAACCACGGGTGCTCGGCGCGCAGTGGCTCTTCCTGCCGCTCGCAGACGAGGACGTCCTGCTCACCGGTGAACGGGTGCTGTACCGAGACCGTCGCCACTGGGCGGCCGTGTGCCCCGAGCTGTGGCAGCTCTCGGCCGTCGTGTTCCTCCGGGTCGTCCTCGCGATTCACCAGGCCCGAGGTCTCGAGACGCTCTTCCTGTTCGGCGGTGTCCTGTCGATCCTCGCACTGCGCCCCCTCGTGCGCCGAGAGCGCTGGAACACCGCCGGACTGGTGGCGGTTGGGCTGTTCGCTTGGTGGGCAGTCGCCAGCGGACGCTCGCTCACTGACATCGCGGACCTGCTGGTCGTCGCCATGGTGGCGCGCTTCGCGATCCGGGTCCTGAAGTGGGCGCTGTTCCAGCACCTGTACGTCACCGATCGTCGGGTCATGGAGACCGATGGTTTCCTGGGGGTGACGGTCAACAGCATGCCGCTGAAGAGCGTGACCGATGTACGTTTGCACCGGAGCGCCTTCGGCGAGATCCTCGGCTACGGCTCGTTCCACGTCGAGTCTGCGGGCCAGGAGCAGGCACTGGGTCACATCGGCTACATCGTCGACCCCGAAGCGTTCCACGACTGCATCGTCGGCTCCTGGGGACCGAGTTGATCGGAGTCGGCCGGCGTTTCGTGCCCTGACCGGCAATGTCTCCAGCGTCTACCGGGCGTCGACGATCGCCGCGGCGGCGGCGGCGATTGCTGCGAAGGCGACACCGATCACGCCGTTGGACCACAGCGACAGCGCCCGCACGCCGAGGACGCCGAGAGCGATGGCTGCAGCGCAGAACAGCAGGATCGTCGCGAAGTCGGTCATGAACCGGCGTGGTTCACGGTCTCGGCCGTGGAGGCTCGCAGCAGCAGTGAGTCCCGCTGTCGCGACGACCAGCACGACGAGGCCCGCCGTCGGTGACAGCAGCCAGCTCGAGACCGCCCATGTTCCGTAGATGAACGCGAGGTACACCGGGTCATAGAGTGGATCGTCGGCGACAGGCTCGATTGTGGTTGCGGCTTCGCTGGGAGCGACACCCGTGCGGCTTGCCCGTTCGCCGGTTCGCATCGACTCGCCCTTCCTCGGCGCTCGGGATGATGTGCGCCTTCCTCGAGCGGTCGGGCGATCGCCGGTCGGCGTGGCCGCTCTGCCTTCAAGCCTCGCATCCGGGCCCCTCGGGTTGCATGAGCGCCTGGGGCCATTGCCGGTGACGCAGCGTCAGGTGGGGTTCGCTCGCAGCGAGTGGGGCTCGCCGCGGTCGGCCCCGGGACGCGCCACGAGGCGTTGCCGCGCAAGATAGCGACGATCGGCCCATGGACGATCGGGGTGCGTGCTCAGACGTAGACGACCGCGGTGCCCGCGATGATGTCGTGGAGCCCTTCGCGTCGGCCGTACCCGAACAACGCCACGGTACCGATGAGGCACGGAACCAGCAGGACTTCTCGAAGCAGCGCCCGAGCGAGCCCCGGCGGCTGCGTCCGGGTGCGACGGTCGACGACGCGCAGGCCCAGCAGGATCTTCCCCAGCGACGTCCCGAACAAGCCGACGAGCAATACGTGGTTCAGGACGATCCAGCTCCCCAGCGCAATGAGTAGGTTCCTCTCGGCAGCCCACTGGTGCGCATCGGGCTCGGGGAGGCCGACCCCTGTTGCGTTTGCCAGTCCGACCATGATCACCAGCGGGGCGAAAACGTCGACGAATCCGGCGACCGCGCGGGCAATGGGCCCGGCCAACCGCCAGGTCGACGTGGATGCCACCGGGTTGAATCCGTGCCGACGGGCACGGGTGCCGCCGACCTTGGGCCCGGTGGTGAACGACGCGCCATCCCAGTAGCGCTGCGTTCCCTCAGGATCACCCGAGACGGGATACCACCCTGCTGGTAGTGCCATCTCGACCTCCCGGACATGACGCAAGCAGCTGTATTCACTTCAGCAATCGGCCGCTGGGCCTCCCGCTTGAGAGATTGGGGCCGAGAATCTTCCCCGAGGACCGCGCAGCGACCCGGGGGTTGGGCCCAGCGGCCCACGGTCCCGACGGGGGCCAGGCCGACGAGACGGGCAACGACGCAAAGGTCGGTCGAGTCGGCACTAGTGTGGGCGGCCGTGGGCAGGCCTCAGTATCCACCGCCGCCGTTACTGGAGCCTGGTTGGTATCAGGACCCAACAGCGCGCTTCGAGGCCCGGTACTGGGACGGCGGTCACTGGACCAGTCACATCTCGCATTATGGCGCCACGGGCAGCGACCCCATGCTGGTCGCCCGCTTCGACAACGTGTGGGTGCGTTGGAGCGGTCGCATCCTGTTCTGGGCGGTGCTGTTGGGTGTGGGCTGGTGGGCGTTCGCTCGCTTCTGGCCGACCGACGATCGTGACCTTCTCGCCGACCAGCACATCATCGACGCATCGATGTTGGTGCCGGCCGACCTCCCGAGCGGATTCGACCGACCCGACACGTCGGCGTTGTCGCCGCTGTTCCGGCCCCAGGGCGAGTCGGTGGGCGTCGCCGGGATCGATCCCTGCGGTGCGATGACCGACGGCAGGGGTGAGCTGGCGAACCAACCCAAGGCCGTGCGAGGCTTCGCGAACGCGTCGGGCGATGCGATCGTGCATGCGCAGGTCATTGCCGCTGACGCCGATGCGATCGAGAACTACCTGACACTGCTCCGAGGCGACGATGCCGGTCCTTGCTTCGCCGACCTCTGGCGGCGGGCCCTGGTGCAGCGCCACCCTGCAGCCGAGGTCACCTCCAGCTCGGCGCGGGCGATGGGTGATCCGACCTTCGGCGACGGCGCCGTCTGGTGGCGTCTCGCCGGCGCGATCGAAGAGGGCACCACGTCCACCCCCGTCTTCGCGGACATCATCGTGGTCCGTGTCGGCCGCGTGGCCAGCCACTTCTCGTTCGACGGGGTACAGCGGGCGATCGGCGTCGATGTGCATCGTGAGGTGATCTCGCCTCAGGTCGCCACGGTGGGCCGCGCTCTCGACGTGCTCGACGGTGGCGTCGAGGCGACCCCAGGCGACCAGTCCGGCAACGCCGTCGGGTGATCTGATGCGCAGCGACTGGCGTGAGCCCTTCTTCATCGTCTTCGTGATCCTCGCCGTCGTGATCGGGTTGCTAGCGTGGGTGCGTCACCCCGGCAACGAGGCGACCGGCGCCACCTACGCCGCCGGTGCCACCTCCAGCGCCCCTGTTCCGACATCGCAGCTTCTGCCAACGCCGATGCCGACCGCGGTCCCGGACCTGACACCGTCGGAGGCGTTGCTGACCTACGCCCCCGACGCCATCGTGCTCTCAGGGGTCGTTCCAGTGCAGCCCGTCGCCGATGCTCTCGTTGCCGCGGCGGCCGTACTCGTGGGACGCGAGGCGGTCGACGACCAGCTCCAGGTCGTCGAGGATCCGGAGCTCACCGGGACTCGCCTCACGCTCGAGGGCAGGATCGCCGACGAGGTCGAACGCACGCGCATCGTCGCGGCCGTCACGGGAATCGGTGTCCAGATCAATGACCGCCTGGTGCTCGACTCCGAGGTTCGTACGGTCGCCGACGTGATTGCCGCCACCCCGGAACTGAGCCAGTTCGACGGGTTCCTGCGGGCATCGACGCTGGTCGACCTGCTCGGCGACCCCGAGGGCTCCTTCACGGTGTTCGCGCCGTCCGACGGGGCGTTCACCGTGCTCGACACGCCGACGATCAACGCGCTCAGCGACCTGGAGCTGCTCGCGGAGGTGCTCCGGTTCCACGTCGTCGAAGGCGCGCGCAGCGCAGCGGAGCTCGAGGGCGCCGACGTGTTGGCCACGCTGCAGGGCGGAACGCTCACGGTCGGGGTCGATGTGGAGGGAACGCTCAAGGTGGGCGATGCCACCGTGGTGGTGCGCGATCTCGATGCGGTCAACGGTGTCGTGCACGTCATCGACGTCGTGCAGATCCCGGCCACGGTTGCGACCGAGATCGAGCTGAACCGGTTGGTCGAACTCGACCCGGTGCAGTTCTCACCCGGCAGCGCCACCATTCTTCAGGCATCGATCCCGATCCTGGAGCAAGCCGCTGCGATTCTCGTCGCCAACCCCAGCGGTGCAGTGGAGATCCAGGGTCACACCGACACCGATGGCGACGAAGCACTCAACCTGGAGCTCAGCCAGAAACGTGCCGACGCGGTCCTGTCGTTCCTCGTCGACCACGGGGTCGATCCCGGTCGGCTCACCGCGATCGGGTTCGGGGAGACCCAGCTGAAGGTGCCCGACGAGAAGACCAGCGCCGACAAGGCCGCCAATCGCCGCATCGAGTTCCGCGTGGCGCGTTAGTCCCGCCGCTCCCTCGTGCCTCCAGCGCTCGGCTGCGACCGCGGCGGTCAGAGCACGCCGATGGGGCAGCTCACGCCGGTACCGCCGAGACCGCAATACCCGTTCGGGTTCTTCGCCAGGTACTGCTGGTGGTAGTCCTCGGCATAGTAGAAGTGTGGGGCAGGCAGGATCTCGGTGGTGATCGCCCCGTAACCCGCATCGACGAGCCGGCCGGCGAACGCCGCTCTGGATGCTTCGGCCATGGCCAGTTGCGTGTCGTCGAAGCAGTAGACCCCACTGCGGTACTGGGTTCCGACGTCGTTGCCCTGCCGCATCCCTTGGGTCGGATCGTGGTTCTCCCAGAAGGTTGCGAGAACGCGTTCGTAGCTGATGGTCTCGGGATCGAAGACGACGAGCACGACCTCGTTGTGCCCGGTGAGCCCCGAGCAGACCTCCTGATACGACGGATTCGGGGTGTATCCCGCCGCGTAACCCACGGCGGTGGTGATCACGCCGGGCAACTGCCAGAAGGCCCGCTCGGCTCCCCAGAAGCACCCGAGCCCGAACATCGCCTGCTGCGCTCCCTCGGGAAACGGCGGGGTCAGCGGGGTGCCGAGGACGAAGTGCGCCGCCGCAACTGGCATCGACTCCTCGCGTCCGGGCAAGGCCTGGTCGGGATCGGGCATCTGGAGCTTGTCTCGTCCGAAAAGCCTCATGCGGTCGACTCCTTCGCAAGGTTGGGTGGCGCGACACCACCGGTGCAACGTCGTGACCCTACCGGGCGGTTCCCGTTGCCTCACCCCGACCGGCAGCGAGCGCCATCCGCCCAGCGCTGTCCGGCCACTAGTGTTCGGCTGTGTTTGCGGAACGAACCCCGTCGCGATCGGCGCCGCGCTCGCCACGTGCGGGCCGCATGGCCGTTCGCACGGCAGCGGTCGCCGTCGCCTGCGCGATCACGGCCTCGGCGTGCGCGACGACGGTGACGCTGCAGTCGGCCACGGGTCCCGTCGAGCCCGGAGCAACGCCGACGCCCGCAGGGAGTTCGGCAACGCCGACCGCCTCGCCGACGCCTACGGCACGCCCAGCCCTTGCATACGACGAGGCCATCGACGACTACATCGTCGACATCGAGGCGTTCTGGGCCCGTCACCTCCCGGACGTATTCGGCGTGGACTTCATCCCGGTCGTCCACCTGACCCCGTTCGACCCCGACGACCGCTCGACGTGGCCGCCCTGTGACGGCGAGTTCGGTCCGATGGAGCTCTACCGGGACAACGCCTTCTACTGCGCTCCCGACGACGTGATCGCGTGGGATGCAGAGGGCCTCTTCCCGAGGCTGTACGCAGAGTACGGCGACTTCGTCCTCGGCTTGGTCCTGGCGCACGAGTACGGTCACGCGATCCAGTCACGCGCCGACCTGCTCGGTCCCGACGTGTATATGGAACTGCAGGCCGACTGTTTCTCTGGTGCGTGGGCGGCGTCTCTGCTCGACACCGATGGCCCGCTCGTGCTCGCGCCCTCCGACCTCGATGTCGCCGTTGCGGGGTTCCTGGAGTTCGCCGATTCCGCGGCCTTGCCGCAGTCGACGCCGGACGCGCACGGCTCGGCGTTCGACCGTCTCCGGGCGTTTCGCACCGGGCTCGACACGGGTGCTGCCGGCTGCGTCAGCTACCTCGACGACCCCCCGGACCTGTCGCAGATCTGGGCCCAGGGCGGGGGTGGTGACCTGCCGCTCGCGGAGCTCCTGCCTTCGATGATCGACGATGTCGGGCTCTTGGCCGAAGACCTCGGCGGCGCCGACGCGCCCGTGGCCGGACTGCCCGAGAGCCTCGTCGTCGTGGCATCGGACGAGGTCGCGCTCCAGTCGTGTCGCGGGGCGGGCCAGGGTCCCGATACCGGGCCGGTGGCCTTCTACTGCCCCGCGGATGACATGGTCTACGCGGCCGAGCTCGACGAGCTGTGGTCCCGCGCCGGCGACTTCGCCGCGTCATACCTGGTTCTGCACGCGTACGCCACGGCGATGGTGCTCTCGATGGACGAGGGGAGAGACGTCGCACTGGTCGCCCTCGGGGCCGATTGCATGGTCGGGGCATGGAGCCGCCGCTGGTTCGACGCCGCTTCGTCGGCGCCCGTCCCCGCCGCTCTGGCGCTGACCTTGTCTCCAGGTGATCTCGACGAAGCGATCGTCGGTGTCCTGCTCGTGCCTGCGAGGGCCGCGTTCGGGCAGCGTGTCCCCGACCTGCGAGCATTCGAGCGAATCTCGAGCTTCAGCGACGGGTTCTTCGACGGGCTCGACTCCTGCGCGCTGACCGGCTGATCCCGTTGCTCCGAGGCTCGACGACGGGCCGGACGCGCGCGTTCAGTTGAAGGCGGGTTCGAGGCGTCGCATCCGCTCACGTTCGTCGAGGGCCTCGAGCTGTCGCGCGATGTCGTCGGCGGGACGTGGTTTCGCGAAGCGGTACCCCTGCATGCGTGGTGCGCCCAAGGTGGCGAGCATGTGGATCTGCTCGTCTGTCTCGACGCCCTCTGCCACCAACCCGATTCCCAGGCGGCGGGCCATGTCGGCGATGGCTCCGATGACCGCAGCCGATGCTGCGTCCTCGGGGAGTTTGGACACGAAGGACTGGTCGATCTTGAGGAAGTCCACGTCGAAGCGGGTGAGGTACGACAGCGAGCTGTAGCCGGTGCCGAAGTCGTCGATGGCGATGCGCACGCCGAGATCCTTGAGCCGCGCGAGGGCCACGAGGGAGGCGTCCGTGTCCTTGAGCAGGAAACCTTCCGTGACCTCGATCACCAGGTGGCGAGGATCGACGCCGGTCTCGGCCAGGATCTGTTCGACGTGCTGGACGAACAGACCCAGGTGCCGCGCCGACCAGTTCGTGGCCACGTACAGGTCGCGAGCACACGGGTAGGTCGCAACCCAAGATGCGATCTGGCGGCAGGTCTGGCGCAGGGCGAAGGCGTCGATGAGGTGGATCAACCCGGCGTCTTCGGCGACCCCGAGGAACGCTGCGGGCCCGAGGAGCCCCTTCTCGGGGTGGTTCCAGCGGATGAGGGCTTCGAAGCCCGCGAGCTTGAACGACCGCGGGTGAACGATCGCTTGGTAGTGCACGGTGATCTCACCGTTTTCGAGCGCGCCACGAAGCTGCGACTCGATCTCCATGCTCGCCACGATGCTGTGCCGCATCGAGTGGTCGAACAGCTCCGTGCGATTCCTCCCGTGTTCCTTGGCGCGGTACATCGCCGCGTCGGCGTCGCGGAGCAGGCTGTCCGCGGTGTCCTCGGCCCCCAGGTTGAGCGTGATGCCGATACTGGCCGACGCATAGGTTGACGCTCCGCCGAGCACGAATGGGGCCTCGAAGCCCGCCTGGATGCGCTGCGCAACCGCGAGCGCCTCGGATTCGCCGGAGACGGCCTCGCACAGGATCACGAACTCGTCGCCGCCGAAGCGCGCCACCGTGTCTCCGGTTCGCAGGGCGTGTTCGATGCGTTTGGCTATCTCGATCAGGAGCTCGTCGCCTCGCTCGTGGCCGAGGCTGTCGTTGACGATCTTGAAGCGGTCGACGTCGAGGAACATCACCGCGAGTCGTTCGTCGGCGCGCTGCGTGCGCAACAGCGCGTGTTTGAGGCGGTTCAGGAAGAGGGCCCGGTTGGGCAAGCCGGTCAGGTCGTCGTGGAGCGCCTGCTGGGTGAGCTCCCAGGCTGCTCGCCGGTGTGCAGTGACGTCCTGGGACTGCACGAGTAGCGCCCGACGCCCCGAAGGGGACGTTTCGACCACCGACACGCTCTCGCTGACCCAGATGTCCGCTTCATCGGTGTGCCGGTAGCGGTGCTCGGCCTGCGCGGAGTCGAGCGTGCCGTCGAGCAGCGAGCGCATCCGCGCTTCATGGGCCGGCCGATCGGCGTCGTGGACCAGCGCCGACAGTGGGAGTCCGATCGTCTCGTCCCGGCCGAGCCCGATCTGCGCGGCCATCGCCTGGTTGAGCGAGACGATGGTGCCTTCGTCGTCGAGTTCGGCCATACCTATGGGGGAGGACTCGAAGCTGGCGCGGAAGCGGCGGTCGATCGCTGCGCCCGCCGCGCGTGCGTTGGCGGCGGCGGCCAACGCCGAGGTTCGGTCCCGCACCGCGCGGAGCAGGACGAGGAACACCGCAAGGGCAATTGCGGCTCCCGCCGCGACCAGGAATGCGAGCTGACCCCGGGGTTCGGTCTCGACGAAGCCGGGCCCGGTCTTCGCGGAGATGAGATAGGCCACCCCGAAGACGTCGACGGTCCGGGTTCCGGCGAGCGCGCCCGTCGACGGGTCGCGCACGATCGCCAAGTCGGTCGTCGGGGCCCCCGGAGCAGGTCCGGCCGAGCCTGCGCTGGACAAGGAGATCTGGATGAGCGCGTGCTGTCCCGCGGCCTCCTGGAGGAAAGTGGAGGTGTCGAAAAGCAGCGCGACCCAGCCGAGGTCGGCTCCCGACATCAGCTGTGCCGAGACGGGGAAGGTGATGCCGACCTCGTCGCGGCCGTCCCAGGCCAGGCGAACCAGGCCGGGCGTCGCTTCGGGCGGCGAGTCGTCGAGGAGGGCGGTGAGGGCGCCGAGATCGGGTCGTGGATCGCCCATGATGCTGCGGTGGCCCTCGGCCGCCGGCGTCGGTTCGGAGAAGTGGATCTCCGACGTTCGGGGCGCGCCGGGGTCCCGCTCGTCGATCACCAGCGCGCCGAGCAGGTCGGGGAATCGGTCCGCAGCTCCTGAGGCCTGCAGATACTGCACGACGGCATCGCTCAGGTCTCGACCGTCGCTGCTCGCGAAGGCCCGAACGCCGATGATGAGCTCGGTCAGCCGACCGAGCTCGGCGTTCACCTGAGAGGTGGTGTTGTCGACCTCGGTGCTGAACGCCTGTTCTGCTGCCGCTCGATGATGCTCGTCGAGGATCCGCAGCTCGCCGTGTTGTTGGACGGCCGTCCACGCCGTCACTGCCAGTGTCGCGACCAGTGCGAGCATGGGCACCACCTGAAGTCGGTGAGGCGTGCGGGCGTCCTTGCGCTGTCCCTTGCGTTCGGTCCGCTTCACCTCCCGCCAATCGGCCGACGTGATCGCCGATTGAGGGACCTGGGTCGTCTGTGCCCCAGCGCAGGTGCGCGCTCGGCCGTGGTTGTGGGGACTCAGAGGGGGGTGGTGGACACGACGAAGTCGGCGAAGTCGATTTCGGTGGTGCTTGGCGGTGCCCAGGATGCGTCGTTGCCGCCGTAGAAGGTGCTGAAGAAGAGGCAGTCGACGGGTTCTTGGGCGGGGTTGTTGGAGATGGTGCGGTCTTGGGACAGGACTTTGGTGCCGTCGAGCCACATGTCGAGGTGGCCGGGGTTGACGGTGACGTGTTGGACGACTTCGTGCCATTGGCCGGGGATGATC
>JAHECR010000054.1 GCA_024641655.1 Acidimicrobiaceae bacterium
CGAGGCCTTGGCAGCGGGCTTTGCGGGGGCGGTGACGACAGCTTCGATCGTCTTGGCCTCGGCGGTGGCGGATTCAACCACGTCGTCGAACATCCCACGGGCGAAACGGACGCTTTCGACGAGGTACCCGTCGAGCGGTGCGGGCGCCATCTCGGCAAGGTGGGTCCAGGTGGTCTCGGCCAACTCGACGGTCTTCGTCATCAGCGACGCGAGGGCATCTTGGGCCTTGGCCGGCTGCATCCAGTCCTCGATCTTGATGGTGGACAGGATTGACTGCGGGTCGAAGCTCATCCAGTCGGTGGCAGGCATCGAGAAGTCACCGAGGCTGAACGGGAGGGCGTCGCCGACCTTCGACGTGAGGCCCTCGGCCTGCTTCTGGATCTGCTCTTGTGCCTTGCGACCCTGCGTGCGGGCCAGGTCCAGCTGCGCTTCGACCTGCTTGCGGCTGTCGGCGAAGTAGCCGGCGGCCTCGTCGAGGACGAGGACGTTGAGACCGATGGCGGCGTAGGTGGCGTCGAGCGCAGAGTCGAGAACGGAGGGCATGGTGTGGGCTTCCTTGTGAGGACTGGTACGCCTGGAGGCGTGGCGTCAGTGTACGGCGCGGTGCAAACTATTTCAAGCTTTGCGAAGTGTGGCGCCGGTCACGCCCGCTCGGCCCGCGGGACCGACGCGATGCGGCTGTGGTCTGCCAGAGTGACGTCATGGCCCGTCGTCTCGTCGCCCTCGATCTCCCGGCCGGGCCTGCCTTCGTCGAGGCCCTTCGACGGGCCTGGGACGACGGCGATGCAGTGCTCCCGATCGACCAGCGACTCCCCGTTGCGCTGCGCGAGCGGCTGCTCGACGAAATGGAGGCCTCGGTCGTCGTCTCACCCCAAGGGGCCGTGCCCCGCAACGGACGCCACGTCGAACCCGGAGATGCGCTCGTCGTAGCGACCAGCGGCACGACGGGATCGCCGAAGGGCGTCGTGCTCACCCATGACGCAGTGGCCGCCTCCGCTCGCATCACCTCGGCGGCGCTGGGCGTCGACCCGACTCGCGACACGTGGCTGGCCTGCCTCCCGGTTGCCCACATCGGGGGACTTTCGGTCATCACGCGGGCGCTGCATTCCGGCACTGCCCTGGTGGTCCACGATGGTTTCGACCCCGACGCGGTCTTGGGAGCGGCTCGATCCGGAGCGACGCTCGTGTCGTTGGTCGTGACGGCCATGGCGCGCATCGATACCGACGCCTTCCGCGCCATCCTCCTCGGCGGTTCGGCGATTCCCGCCGACCGGCCGCCCAACACCGTGGCGACCTACGGGATGACCGAGACCGGGAGCGGGATCGTCTACGACGGCTATGCCCTCGCCGACGTCGGACTGCGCGTCGTCGACGGGGAGCTCCAGGTCAAGTCACCGACCCTGTTGCGGTGCTACCGCGACGGCTCGAATCCCAGAACACCCGACGGCTGGTTTCGCACCGGTGATGGCGGCAGCATCGACTCCGGTGGGCGGCTCGAGGTCACGGGTCGGCTCGCCGAGGTGATCGTGACCGGTGGCGAAAAGGTCTGGCCTGCATCGGTCGAGGGCGCGCTGCGCGCGCTGCCATGGGTCCAGGAAGCTGTGGTCATCGGCCGCCCCGATCCCACCTGGGGCCAAGAAGTCACCGCGATCGTGGTCGTGTCACCGGGCCACGAGATCCCGGCGCTCGACGCCATCCGGGACGAACTCGGGGACACACTCCCCCGCTACGCGCTGCCCAAGAGCGTCGAGCGGCGGGACCGCCTCCCGCGCACGACCCTCGGCAAAGTCCGGCGCCACGAGCTCTGAGGCCCGGGCAAGGCCTCACCTCGCCGTCGGGCGCGGCAGCTCGATGTGCCCGTCGACGGGGAGCAGGCGTTGCATCCCGGGCGCGTCCACCCGCCCGGCCGTGCCCAGGCCGTGCGCCCGGTCGGGGCCGAGCGCCGCCGCCAGGGCACACCACGTCATCAGCGCGTCGGGCCCGTCATAGGTCGACGAGACGACCACGCCGGCGCCGACCGACCGAGCCCGGTGGGCCAGCTCGATGGCCCCGGAGACCCCCCCGCTCAACGCCGGCTTGACGACGACGACGTCGGCCAGGTGATCGTCGAGCACCCGTGTCAATGCCGCGCCACGGGCCAACTCGTCGACCGCCAGGCGAACCCCGAGCCCTCCCCGCAAGATGGCGAGGGCCGCGACATCGGCCACGGGGTCCTCGATGTACTCGAGGCGGTCGCCCAGCACGGACACTGCCCTCGCACAGAGCACACGCGCCTGGTGAGGCGCCCACGCCCGGTTCGGGTCGAGGCGAACCGCTACGTCGTCGGGCACCTCCTCAGCGAGGACCTGTAGGCGGGCAGAATCGTCGCTGAATCCGAGCTTCACCTTGAGGGTTCGGTAGCCCTCGGCGATCGCGCCACGCACGGCCTCGGCGAGCTCGGGGAGCGTGCCGCCGCCGAGGAGGGCGTTGACCTCCACGCTCGGCACGCGCGCGCCGAGCAGCGATCCCAACGAGCACCCTTCACGCGCAGCGCGGAGGTTCCAGGCCGCACCGTCGATGCCGCTGCGCACCTCGAGGGGAGCCGCGACCGACGCCAGCAAGGGGTTGGTCGCCGCTGCCACCACTGCGAGCGCCGCGGCCGCGGCCTCGACGGTGAGGGTGGACCAACCGGGTAGGGGGAGCACCTCACCGAAACCCGCGTGGCCGTGCTCGGTCAGGCGAAGGCGGAACCCGGTTCGGTTCAGGACCAGCCCGCGCACGGTGCGCAGGTCGCCGACGACCGGATACGACACCGGCTCGAAGTGGAGGACGGTCATCGACGCAACCGTGCCCGCAGCGTACGCGCGGCGCGTGCGACCGCGCTCGGGTCCTCGAGGTGGACGGCGTGACCGGCGTCGGCCACGACCGTGACCTCGGCGTCCGGCATGCGAGCCGCCATGGCTGCGGCGATCGTGCTGAACTTCGGGTCGAGGGCCCCGACGACGAGCGCCGTGGGGGTCCGCACCGTGCCGAGTCGGGTCCAAAGCGAGGGCATCGCGCCAGTCCCCGCGCCGCGGAGATGGTTCGCGAGACCATGAGGTCGTTGGGCCAGACGCTCCGCACGGATCCGGGCCCTCTCTTCTTCGGGGAGGCCGCGTTGTGACGCGAACAGCGGCAACGACTCCCAGTGGTCGACGAAGGCGGGCACTCCGTCGCGGAGGATCCGATCGGCGAGCGCCTCGTCGGCGCGGACCCGCTCCCGGGCCTCCTCGGCGTCGGCGATCCCCGGAGTGGCCCCGATGAGGGTCAACGTGCGCACCGCGTCCGGATGAGCAGCAGCGAAGGACAGCGCCGTACGGGCACCCATCGAATATCCGACGAGGTGCACCGCTCCGACATCGACGATGCCGACCAAGGCCCGCAGCTGCGACACCATGGCGCCCATCGTGTACTGCGCCAGGTCAAAGGGCGCGTCGCTGACCCCGTGGCCGACGAGGTCGACCGTGATGGTCTCGCCACCCAGTCGACGCCCCAGCGGGGCCATCGAGGCACCCGTCCCGGTGAAGCCGTGGAGAAGGACCACGGGCGCACCGCTGCCCTCACGCCCGACGTGGAGGCGAACCTCGGCGGCGTGAATCATCTGGGTGCGCACCAGAAGCCTCAGGGACGCTCGGCGAGCACGTGGTCCACCTCGGCACGCAGGGCTGCGAAGCGGCTGACGTGGCGGATTGCGTCGGTGTCGACCTGCAGGAGCGTCGGACCCCCCTCTTTGATCGCTGCCGTCAGGTCCTCGGCGAGGGTCCCACGGCTGCTTCGGCGCGTATCGATACCCAGTGCGGCGGCGACCTGGTGGAGGTCGGTTCCATGGGGCGTAGTGAACAGGTCCGTGAACCAGACATCGTCTCCATGGCGGGCGATCGGCAGGAACGAGAAGATCCCGCCTCCGTCGTTGTCGATCAGGACGATGGTGAGGTCCGGCCGAAGTCGACCAGCCGCGGCGAGTCCTCCGATGTCATGCAGCGCTGCGACATCACCGATGAGCAACACCGTCGGACCATCGGCGACCGACGCCGCTCCCGTCGCTGTCGACACCACGCCGTCGATGCCGTTCGCACCGCGGTTGCAGACGACCCGGATGCGGCGCGAGACGGAACCGAGCACCAGGTCGAGGTCCCGCACCGGCATGGAGCTGCTCACTACCAGGGTCGACCCGTCCGGGAGGACCTCCGCCACCGCGCCGGCCACGCCGAGCTCCCCGTCGTCGTCGGCGATGTGGCGCTCGACCACGGCACGCGCGGCATGTTCGGCCTCGCGCCACCGCCTGGTCCATGGAGTGGTTCCTCGGCCCGCGGTCGGGTCACCGGCAAAGGCGCGTGCCACCGCGCCATGCACCACGTGATCGAAGGTGTGCGTCGGGTCGGCCCACTCGGTCCCCGGGCCGACGAGCACGAGCGAGCGGGGGCGATCGCGTTCCACCCACTGCCGGTAGGCCTTCGATGTCGGTGCGAGACCGACCCGTACCACCACCTCGGTCTCGAGGCGATCGACGAAGGCCGGTGAACCCAAGAGCAGCTCACCGGTGGTAATCACCGCATCGTCGGCACGTCCCGCCGTTCGGATCTGGGCGCAGGGGTCGGCGACCAACGGCCAGCCGTGCCGACGACCGAAAGCGACGATCGCCTCCGCTTCGGCGCGGTCGCGGTCGCCGGGGCCGACGACGATGACCCCGCGCTCGTGCTCGCTCGCAAGGCGCTCCAGGGTGCCCGAATCGCTACCGGCATGGGTGCCCGAGACGGCCGCGGTGAGCGTGGCAAGCGGAGCCGTCAAACCTGGTGGTGGTTCGAGCGGCTCGCGGAACGGCCAATTGAGGTGCACCGGTCCCGGGCTTGCCCCGGTGGCCTCCCCGAGCGCGCGCTGAGCGACGCTGCGACCCAGCCACTCTTCGATCTCGCTCGCGACCGGCAGTTCGTAGCGCCACCGGGTGGCCGAGCCGAAGAAGTCCATCTGCTCCACGGTCTGGCCTGCACCCCAGCGCCGCAACTCGGGTGGACGGTCGGCCGTGCAGACGATCATCGGCACCTGCCCGTGATGGGCCTCGATCACCGCCGGGAGGTAGTTGGCGCCCGCCGTGCCCGAGCTGCACACGAGCAGACTCGGGCGACCCGTGACCTTGGCCTGCCCGAGCGCATGGAATGCACCCGCGCGTTCATCGATCTGGACGGTGCAACGCAGCCCGGCACGTCGAGCGCTGATCGCGAGGGGGGCACTGCGCGATCCTGGGGAGATCACCACGTCGGTCAGCCCGAGCGCGCGCGCCTCGACGAAGAAGCGCAGGCAGAGCGCATAGACCCTCTCGGCATGATCGGGTGTCACCGGAGCGGCTCGTCGATGCGCGCAATGGACATGGCCCGAGTCTACGTGTCGGTGTCAGGCCGGGTCGCGCTCGACGGGGCGCAACCACAGTCATGGGTATCCTCGCCGGATGGACCTCCGCGCACTGCGGGCTCTCGTCGGTGACCGTTCGGTCGTCGACGATCCCCATGTCCTGGCCGGCGTCGAGACCGACTGGACCCGTCGGTTCACCGGCCATGCCGCGGCGATGGTGACCCCGTCGACGACCGATGAGGTCGCGGCGGTGCTGCGGTGGTGCGCCTCCGAAGGCGTCGCCGTTGTCCCTCAGGGCGGGAACACGGGTCTGGTGGGCGGCGCCGTGCCGATGAACGGTGAGCTTGTGGTGTCGCTGCGCCGTATGGCCCGTATCGAGGCGGTGCACGAGGCCGCGGGACAACTGACGGCGCAAGGGGGTGCGACCATCGCTGCAGTGCAGGATGCAGCACGCGCCATCGGCTGGGATTACGGCGTCGATTTCGCGGCGCGTGACGCGGCGACGATCGGCGGCTCGGTGGCAACCAACGCCGGTGGCCTCCACGTGCTGCGCCACGGCGACACCCGCCGGCAGGTGGTGGGCATCGAGGCGGTGACCGGGGCCGGAGAGATCGTGGGGGATCTCCGGGGGCTGCTGAAGGACAACACGGGCTATCACCTGCCGAGCGTGTTCTGCGGCAGTGAGGGGACGCTCGGCATCGTCACTCGGGTCCGGCTGCGACTAGTTCCCCAGCCCACGGAAGTCGCGGTCGCGCTCTTCGGCTTCGCCAGTGTGGACGACGCGATGGATGCGACCGCCCTGCTTCGGCGGGAGGTGACCGAGTTGCGTGCGCTCGAGCTCGTCTTGCGACCCGGAGTCGAGCTGGTCTGTCGTGAGCATCGACTGCCCGATCCCCTCGGGTCACCCCACGCCGCGTACCTCCTCGCCGAAGTGGCCGGCCCCGAAGGCGTGTTCGAGCGATTCATGACCGGCCCCGCAGGGACGCTGGTCGAAGGCGATCACGTGGCAGTCGCAACCGATGCGTTGCGCCGGGCTGCACTGTGGCGGTACCGCGAGGCGCACACCGAGGCGATTGCGCGCCTAGGCGTGCCCCACAAGCTCGACGTCACCGTGCCCCACGAGGCCCTGGCTTCGTTCGTCAGCGAGGTCGGACGAGTCGTCGCCGAGATCGCACCCGACGCCGCGGTCTACCTGTTCGGGCACGCCGGAGACGGCAACATCCACGTCAATGTCGTGGGCCCAGGGCCAAACGACGATGCCGTCGACGCCGCGGTCTTCGGCCTCGCCGCCCGTCTCGGCGGGAGCATCTCGGCCGAACACGGAATCGGACGAGCGAAGGCTTCTCACCTGCACCTCAACCGGACCCGGGCGGAACTCGTGGTCTTCGGGCGCATCAAACACGCCTTCGACCCGGCCGGGATCATGAACCCCGGCGCGTTGCTCCCCGTGGCCACTCCGGCGTCGTGACCCGGCTCCGACGCGCTCAGGCGCCCGCCGGAGCGGGCGCCTGAGCGTCGAGAGCCGGCGACAGTGGTTTGGCGTAGGAGTCACACCAGCCTTCCTGCTGCGAACGCACATCGGCATTCGAAAGGTGAGAGGAATCGGGGGACGGTCTGCGCCGCGTCACCGCGTCAGTGGCCACTCGGAGGTGATCGGTCGTGTTCGCTCAATGGGCACCAACCTTTCGCCGTCGCATCACCGGACTGACCAGACCACCTGTCCGCTGGGAGCGAACAGATCCGTTGATGTGACACAGGTCACTATGGCGCGGTCGAGGGCGTTCGTCAAGGAACGACGTTCAGCGGCGCAGCACCGACACGATCTCGACATGGGCGGTCTGCGGGAACAGATCGAGCACCGTCACGGAGTCGACGGCGAAGCCGACGCCGACGAGGTCGGCGACGTCGCGCGCTCCGGCTGCGGCGTCGCAGCTGATCAGGACGACCGTCGACGCGCCCGTGGCAGCGACCACCCCGACCGCCTCCGGCCCCAGCCCCCGACGCGCCGGGTCGGCGACGATGACGTCGCATCGCTGCGGGGGCCAGCGTTCGACAGCGCAGAGTACTGTTTCGATCTGCGGCGGGAGATTCCACGCAGCGTCTGCGACGGCCGCCGACGCCGACTCGACGGCAACGACACGCCCCGACGCTGCGAGGGAGCCGGCGAAGAGTCCGACACCCGAGTAGAGATCGGCTAGGACCGTTTCCGCCCCCATCTCGCCGGCGAGCGCGCCCCGCACCGTCTCGACCAGCAGCTCGGCTCCCTCCGGAGACGCCTGGAAGAACGACGGGCCCGACACCCGCCACCGAGCCCCGGCCACCTCCTAGTGGATCCACGCCTCGTCTTGGATCGATGCCAGGACGACCCCATCGGGCACCGAGCTGCCCGATGGATCCCCCCATACCGAGACCAGCTGCTCGCCGGTGCGGGCGCCCACCCGTACCTGGACCTCGGTGGCGTGGGGGAAGGTGCTCATCGCGAGGATGTGAGCCACCAGCGGGTGCGCGGTGGAACAGGGCGCTGCGAAGACGAGCTCGTGGGAGTTGCGCTTGCGGAACGCCGGCCGACCGAGCTCGACAGCACAGCGGACGGTCGTCCGGTAGGCGAGGCGCGGGACCGATCCACCGAAGCGGATCGGCGCGTCCGGCAGCCGCCCAATCCGCTCGAAAGCCTCCCCGACGATGCGCTCCTTGAGCGTCCGCTGCAGGGCACCACTCGCGTGCTGCAGATCACAGCCGCCGCAGCCGGCCGCCACCTGAGGGCACGCGGCGGCCACGCGCTCGCGATGAGGTTCGATGATGTCGACCGCGACGCCCCTCGCGTGTCGGCGCTTCTCTTGCTCCAGCGCTACCACCACCCGCTCCCCCGGCAGCGCGCCCCGGACGAACACGACGCGCCCGTGCTGGTCGCGTCCGACCCCCTCGCCATCCTTGGCCACCCCGTCGATGTCGAGCTCGATCACAGGCCGAGGCTACCTGGGGTCTCGCGGAGCGACGGTCCGATGCCGACGGTGGACGCCACCGAGCCGGGCACCTCGGGGCGCGGAGCGAGTTCCGCGAGCGGCGGCGGTTGTGCGTGCCGTGGCAGTAGCGTGCGAGCTGCGGCCGCAAGCCGGCAGCCGACCGCCACCCGTTTCAACAGCCGAGGAAGATCCGTGCCCGGAACGCCCCGTCAGATCGAGATCGCCCCATCGATCCTGCCCGCCGATTTCAGTCGCCTCGGCGAGGAGCTCCAGCTCCTCGAGAAGGCATCCGCCGACCGGATCCACTGGGACGTGATGGACGGGACGTTCGTCCCGAATCTCACGGTCGGTCCCGACGTCGTCGCTGCGTGCCGCGCCGCGGTGTCGCTGCCGTTCGAGGCGCACTTGATGGTCGACGACCCCGACCTCCTCGCGCCCCGCTACGTCGCCGCAGGTTGTGAACTCGTGACCATCCATGTGGAGTCGACCCGGCACCTCGACCGCACGTTGCATGGAGTGATCGAGGCCGGCGCCAAGGCGGCGGTCACGCTCAACCCCGCCACACCCCTCGAGAGTGTCGACAACGTGCTCCACCTCGTCGACATGGTCCTGATCATGTCGGTCAACCCGGGGTTTGGCGGTCAGAAGTACATCGCTGCACAGGAGGCCAAGGTGCGCCGCCTGCGTCGGTGGATCCTCGAACGCGAGCTCGACGTCGACATCGAGATCGACGGCGGCATCTCGGTCCGCACCATCTCGGACGCAACGGCTGCCGGGGCGAACGTCTTCGTGGCCGGGAGCGCGGTGTTCAGCGACCCCGAAGGTCCCGAGCATGCAATCACCGCGCTGCGGACGTTGGCCCACGAGGCCCAGTGACCCTCGGGAGGAGGGCAGCCGCGATCGTGGCTGCGTGGGTGGTGGTCATCGCGGGTTGTTCGGGCACCGAGCCCGATGACCCGGCGGCATTCTGCGCCGCGATGGTCGATGCGGCCCAACGGCGCAGTCCGGTGAGCGGCCTCGATCTCCAGGACCCGACCTCGGTGGAGGCGGCGATTGCGGAGTTGGCGACGATCAGCGCGGTCGCCCCGAGTGACGTCGCAGCCGATGCGGACGCCGTGGCCCGGGTCTACCGTGCGATCCTCGAGACGCTGGTCGCCACCGCTCCGGGGGCTCGCCCCGAGGTGCTCCGTGGCTTCCAGGAGGACTTCGACACGGTGTCGCCGGCAGCGGCCCGACTTCAGCAGTACGCCGAGGCCACCTGCGGTGTCACGTTCGCGCCACCGCCGGAACCCACACCGTCGCCGACACCCCTCGACATCGTCGACTGAGGCGCCCCGGCGGGTCGATCAGACGTCGCCGCGCCGGGTGATCACCTTGTCGACGATGCCGTACTCGCGGGCCTGTTCGGCGGTGAACCATCGGTCACGTTCGGAGTCGTTGGTCACCTGCTCGACCGACTGGCCGGTGTGGAACGCGATGCGTTCGGCCATCAGGCGCTTGATGTAGACGAGCTGCTCGGCCTGGATCGCGATGTCCGAGGCCTGACCCTGCACGCCGCCCGAGGGCTGATGCATCATGATTCGTGCATGGGGCAGGGCGTACCGCTTCCCCGGCGCCCCGGCGCAGAGCAGGAACTGACCCATCGAGGCGCCGAGTCCCATGCAGATCGTGGCGACGTCGGGCCGCACGAACTGCATGGTGTCGTAGATCGCCATGCCGGCGGTGACCGAGCCGCCCGGCGAGTTGATGTAGAGCCAGATGTCCTGCTCGGGATCCTGCCCTTCGAGGTACAAGAGCTGGGCGGTGATGAAGTTCGCGATGTCGTCGTTCACGTCCGTGCCCAGCATCACGATGCGGTTCCTGAGCAGTTGGGCGTAGACATCGAATTGCCCCGCTTGGCCAGGACCGGACTCGGCGGCGAAGGGCACAGGGAGGACTGACATGGGAAACGCAACTCCTGGAGCTGGACGGTGTCCCCGAAGGGTATCCAGCCCCAACACCAAGGCGTGGGAATCTCATCCCACCAGCATCCGGGGTACCGGCGCGCAGCTAGCCTGAGCGCGTCATCCACCGGCGCCGGTGGCGGAATTGGCAGACGCGCAGGGTTTAGGTCCCTGTGTCCGTGAGGACGTGTGGGTTCGATTCCCACCCGGCGCACGCACCCCGCGGACGCATGTGTCCTAGTCTCGGTGCACCATGGTCGCCACCACCGTCCTGCACGAGCTCGAACGCCGAGCCGCTACGGAGGGGTCGCTGCCTGCGTACCGCGACCGATTGACCGGCACGTGGCGCACCGCGACCTGGAGCGAGTACAACGCCGCAACCCGTCGGGTCGCCCGTGCGCTCGTGGCGCTCGGCCTCGAGCGCGGCGAGGTCGTGACGATCCTCGGCGCTAATCGGCCGGAGTGGGCCCTGGGCGCGCTCGGCGCGATGCGGATCGGCGCGGTGGCAGCGGGCATCTACGCGACCGATACTCCCGAGGAGGTCGCCTACATCGTCGGCCACTCGAAGTCGCGTGTGATCATCGTCGAGAATGCCGCGCAACTCGACAAGGTCCTCGCCGTCTGGGAGCAACTCCCGGGCCTCACCGCGGCGGTGAGGATGGACGGCACGTCACCTCCCGAACATCCCCGCGTCCACGGGTGGGAGGCGTTCCTCGCGCTCGGGGATCACGTCACGGAGGCGGAGATCGATCACCGCCTCGACCAGCTCGGTCCCGACGATCTGGCCGACCTCATCTACACGTCGGGCACCACCGGCCCGCCCAAGGCGGTGATGTTGACCCACGACAACCTCCGGTGGACGGGCGCGTTGCTCGGCGACGTCGCCGGCTGTGACCCGTCGGGGTCGGCGCTCTCATACCTCCCGCTCTCGCACATCGCAGAGCAGATGTCATCGATGCACGTTGCGATCATGGCGGGGTACCCCGTCAGCTACTGCCCCGAACCCGAGAAACTCACCGACTACCTGATCGAGGTGCAACCCGCCTACTTCTTCGGCGTGCCTCGGGTCTGGGAGCGAATGGCTGCGGGGGTGGCCGAGAAGCTCGAGGAGTCAACGGGGCTGCGCGCGTTGGTCACCACCTGGGCCCGCCGTATCGGCGGCCGTGTCGTCGCGCTGGAAAACGCGGGTGAGGAGACGCCGTCTGTCCTGCGGCTCCAGTTCCGCATCGCTCACAAGCTGGTCTTCTCGAAGGTCCGGGCCGCGCTCGGGATGGACCGCACCGTGCGCATGATCTCGGCCGCCGCGCCGATCCCCGTCGAGACGCTCGAGTTCTTCGCCTCGCTCGGCATGGGGATCATCGAGCTGTACGGACAGTCCGAAGATTCCGGCCCGACCACGGCGAACCTTCCGGGAGCGACCCGGTTCGGGACGGTCGGCCGCCCGCTTCCTGGTGTTGAGGTCCGCCTCGACGCCGCGGGTGAGATCCTCGTACGAGGCCGCAACGTGTTCGCGGGCTATCTGCACGATCCCGAGGCGACAGCACGCACGCTCGATGATGGCTGGTTGCGCTCTGGCGACCTGGGTTCGCTCGACACCGACGGGTATCTCCGGATCACCGGGCGGGTCAAGGACATCATCATCACCTCCGGCGGCAAGAACATCGCTCCCCGAAACATCGAGGCGGCGTTGCGTTCGGTGGATTTGGTGTCCCAGGCCGTCTGCGTGGGTGACCGCGAGCGCTACCTGATCGCCCTGTTGACAATCGATCCAGAGGCCCTCGGCCGGTTCGCGACCTCGCGTGGCGTCGCCGTCGCCGGAGTCGCCGATCCCATCGTGCGCGGACATTTGGAGGAGCAGATCCGTAGCCGGGTGAACCCTCGGTTCGCTCGTGTCGAGCACATCCGCAACTTCGCGATCCTGCCCCACGACTTCACGGTCGACAACGGCGAGCTGACGCCTACGCTCAAGGTGCGCCGAGCCGCGATCATCGAGAAATACCACCGGGAGATCGTGGCGACCTACGCGGAAGGGCAACGCCTCTGATCCGTCGGTGGCCCCCTCGTCCCGTTCGCTCCCCAGCTCCTGCAGAGGACCCTCATGCCGATCTCGCTCGACGAGCGCCTCGTTCCCTTCGAGGCCTGTTTCAACTTCCGCGACCTCGGCGGGTACGAGACCCGCGACGGCCGCACCGTCCGATGGGGTCGCGTGTATCGGGCCGACACCCTGCATCGACTGACGCCGGCCGATGTCGACCGACTCCACGGCCTGCGGCTCGCCACGATCGTCGACCTGCGCGCACCCGACGAGATCAGGCAGAACGGCGGGTTGCCTGCGGCTGTGTCGGGGCCTCGTTGGCACAACAAGCCACTCGTTGCGTCGATGAACCTCCGTCGCGTCGACGCGCTGCCTGCGGGCGAGGAGCCCGTCGACACGGCGCCCGGTGAGGGCTACGTCGACTTCGTGGGCGACGGCACCACCGCCGTCGATGTTCTGCGCCTGGTCGCAGAGGCCGACGGCGCAGCCGTCTTCCACTGCACAGCCGGCAAGGACCGCACCGGGGTGATCGCGGCGATGCTGCTCGACCTGCTCGGGGTGAGTGACGACGTCATCGTCGAGGACTACGTCCTGACGGCCCAGACACGCAAGCGCTCGGCGCCGTGGATAGCGCAACACGAGCCGGAATTCGCCGCCTTCCTGGCGACCATCCCCGTCGAGCGCCGATCGGTCAATGGCGACGCGATTCTCGGCTTCCTCGATCGCCTGCGTGCTCGTCACGGGTCCGTGGAGGCGTTCGTCTCCGCACGCGGTCTCGACGTCGCGACCATCGAAGCGCTCCGCTCCGACCTCCTCGAGTAGGCGGCTACTGCTGCGCGCCGTGTGGCGGCAACACGCCGATGGTGCGGAGATCGCCGAAGCCGACGCAGTTCCCGCTCCACGAGTCGGGTTGGGTCGCCATCCAGACCATCGCCTCCGCGGTCTGGGCGGGGCTGTACATGGCGGCGTGGGCCACGGGGCGCACGACTGCGCCGCGCCGGTTGGAAAGTTCGTACATTTCCGTCGGCACCGTCTCGTCGATGCGCAGCGTGTTGAACGTCACCCCGCGACCCCCGAGCTCGAGGTGGAACGCGTCGTTGAGCCGTTCGAGCGCGGCCTTCGAACATCCGTAGACCGCGAAATTGGGGTTGCCACCCCACTTCGCTGCGCCACTGCTGACCGAGATCACCCGACCGCTGCCGCGTTCGAGCATCGCCGGGACGAAACCCTGTACCAACTCAACGACCGACACCACGTTGACCTGGTAGGCGAGCAGGAAGCGCCGCGCGGGCGTCTCGAGCAGCGGTGACGTAGTCATGAGCGCGGCGTTTGCGACCAGGACGTCGCATCGACCGAAGCGGTCCAACGTGCGATCGACGACCTCGCGTGTCCCGTCGGCGGCGCTCAGGTCGGCGACGACGCCGAGTACCTCGCCTCCGGAGGCCTCGACCTCGTCGACGGTCGCCTCCACGGACCCGGGGAGCGCCCCGTGGGGGCTCGAGACACTGCTGCGCCCGGTCACGACGACCTTTGCTCCCGCTGCTGCGAACCGCAGCGCGGCGTGCCGGCCGATGCCACGCGTTGCACCGGTGACCACGACGACTGCCCCCTCGAGCTCCACAACCGGTCCCCCTTGATCGACGCTCGGCGGCTGGCAGGTTAGCCCCTCTCCCACGGCCGCAACGAAGGGCCTTGGCCTCTGGCTCCGGCGGCGGCGTCAGCGCATGCTCGCGGCATGACTCGACACACGATCAGACGCCTCCTGTTCCTCACCACCGCAGCTGCGGCGGTGGCGGAGTTCCTCCGTCGACGCGGCCTCCTGCCGAAGCGCCAGCTCGACCCGACCAGCGAACTCGAAGACCTGGGCACCGGCGGGGACGCAACCCCCGCCGAAGGACCGGGGCCCGGCGCGCCGGTCATCGATCCGGTGCACGCGCCCGGACACCGACACCGCGGTCCAGCCCCCCAGACGACCATGCCGCAGAGCGCGAGCATCGCATCGAAATGGCACCAGCCGTGGGTGCGCACCACCCACAGCGACAGCCAGCGCAGGCGCTTTCGGCGCTGACGATCGTGTCGGAGCCCCGATTGGTCGCGGTCAGGCCTCGGGGAGGAGCGCGGAGAGTCGGACGGCGTCCTCGAGTTCGCGGAGCTGGTCGCGCAGGTGGGTACAGGTCGTCGGACCGATCATCTCGAGACGCAACTGTGGTCGCAGCGTTGCCACTTTCATCCCCACGAGGCTCCTGGCGCTTGCCGCGGCCTCGGGACACTCCTGCCAGGGCAGCACCCGCGGGGTCGCCTCGCATGCGGTGACGATGAACGTCTCGGGGTCGATCGTGGCCTCGACGGTGTACTCGTGAATGATCGTTTCGAGGCCCTCCGGTGCCATGTGGCTGTCGCGGAAGAACGAGTCGAGGTGCAGCAACCCGTCCTCGCCGCGCCACAGGTCATGGCGGCGCCACCGACGCATGGCGTTGAGCGGTAGTGGACCGATCTCGTGCCAACCCATTGGATCGTCGGGATTCAACACCTCGGTGGCGTCCGGTCCGGTCACGGCCGCCCCACGCCCGGGTTCGCTGGTGTCGATGACGCTTCCCTCGCGGAATCCGGCGCAATCGTCGCGCCCATGGATCGGCGGCCCGGGATTGCGGAGCTTCTGGAGGGTCTCGGCGTCGGCGTCGCCTCGTCGGATCGCATGGCCGACCGAGTACCCGGACACGAGGGTGGAGACGGGGATCTCCTCCAGCATCAGATAGATCAACTCGCCGCGATCGGCGGCGGTCGCGTCGTCGATCACGGCGCGGAAGCCCGTCGTGGCGCGCTTGCCCACGAGGGCATCGACGCTGGCAACCGATGGCGTGGTCGTGATCGACTTCACGATGGCCCCGCCTTCGTAGGCCAACTCGACGTCCATACGTGCATCCATGGCCGTCTCGGCGGTGCCGTCGCCGTGGGTCACCAGATCTCGACCGCGGCCGACGAGGAGGAATCGCTCACCCACCCCGCCGGGCCGGATCGAGTCGACCGTGGTCGTCCGTCGGACCGAGCCCGAGCGCCGAGCCGGCGTGCCGGTGGTCGGGGCGTGGGTGCCATGACGTGGATCGATGTACCGGTCTCGGAACTGCGCCTGGAGCGCTTCCGACGGCGGCGTCAACTGTGACGGACTGGTCTGCGATATCTCCGACATTGGTCCTCCTGCGCGTGCCGATGCGATGCTGCACGCTACCCGGTGCCGGTCGATCGCGCCGGGTGACCCCATCGTGAAGGCTCCGGCACCCCTGGCCGGCGGCTGCAGACTGCTGCCTGACCGGGTCAGGCGACCTGACCCGCTGCGAGTGACGCGGCGGCTTCGCGGTAGGTCATCCAGTGGTGTCCGTCGAAGTCGTACACCTTGCAGGCGCGGGTGTTGGCGAGGACGTCGCGCAGGCGAAGCTTGCGCTCGCGCACCGGGAAGTGCTCGCTCATGGCCTTGCCGGCCGCCTTCAGGTGGTACATCGGAATGCGCATGTCCACGTGATGGGGTGAGTGCTCGAGGATCCAGTGCAGGAAGAAGTCGAGGCCGTAGGGCGCATGCAGAATGGTCGTCCCCTCGACCTGCCCGGCGAACTTGGTCCATTCGCTGCGGCGGTACCAGACGATGTCGCGATCGATGTGATGGATGTGCACGACGAGGCCGATGACGTAGCAGAACAGCGCAAAGGGAACGAGGGCCACCTTGAAGAGCATCCAGAAGGCGCCGAGCGCACTGCCGTACTGCACCCAGCCGAGGACGAGCAACCCGATGGCGATCGTGCCGGTGATGGCCTTCATGACGCGAGCGTCACGCTTGATTGCTGCGGCGTAGCGCGGCGGCGGGGTGAAGTGCATCATTTTGTTCCACCACACCTGCCGCCCGTAGTAGAGGCCGTAGCCCAACGGCGACCACTCGATGCGGTGCAGGAGACGACCCCACCGCGACATTGCGGCGTATTCCTCGGCGGTGACGGGGTGCCACACGAAGTCGAAGCCGGCCTTGACCGTGTGTCCGTGGTGGATCCGGTTGTGACCGAGGACCCACGCCTCGAATACGTGCAGCGAAGGCAGCATGGCCATGCGGCCCACGAGATCGTTGAGGCGCTTGCTCTTGAAGAGTGCCTGGTGTGCCGCGTCGTGGCCGACGACGAAGAGGCCTCCGACCGACAAACCTGCGAGGAGCCACAGCGGCACGACGAAGTAGAGGCGATCGGTGAGGATCAAACCGGTGACGATCAACGCGTAGACCACGAGGTCCCGTACGACATAGACCAGTCCCCGCCACGTGGGGTTGTCGTAGCACTCCGCCGGAATGACGTCGAGCACCGGTCTCAACGAAGCGGGCTTCGTTGCAGGCTTGGTGGCGGAGGGGTCTGTGACGGTCACGTTGCCTCGGGGGACGTCGGGCGAGCGGGGCTTGGTCCGAGGGCGCGCAGGCTCCTTCGGGTGCGAATCCGACCCAGCAACGGGTCAGCTGGTTACAGCCTAGCTGGTCAGGTCCGCCAGACCGGCCCCCTGTCGCCGGCTTCAGGCCGACTTCCCCGCAGACTGATCCGACGCGATCGCGGCGTTCGTCTTGCGCATGTGTTCGAGCATGTTGGCCGGGCGGGCACCGGGATCGACCGCAGCGACCGACCACTGGATGCCGTGCGCGAGCTCGTGCATGTCGAAGCCGTGCGCGAGCGAGGTCGAGAAACCCTGGGCGTCGAGGGTGGCGTTGATGCCCCGCTTCAGTATCCGGGTCATCATCGGATCGAGCGTCGCGATGTCCTTCGCCCACTCCATCGCCTCGGTGCGCAGTTCCTCCAGCGGGACGACCTTGTTGACCATGCCGAGCGCCATCGCTTCGTGCGCATCGATGGCGCGGCTGCGGAACAGGAGCTCCTTCGCTTTGCGAGGCCCGAACTCCCACGCATGGGCCATGTACTCGATTCCGGCGAGACCCATCCGCGCCGTGGGATCGGAGAACTCCGCGTTGTCGGCTGCAATGATGAGGTCACACGGCCAGCACAACATCAGTCCCGCAGCGACACACTTCCCCTGAACGGCAGCGATCGAAGGCTTGGGGACGTTGCGCCAGCTCATCGAGTAACCGAAGAAGTACTTGGCCTCGGCGGTGTAGGTGTCGGTGAGCGTCCGGGGCCGTGACTGGTCTTCGTAGGTCCGTAGCCCGCCCGACAAGTCGTGTCCGGCGGAGAAGTGGCGCCCGTTGGCCTGCAGCAGGATGACGCGAACTTCGTCATCGGCGGCGGCGCGCTGCCAACAGTCGTCGAGCTCGATCAGTAGCGGCCGGTGTTGTGCATTGGCCTTGTCGGCGCGATCGAGCGTGATGACCGCCACGCCGTCGGTGACCTCGTATTCGATGAACTCCATGGCTGCTCCTGTGTCGACGCGATATCCACGCGCACTCTAGTGCCCTGACCGACGGCGTTCGGAGGGGTCGTCGACAACGCTGCAAACGTTGGTGCTCAGGGCACCTGATCATCGGCTCGGGACGCCCCGCAGGCTCGAGTCACTTCGACAACCGACTGATGATCTCCTCGCCGTAGCGCTCAATGGCCTCGCGTCCGGCCTGGCCGCTCTGCGGGGGGATCTCGACGATCAGGTGGGTCACCCCGGCTTCTTCGAGTGCTCCCAGCCAGTCGAGATACGGCTCGATCGCGAGGTCGCCGGTCAGCAGACGGCCACCGCCGCCTTGGATCTGCACCGCCACCTCGTGGGGGTCGCGCCCGGCAGTCTCGAGGCGGCGGTGGAGGTCACCGACGGCTGCGGCGAGGTCGCTGATCTCCGACAACGGGGCGGTGCGCGTCGTCCGAGCGAGGACTTCACCGCCGAGAATCGGCGTCCACCCGACCCCGTACTCGGCGACTCGCTGTCGAGCACGCCGGCTGTTGCCGCCGACCCACAGCGGTGGGTGGGGCCGTTGGGTCGGTACCGGGCGCACGACGATCTCCTGCGCGGTCACGAAGTCCCCGGCGATCGCGACGGGCTCACCCGCCCACACCTGCTTCCAGATCCGCACCGCCTCGTCGAGCATCTCGTTGCGCCGGTCGAAGTCCATCGCCATGGCATCGCCCTCGGTGCGCAGGTACCCCGTGCCGACAGGGATGATCGTGCGCCCGCCGGAGAGCACGTCGAGGGTCGCGATCTGCTTGGCGCCCATGACGGCGCTACGGAACGCCGGGACCATGACGTAGGGCATCAGCCTGATCGTGGACGTCAGGGCAGCGCAGTACCCGAGCATGGTGAACACGTCGAGCGCGTCATGACCCCCGGCGCCACGCCAGCGTGCGGAGGGAGCTGGGTGTTCGGTCAGCGAGATCGCGAAGAACCCCGCCGCCTCGGACAGCGTGGCGAAGTCGGCCACGTAGCCGGGGCTGAGGATCTCGTCGCTGTAGACCGGGTGATGCAGCGGGTAGTTGGCGGTGAATTCCACGACCCCGGTCTAGCACCGCCGGAGGGGACACGGCGTCGAGACGCGCCGCTCAGGTGCCGATCACCGCGAGCGGAGCGAGCGCCTCGATGTCGGTGACCACATCGATCACGGTGGGTCGGCCCGAAGCGAGGCCGCGCTCGATGGCACCGCGCAATGCCCCAGGGTGGTCCACACGAATTCCGAGGGCGCCGATCTGCTCGGCGAGTGCGGCGAAGTCGGTGCGGGTGAAGTGCCACAGCTCCCTCTCGGCGCGTTCGGTCTGGCGGCCGCCGTAGACGCGGTCGAAGCCCCGTTTGGACTGGTTTCCCGAGGAGTTGTTGTTCACGATGGTCACCGTGGCGATGTTCCAACGCACCGCCGTCTCGATGTCGGCCACGTGGTACCAGAACCCCGAGTCGCCGGTGAAGCAGACCACGGGGCGATCGGGAGCGCCGCACTTCGCGCCGAGGGCCGCGGGGAACGCCCATCCGAGGTGGCCGGCGCTCCGGAGGTAGGACTGCGCCGGGGTTCGCACGTCGAACATCGCCCCCATCCACATGCCCCCGTGGCCGGTGTCCACGACGACGATCGCGTCGTCGGGCACGTGGTCGGTGAGCTCTTGGCAGATCCGTTCGGGTCGCACGGGAACCGCGTCCGAGTGGAGCAGACCCGCGAACTCGTCGCGCCAGGCGGCAACGTGGCCGGCGGCTCGATCGGCCCAGCCGCTCCTGGGTGGGATCGTGACCTGCCCCGCGAGCTCCACCAGCCGGTCGAGGACGACACGAGCGTCGCCTTGGACCATGACCTGCGACACATAGTTGCGTCCCATCGCCTCGGGGTCGATGTCGATGTGGATGCTACGGCGGCTCAGCTCGGGCACCTGCCAGAAATGCGTCGTCATGCCGCCGGTGCTCGTCCCGACGAAACAGACCAGATCGGCCTCCCCCACGACGAGGTTCGCGCAGGCGCGGGAGTAGGTACCGACCACGCCGACGCTCAGCCGATGGGTCCCCGGGATCACGTCCTTGCCGTTGAGCGACGTGGCGACGGGGATGTCGAGCATCTCCGCGAGCCGCGTCAGCGAGGCGCCG
>JAHECR010000055.1 GCA_024641655.1 Acidimicrobiaceae bacterium
CAAGCCATCCGCTGCTCTTCACGCGGGAGCTCTTCTCGCAGGGGAACTTCGCCACCCTCGTCCGCCTCTTCGCTCCCGTGCTCTTCCTGCCGGTCGTGGCGCCGCGCCATCTCCTTCCGGCTGTGCCCCTGTACGCCCTCTACCTCGTGGCTGCGGTGCCCCAGGGGGAGCTGGTCGAGGCCGGGCAGACCGTGCCGATCACCGCGTTCGTGTTCATCGCACTCGTGTTCGCCATGGCCAAGACCGGCCGCGTGGTGGTCCAGCGGGTCAACGTCGATCGTCGTGTCGTGACCGCGCTCCTGCTCACGGCGAGTGTGTTCTTCGTGGCCGACTCCGTCGCGTCGCCCTACGCCGAGCCGTGGTCGTGGGGCCGCCGGGACCTGGTCGATGCCGCCAGGCTCGAGGCCGTCGAGCTCATACCCGACGACGGGGTCGTGCGCGCCGCGCCGACGATCCTGCCGCTGCTGAGTGAACGCATCGGTCTGTACACCCTGGCGACGCCGACGGTGTACGACCCGCAGGTGGGTGTCGACGCGACCGAAGGGAGCAACTGGATCGTGTTCGACCGCACCGCTGTGCCCGGATGGGACAGCCTCAATTTGCTGGACTTCCGCAACGCTGTGCAGTCGCGGGCCAAGTTCGTGCAGGTCTACGGCGACCGTGACAGTGACATCCAGGTGTTCGCGCTGCCGAGCGAGGTCGAGCGCCTCGGGCTCGAACCCGTCTCCAGCTGAACCGGCCGGTCAGGCGTCGCTCACGGCGCCGTGTCCCGCGGTCGAGAGGGCCTCGCGCAGCCGGGCGGCCAAGCGCGCCAGCTCTCCGTGATCGACCGTTGCCGCGGCATTGGTGAAGTCCATGTCGCCCATGCCCCAGATCGGGATGGTGTGGACATGGACGTGGGGGACCTCGAAGCCCGCGATCATCTGACCGACCCGGGCGGGGGAGAAGACCTCCTGCTGCGCCCGCGCCACCGCGTGGGCGACCCCCATGAGGTGGGTCACGGTGTCGACGGGAAGGTCGACCCAGTGATCGACCTCGGCACGGGGGACCACGAGCGCGTGACCGGGACGAATCGGGTTGATCGACAAGAACGCGACGCACATGTCGTCACGCCACAGGAAGTGCCCCGGTAGATCGCCGTCGATGATCCTGGTGAAGACCGTCGCCATGGCCCTGCTCCTCCTGCTCGTGGCCCTACTCGTGGGTGCAGAACCGCTGCGTGCATTCTCGCAGCCCTGCAGGTGCGGGCGCGAGTTCGTACAGTGGCGAGCGTGACGACGACCTCCGGTGCCATCGCGCGGCTGCGCGACGACCTCGCAACCTGGCCGAACCTCATCTCGCTGATCCGCCTCGCGCTCATCCCGGTGTTCGTCTGGCTCCTCCTCGGACGCGACGACCGCACCGCGGCGGCGCTTCTCCTCGCAGCGCTCGGGGCGACCGACTGGGTCGACGGGTGGATCGCGCGTCGCTTCGACCAAGTCTCCGAGATCGGCAAGATCCTCGACCCGACCGCAGACCGCCTCCTGTTCCTGGTTGCGATCGTGTCGATGATCATCGACGGCTCGGTGCCGACATGGTTCGCCGTCGCCACCTTGGCCCGCGAGGTTGCCGTGTCCATCGCAGCGCTCGTGCTCGGCGCTCTCGGAGCTCGTCGCATCGACGTGACCTGGTGGGGCAAGACCTCCACGTTCGGCCTCATGTTCGCATTCCCGCTCTTCCTGGCCTCACACGCCAACCTCTCCTGGTCATCGACGGCGAACGTCCTCGCGTGGACGATCGGCCTTCCCTCGCTGGTGCTGCACTATTACGCCGCAGCGGGCTACGTCCCCCTCGCCGCCGAAGCGCTCGCGTCGGGCCGGGCCCGGCCGTCGGGCAACGAGCCTTCCTGAGATCGTTCCGGTTGGCGCGTCGGCGCCATCAGCTGGCGCGTCAGTGCAGTCCCGTATGCGAGTCAGTGCAGTCCCGTATGCGCGTCAGTGCGATCCGGTATGCGCGTCAGTGCGATCCGGTATGCGCGTCAGTGCGATCCGGTATCGTGCGCAGAATGAACGTGCCCGAGGATCTGCGCTACTCGAGTGACCACGAGTGGGTGCGCGTCGATGGCCAACGCGTCGTCGTCGGCATCACCGACTATGCCCAGAAGGAGCTCGGCGGCGTGGTGTTCGTCGGGCTGCCCGACGTCGGTGCGGTCGTCGCATCCGGCGCCACTTTCAGCGAGGTCGAATCGACCAAGTCGGTGTCGGACATCTTCGCCCCGCTCGCCGGCACGGTCGTCGAGGTGAACGACGCGCTCGAGGACAACCCCGAGCTCGTCAACGACGACCCCTACGGCGATGGCTGGATCTGCGTGATCGAGGTCGCCGACACCACCGAGCTCGACGCCCTCCTCGACGCTGCGGCCTACACGGCCCTCATCGAGGGCTGACCCGATGGCTGCCGAGAACGCCTGCAAGCGCTGCGGCCACGAGAACGCGATGCACGCGAATTTCTGCTCGTCGTGCGGGGCGAACCTCTCGGAACTGCTCGACGTGCCCACCGAGACCCTGGTGATGCCGGTCAACCCGACCCAAGCGGCGCCGCCCGAACAGGTCGGGTTCCTGGTCAGCCGCGGGCCCAAAGCCGGTTCGCGTTACCTGCTCGACATCGGCACGGCAACGCTGGGTCGCCACCCGGAGAGCACCATGTTCTTCGACGACATCACCGTGTCACGGCGCCACGCAGAAGTGACCTTCGACGGCCACCGCACCGTCGTACGCGACGTCGGGTCCCTCAACGGGACCTACCTCAACCAGACGCCGCTCGACGACGAAACCGATCTGCACGACGGCGACGTCCTGCAGATCGGGAAGTTCAAGCTCGTCTTCTTCAGTGGCGTCGCGGAGTGACGGGCCGCGCCCACCGCTCCATCGGGGAAGTCGTGGAACTGCTCCAGGGCGAGTTCCCCGACCTCACGATCTCCAAGGTCCGTTTCCTCGAGAGCCGGGGGCTGGTTTCGCCCGAGCGCGCCGGTTCGGGCTACCGGCGCTACCGCGACCGAGACATCGAGCAGCTCGAATGGGTCTTGCGCCAGCAGCGCGACCACTTCCTGCCGCTACGGGTCATCCGCCATCAGCTCGCCACCGGCGTCTTCGCCGAGGACAACTCCGAAGATTCGACACCGAGTCTCCCGCGGATCGACGCGACCATCGCACCCGACACGAGCCTCGAGCTGAGTGGACGGGAACTCACCGAGCGAGCCGGGCTGTCACCGTCCCATCTGACCGAGATGGAGAAGTTCGGACTCGTTCAGCCCATCGTCCGACGCGGCCGTCCGGTGTACAGCGCCGATGATCTCCTCGCCGCCCAGCTCGTCGCCCGTCTCCTCGAGCACGGTCTCGAGCCACGACACCTCCGCCCGTTCAAGGTCGCGGCGGAGCGGGAGGCCACGTTGATCGATCAGCGACTCGTCGGGCTCAGCGGCGAGCCCGCCGACCGGGCGCGTGCGGATCTGGTGTACCTCGGCACCGAGCTTCGGGCCCTGTTGCTCCGCCGCCTCATCCATTGAGGGCGCTCGACGTTCCCCCACGTCAGAGGGGCCGAGTCCACGCAGCGCGGTGGAAGACAGGCAGGGTGGCCCCACCCACCGCCGTCAGTGAGGAAACTCGATCCCGGTGCCCCAGGGCATGGGCCGTCGCCGCCGAGTAGGTTCAGTGACGTGATCGAGATGGAGCTTGTCGGCGTACGGGTGGAGCTTCCGAGCTCCGCGCCCATTGTGTTGCTGCGGGAGACGGGTCCGGCCGGTCGGCTGCTACCGATCTTCATCGGAGGACCCGAAGCGACGGCCATCGCCCTCGCCCTCGACCATGTCGAGACCCCTCGCCCGATGACCCACGACCTGTTCAAGTCGGTCCTTGACGTCCTCGCCGTGCGCATCAGCCGGGTGGTCGTCACCAAGGTCGAGGACAAAACCTTCTACGCAGAGATCGAGTTCGAGTCCGGCAGCGGGCCTCGATCGGTGTCGAGCCGACCCAGCGACGCCATCGCGCTCGCGGTGCGCACCGGCACGGCCATCTTCGTCGAAGACGCCGTGTTGACCAAGGCCGGCTACACCGTGCCCAACGACGACGGCAACGAGGAGCACCTCCTCGAGGAGTTCCGCAGCTTCCTCGACGACGTCAGCCCCGAGGACTTCGACGCCTGACCCGCGAACGTTTTCCGCGGGGTCGTTGACGGCGCGCGCGGCGATTTGTACGCTGGCCCGGGGTCACACCCGCGTAATTTCCCGCGTGACACTTCTGGGCAGGAAGTGCGGGGGTTTCGTGGGGGTGGGGCAACGTCGGTGTTCGAGAAGGAGAACCAATGTCCGCGGACGTGGTTGAGCAGTCATTCAGTGGGAAGCGCACCGCCGAGATCGTCGGTATCACGTACCGGCAACTCGACTACTGGGCTCGCACTGATCTCGTCCGTCCGTCGTTGGCCGCCGCGACAGGAAGCGGCAGCCGCCGGCTCTACTCGTACCGCGACCTGCTCGAGTTGAAGGTCATCAAGAACCTCCTCGACGCAGGCATCAAGCTCGAGTCGGTCCGAGAGGTGTTCACCTATCTGCGCGACAACCTCGGCGAGGACATCGCCACGGTGAACCTCGTCATCAGCGGAAACCGATCGGTTCTGGTCCGCAGCGGGGCCGAGATCATCGACCTGCTGCAGTCGGGGCAGGGCGTGCTCAACATCTTGCCGCTCGGGGGCGTCAAGGACGAGATCGACGCGGCGATCGTGGAGATCCGTCCCAGCGCCGACGCCGCGCCGGCTGCGGTCGTGTCGCGCGTCGTCAACAGCTGACCTTGTCGGACTCGCTGCGCCACTCACCGCTCGACGCCGACCATCGCGCCCTCGGCGCTCGCATGGTGCCCTTCGGCGGGTGGGACATGCCGCTGTCGTACGAGGCCGGCACCCTCCACGAGCATCGCACGTGCCGATCGTCGGCGGTGGTGTTCGACGTCTCGCACCTCGGCACTCTCCGAGTCGAGGGGAGCGCAGCGTTCGATCGGCTCCAGGCGGCGTTCACCAACGACCTCCGTCGTATCGAGGTGGGGCGCGCGCAGTACACCCACCTACTCGACGATGACGGGTCGGTGCTCGACGACATCATCGTCTGGTGGGTCGAGGCAGAACGCTTCGATGTGATGCCCAACGCCTCGAACACGCGACGCGTCGCCGAGGCACTCGGCGCCGATCCGGACTGCCGTTCCGATGACGTCACCTCTTCGCGTGCGGTACTCGCCGTCCAGGGCCCGCAAGCCCGAGCGCGGCTCGGGACGCTGTGCGCAGCAGCCGCAGCCGTACCCCGCTTCGGTGTCGCCACGGTCACCTGGGAGCCGGGTCTCGACGTGGTCGTCGCTGGCACCGGCTACACCGGCGAGGACGGCGTCGAGATCGCCGTTCCCGCGGCGGCCGCGCCCTCGGTGTGGCGGGCCCTGTTGGGCGTCGGCATCGAACCTGCAGGCTTGGGCGCCCGGGACACCCTGAGGCTGGAAGCGGGATTACCCCTGCACGGCCACGAGCTCGGTCCCGGGATCACCCCACTCCAGGCCGGTCTCGCGTGGGTCGTGCGCTGGGACAAGGGGGACTTCCGAGGGCGCGCCGCGCTCGAGGCCGAGCGCGCCGCAGGTCCCCAGCGGCTCCTTCACGGGCTGCTGCTCGAGGGACGCCGACCGGCTCGGGCCGGCTGCGAGGTCCGTGTCGGGGGTACAACGGTCGGCGAAGTGACCAGCGGGAACTTCTCGCCCATGCTCGAGCGAGCGATCGCATTGGCGTTCCTCCCGCCGGCGCTGTCGGTAGGCGACGCCGTCGAGGTCGTCGTTCGCGGCGACGCGATCAGCGGCCAGGTCGCCGGCCTCCCGTTCGTGGGTCGCTGACCGGCCGCTGCTACCCCAGCGACGCGATCTGTTCGAGCACGGTCTCCTCGGGGATCGCTCCCTGCCACCGCGCCTCAAGGGTTCCGTCGGCAGTCAGGAGGAAGCCGGCGGGCTGGGAGAACGCGCCCAGCTGGCGCCATGATTCGAAGCTCCCATCCCACACCATGGTGAAGCTCGTCGTGCCGTAGGTCTCCCGGAAGTCCTGGGCCTGCTCGAAGGTGTCCTGGGTGCCGAGCCCGATGACGGTGACCTGGTCTACATGGAGTCGAGCGAACTGCTCGACGCTGGGCGCTTCGGCCCGGCAGACCGGTCAATGGGGAGCCCAAAGCCACAACAGCAGCGGCCGTTCGCTGGGCGCAAACGAATCGAGCGCCACCTCTTCGCCGGTGGCCACGTCGCGCACCGTCACCTTCGGCAATTCGTTGGGGCCGGTTGGCGCCGCCTCGTCGTTCTGGTCGTCACCGGGTCGTGGCGCGGGCGCCGGTGGCGACGACGGTTGTGCCGACGCCGATGGCGCTGATGGGCTTTGCGTCGGCGCGACTCCACCGAGGTCGGTGGTTGCCGAGCGACCGCAACCCGACGCGACCATGAGGCCAACGAGCGCGGCGGCCAGGCGTGCGCCGGTAGGGCGCCTGACAGTCGGGCGCTCGAACCTCGGGCGCTCGACAGTCGGGCGCGCAGGGCAGTGGCCAGGGTGGGGGAACATCGCAGGGGAAACGCCCGATCGGGGTCGAAAAGTTCCCGAGCGGGCGAGAAACTAGGCCGGCGGCAGCACGTCGACCTGGCGTTGACGCAGCCAGGCATCAGCAACGGTGAGGCAGGCCATGGCCTCGACGATCGGTACCGCACGTGGCAACACACACGGATCATGGCGGCCCTTGGCCGCCAGCGTCGTCGCCTGTCCGCTGGTGTCGACGGTCTGCTGCTCCGACGCGATCGTCGCGGTCGGCTTGAAGGCCACACGGAACACGATCGCTTCACCGTTGGAGATCCCACCCTGCACGCCACCGGAGTGGTTCGTCGTGGTTCGGGGCCGTCCGTTGGGTCCGGGGACGAAGGGGTCGTTGTGCTCGAGCCCGGTCATGGTGGTCGACGCGAAGCCGCTACCTATCTCGAAACCCTTCGTGGCGGGGATGCTCAACATCGCCGCCGCAAGCTGCGCGTCGAGCTTGTCGAACACCGGGTCACCCAGACCCGGAGGCGCGTTGCGGATGACGCACTCGACGATGCCACCGAGACTGTCGCCCGCACGCCGAGCGTTCTCGATGGCCCGGGTCATGGCCGTCGCGGCCTCGGGCACCGGGCAGCGGGTCGGGTCAGCCTCGACCTGCTCGAGGCTGACGCTGTCGACGTCGACGTGCGCGTCGATGCGGTGGATCCTGCTCACCCAGGCCAGCACCTCGATACCCGCGACCTGCGCCAGGAGCTTGCGGGCGATGGCACCTGCGGCGACGCGCCCGATCGTCTCTCGGGCACTCGCACGGCCCCCGCCCTGGTGATTGCGGATGCCGTACTTGGCCTGCGTGGTGTAGTCGGCGTGCGACGGTCGATAGACGTGCTCGAGGTGGTCGTAGGCCGAGGAGCGCGCGTCCTTGTTTCGCACCAGCATCCCGATCGAGGTTCCGAGCGTCCGGCCCTCGAACACCCCGCTGAGGATCTCGACGGTGTCGGTTTCGTCGCGCTGGGTGACCAGACGGCTCTGGCCCGGGCGGCGACGATCGAGGTCGGCTTGCACCTCGGAGACGTCGATCGCCAGGCGAGGCGGGCAACCGTCGACGACCACGCCGACGCCGCCACCGTGGGACTCACCGTAGGTGTGGACTCTGAACGCGGTGCCCCAGCTGCTGCTCACCTGGTCGAGGATAGGTGCACGCGGGAGCGTTGGGGTCGCTCCCCGCGGCGCGGCGTCGTGGCCGGCCGGCCCGGGCGTCAGGACGCCGACTCCGTTGTAGGCTCGCAGGCGGTTCACGAAACAGGTGCGCCACGAAAGCCGGTGAACCCGAGACAAGCCGCTGCACCACCAGAGCCGGTGCACCCAGCAACGCCGCGTACCCGGCGGAGGACGTGACATGTCGATCAACCTGGCATCGGGGTGGGAGGCGATCGCCGACGAGATCCCCGAAGCCGACGCGGTGATCTGCGGCGACGTCGTCCGCTCGTGGGGCCAGTTCGACGACCGAGCGGCACGACTCGCCTCCGCGCTGCGCGCTGCGGGGATCGGCGCCGGTCACAACGTGGGGCTCGCCCTCTACAACGGCAACGAGTACGGAGAAGCCCAGTTTGCGGTCATGAAGGAGCGGGCCTGGCCGTTCAACGTGAATTACCGCTACACCGCCACCGAGCTGCGGGACCTGCTCGCGGAGGCCGACGCCGTCGCCGTGTTCTATCCAGCGGCGTTGCGCGACCGTTTCGAGCAGATCCACACCGAGCTGCCCGCGGTGAAGTTGTTCATCCAAGTCGACGAGCCCGCCGACGTGCCGGACTTCGCGGTTGCCTACGACGAGCTGATCGCCGGCCACGAGCCGGCGACACGTATCGATCGTTCGCCAGAGGACCTCTGGCTGTTGTTCACCGGCGGGACCACCGGCAGCCCGAAGGGTGTCATGTGGCCGCACTCCGCCATCATCGCGTCGAGCATGACACCGGTGTACAAGGCGATGCGAATGCCGGTCCCCGAGACGATCAGCGACGTACTGGACCGCGTGCACGAGATCCGCGAGCGGGGCTTCGTCACCCGTCAGCTCGCTGCCGCGCCCCTCATGCACGGCACCTCGGGGATCCCCTCGCTCGCCACCTACCTCCAGGGCGGATGTGTGATCACCCTCGAGGGACACAGCTTCGACGCTGCCGACCTCTGGCGAACGGTCGAGCGACGACGGGCCACCCACCTCACCATCGTCGGTGACGCCTTCTCCCGTCCGATGATCGCCGAGCTCGAGGCCGCAGCACAGGCCGGCCGCCCCTACGACCTGTCCTCGTTGTTCATCATCATGTCCTCCGGGGTGATGTGGAGCGCGCCGGTGAAAGCCGCGCTGTTGAGCCATCACCCGTCGATGAAGCTGCTCGACACCGTGGGCTCGTCGGAGGGGACCGGATTCGCCCGCAAGCTCGAAGGCGACGCTGCGAACGCGTCGACCGCCCGGTTCGAACTGGGCGCGAATACCAAGGTCCTCACCGAGGACGGGCGTGAGGTGGTCCCGGGCTCGGGCGAGCGGGGCCGCCTCGCGCTCGGTGGGGCGTTACCGGTCGGCTACTACAAAGACCCGATGAAATCCGCCGAGACGTTCCCGGAGATCGACGGGCAGCGGTATTCGATCCCCGGGGACTGGGCCACCGTGGAAGCCGATGGCACGATCGTCCTCCTCGGGCGCGGCTCGGTGGTCATCAACACCGGCGGCGAGAAAGTCTACCCCGAAGAGGTGGAGGAGGCCCTGAAGCTGCTCGACGACGTGGTGGACACGAACGTCGTCGGGGTGCCCGACGAGCGGTGGGGGCAGGCCATCGCAGCGCTCCTCGAGCTCGCTCCCGGTGCCGAGCTCGACGAGCCGGCCCTCACCAGTGCGCTGCGGACGCACCTCGCGCCCTACAAGGCCCCGAAGCACTACATCGTCGTGCCACGCATCGCCCGCGGTGCCAACGGCAAGCCCGACTACCGGTGGGCGCTCGCGACCGCACGGGACGCGCTCGGCATCACCGACTGACGTCGAGCAGCGCGTTCTCGACCACCTCACTCATCGCCGGGTGCACATACAGGAATCCACGCGCCAGCTCCTCGGCTGTCTGGCCGAACTTCATGCCCTGGATCAGCTGGTGGATGAGCGTCGCCGCCTGCGGTCCGATGATGTGGGCGCCGAGGACCAGCCGGGTCTCGGGGTCAACGAGCACCTTGCAGAAGCCCGTGGTGTCCTCCATGGCCCAGCCGTACGCGGTGGCTCCATGGTCGCAACGTCCCACGAGGTAGGGGCGTTCGTCGCCGCGCAGCTCCTGTTCGGTACAACCCACGCTGGCAACTTGAGGGTTGGAGAAGACGGCATGAGGGGTCGGCCACAGATCGACCGCGCGCAGCGCCTCGGGGTGGGCGATGTTGTGCGCGACCGTACGAGCCTCGGCGTTGGCCGTGTGCTTGAGCTGCGCCGGATTGGTCACGTCGCCGAGCGCCCAGACACCCGGCACGTTCGTGCGCAGGTATTCATCGGTCGTGATGTAACCCTCGTGGTACTCGATCCCGGCCTTGAAGACGTCGAGGCTCTCGGTCGTCGGGGTGCGCCCTGTGGCAACGAGGACCTCGTCGGCGCGAAGCTCCCGTCGGTCCCCGCCGACGCTGTACTCGATGCAGAGCTCGCCGTCGCTGCGGTGCACGGAGTCGACCGACGCGCCCAGCTCGACGCGGCACCTTCGGGAGAAGACCTCGGTGAAGCGAGCACTCAGCTCCTCGTCTTCTTCGCGGAGCAGTCGAGCCCCACGCACGAGCATCGTGACCTCGGCGCCCATCGCCTCGAAGACGTGTGCCATCTCCGAGGCGATGTAGCCCCCGCCGATCACGGCGAGGCGCCGCGGCACCTCCGGCAACCGCATGATGGTGTCCGAAGTGAGGTAGCCCGCGTGTTCGAGACCATTCACGTGGGGGATGAACGGTGTGGCACCGGTCGCCACCACGATGTGCTTTCCGGTGATCTCCTCCGTACCGATCGACAAGGTCTTCGGCCCGGTGAACCGGGCATGGCCGCGGTACACGGTGACATGGTCGAGGCCCTCGCGGTAGTCCTCCCCACCCTGCGCGATCGGATCGATCCTGGAGAACACCCGCTCGACGATGTCGGGCCAACGGACCCCGTCCACGGTCAGATCGAGGCCGAGGGCTGCCGCTTCGCGCGCCTGCACCACGACGTCTGCGGCGTACACGAACATCTTCGAGGGGATGCAACCGCGATTGAGGCACGTCCCGCCGAACACGCCCTTCTCGACGATCGCGATCTTCCAGTCGTCGAAGTCGGGCGTGATGATGCTGTTGCCCGAGCCGGTACCGACGATGACGAGGTCATAGTGCTCCACAGCGGCAGCGTACCGGTCGGCGCCAAGGCGCTCCCGGCCCTGTGAGCAACAGGCGTTGGTCCGCTGAGCATCGCTGTCGGGTGGACGACCCGGTCCGGTAGGGTCTGCCACGCCGATCGATCCAGGGGACTGCGAAGGAGTTGACGCCGGTGGAGTTCAAGCGACCTCGCACGCTGAGCCGCAACATCGAGGACCGCCGGGGGGCTCCATCGGGGCGGGGTCGGACCGGCATCCCCCTGGGAGCCCTGGGCGGAGCCGGCGGCCTGATCGCCGTCGTCGTCACGCTCTTGTTCACGGTGCTGAGCGGGGGCTCCGGGCTGCCCGGCAGCGGTTTCGATCTCGGCGGTCTCACCCAGCTCGACCCGGGAACGGCCGGCGGGACCGGGGCCGCACCCCTCGACCCGGCGACGGACCCCAATCGCGACGAGGCCGAACTTGCCAGCGTCGTGCTCGACAACGCCCAGGCTTTCTGGGCCGACCTCTTCGCCGCGAGCAACGTCCCGTACCGTGACGCCAAGCTCGTGCTCTTCAGCGGTGCCACGCCCACCGGCTGTGGAACGGGCTCTTCGGCGACCGGCCCCTTCTACTGCAGTCTCGACGAGAGGATCTACATCGACCTGTCGTTCTGGGATGAGCTCTCGACACGGTTCGGGGCCGCGGGCGACTTCGCCCAGGCCTACGTGATCGCGCACGAGATCGGCCATCACGTCCAGAACGTCCTCGGTGTCAGCGAACAGGTGCGTTCGCAGATGGCCCAACGACCCGACGATCAGAACGCGCTTAGCGTGCGCCAGGAGCTCCAAGCCGACTGCTTCGCCGGCGTGTGGGCAAACTCCGTCTGGACCGACGGTGACGTGGGTGATCCCAACGGAATCAAGATCACTCGAGACGACGTGAGCGAGGCGCTCCAGGCCGCGGCAGCGGTGGGCGATGACCGGATCCAGGAAGCCACGACCGGGCGGGTCGATCCCGAATCGTTCACCCATGGATCGGCCGACCAGCGCGTCGACTGGTTCAACAAGGGGTTCGATTCGGGCGACCCGAATCGCTGCGACACGTTCTCCTGACCCGAGCAGCTGACGCGGAGCCCCGGAGTCAGCCCTCGAGATCTCGCAGGTCTGCAGGAACGTCCACGGCGTACTGCGCCAAGACGTCGAGCTCCACGATGTCGGTGGCGCGCTCGTGGGTCGCCGCGAGTACCACCGGCGCGGCGACCCCGGCCTGGTGGGCGCGCAGCCAGTTCGCGGCGGTGACGCACCACCGGTCTCCGGGGTTGAGACCCGGGAACTGATACGCCGGCATCGGTGTGCTGAGGTCGTTGCCGATGCTGCGCTGGTGCTCGAGGAACTCCCGGGTCACCACGGCACAGATCGTGTGGCTCCCGATGTCCTGAGGCCCCGTGACACAGGATCCGTCGCGGTAGAAGCCGGTGAGCGGGTCGACCCCGCACGGTTCGAGGTCGGTACCGAGGACGTTGCGATTGGTCACCTGCCCAGTATGGCCAATGCTCAGGTTCGATACTCGTCGATCGGAGGGCAGGAACAGACGAGGTTCCGGTCCCCGTGGGCCCCGTCGATCCGACCGACCGGGGGCCAGTACTTGTCGGGACCCATTCCCGCCAAGGGGAAGGCCGCGAACGACCGCGAGTAGGCGCGATCCCACGCATCGGCGGTGACGACACGAGCCGTGTGGGGCGCGTGACGCAGCGCGCTCGCTTCGACGGCGGCCGCACCCTGGGCGATCTCCTCGATCTCCGCGGCGATTGCCACCATGGCGTCACAGAACCGGTCGAGCTCTGCGAGCGACTCCGACTCCGTCGGCTCGATCATCAACGTGCCTGCGACGGGGAACGACATGGTCGGCGCGTGGAAGCCGTAGTCCATGAGTCGCTTCGCGACGTCGTCGACGGTGACCCCGGTCGTACGGGTGATCTCGCGCAGATCGATGATGCACTCGTGGGCGACGAGACCGTGCGCGCCTCGGTAGAGCACGGGGAAGTGCTCCTGGAGCCTCTGCGCGACGTAGTTGGCGTTCAAGATCGCGGTCGTGGTCGCTTCGGTGACACCATCGGGCCCCATCATCGAGAGGTACATCCACGAAATGGCGAGGATCCCGGCCGATCCCCAGGGAGCGCCGCTGATGGGGCCCACGCCGGTGTCGGGACCGGCGTCGTCGACGAGGGGATGGTTCGGCAGGAACGGCGCGAGGTGCGACCGCACCCCAACCGGGCCGACGCCGGGACCGCCCCCACCGTGGGGGATGCAGAACGTCTTGTGCAGGTTCAGGTGAGACACGTCGGCGCCGAATGCGCCAGGGCGGGCGAGACCGACCATGGCATTGAGGTTCGCTCCGTCGAGGTACACCTGCCCGCCGTTGCGATGCACGAGATCGCAGATCTCGGTTATGCGCTCCTCGAACACGCCGTGGGTCGAGGGGTAGGTGACCATCAGCGCACTCAGCTGGGCGCGATGGGCCTCGCATTTCGCCGCCAGGTCGTCGAGGTCGACGTTGCCGTGCGCATCGCAGTCGACCACGACGATCGTCATCCCGGCCATCGCGGCGCTCGCCGCGTTGGTCCCGTGCGCCGACGACGGGATCAGACAGACCGTTCGGTCGGTGTCACCCCGGCTGCGGTGATACGCCCGGATGGCGAGCAGGCCGGCGAACTCGCCCTGGGAGCCTGCGTTGGGTTGCAGGCTCACGGCGTCGTAGCCGGTGATGTCGGCGAGCCAGCGCTCGAGGTCGCCGATGAGGCGCCGGTACCCGGCTCGCTGATCGGCAGGAACGAACGGATGCATCCGGGCCAGCTCCGGCCAACTGACGGGCATCATCTCCGCGGTCGCGTTCAGCTTCATCGTGCACGAGCCCAGGGGGATCATGGTGCGATCGAGCGCCAGGTCGCGATCGGAGAGACGGCGCAGGTAGCGCAACATCTCGGTCTCGGAGCGATGCTGGTGGAACACCGGATGGGTGCAGAACAGCGAGGTCCGCCTGAGGTCCGACGGCAAGGACTCTGCGACCGTGTCAGGGGCGGCGTCGGGCTCGATCCCGAACGCCCGCAGGACCCGTCCGAGGAGGGGTTCGTCGGACGTCTCGTCGAGGCTGACCGCGACGTGATCGTCGTCGACGACGCGAAGGTTGATTCCGTCACGCACGGCCGCGACCAGGACCTCCCGGGCGCGACCGGGCACTTCCACGAGGAGCGTGTCGAACCAGGTGTCGTGCACGATCCGCAGCCCACCCGAACGCAAAGCGGAGGCGAGCAGATCAGCCAGGTCATGCACCCGCTGCGCAATGGAACGCAGCCCCTCAGGCCCGTGGTACACGGCGTAGGCGCCGGCCATGACCGCGAGCAACACCTGGGCCGTGCAGATGTTGCTGGTGGCCTTCTCGCGACGAATGTGCTGTTCGCGGGTCTGCAGCGCCAATCGCAGGGCGCGCTCGCCGTTGGAATCGACCGACACCCCGACCAGACGCCCGGGCAGCGACCGCTTGTACTCCTCGCGCACGGCCATGTAGCCGGCATGGGGGCCCCCGAATCCCAGCGGCACGCCGAAGCGCTGGGCCGAGCCGACCACCACGTCTGCGTCCATCTCGCCGGGGGGCACCAGGATGCACAACGACAAGAGATCGGCGGCAACCGCGACGAGCACTCCCGCGTCGTGGTGGGCGGCGATCGCGCGACCGAGGTCCCGCACCCGACCCGAGGTGCCCGGATACTGGCACAGCACACCGAAGGTACCCGGGGGAGTGGGTTCGGTCGGATCGGCGACCACGACCTCGATGCCGAGGGGTTCCGCACGGGTCTGCACGACCGCGATCGTCTGTGGCAGGGCGTCCTCATCGACGACGAACACCGAGCCCGCTTCCTTGTGGACCCGGTGCAGGAGCGTCATGGCCTCCGCAGCCGCGGTGGGCTCGTCCAGAAGCGACGCGTTGGCCAGCTCGCGACCGGTGAGGTCGCTGATCATCGTCTGGAAGTTGAGCAAGGCCTCCAGCCGACCCTGGGAGATTTCCGGCTGGTAGGGGGTGTAGGCGGTGTACCAGGCCGGGTTCTCGAGGATGTTGCGGGCGATGACCGGCGGCGTGATGGTGTCGTGGTAGCCGAGCCCAATCAGCGAGCGCAGCACCCGATTCTCACCGGCGATGACGGCCAGGGCGTCCAATGCAGCGGTCTCGCTCAGACCTGCCGGTGTGGACAGGAGGTGGCCGTCGCGAATTCCAGCCGGGAGCGATCGGGCCACCAGCTCGTCGATGTCGGCGACGCCGAGCACGTCGAGCATCGTCTGGCGGTCCGTGGCCGACGGCCCGAGATGGCGGGGAACGAAAGAGGAGAGGGCGGCCATGGGGGACTCCTGAGATGGTGAGACGGACGCGCACGATCGTGGCGTCCCCCACTGTCACGGAACCTGAGAGCTTCGACCACGAGGGTCTTGCACCGTCGGTGAGCGTGCGAACACGCTGCTTTCCAGCAAAGCCGACCAGTTGCGGTCCTGGTGCCTGAGAGATTCGGGGGGACCCTTGCTCCTTCGGCGCCGGCACGAGGCCGATCTCTCCCGCAGCCGCTCGATGGCTCGCCTCGCACCTTAGTGGGCCCCGGGCCCTCCCGCGCGCTGGCCGGCTCAGGCCAGCGGCCCGCGCAGCGCTGCGAGGGCCGCGTGGTGTCCGCACATGCCATGGACACCGCCCCCGGGGGGCGTCGAGGCGCTGCACAGGAAGAACCGATCCGACGACGTCGCGTACGGGCGCCGCGCCCGTGGGCGAGCGACCAGCTGGCGAAGATGGTTCGCCCCACCGGTGATGTCGCCACCGACGAGGTTCGGGTTCAGGCCTTCGAACCCGTGCGTGGTCGTCACCCAGCGCTCTACAACGAGGTCACCGAAGCCGGGGGCGAAGCGTTCGATCTGCCTTTCGATTGCCGCACTCATGTCGAGCGTCGAGGCGCTGGGCACGTGGCAGTAGGCCCACACGAGGTGGTGCCCCGTCGGTGCGCGGGTGGCGTCGAGCACCCCCGGTTGGGCGACGAGCACGAACGGCTGGTCGGCGTGGTTGCCGGCGGCAACGGTCGCCTCGGCGGCAGCGCACTCGTCGAAGGATCCCCCGACGTGCACCGTGACCGCCTCGGCGACCGCCGCGTTGGCCCACGGCACCGCACCGTCGAGCAGGAAGTCCACCTTGTACACGCCGGGACCCTGCTGGAACCGTCCCAGCATCCGACGGTAACCGCGGCTGAGCTCGGTGCCGGCAATCGCCGACACCTGGCCCGGGTCGGTGTCGAAGACCACCACCTTCGCCGGGGGCAGGTCGGCGAGCGTGTTGATGCGTCGCCCGGTCTCGACCGTGGCACCCAACGACACCAGGAGCGATTCGAGCCCCGACGCGAGGACGCCTGCCCCACCACGCACGAGCGGCCAGCCCCGGGCGTGTGCGCTGGCGAGGAACAAGGTGGCCACCGCCGCGGTCCCGGGGCTCTGCAGAGGCAACACGCTGTGACCGGCACAGCCGGCCACGAGCGCCTGGGCTTCGTCGGTCGAGAAGCGCTTCCGCAGATGGGCAGACGACCGCATGCCCCGAACACCGAAGCGTGCCAGCAGGAGCGGGTGGTCGGGGAGGTGCACGACCGGGCCCAGGACGTCGACGGCGAGATCGTCCCATCGGGACGCGAGCGGCCCGATCAACGAGCGGTAGCGTTTCGCGTCGACGCCCAGCCCGTCGACGGTTGCATCGATGGACCGGTACGCGACCGCGGCGCGTCCGCCGTCGAGTGGATGGGCGAAGGAGATGTCCGGCGTCAGCCACTCCACCCCGTGATCGGCCAGTGGCAGCGCAGCGAGGTAGGGCGACCCGACCGCGAACGGGAACACCGTTGCACAGTGATCGCGATGCACGCCCGGCGCCAGCTCGTCGGTGCGTAGACCACCGCCGACGCGATCGGCACCCTCGACGACGTGGACCGACCGACCGGCCGCCGCCATAGTGATGGCCGCGGCGAGCCCGTTGGGCCCCGAGCCGACGACGACTGCATCCAAGGTGGTCACCGGTTCATGGTCGCACGCTGCGGGAAGACATGCGCAGCGGGGAACCGACGACGCGCGGCACGACTGTTCGGGTCGTGCGTCGGGTCCGGCCTCAGGTCAGCGCGGTGATGGCCTCTTCGAGCAGTTCCGGCAGCAGGACCGCAAGCGGTGCCAGCATCGAGAGCTCGGCGACGAGGACCGAGCCCGTCGGGCTGTCGGCGAAGATCTGCACCGTGTCGCGTTCGAAGTGCGCCGACGGCAGACGTTCCCAAGCGACGAGGGTGCGACTGCGGCGACCGGCAATGGGCAGCAACAAGCCGTCGGTGCTCAGGCTGAGGCGTCCGCATTCGACGGTGGCGCCACGGCGGAGCCGGTTGACCACATCGAGCCGTAGCCGCGGTTCGAGGAGGTGGTGGAGGTGATCCACGAGTGCCAGGTATGCCTCGACCTGGGTGGCGCCGGCGGCAGGGTCGACGGCCTCGAGTCCCAACGCGATGTCGATCGACGCGTCAGGTCCCTGGAGGAGCACCCGACGCACGAGACGCTGCTGCCACATCGCCGTCGACTCGAACCGGGTCACGTAGCGCAGGTCAACCGCCGAGGCCAGGTCGACCCGGTGCACGCCCCAGGTCACCGTCTCGGCGCTGAAGGTCAGCCTCGATGAACGCGCCGGCGCCAGAGGGACGATGATCTCGGTGACACCGAGATGGGTGAGGGTCAAGGGTTCAGGATGTGGCATCAGGTCGCTCCTGGGCCCTCGATCGGCATGGGCCGCACCCCGAAAATGGGCCGCAGGGACCGAATGCAGCGCTGGCCCGCTTCGACGGCACAGCTGGGGCCGATCGGCTCACTCCGCGCGGCCCAAGTCGAGGCCGGATCCGTGACCATGGCGGAAGCTCAGCGACACCCGTGGAGCCGCGACGGCCACTTTCGGAACCGTGTGCTCCCATCGGTGTTGGGTGGCGCCGCCCATGACCAGCAGGTCGCCGCTCCCGAGCGTGAAGCCCGTCGATGCCCCGCCACCGAGCGCTCGCAGCGCGAACCGACGGGGTCCGCCGAGGGAGACGATGGCGATGAGGGGGTGGCGCCGGAGTCGGCCAACTCCGTCGCGATGCCACGCGACCGAGTCCGAACCACTGCGGTAGAAGTTGGCGCCCACAGTGTCGAAGTCCACGGCGTAGCGCGTCGACAACGCGGCAGCCATGGCCCGCACCGGCGGGGGGAAGACCGGCGCATGCACCGGCAGGAACGCGGTGAGCCGGGGCACGTCGACCATTCGGTCGTACATCGGCCGTCGCCCCGACTGCCAGGGGAGCGCGTGCACCGCGGCGTCGAGCAATGCGTCGGCACCCTCGACCCAGCTCCGCTGGAGCTCGACCCAGCACTCGGCGTCGAGGGCGAACCGATCCGGGCGCAGGGGAGTCACTGCAGTGGGAAGCGCATCGAACAACGTCCGTTGGCGGGGTGCGTCGAGAAGCTGCACGGGTGCACCGTAGCCAATCGAACACCTGTTCGTCAACGGGCGTCACGACACCCATGGGGGAGCAGGACGGGGGAGCAGCGCTCCTCAGCGCACCACGAGCCAATACCAGGCCCCGGCGCTGACGACGGCAAAGAACGCCGCGGCCTTGAACGCGCTCTTCGTCACGCCGTACAAGAAGCCGAGCGCACCGAGGATTCCGGCAGCGAGCAGTACCAGCGTCAACAACGCGTTGTCGCCGGCGGCGGCCACCAGGCCGTCGGGAATGCGATCCTGCACGCTTGCGGGGAGGGACTCCACGACGTCCTGGGGGAGTCTGTCGATCGCTCCGTCCTCGATCTGACTGCGGATGTCCGCGGGGAGACTTTGCAGGATCGATGCATCGAGGTCCTCGAGCGTCTCGGCTCCGCCGGTCGTCGTCTGGGCCAACGCGCTGGTCATCGATCCATTGTGCCCGATACGGATCCTAGAATCGGCGCGTGGAAGGGGAGCCCGCAGCCTGGTGTGCGTGGTGTGGCAGCGCACTCGTGCAGCCCAACGGCGGCGGCCGACCGCGCCGATACTGTCGCCAGGGCTGTCGACAGGCGGCGCACGTGGCCCGCAAGCTCGCAACTGCTGCGGGGCTCGAGCCGCACCAGTGCATCGTCGGGCGCGCCGACTACGAGGCGCTCCTGTCTCGTGTCACGGCGCTGCGGGCGGCCGTCGCCGATCTCGATCGGGTGCGGCCGGCCCTCGACGACCCCGTCGATCTCGTCCAGTGCCTCGAGTGGCTGCTCTCGTACGCCCGCGAGGTGTAGTAGCCCGACCTCACTGCAACGACGTCACTGCAACGACGTCACTGCAACGACTTCACTGCAACGACTTCACTGCAGCGACTTCACCGCACCGACCTCAAGGCAGTAGGTACCCGACGTACAGGACCAGCGTCGCGACGAGGCCGGCGAAGAGCGCAAAGCCGGTGAGGTGGATGGTCATGGTGGCTCGATTCCTGGACGGCGGTGCGCCCGGACGCAGTCGGGACGCCGAACAGTGCTGTGGCGAGCGTCGACACGTGTGAGTTCCCGGCGACGACGGTTCGTCGCGCAATCGTCACCTTCTCGTGAACTTCTCGTGCCCTGACCTTCTCGTGCCCGGGCAGGGCGAACCGCGCCTCAAGACCGACCGATCACCCTCTCCTGTGGGT
>JAHECR010000056.1 GCA_024641655.1 Acidimicrobiaceae bacterium
GGCCGGGCCCCTACTCCGCCGCAAAGTGTAGGCCACCGTCACGATTTCGCAATGTATGGCCTGGTCGCGAAGCCCGAAGGCCCCACGCCGCGACCACTCGAAGCGCGCACCGCGCTCGGAGCGGGCACGCGCACCGGAGACGCCCGTGCCGAGTCGGACCAGCGCGCCACGAAGCCGGGGTCACCCGAAGAAGATGGCGATCTCGCGCTCGGCCGACGCCGCTGAGTCCGATCCGTGCACCAGGTTCTCGGTGAACTGCGCGCTCAGGTCACCACGAATAGTGCCAGGCGCCGCCTGCGCCGCGTTGGTCGCCCCCATCATGGTCCGAACGATCTCCCAGGTGTTCTCTGGACCCTCGATGACCATCGCCACCGACGGCGAACGACCGATGAACGCTACGAGATCGCCGTAGAAGGGCTTGCCAACGTGCTCGGCGTAGTGCCGCGCCGCCAGCGACTCGTCGATCGTCAGCATGCGCAGGGCACCGATCGAAAGGCCTTTGGCCTCGAACCGAGCGATGATCGCCCCGACGAGGCCACGCTCGACGGCATCAGGCTTGCAGAGGACGAGAGTGCGGGTGCTCATGGGCTCGGAGGGTAGTGGTCAGCCCCGCGAAAGACGACCGGTCCTGGACGCGATCACGCTCATCGCGACGCGCCGTGGCGAGCGATCCACGCGTCGCGGATCGCGCCGACGACATAGAGCGAGCCGGTGCCGAACACGAGGTCTTCGGGGGCGGCGATGGCGAGAGCACGATCGAGCGCTGCAGCAGGGTCGGCGATGACCTCCGCCTCGTGGCCCTCCTCGCGGGCAACCTCGGCGAGCGCGCCGGCATCCATGGCCCGTGGCGTCGACGCCTGGGTACAGATCAGCAGATCGGCAGCACCGGCACCCAGCGACTCGAGCATCCAGGCCGCGTCCTTCTCCTCCATCATCCCGACCACGAGAATCCGTCGACCGCTGACCGAGAAACCGTCATCGAGGGTCGTGGCGGCTGCCTCGGCCCCATCGGGGTTGTGGGCACCGTCGACGATCACGAGCGGGTCGTACCCGAGCACCTCGAACCGTGCCGGAATCCGTACGTTCGCAAAGCCCTCGGTGACGACCTCGTCGGACAGCGCGGTACCCACGAAGGCCTCCGCGGCCGCGAGCGCGATCGCCGCGTTGTCACCCTGATGGGGTCCGTGCAGCGAGACGAACACGTCCTCGTAGAGCGCCGTGGGCGTGCGCAGCGTGACCGCACGTCCACCGACCGCGAGCAGGTTCTCGACGCAGTCGAAGTCGGTGCCCCGCCGCAGGATCTCAGCAGGGCCTTCGGCGATGAAGACCTCCTCGAGCTCGGGTTCGGTCTCGCCGAGACACAGCACCGTACCCGGCTTGATGATGCCCGCCTTCTCCCATGCGATGGCCCGACGCCAACCCTCGCGCCCGTCGGTGTGGTCGTAGCCGACATTCGTGACCACCGCGACGCGAGGATCCACGATGCTCGTGGCGTCGAACCGGCCGAGCATCCCGACCTCGACGACCGCCACGTCGACAGCGCTGTCGGCGAAGTAGCGGTAGGCGGCTGCAGTCATGAGCTCGAACCAAGAGGGTCTGAATCCCAACGAGGGCTCCACCGCTTCGAGCACGGCAACGATCTCGGCGAGCTCGGCGGGATCGATGGGTTCGCCGTTGCGTTGGATCCGCTCGGTGATCGACGAGACGTGGGGCGAGCCGTAGGTGCCGACCGTGAGACCCAGTGCGCCCAACAGGCTGCTGATCATGGTCGACGTCGAGCCCTTGCCGTTCGTGCCGGTGACCTGGATCACCGCCATGTCCTGCTGCGGGTCACCGATCGCCCGCGCCAGCGCCCGCATGTTGTCGAGCGCCGAGTCGTCGATCTTCTCGCGCGTCACCGCCCGATTGATGTGACGGTCGAGATACGCGAGTGCCCTGTCGAGCGTCACTTCAGTGGTGCTGTATTGGGTCAGGATGCAGCCCGGCCGCTCTCGCCGCGCAGGACGAGACGGGGCTGGGCCCGGTGACGCACCACGTTCTCGTCGATCACGCAGCGCAGGACGTCATCACGGCTCGGGAGGTCGTACATCACGTCGAGGAGCGACTCCTCGAGGATCGACCGCAGCCCGCGGGCGCCGGTCTGGCGCGCCAGCGCGAGCTCAGCAGCGGCGTCGAGGGCCTCTTCGGTGAATTCGAGCTCGACGTCTTCGAAACCGAAGTACTTCTTGTACTGCTTGACCAGGGCGTTCTTCGGTTCGGTGAGGATCTGCACGAGAGCACGCTTGTCGAGATTGCCGACGGCCCCGATCACCGGGAGTCGCCCGATGAACTCGGGGATCAAGCCGAACTTCATGAGGTCTTCGGGCTGCACCTGCGAATAGAGCGCGCTGAGATCGCGATCCGACGAGCTGCGGATGTCGGCGCCGAAGCCCACACCGGTGGTACCCACACGCGACTGGATGATGTCGTCGATACCGGCGAAGGCGCCGCCGCAGATGAACAAGATGTTCCGGGTGTCGACCTGGATGAACTCCTGGTGAGGATGCTTGCGGCCGCCCTGGGGTGGCACCGACGCGGAGGTTCCCTCGAGGATCTTGAGCAGCGCCTGCTGCACCCCCTCACCCGACACGTCACGGGTGATGGACGGGTTCTCGCTCTTGCGGGCCACCTTGTCGATCTCGTCGATGTAGATGATGCCCATCTCGGCCTTCTTCACGTCGAAGTCGGCGGCCTGGATGATCTTCAGGAGGATGTTCTCGACGTCTTCACCGACGTAGCCCGCCTCGGTGAGGGCAGTGGCGTCGGCGATGGCGAAGGGCACGTTGAGCATCTTGGCGAGGGTCTCGGCCATCAGCGTCTTGCCGCAACCGGTGGGGCCGATCAGCAAGATGTTGCTCTTCGCGAGCTCGATACCGTCGTCGTTCTTGGGACCGACCTGCACGCGCTTGTAGTGGTTGTAGACCGCCACCGACAAGATGCGCTTGGCCTGCTCCTGGCCGACGATGTACTCGTCCAGGAAGGCATTGATCTCCGCGGGGCGCGGGAGCTCGTCGAAACCGACCTCGGCGGGCTCGGCCAGCTCCTCTTCGATGATCTCGTTGCACAGGTCGATGCACTCGTCGCAGATGTACACGCCGGGGCCCGCGATGAGCTTTTTGACCTGCTTCTGCGACTTGCCACAGAACGAGCACTTGAGGAGTTCGCCCCCCTCGCCGAACTTCGCCACCTGGTTTCCCTCCTCGGTCGTGCGTCGGGGCCAGCCCCTCGTGCCGGCCCTCGTCGTTAGTTGACTGCGGTGATGGGACCGCTGTTGTCGACGTCGCCCCGACGCTCGAGGACCGTGTCGATGATCCCGTACGCCTTGGCCTCTGCTGCCGTCATGATGTTGTCGCGGTCGGTGTCGTGCCTGATCGTCTCGACGGTCTGGCCCGTGTGTCGCGCGAGGATCTCCTCGAGCTGGTCCTTGAGGCGCTGGATCTCGCGAGACGCGATCTCGAGATCGGACACCTGACCCTGGGCCCCCGCATAGGGCTGGTGGATGAGTATGCGAGAGTGTGGCAGAGCCAGACGCTTTCCGGGTGCACCCGCCGCGAGCAGGACTGCTGCTGCCGAGGCGGCCTGGCCATAGCAGATGGTCGTGATGTCGGGCTTGATGTAGCACATCGTGTCGTAGATCGCGAACAGCGCGTTGATGTCGCCACCCGGCGAGTTGATGTAGATGTTGATGTCCTTGTCGGGATTCTCCGACTCGAGGTGCAGCAGCTGGGCACACACCAGGTTCGCGACCGTGTCGTCGATGGGGGTGCCGAGGAAGATGATGTTCTCCTTCAGCAGCTTCGAGTAGAGGTCATATCCCCGCTCGCCGCGGTTGGTCTGCTCGACCACCGTGGGCACGAGGTAGTTCTGCGCCCGGTAGCGATCACCGGCGTACATCGGCTGGCTCACTGCTCGTCTCCTTCGGCGGGCTCCGCCGCGCTCTCGTCTTCGTCGGGACCGCCGTCGCTGTCGGCGACTCCAGTGTCGCTCACTTCGGCCGTGTCGGCTGGGCTTTGCAGCGCCTCATCGACCGGAGGTTCTTCCAGATCGGCGCGATCGATGGGTGCGCCGTCGAAATCGACGATCGTGACGGACTCGACCAGGATGTCCATGGCCCGCTGTTTCAGAAGGTCGATCCGCATGCTCGAAACCTGCCCGTTCTCCTCGAGCGCGGAACGCAGCTGAGCGCCGCTCTGACCGAACTCCGGGGCCATCGCGTCGAGCTCGGCCTGCAGCTCGTCGTCGGTGAGTGCCATTTCCTCCGCGGCGATCACCGCGCGCAGCGCGAGGTCGACCTTGGCGGCGCGCAACGCGGGTTCCCGCATGCTCTCCATGATCGAGGAGATGTCCTGACCCGTCATCTGCAGGAACTGCTCGAACTGGATCCCTTGCGACGCCATCCGCATCGCGAGGTCTTGCAGCTGTCGCTGCACCTGGTCGTCGACGAGTGATTCGGGGATCTCGATCGTGACCAGCTCGGCGAGGGCTTCTGCCGCCTTGTCGGGGATCGCGTTGCGGCCCGCCGAGCGCTTCATGCGCTCGATGCGGCCCCGGGTGTCGGCCACGAGCGCATCGACGGTGTCGAATTCGCTCACCTCGGCGACGAACGCGTCGTCGAGATCGGGCAGCACCTTCTCCTCGACGACCTTGACGACCACGCGAAACGACAGGGTCACCTCGTCGTCGCCGGGATGCGGGCCGTCGAACTCGATCACATCGCCCACGCTGGCGCCGCGTAGGTGCTCGTCCATGGCGTCGATGATGAACCCGCTACCCACTTCGTAGGTGTAGTCGTCAGCGGTGAGGCCCTCGACGGGCTCGCCGTCCTCGGATCCCACGATGTCCATCGTGACGAAATCGCCATCGGCGGCTGGGCGATCGACGGCCTCGCGCGCGGCGGCCTGTGCGCGCAGGGCATCGATCTGCTCGTTGATCTCCTCGTCGGTGGCATCGGGTGCCGCGATCTCGATGCGCAGGCCCTTGTACCCCGCGATGCTCACGGACGGGCGCACGGCGACGATCGCCTCGAAGGCGACCGGTCCGCCTTCCTGCCCGCTCGTGAGATCGAGGTCGGGCGGGGCGATGACATCGACGTCGTGTTCGATGATCGCCTTGCGGTAGTACTCGGGGATCGCGTCGTTGAGCGCTTCCCCCCTCGCATAGTCCTTGCCGAGGCGGGCCTCCAGCACCTTGCGTGGTGCCTTACCGGGCCGGAAGCCCGGGAGACGGACCTCCTTGGCGATCTTGCGGAACGCCTCGTCGATTGCCTTGTCGATCTCGGCCTCGTCAACCTCGACGACGACCTTGACCTTGTTCTCTTCCAGAGTGGTGACTGAGCTCTTCACAGGGCGATCACTCTACCCGGCGACCGCCTCGGCCCACCCGGACGCCACCGTGGCACTCGCTCGCCCGGTCGCCCGAACTCGGTGACGCTCCGCTACGATCTGGCGCACTCGCGGGTGTAGTTCAATGGTAGAACCTCAGCCTTCCAAGCTGATGATGCCGGTTCGATCCCGGTCACCCGCTCCAACAAGCAGCTGGTCACCTCGGCGGCACGAGGACCAGTGGCAGGCGCTGCACTACGCTTGGGTCTCGCGAGAAGCGGCACGTGCCCGCAGAAGAGGGGTTGACCATGGCAAAGCTCGACACGGACATCAAGATCATCGATGCGGACACCCATTACACCGAGCCCTACGACTTGTGGACCAGTCGGGCACCGAAGGGCTACGAGGACCGCGTGCTTCGTGTCGAAAAGCACAACGGCGTGGACACCTGGGTCGTCGACGGGCGCGAGATCGGGTTCGCCCGCGGCGGCGGCGTCGTTGCCCGCGACAGCTCGAAGATCCCGTTCTTCGAGTCTTCGGACAAGGGCCTCGACTGGGTTCACGAGGGAGCGTTCGACCCCGCAGCGCGGCTGGCGCTGATGGACGACTGCGGCATCCATGCGCAGGTCCTGTTCCCCAACGTCGTCGGCCTCGGCGGCACCACCCTCAACAACGTCATCCCCGACGAGTCGCTGCGGATGCTGTGCCTCGAGATCTACAACGACGCGATGGCCGAGATGCAGGACTCCTCGCACGCCCGGTTCATCCCGATGACGCTCATGCCCGCGTGGAGCATCGATCGATGCATCCAGGAAACCAAGCGGGCGGCGGCGCTGGGCCTGCGCGGCATCAACATGACCTCCGACCCACAGGACGCCGGCTCGCCGGATCTGGCGAACCGCGCCTGGGACCCCCTATGGGAGGTGTGCACGGAGCTCCAGATGCCCGTGCACTTCCACATCGGGTCGAGCAACACGGCGATGGACTTCTTCGGCAAGTACTTCTGGCCGTCTCAGCATGACTACATCAAGCCCGCCATCGGCGGCGGCATGCTGTTCCTCAACAGCGCCCGTGTCGTGATGAACACGATCTTCTCCGGGGTCTTCGACCGTTTCCCGGATCTGCAGATGGTCGCCGTCGAGAGCGGCATCGGCTGGATCCCGTTCATCCTCGAGACGATGGACTACGAACTGCTCGAAAACGCGCCGCAGCAGTATTCGGAGATGTCGAAGAAGCCCTCCGAGTACTTCGCCTCGAACTGGCATGCCACCTTCTGGTTCGAGGAGAACCAGGGGCACCTGCAGTACCTCATGGACCTCGTCGGTGACGACCGGATCCTGTTCGAGACCGATTTCCCCCACCCCACCTGCCTGTACCCGACGCCGGTTGAAGCCGTGGCCGAGAAGATGAACGCCCTGCGCCCCGACACCCGTCGCAAGGTCATGGGCGAGAACGCCGCGAAGCTCTACCGCCTCTAGCAGTCGTCCACGCCGTCACCCGAGGGTCTCGCTGGCCCAGTCCAGGAGCTGCGGAGCCAGCAAAGGCCACCGTTCGAACGCGCCCTTCTGCTCGCCGCGGGCGCGCCGCGCCGAACCGTCGATCCACTCCGTGTCGGGCCACGGCGGCTCGACGAGTCGCGCCGTGGGGATCATCCGCGCCACCGCCTCCGACGTGGCGCGGGTGTGCCAACAGTCGCTCTCGCCGCTGCGGAACACGAGCGTCGGAACGGAGATGGTCCGGGCCCGATCCTCGGTGAAACCCGGGACCGGCTCCTCGGGTTTCGGGTAGTACGCGGCCATCCAGTGCTCCATCGTGGCGATGAACGTCGCCCGATCCTGCTCGAGGATCCGCTGCCGGTTGACAGGGTTGCGTCGCGTGACCTCCTCCCAATCGGGAAGGTCGGCAACCGCCTCCATGCCCTCCGTCCAGGCGGCGCGAAGTGACGGCGCACAGTAGAAGTTCGCGAGGGTCATCAACCCGTAGATCCCCCCGCTGATCCACAACACGGCGAGTCCCGCAGCGATATCGGGGTGCGCGGCGACTGCGAGCATCGAGACCCGAGCCCCACCCGAGCCCCCCGTCACCACGGCCGGCCCCAGGTCGAGGTGGCGCAGCAACGCCGCGAGGTAATCGGCCTGCATCTCCGACTCCGAACTTCCGGCGAAGCACACGTCGGAGTCGCCACAGTTGGGACGGTCCCAGATGACTGCCCGGTATCCCGCCGCTGCGATCGTCTCGGCGAGCTCGCGAACTCCCGGGTCGTCCTTCGTGTAGCGGCCTCCCGGGGTGATGATCCACGGTCGCCCCGATCCGCCGATCACCTCGTACGCCAGCGTCAATCCGTCAACGGTCGCTCTTGCCATGGCCGGACCCTACTCCGCCGGGGTCGCCGGTTCCTGGCTACGGTGACCCGGGGGGTTGAAGGTCATGGGTCGACGAGGTGAGCGGTGAAGGTGAACCCGGAGCTGCCCGAGCGCGAGCGACTGCAGTCCGACCTCGGCCGGCTCCGGGCCCGCTTCCCGGCCCACCCGAACCGCTACTTGTACGTCCTCGTTGCGGTGGGCGCCGTCGACGCTGCCGACCGCACCATCCTCTCCACCGTCTTCGAGGACGTGAAGCGCGCGTTCGACGTCAGCGACGCCAAGCTCGGTTTACTCGTCGCCGCATATTCGGTGGTGGCGACCCTGTCGCTCATCCCCTTCGGATGGGCGGCCGATCGCTACAGCCGGGTCCGCCTCATCGCGCTCGGCTTCATTCCCTGGTCGATCGCCATGGTGTGGACAGGTGCAGCCACCTCCTTCGCAATGATGTTCGTCGCCCGACTCTTCCTGGGCTCCATCGAGGCGACAAACGGGCCCAGCACGCCGTCACTGCTCGGCGACTACTACCCGGTCGCGCGTCGTAGTCGGATGTTCGGCACCGCGGCCGTCGGGGGGCTCGTGGGCACGGTGAGCGGCCTCGCTGCCGGCGGCGTGATCGCCAGCCTCGCGGGTTGGCGCATGGCGTTCTTCGTCTGGGGCGGGCTCGGCTTCGTCTGTGCCGCGGTCGTGGTCCGGATGCTCCCCGAACCCGAGCGCGGCCTCCCCGACGCCATCCACCATCTCGAGACACAAGTTGCCGCGTTCGACGGCCGGAACGAGCCGCGCGTCGTGCTCGCACGCGACACGACGTCCGAGGCGAGCGCAGACCGCTCGGTCGATCACGACTACCGCCACCTCAGCGTCCGCGACGCCACCAGGCAGATCGTCAGGGTCAAGACGATGTGGATCGTGTTCGTCGCCGGGGCCGTGAGTGAGTTCACCATGTCGGGACTGGGCGTCTGGGCCCCGACGTTCTTTCGCCGGTACTACGGCCTCAACGCGGCTGCGGCCGGCAGCCTTGTTGCGCTACTGGCCATGTCGACCGTCGTCGGCATCATGACCGGAGCCCGTCTGGGAGACCGGTCTTTCGCGCGCGATCCGACCGCCCGGATCCGGATCGCCGGCGTAGCGAGCATGGCTTCGTTCGGTGCGTTGTTCGTCGCGTTCCGGTTCGACTCGCTCCCGCTCGTGATCCCGTCCTTCGTGGCTGCAGGGTTCCTCGTCGGGGTACCGATGGCGCCGCTCGGGGCCGTGGGCCTCGACGTCCTGGTGCCGCAGCTCCGCGGCCGCGCCAGCGCCGTGCGATCGGTCCTGCGAGTCGGCGGGACGGCCGCAGCGCCGTTGCTCTTTGGCTACCTCTCGGACCGGCACGGGCTGCGCTCCGCTCTCCTGTTGACGATGCCGGCGATCTTCTTCGCCGGAGTCATCGTCTTGCTCGCGGTGTGGACCTACGTCGGCGACATGGGCCGAGCTCAGGCCGAAGCGCTGCGCCAACACACGCTTCAGGACGCCGAGCTCACAAACCTCGACTGATCGCCGGCGCCGGTAGCGAACCCGCAGCGAACGCCCTGCCGGCGTAGGGAGGAGATCTGCGGTTGGACCCAATCGGCGCGACGGCTGCTTCGTAACCTCTGGACATGGCGCGCACAGTCCTTCGTGGGACAATCAGTTCGGCAGCATTCCCCTCGGGCGATCGGTTCGTCGTCGGCCACTGGGTCGACGGGCCCCTCGGCCCGATGGGCGATGTGATGTGGGCGACGCCCGACGACCACCGGATCCTGCTGGCTCCCGATGACGCGGTGGCTGCGTTCGTCACCGGAATCTACGACTTCGACGAGGTCCGAGTCGGACCGCTGGTAACCACTTCCGACGGGCGGCGGACGACCGTGCTCGGCCACGGCTTGGACCTCGAGGTCGTGGGAGGCCGGCGCCGCTCGATCCCGGTGCGCCGGCCCCTCGCCGTGACCCGCCTGATCGAGCGTCCGATCGCAGCCGCCCTGATGGGCGTGCAAACCTTCGGGACCAGTCCCGGTGGTGCGGTGGAGTGGTATCAGACGAGTGGATGGCGCTGGGTGCGAGGTGGTCGGGCCCACCTCCACGGCGATCCTCTGGGGTCGCCGCTGCCGGTCTGTCCGCCGTTGGGGGTCGGCTTCTCCGAGCCGCCCCGTCGACCGGCGATCGTAGCCGTGCGGGTAACCATCGACCTTCCAGCCGGCGCTCCCCTCGGTGCGATCGACGCGCCGCAACGCTGAGCGGGAGTCTCAGATCGTGCGACGGTCGCTCGCTCTAGGAGCAGTTGATCTGGAACGTCGCCTCGGTCGGTTCGGAACCTGCGGTGAGATCGACCATCGTCGCCTGGCCCGCCGCGAACTTCTGTGAGCCGTTGAGCACGACGTCGTGCAGCGCTACGGTGTCGGCGTCGACACCCTCGAGGTCGGCCGTGGCGAGCTCGTCGGTGCCACTGTTCCATGCCGCACCCGACGCGACACCGACCCTGAGCGAGCCCGTGCCCTGGAGCGCGTTGAATTCCGAAGAGCGGACGTCGACCATCTCGAAGTCGACCGTGACCTCGTCGCTCGATCCCGTCCCGGCCATGTTCGCACCGAGGACGAAACACGTCTCGATGGTGAAGTCGTAGCGGTCCCCCGCGATCTCGACGTAGCCGAGGCCCTCGCCGATCGCGTCCACGGGCAAGTCCTCCACCACTGCGGGGACCGGCGTTGCTGTCGGCAAGGCACGCGTCCCACCGGTGCCCGAGCTCCCGTTTGCATCAGGCGTGTCCCCTCCGCACGCGCCCAGAGCGATCGCGAACAGCGTGACCGCTGCCACCGCACCCACCGACGACTTCCCGTTGGCCATGTTCCCCTCTTCTCGTCGTTCGGGCGGACCAGTTGGCCACGATGGAGCCGGACGATCTTGACGCCGCACAGTAGCCGCGCCGCAGGCTGACGCCCAAGCAATCTGAGACTTTCGTCACATCCGAGGAGACAACGGGGCGCCGCCGCGTATCGAAGGCGCAGTCGGCACAGGTCTCCTACCATCCGGACGTGCCAGAACGATCGAAAGCCGCCGCTCGAGCCGGCCCGTCCCTCGTGCTGGGGGTCGTCGTGATCGCGCTGCTCGCGCTCGTCGCCTTCGGGAGCAACCACACCGCGCCTGTCGAATCCAAACGGTCGGCGGCCGCAGCAGTTGTCGACGAAGGCGATCAAACCCCGACTTCGGCGGACACCTCGGGAGAGTCACCGTTGGTGGGAATCGTCCTCGTCGTCGCGACGGTCGCGCTGCTCGTCGCCGCAGTCCGCAGTCTCACCCCGCGGCAGCTCGTGCGACTCATCGTCTTCATCGTGTTGATCGGCGTCTCGCTGACCGCGCTCGCAGGGCTCATGAGAACCGAAGAGCAGCCCCCCATCGACGCGAGCGGCGCCGTCGAGGGCCCGCTCGGCGACCACGACGCCGTGCCGGGCCGGTCGAACGCTCGCCCCGGCATCCTCATCGCTGTGGCGGTCGTCGCCGTGGTGGCCGCTGCCGGCCTCGCTCGCCGCCAGCGCCACGGTGAGCCCCCACCGGCACCTGAGGCGGTCTCGGAGATGATCGCCACCGTCCTCACTGAGATCGACGACATCGGTGACCATCGAGAGGCGGTGATCACCGCATACGCGCGCCTCGAGCAGGCACTGACGCGCGCCTCGTTCCCCCGACGGCCATCGGAGACGTCGCGTGAGTACATCGGACGCGTGCTGGGGGCCCAGGTCACCGATCCGGAACCCGTGGCGACGCTGGGCGAGCTCTACGAGCGCGCCCGGTTCAGCAGAGCACCCATCGATCCCGGCCACCGAAACGACGCAGTGGCCGCCCTGCGCTCCATCCAGGCCGAGACCACCCCGGCAGGCACAGCATGACCTTCGTCGTCCTGGTGGGATTGATCGTGACCGGCGCCGTGAGCCTCGGCGTGTGGAGCGCGACCGGGGACCCCTGGACGACGGCTCAGGCGGCCTCGGGCACCGGCGCAGTGATCGTTGGCCTGGCCATCGCCGCTGTCGGGTTGCAGCGATTCCACGAACCGCGCCCCACCGCCCCCGACGACCTGATCTCACCCCGACCCCCCTCGCCGAGCTGGCTCGTACCGGGGCTCTCGGGCGGAGACGGATCGGAGCGCCATCTGCGCACCCGTACGCTTCCGGCGCTGCGTGAGCTCGCAGGCCGGTTGCTCGCCGACGAACACGCCCTCGACCTCGACGCGCCCGACCACCGACCGGCGATCGAAGCGCTGCTCACGCCGCGCGTCGTCGCACTGCTACAGCGCGACGGAGCCGAGGCACTCGCTCGGGGCCGCCGCGCGGCATTCGACGACATCAAGGCCATCACCGAAGGACTCGGAAGACTATGAACCCCACACCGACGCAGTTGGCGACCCAGGCGGCGGCGGTGCTCGACGAACTCGAGCGCGCCGTCGTGGGCAAACGTTTCGTGCTCGAACTGGCCTTCGCGGCAATCCTGGCCAACGGCCACATCCTGCTCGAAGACGTGCCGGGGGTGGCGAAGACCCTGCTCGCCCGTTCGCTCGCCCAGGTCACCGACCTCGAGTTCGTCCGGATCCAGTTCACGCCCGATCTGGCGCCCGCCGACGTCACCGGGGCAACGGTGTTCGACCAGCGTCGTCACGAATTCGACTTCCGACCCGGCCCGGTGTTCTGCAACCTGTTGCTCGCTGACGAAGTGAACCGCGCACCAGCCAAGACCCAGGCCTCGTTGCTGGAGGCCATGGAGGAGCGTCAGGTCACCGTCGACGGGACCACCCACAAGCTCACCCGGCCGTTCCTCGTCATCGCCACCCAGAATCCGATCGACTTCGAAGGCACCTATCCCCTCCCCGAAGCGCAGGTCGACCGGTTCATCGCCCGCCTCAGCCTCGGCTACCCAACCATGGACGACGAGGTGGAGCTGGTGGCGCGACGGGTCCGGCGCGGCACCGATGCACACGACCTGAGCTGCATCGTCACCCGCGACGAGTTGCTCGCCATGCAGGGCACCGTCGAAACCATCGATGTCGACCGATCGGTACTCGGCTACGCCACCGAGCTGGTGCACGCCACCCGCGCCTCGGAGCGCACCGAGTTGGGTGCGAGCCCACGCGGAACCCTCGCCCTCGTCAAACTGGCTCGGGCGGTGGCGGCGATGCACGGCCGAGACTACGTGCTCCCCGACGACGTGAAGACGGTTGCGGTGCCAGCGCTCTGCCACCGCCTGCTGGTCCGGCCCGAACAATGGGTACAAGGCGTCACGGGCGCCGACGTGGTCGCCGAATGCGTGGCCTCGGTCCCGGCGCCACCTCCAATCGACCACGGCGCGGGCCCGCCGGTCCCATGACCGTTCCCTCGCCGGTCGACGCAGCCCTCGGCCAGTGGTCACGCCTCGGAGCGCCCGCCATCGACGCCGCGATCCTGATCGGATTGGCGATCATCCCGTTCGGACTGGTCACCGGTCGACCCGAGCTCGTGGCGCTCGGTGCACCGCTGTTCGTCGCCGCTGCCATCTCGCTCGTCGACGCCGCCGAGCCAGACCTCGCCGTCTCCTTGCGCCTCAGCGCCCGTCGAGTCCTCGAGGGCAGCGAAGCGTCGGCCGTACTGCACCTCTCCGGCAGCGAACACGCAACCGTCATCGTCGACTACACGCTTCAGGACCCCTCGGGCGTCCATCGCGGTCGCGCCGGGGCCGCGGTCGAACCCAACCGCGTCACGGTCGTCGAGATACCGCTCGACGCGACGCGTTGGGGAGCCCAGGAGATCAGCCTCGACGACGTCACCGTCGAGCGACGGTTCGGTCTGGTTCGCCACCGGTCGAGGGGGGTGGCCGTGAGCCGACTCAAGGTCCTCCCGAGCGCAGCCACGGTCCAGACCCTCGTGGCACCCTCCCGGACCCGACCGGTGCTCGGCAACCTCCCGTCTCGCCACGTCGGTGGCGGCCTCGAATTCTCGGGCACGCGGCCGTACCGCACCGGTGACGACCATCGATGGATCAACTGGCGGGCGTCGGCACGCCGGGGCGAAACCTGGGTCAACGAATTCCACGTCGAGCGCAGCGCCGACGTGGTGATCTTCGTCGACGGCTTCCGGGACGCGAACGTCGGTGGCTCCACCGCCGACAGCACCCTCGTGCTCGCCGTGCGCCTTGCCGACGCCGTCGCCGCGGGCTACCTCCGCGAGCACGCTCGCGTCGGCGCCGTGTCCTACGGGTCACAGGTGCGGTGGCTGCGACTGGGGATGGGGCGACGACAGGCGTTCCAGATTCTCGAGACGTTCGTCGACGCCGAAGCCAGCCAGCGCACCCGCCAGTACCGATCATCGGCGATCCCGCCCCGGCAGATCCCTCGGGAGGCGTTGGTCATCGTCTTAACACCGCTGCTCGATCACCGGATTCTCGCTGCGGTGGGCCACCTCCGCTCTCGCGACCAGGACGTCGTCGTCGTGGATCTCGGCAGCAGCTTGGACGAGCAGGCCACTGCCGCGACCGGAGTTCCCGGCCTGGACGCGCGATTGCTCGTGCTCGCGCGCCGCGACGCTCGCAACCGCCTCGCAGCGATGGGCGTTCCGGTCGGGTCGTGGGATGCGACCCTGCCCGTCGATGCCGCACTCACGGCGATCAACCGGTGGCGAGGGAGATCGGTCCAGCGACGATGAAGCTCCGAACCGTCGCCGTCGTCTCCAGCTGGTTCGTCCTCGCGGCGGTCGTGGCCCCGCTCGGACGGGACTCGTTCGCCCTGACGGGGATCGGCCTCGCGCTCTCGGGCCTCTTCGTCCTCGCCGGCCTCCGTGGCCGGGGCGCGAACGAATTCAGCCTGGCTGCGGTGACCGCAGCGCTGACGTACGTGCGATCGGTGGTCTTCGCCGACGGCACCGACGGTTGGGGACCGGTCGTCGCCGTTGCGCTCGTGGCGTTCCTTGCTGCGTCCACCGCCTTCGGCGACGGGGCGCTCGACGTCGATGCCGGGTACTGGCAGGCAAGACGGCGCACGCTGGCGCTCTGGTTGCTGGTGACCGTCGCGGCAAGCACCATCACCGCCGCAGCCGGCGCGCTCAGCACCGACCGGCCCCACAACGCGTGGCTCGTCGGCCTGGCTGCGACCCTGGCGCTCTTCGCCGTGGTCGTCTCGGGCGGCAGGGTGCGTCGCGTCAGTTCTTCGGAAGGTCCTTGAAAGGGACGCCCTTTTCGACATTGGGCTCCCGAGGCAACCCCAGGACCCGCTCCCCCGCGATGTTGCGCTGAATCTGATCGGACCCGCCGTAGATCGGGGGACCCTGCGCGAACAGCGCTTCCTCGAGGAGAGCGGCATGGTCGTCGACGGGGCTCACCGCGTCGATGACCGCCAGCTGCTCGGGCGAATAGCCATGGAGCATGCCATCTGCACCGAGGATCTCCCAGATCAGATCACGCACCATGCGGTACTCGTGGTTGATCGCCATCTTGGCGAGGTTGGCCAGACCGGGCAGCTCGGTGCCGGCTCGACGATGGTGCTGACCCCGCTCGGTCGTGAGGGCGCGGAGGAACTCGAGGGTGTGCAGGCGCATCAACCGGTCGCGCAGGACAGGATCGTCGCTACGACCCAACTGCCGAGCGAGGGCGATGAGCCGCGCCGATCGGGCCTCGCGCTCGTCGCCACCGGCCCCGGAGGGCTGGAGGACGAACTGACCCGCCAGCTTGTCGAGGTCACCGGCGATCTCCCCGGGGAGCGCGATGGTGGCGGGGCGTCCCCCACCCGACAGGGCGCGCTCGAATGCCAGTGTGGTGTTCGCCACTGCCCATCCGCTGCCCTCACCACCGACGAGGTCGTTGCCGGGGATTCGGGCGTCGGTGATGAACACCTCGTTGAAATACGAGCGGCCGGTCATCTCGCGGAGAGGACGAATCTCGACTCCGGGCTGGCGGACGTCGATGAAGAAGTAGGAGAGGCCGGGATGCTTGGGCACCGTCGGGTCGGTGCGTGCGACCAGCATCGCCTTGTTGGCGATCTGCCCTTCCGAGGTCCATACCTTCTGGCCGTTCGCGACCCATTCGTCGCCGTCACGTTCAGCACGGCACTGAAGGCCGGCAAGATCCGAACCGGCGTTGGGTTCGCTGAAGAGCTGGCAGAACGCATCGGTACCGTCGACGATGCCGGGCAGGTGTCGGGCACGCTGCTCGTCGGTTCCGTGCACCAGCAGGGTCGGGCCGGCCATTGCCGTGCCGAACCCCGTGGGCGCGGGAACGGCGCCGAAGCGGGCGATGAGGTTCGCCACCTCGACACCTTCGGCGTCGCTGAGGCCCTTGCCGAACCACTGCTCGGGCCAGTGCGCCTGTGACCAACCCGATGCCGCCAACCGGTTCCACCACATGCGGAGCGTGATCGTCGGATCCCAGTTGTCCTCGAGCCAGCCAGCCAGTTCTGCTGCGAAACCATCGGTGCTCACGGCGACCGAAGTTAGCTCGACAAGAGGGCGCGAGCCGAGGTCAGGCGCGGGTTCTCGCCGACGATCTCCTCCACAGGCGACGCCACCCCCCGACGGCGCGCGTTCCTCGTGATGAACGCCCCCGCTGCGGCCTGCTTGAATCGCACCAGGGCCTCGAACCACCGCAGATCGGCAACGGTCGCCCCTCGTGCCTGCTCGTAGGTGGCGATCAGCTCCTCGGTGCTCGGCATGCCTGCAGCGATGGTGGCGCCGCCGAGCGCGGCTTCGGGGTTGGCCATCAGCAGGAACCACGCGAGATCGATCCTCGCGTCACCCCGCGACCAGATCTCCCAGTCGATGACGGCGGTGACGCGGGAGTCGATCGACAGCGTGTTCCCCAGGCGGAAATCGCCGTGCAGCAACACCGTGGGCCCCGCGTGGGGAAGATTGGCCATCAACAGGTCGTAGACGTCCTGGCTGCCGACCTGCAGGTCCTCCTCGCACGCCTCGAAGGAGTTCTTCCAGCGCTGCACCTCCCCGGCGAGCGTGCCCTCGGGCTCGTCGCCGAGGCCGACCGAGACCGGATCGATGGCGTGGAGCAAACCCATGTAGCGCACCGCCGTCAACTCGCGGGCACGCACCTGCTCCGAGGGCAGGGCGTTCACGCCCACCAGCGAGTTCGGTTCCACACAGATCCCCTCTTCGAAGGACATCAGGAAGAACGGAGGGATCTCCGGCGGCGTGCCGACGTGCTCGGCGATCACCGTCGGCACCGGCACCTCGGTGGGTTCGAGCGCCCGGAGCAGTCGCGCCTGGCGCAGCACGTCACGGTTCCGTACCGGGTCGAGACCAGGGACCGCGATCTTCACCACGACCCGTTCGCCGTCGACGGTGGTCCAGTAGGTGAGGCTCGAGGTCCCACCGACGAGCTCCTCGATCGGACGGACTTCGCGACCGGGCAGGAGCTCGTGGATGCGGGTGGTGAGCTCGGCTTCGTCGAGCGGTAGCGCTGGCATGACAGGTGTCTCCTCGATGGCGGCGGACGCGGGACCGCGCACCGGCGGACCGAAGGCGCAGGTTAGTCAAACCTGCCTGTGCGCGCCGCGGTCGCTGCCCGGTGCCGACCCGGAACGATCGGTGGTGCGCCGAGTAGGGTCGGCGCACCACCGCCATAGGAGACACACCATGGATTTCGGCACCATCCGCTACGAGCTCGAAGACCAAGGAGCGATCGCCCGGATCATCATGAACCGGCCCGAAGCCCGCAACGCCCAGAACAACCAGATGACCTACGAGCTCAACGACGCCTTCACCGCTGCGGCACTCGACGACGACGTCAAGGTGATCATCTTGTCGGGCGAAGGTCCCATGTTCTCCGCCGGTCACGACCTCAAGGGCGGCGGGGATTACACACCCGAGCCGGTGTTCCCCTACAGCCACACGCTGCCCGGATCGGAAGGCTGGATGAACCGGGAGCAGGAGATCTACTTCCGGATGTGCCGTCGCTGGCACGACCTCCCCAAGCCCACCATCGCGCAGGTGCATGGCAAAACCATCGCCGGTGGACTCATGCTGATGTGGGTGTGTGACCTCATCGTCGCCGCCGAGGGGTCGGAGTTCATCGACCTGACTGCGGGACCGCGCTTCATGGTGCAAGGGGTCGAGTGGTTCAACCACCCATGGGAGCTCGGCCACCGCAAGGCGAAGGAGATGCTCTTCACCGGTGAGGCCGTGACCGTCGCGGAGGCCTACAACCTCGGCATGGTGAACCACGTCGTGCCCGAGGCCGAACTCGCCGACCGCACGCTCGAACTGGCACGAAAGATCGCAGATCGATCGAACTTCGGGCTCCAGCTCGCCAAACAGGCGGTGAACCAGGCGCTCGATGCGCAGGGCTTCTGGACGGCGCAGCAGGCCGCGTTCAACCTTCAGCACCTGGGCCACAGCCATTCGCGCATCTTGCGCATGGAGGCCGAGATCGCCGAGCTGCGCGAGAAGCTCGCCCAAGCCGACCAGGCCTGACCTCACCGCTCCGATGCCTGGCACCTGCCTCTACCTGCCAAGGATCGCGGCTGGTCCGACGCCGTAGCGCCTCTGCTAGTTTCGGCACCTGTCGGCCCCGAAGCGCGGGGCAGACGGGAGGATCGCTCGTGACCATCAAGGACAAGTGCGCTGTGGTCGGCGTAGGGTCGACGGAGTATTACCGTCGGGGCCAGTCGCTACCACAGTCGACGATGGAGATGGCCATCAAGGCCACGAAGGCGGCGCTCGACGACGCCGGCCTGAAGAAGGAGGACATCGACGGGTTCGCCCTCTACTCCGGGGCGCCGGTCGATCCGGGCGCGATGGCCAAGGAGATGGGTGTCGGCGAGGTCGGTTTCGCGGCCACGCTGACCTCCGGTGGCGGCGGCGCTGCGGCATCGATCGGCCTGGCCGCCGCGGCAATCGAAGCGGGCATGGCGAACGTGGTCGTGAGCCTGATGACGCTGCAGCAGGCCGGCCGGCGCCTCGGCGGTTCCTCGAGCGGTCCACGCCAGTTCGCGCAGGCAGCGGGCGGGGCCTATGGCGGCGCGGTGTCGGTCCCGCCGGGCACCGCGTTCACGGCTCCGTCGGGCATGGGTTCGCCGGGGCACAACTTCTCGATGATCACCCAACGCCACATGTACCAGTACGGCACCAAGCGGGAGCACCTCGCCGAGATCTGCATCAACCAGCGCAACAACGCCCTGAAGCGCCCGCAGTCGATGATGAAGACGCCGCTCACGATGGACGACTACTTCAACGCCCGCATGATCTCCGACCCGTTGTGCCTGTTTGACTACACGATGGAGACCGACGGCGCGGTCGCGGTGATCACCACCTCCGTCGAGCGCGCCAAGGACCTCAAACAACCCCCCGCAGTCATCACCGGCTCCATCGGTGGCGGCCACACAGACAACTACAGCCTGC
>JAHECR010000120.1 GCA_024641655.1 Acidimicrobiaceae bacterium
CCCACGCCAACAACCAATCAGCCAGCGACGGCCCGGCATCGACGGGGGGCGCCTCGAGCTGCCGGACCGGCAAACCAGCACCCCGCAGCAACTCATCGAGACACAACCCGGCGTCCACGACCCCGACCATACCCCAAGGGGTATCAACCCGACCGGATCACCATTCACGCGACGGACGCCGAGACCCACGATTCCCGCGCCGAGCGTTACACGCCGGACACGACGCCCGCAGATTCCCCCGGTCGTACCAGGCCCCACCCGCCGACACCGCCACGATGTGATCCACCCGATCAGCCATGCCGGTGCACGACGGCCCACCAACCTCGCAACGATGCCCCGCCGAGTCGAGCACCAGCACCCGCAAACGACGCCAAACCGCCGTCCCGTACACATCAGCCATCGGAAACCCCCAAGAATTCAGCCGTGTAAATATTCCCAGGTCGGGGTCCGCAGGCCGGTCGGAATCGACGCAGAGATTCGACCCGCCCCTCGCCCGATACGGCGGGCACCTATCGGGGTCGTCGTGGCTCACCTGCCGTCGGGGTCGCTCACCTTCTCCTCACCGACTTGGAGGTTCGACCGCGCTCTGGGAAGAGCCAGCCCGCCGAGACACGCGACGCAGCTGGCCCTACTTGCGCAGGTTGTCGGGCGCGATATTGCTCGGCTGTGATGACCCGCCCCTCGATCCGATGGCCCGCTGCTGGAGACTCGCCGTCGGCACAGGCAGAGTCGCTATCCCGGTCGCGCTAGCCACCGGCACACGAGTGATCGGCATCGACTCCTCGCCGGCCATGCCCGAACAAGCCCACGCGACGGCGGCCGCAGCGGGAGTCACCGCCACGCAGTCGCCTCTCGAATCCCGTCTTGCTCGTGGGCCTCGCCCATACAGGCCCCCACCTGGCTTGCTTCACCACAAGCCTCGCCAGGCCGTGTCAATCGACCAGATCCTCGGGCTGTGCGCACTCCAGAGGTGGTCCGATGCGCGTGTGGTGGGCGATCGCGCCGGGTCAGGGCGAGCCGCGACCGGCCTTGCACCGTGCCCGAGTGGACGATGGTGGTCTTGAGCTGACAAGCCCCCGGGCCGCCGTGTGCCCCGCGGTGTGGCTACGCGCCGGGAGCGACGAGGTGGCCTGGCATGGCGATGGTCAGTTCTCAACCCCGTAGTGCGCGAACGCGAATGCGCGGAACTTGTCGATCGCGGTCTGGTCGTCGAGGGTTGCGCCGCGCCCCAGGGCGGCTTGGACTTCGTCCTCGGGTAGCTGTGCCTGAATCTTGTCGAGGATCATCCGCACCTCGGAAGGCCATTGTCCCAGGACGCGGAACCGGAATGATCGGTCGATTGCACCGACGATCTCGGCGCCGAGGACCGGGTCGAACTCGGCCAGGAGAAGCGCTGCGCCACGACACAAGGCGAGAAGTGCATGTGCTGGCGGAATCTCAGGTGTCACCGCGAGCGCTTCGAGGAGGTGGTCGCGGGCCAGGTTGTGGTCGCCCTTCGCAGTGCAGAGATATGTCGCCAAGCATTGGCCGAAGTGGTAGTGGATGGTGTCGGTGGCGACATCGGCGACTTCGATGGCGCGCAGTGCGTGGACGAGCGCCTCTTCCCTGTCGACCGGCTCGAGGGCCATGGCAAGAAGGGTTTCGGCGGTTGTCACGAAGGTCGGCCAGCCGACCTCGACCGAAATCGCGAGTGCCTCCCGCGCCCAGCGCGGGGCCTCCTCGTCGGACCGAAAGACCGACATCTGTGCGACGGCCAGGAGATTGGACGCCTGCCACCACGTCGATCCGAGCTGCTCTGACGCTGAGAGGATCCTGAGCATCCGCGCCCACAGGGCGTCGGCGTCTTGCCCCTGGGGGGTGTAGAGGGCCATGGCCGGGTGCAGCCGCAGCCGGTGGCGCTCGAGCTGCTCTCGGGCTTCAGCTCCCCACCTCTGGTTCTGATCCCAGTCGCCGGACCAGAAGCTGACGTAGCAGCCGAGGGCCAGGAGATCGACCCGGGCTTGTGGATCGAGGTCATCGGCGATGTCGAGCACCGCGCCGCAGCGCCTGGTGCCGTGCTCTGCGTCGGTGAGCCACCAGTAGCGCCAGACGGCTTGGACAAGATCTGCCGCAGCGGAGCCGGCGGCCGTGTCGAGGAGCCAGTCGAGCGCGGCGTCGACCTCGGGACGGATCGCTTTCATAGCGGCCATCCCTTCGCGTTGGCGGGGCCCGGCGACGATGTCGCCGATCCTGGTGGCCTCCACCGTGTACCAGTGTGCGTGGCGCGCCCGAGTGCGGTCGTCGTCACCGTGCGCCGTCAGGTTGTCCAGCGCGAACTGTCGCAGGGTGTCCAACAGTCGGTACCCCGTGGCTGGACCCGATCGGTCGATGCTCACCAGTGACTTCGCTACGAGCGAGTCCAGATGATCGAGCACGTCAACCGCTTCGAGGTCGTCGTCAGCAACGACCGCCTCGGCAGCAGCCAGCTCGAATCTGCCAGCGAACACACCGGCACGGTCGAACACGGTCCGCTCCTCGACCTGGAGGAGGTCATAGGACCACGCGATCGCCTCCCGTAGTGTCTGATGCCGCTCGACGCGGCGGCGACCCCCGCGCAGTAGCCGGAAACGTTCGTCGATGCGGTCGAAGATCTCGCCGGGAGACATGGACCGGACTCGGCGGGCCGCGAGTTCGACAGCCAGCGGCATGCGATCGAGGCGCCGACACAACGCATCGATCACCTCGACCTCGGCGGCGCTGGGCGCGAACGTCGGGTCGACTTCGACGGCGCGATCGCAGAACAACGACACACTGTCCGACAGCGACGGGACCGGCCACACGTGCTCACCGCGCAGACCCAAGCCTTCACGCGATGTCGCCAACACCCTCAACCCGGCGCAGCCGCCCAACAAGGCCCCGATCACCTCAGCGGTCTCAGCGAGCAGGTGCTCGCAATTGTCGACGACAACCAAGCGGACCTGGTTCGCCAACCGGCGCAGCAATGTCTCCATCGGCGGCTCCCCACTCGGCAGCGCAATCCCGAGTCCCGATGCGACAGCTGCGGGAATCGAGTCCGGATCACGTACCGGAGCGAGCTCTACCAGCCACGCTCCGTGCTCGAAACGAGGGAGGAGCTCCGCTGCCACCTGCAGGGCCAGTCGGGTCTTCCCGACACCCCCGACGCCGGTCAGCGTGACCAATCGATGCATGGACAACTGAGCCATGACCTCGACCATCTCCTCGGAGCGTCCCACGAACGAGTCCAGCTCCGCCGGTAGATTGCCCGGGAGCGTGTCCATCGTCCGCAACGCCGGGAATTCTCCTCGGCCCAACTGGAAGAGTTGCTCCGGACGGCCCAGGTCGCGCAGTTGGTGCTCGCCGAGATCCACCATCTCGAACTCGCCGCGGACCAACCCAGCAGTAGTCGCCGAAAGCAGCACCTGCCCGCCATGGCCCGCTGACATCACCCGCGCTGCCCGGTTGAGCACGGGTGCGTGATAGTCCCCGTCAACGGGTCGAGCTTCGCCGGTGTACAGACCCATCCGGGCTTTGATCGGGAGCGGCCACTCCTCGTTGGTGAGAGCGTGTTGACAGGCAAGGGCGGCTGTCACAGCGTCGGACGCGACGGCGAAGACCGCCACGAGCCCGTCGCCGGTGGTCTTGACGACCGTACCGTCGCTCGCTTCGACTGCGGCGCTGAGCAGCTCGTCATGGCGGGCCAGCGACGGACGCATCTCGTCGGGATGGGCTTCCCAGAGCGCGGTCGAGCCCTCCAGATCCGTAAACAAGAAGGTGAGCGTTCCCGACGGCAGCTCAGCCACAAACAACCCCGCTTTCCTGACCCACGAGATGCTAGTTCGGTGACTCCTCCGCGATCCCTGCTGGCGCCAACCATGTCACTGCCTCCCTTGCGGTCACCATCCACGATGTGCTCGATGACGACCTCGGCAGCGCAACTTGGGCCCTGTCACATGAGTACTCGGACCCACTCGGTCGGAATGAAAGTGCCCGATGGCGCGCGAGCCATATCCCAGCTCCAGCCGCTCACGACCCGCGCTGCTTCGCCCCAATAAGAGCACGCAATAGTCGCGCATACGACCGTAGTGATGTGGCCGGTGCGGGAATCCCCTCGCAGTGTGGAGGATCCACTATGAGGAGATGTCGTGCCAGAAGTGCGAAGGAAGTACGACCCAGAGTTCCGTGAGGGCGCGGTGCGGGTCGCCCGCGAGACCGGCAAGTCGATCGCTGCGGTCGCCGCTGATCTCGGGATCCACGCCGGGACGCTCGGGAACTGGGTGAACAAGGACAAGGCCGAACGGGGGCGAGACCGAAGGTCTGATCGTCGATGAACGGGCCCGGCTGAAGCAGCTCGAGAAGGAGAACGCGGAGCTGCGGATGGAGCGTGATGTCCACAAGCGATCCGTGGTCCTGTGGGTCAAGGAGGCGACGCGATGACCGTGGCATCGTTCATCGCTGCCCAAAGGACCGAGCACGGCGTCGCCCACGCGAAGTGCTGCCGATGGTTGGGGGTGTCGGAGTCTTGGTTCTACAAGTGACACGGCCGGCCCCGACCGCCCGGGCCCAGCGTCGGGCCAAGCTCGACACCGCGGTGAAGGCATCGTTCGATGACTCCGGTGGCACGCCACACACGTATGCGTCGCCGCGGGTATGGGAGGACCTTGTGGAGGACGGCTGGAAGGTGTCGGTCAACACGGTCGCCGAGTCGATGGCCCGACAGGGCCTGATCGGCCGGTCACCGAAACGCAAACGCCGGTCGTTGACCCGCCCGGACAAGGCCGTGGACCCGATCCCTGATCTGGTCCGTCGTGACTTCTCGACGGGGCCGGTTGATCAACGCTGGTGTGGGGACCTGACCGAGATCCCCACCGGCGAAGGCAAGCTCCGCCTGGCGATCGTGTTGGACCTCGGGTCCCGGCGCCTGCCCGGGTTTGCCATGTCGGAGCACCACGACTCCGTAGTCGCCAGGGCCGCGCTGTTGATGGCCGCAGCCATAGGGGGGCGGCGACGTGACCGGGGTGATCTTTCACTCTGACAAGGCCCGCGAGTACGTCGGCGACCCGTTCACCAAAGCCTGCGACAGCCTCGGGGTGACCCAGTCGATGGGCCGGGTCGCCTCCGCGCTCGACAACGCCGCCTCCGAGAGCTGGAACTCGACCCTCGAGCACGAACTGCTGTCGCGCAACATCTTCGAGACCAATGACCAGGCCCGCCGGGCCATCGCCCGGTTCATCGACGCCTACAACACCCGTCGGCGCCACAGCAGCTGCGAGGGACTCCCACCCGTCGCCTACGAGAAGCTCCTCGGCGACCGAGCCGCCGACCAACAGCAGGCTGCCTGAACCACCGCCTCCCGCTGGCGTCAACCCGCCAGCAGATGCGAGGCTGCCACCCCAATCAGAAACCCTCCACGGTTACAGGGGAAGCCCAGGTGAACTGATCTCGCTGGGGCGGTCAGCGGGCGTTGAGATGCCGCTGGCTGATGCCGAGCCCATCTCCCCAGCCTCGGTGAGCGCTACACGTCGAGCATCATCTGGTCCGATGGGGCTTGCTCGGCCCGCATGAGGGCGACGCCGTAGCGGCTGTACGCGCCTTGGGATGCGGCGACATGTTGGGTGGCGGTGTGGATGTCGCGTAGACGCCGTTGCAGGCCCGAGCTCGCATACAGCGATGCTGATCCGGCGAGGCTGTAGGCGCGGTCGACGGCCTCGACGCACATGGCCGTGCAGTGGGTGCTGACTGCGGCGAGGCGAGCGCCGTCGATCTCGTCGATCGCCTCGCCCGCGACCGCGGCGTCCCACAGTCTGCGGACCTGGTCGTGGACGAAGGACTCTGCGGCATCGATCCGCATGGTGAGCTCACCGAGCGCGTTTCGAAAGCCTGGGTCTTGGGCCAGTTTGGTGGTCGGGTCGAAGGTCGAACCTTTCGTAGGGGCGAGCTCGATCAGCTCGTCTTGGGCCGCCCGTGCAATGCCGATGCCCACCGATGCGTTCCCCGTGAGCACACCCTTCATGCCGAGCCGGCCGTAGCCATTGTCGAGTGAGGATGGGTTCGTGAGTCGGAGGGACCACGCTTCGGGCACAAAGGCTTCGGCGACGGCGAAGTCGCAGCTGTTCGTGCCGCGCAGCCCCATGACCTCCCAGGTATCGAGCATCTCGACCTGGTCAGAGCGCAACATGACCGCGATGATGTCGGGTGCGCCTTCCGGGGTGATCACCGGGGCGCCGCTATCCATCACGATGCAGCTCGCGCCCAGGTACTGCGGGTTTGGGGCGCCGCTGGCGAAAGGCCACTGCCCGGAGACGACGTAGCCGTCGTCCACGCGTGTCGCGATGCCCTTGGGCGCCCCCGAGAAACGCGAACGAACATCGGGCCCGTCGGCGTAGATAGCGGCGAAGGTCGCCGCGGGAAGCTTGGAATGAAACCACGCCATGTGCGACGCGATCATGACGAGCCAGCCGACTGAGCTGTCGGCGCAGGCGGCCTCGGCGATCACGTGGTGCATCTCGTTGAGGGTCAACTCGTCGCCGCCGAATGCCTTGGGCACCGCCATGCGGAGGTAGCCGGTCGCGGTCAGCGCCTCGTCGAGGTCGGCCGGCAATGTACCAAGCGCCTCGATCTCCGCGGACCGGTCGCGGATCATGGGTCGCAACGCTTGCATCCGTTCGAGCGTCGTTGCGGTGGTCGTGGTCATTTCGGCAGCCATGCTGGTTCCCCCAGGTGCGTAGTCGCTGTCTCGATCTCGAGCATCTGCAGGAGCCGACTGGGGCGCAGCGACTCACACCCCACCGAGGTGAGTATCGGTACTCTCGGTCCAACGATTGGGGTGCCCGTGCTTGCATTCCCCACTCGGGCATGACCTCAGCCATGGCCGCTGACAGTTGCACGCGGCATCCGGTGGTCGCGTTGATCGAGAACGTGCGGGCGGGATAGCCGAAAGCCCACGACCGGCAATCGACTGCGGGTTCGTTCAACGAGTGCACGGTCGAAGACCCGTCGCGGGCAACGGCCGGTGCTTCGTCTTGGGTGCATCGCAGCGTCGGGTGATACCAGGACAGGCACATGACGCACCTCATGGCAGAGTCGGGAGGTCGACCATCGCAGAGATCCCAACGATCCCAACGCCCAGCACGCCGTTCGGCACTCGGGCCACGAGGTCTTCGTCGGAACCCACCACCTCGACGACCACGAACGCGACGGGCGCCACGGCGAACGTGAGCGCCACGAAGTCGAAATGGGATCGTTCCGGACCACCAGCTTCTTCGGGGCCCCGGTGCAGGAGCGTTGCCCTCATAGCAGCTGACCGATGGCTGTGTCGATGCAATCGTCACCGGGTGCGGGCGTGGCGTCTTCGAACACATCGACGGGACCTTGCTGTCTACCGACCGCATCCGTGCGTCGGCGTGCGTTCGCGGCGTTGATGGTCGATGATGATGCGATGGGGGACGACGACAACACCTGGCTCGGCGCTGCGCCGTTGGCGAGGCTGCGTGACCTTGGCGCCCACCGATCTCTTCCTGCCACGACGACGCTGTTCATGGAAGGCGATGAGCCCTACGACGTGGTGGTGGTAGATGTGGGCGAAGTCAAGGTTACCACTGCCGCGCTGACCGGGCAGGAACTGGTGCTCGACATCGTCGGTCCCGACGACGTTCTCGGCGAGCTGTCCGCCATCGACGGCGCGCCGCGCTCGGCCACCGCGGTCGCGCTCACCGACGTCGAGGTCACCGCCATCTCCGCGGATCGCTTCCGCGCTTTTCTCGACGTCAACCCCGATGTCCAGCGCGTAATGCTCGAACAGACCATCGGACGGCTCCGCCGAGCGAACCGGCGCCAGCTCGAGTACTCGAGCTCGGACGCATTGGGCCGGGTATGCGCCCGCCTCGACGAACTCATGCAACGCCACGGCGACGAGAGCCCCCGCCTCGACCTGGGCCTCACCCAAACCGAGCTCGCCCAATGGTGCGGCTTGTCACGCGAGGCAGTCGTGAAAGCGCTGCGAAAGCTGCGGAGTCTCGGCTGGATCTCTACTGATGCCGACGGTGCGATGGTCATCGTCGACGCCGATCAGCTGCGCGCCCGCGGCCACATCTGACCTGGGCGGCGGATTCGCACGGTCAACCGCGCATGGCGCGTGGCAGCGGGCGACGCGCTGCTCGTCGATCGACTGCGCTGATCTGCGGAGAGGGAGCTGGGTACAGGTACTCACCGGAGCGGGCACCGGTACCTTCCGGAGGCGACGTCTTCCAACGATGCTGGTGCTAGGTAGAAAGCCAAGACACAGGGGGAACAATGTCGAACAAAACGCAACCACAGCAAGCGGGAGTCGGTGGCTCACCGGAGCCGGTGATTGTCGTGGGTGTCAACGGTTCTGACACCGCCCGCGCTGCGGCCGACCGCGCTGCGGTTATCGCAGCGGCGCTCGGGGCGCGGCTGCATCTGGTTTCGGCGGTCAAAGCGTCACCCAGCAGCGTGGTCCGATCCGGTGGCGACACCTGGTTCCTCGACGACGCCGCCGAAACCCAGACCCAACTGGTCGATTTGGCCAAGGGGTGGACCGAACTGCAGGTGACCACGGCATGTCCAAGCGGTAAACCCGCCGAAGCCATCGTCGCCGAAGCCGAGCACGCGCACGCCGAGCTGATCGTTGTCGGCAACAAGCGCATGCAGGGTCTGAGCCGAGTTCTGGGCGTGGTCGCCGCCGAGGTCGCCCACCACGCTCCCTGCGACGTGCTGATCGTCAAGACCATCCGATGAGCGCTGCGACGGTCGGGACTTCCGCCGGAACGGTGTAGCTGATCTGACCGGCGGAGCTGATAGCTCACCGGAAAACCGGAGCAGCGACACAGACAGACAGCAAACCCTGATCTGATCGTTCGCGACACCAGTCCCCGCTCATCACCGAGATGCTTGGGGGCAGGCTCACCGCGAACTTGGAGGCGCTCAGAACTCCACCGTCCTGCCCTGACCTCTATGTCGATGACGCGGATGCGTTGTGCCGGGAACGGAGCACAGCAGGCATCGATGGCCATCTGGTCGAGCCGTCCGATACGAGCTACGGGTTGCGCGGGGGCGCCTGTTTGGATCGCGACGCCAACTTGATCAGGTTCGGGTCAAGAATCTGAAATCCAATTGTCACTCGGCGTCCCACCAACCGCCGTTCGATGACGCTGGGACAATGCGACGCTCTCGGGTCTGGGTTGACGCTTGCACAGTGGCTGCCCAGGCCCGGCCGAGCTCTGCGACGCTCGGGTGGCGCGCGTCGGGGTCGGGGTAAGTCGCGCGTACAGCGACATCGGACTGCGCCGGTGTGCCACGCCAACCGTCGACGGAGTCGAGGAGGTGGTGGATCGTCCGGCCGAGGCTGAACACGTTGGTTCGCTCGTCGATGATCGCGCCCCGCTGGAACTCTTCGGGAGCCATGTAGCTGGTCGACCCCGCCAGGCGATCTTCGCTCAAGGTGAACGGTCCTGGCCGGTAGTTGTCAAGATCGATCAGTCGCATCGCTGCCGCCCCGAAGTCATAGAGCAGGCAGCCGTCGCAGAAGTCGACAGCCACGAAACCGACCGCGGCGATCGCTGCGTGAGCGTGCAGGACCCTCGTGATCGAGTCGCGGACGGCAGCCACCGGTTCGGTCCGGAACCGTTGGGGGCCGGAGCGGTCAGAACCCACGACGGTCGCGGCGTTGAGCACCTCACCGACGACCCACGGATACACCAGCATCAACCCGGGTGACTCGAACCAGCGAAGCGGCGAACGATCACCGGATGGTGAACTGCTGCATGGAACTGCAACGCCGGTTCAACGATCGGGCGGCTTCTGCGCTCCGTGCGGTCTTGACGAACCACCGCCGGCCTCGCGCTTCGACGCGATACGACAGGCACCCCGAGTCCTGGCGATCAAAGACCAGGTCCGCTCCCTCAACGTCGAGCTCCTCGACGACCAGCGCCCCAGCGGCGTCCTCCCAAACAGCAGCGGTCACCCCTTCATCATGCATGACTGGCGCCAGCAACCACCGACCTCGGCAGCGCAGCGGACCCGCAGCGTCCTCGAAACAGAGCCAATCAGGGTGAGCCGTATCAGGCGCAGCCGCCACGCTCCAACTGCACCCTTTCCCGTGAATTGGGTCCGCAGGCCGGTCGGAATCGGCGCAGGGATCCGACCCGCCCCGCCCTGATGCGTCCAGAGCGAGGAGTGCGCTTCTGGTGTCTCAGGGTCAGTTCTGGCTCAGTGACTCACCGGCTTAGCACCGAGGACCACATTCAAGCTGGCGCTTCGGCAGCGACGACATGCCCAGCGTGACATAACGAAATGGGGGCCGCACTGCCCTCGGCGATCCGGAACTCGGCGATGCGCCTGATCCGGGCTTCGATCACCTCGGGCGACTCACGAGCCGTCCCTGAGGCCGCACGGGCGGCAGACCTTGCCTCATTGGCTGACTTATCGGTGCGTGCCGCCCAGGTCAGGTCGGTTGGCCGCAGTCGGTGAACCAGGTGTATTGCCCGTCGACGAGTTTCCAGTGAAGTTCCTGGATAAGGGTCTGACTGTTGACGAGCCGGTTGACTTCGATAGCGGTGACGTCATCGATTGACGTGCTTACCTCGTCGGTGAGGTAGTTCCAGGGTCCGGGTACGCCCACGTCCCGGATGGTGATGTTCTGCTCGGCGGGGTCGATCGACTCAAGATATTTGAGGCACTGGTCGGCGCCGTAGCGGTCGATTGTTGCCTGGTTGAGTCGGGCCATAAGCGTTGCCGAATCGACTGTCTCCAAGGCGGTCGACAAGATCTCGAGGAAGGTCTCGGGGTCTTCGGTTGGGACGGGCGTCGTGGTGGGCATCGGCGTTGGAATGGGCAGGGTCGTCGAAGTAGGCACGGGGGGGGTCGGGGACCTGGTTGTGCCGGACGTTGTCGTGGTCGTGGAGGTCGTCGGCGTCGCGACGTCACCTGTGGCGGGATCGTCGCCGCCCACGAAGACCCCTATGAGACCGCCCATGATGAGCATCACGCCGATGCTCATCAGTACCCGACCAACTGTGGTGAGACTCACCGATCTCCTTCCATCGACTCCTTCCAGTGTTGTGCATCTCCGACCTCACTGCTCGAAGTGGGTAAGACTGACCGTCATACGAGCGAAGACAAAGGAATGGACATGCGCCCTCGACGTGGTTTCTCGGTCCTGAGCGTCGGTGTGCTCGCCGCCGTTCTGAGCGTCTCGGCGGTTGCGCCGACGCCTGCCGCCGGCCAGGGCGACCAAGTTCAACGCGGAGTGGGCCTTGAAGGGCTCCTCCAGTCGCTGGTCGATGGCGACAACCCGCTGATCACCCCTGTCGAGTCGACCGAGGTGACCTCGCCGCTGGGTGGAACGACCGCCGACACACCCGGAACCGCGACACTGACGGGGACCTTCGAGTTCACGGCTAACGTCGGGCGATTCGAGGCCCCGGCCGATCTCGACTTCGACGGCAACGTGGACATTCCCGCCGATCTCGAGCGTCTCATGACTGGAGCTGGCGGCTTCGAAGCAGCGGTCCTCGACGGTGTGCTCTCTCCGACTCTGGAGCGCACGGCCCCGGTTTTCGAAGGATCGCCAGTTTCGGTGTTCGATCGACTCCATCTCGACCCGACCGACGGCGGAGTCCAAGATTTCAACGGTACGCCCATCCGGATCGCGGGCGACATGAACGGCAACGTCCCGACACTGGGGGTCGTGGACATCTGGGGCGGGACGTTCGCCGGCCCCCTTCCGCCGGACCTCAGCTGCAAGGGCGACATTCACGAGTTCGGCAGAGCGTTCCTGGTACCGGGTGGGAAACCTTGGGTGCCTCAAGTCGCGGTGAACGACACATTCCGCGACGTCTCGAACGCGGTCGTGACCCGCTGCAACAACGGCTTCTGGTATGTCGACTCGCTCGTCAACAACGGATCGTCGTTCTCGTCGACGCCAACGAACTCCTTTTCGCTGGTGTGGCCCACCGGATGGGTCACGTTCACCGACCGGCGCGAAACGGCGACGATCGTGCAGGACCGGATGTTCGCCTTCCGTACCCCGCTGGTGGGCGGCTATCAGCAGTCCAACACTTTCCAGACCACCGAGCCGGCATACCCAGGGCTGCGCATGCCAACCGGGCCGTTCCTCGTTGGCACGCCGGTGGCTACCGAGTTCGGCCCGTTCGCCTTCGATATTGACCTGACGCTTGATCCCGGCGCCCCGATTGGTTGTCCGCCCGGTTGGTCGGCGCCCTACGAGCTGTTCGTCGATCGCTCCAGCCAGCCCGGTGCCAACGACGTGGTGCTCCACCAGTTCCCCAGCGGCCAACTCACCATTGGCGTTGCGCTCCTCAGTGCCGACGGCAACCTGCGCGTCGAGACCGAAGGCACCGGTGACGGCTACCACGAGATGTTCGTTCTCGACGGCGGAGACCGATCGAGCTACGTCTACTCCCCCGATGGCTTCGTATGCCCCTACGGGCTCGACTGGGTCGCCCAGCAGTCCGTGGCTGAGGCCCTCACGGGTTCCGGTCTCGGTCCGGTCGTTGCTCCCGAGGAAGAGGGACCCGCTGCGACCGAGCAGCCCGGTCAGGCGACCCCCCAGGTCGATGGGAGCGCGACCGGCCCGACAGAGGGAACCGCGACGGAATCCGACGACGGCCTTCCTTGGGAGCCGATCGCGATTGGGCTGGGCTTGTTGTTCCTCACTATCGGTTTCGGCATCACGCGGACCCGGGGGAAGGACCGCTCGCCCTCGCCGACCGCACCGGCAACGGTCGCGTCGACGACGGGACCGACGAGGACAACAACCATCACAGTGATGGCGGAAGGACGCTGCGAGCGGCTCCGTCGGCTGTACGCACAAGCTCAGGCCGATGCCGATGCGAAACGCCGCGACGCCACCGACGCGCAGACTGCTGCCGAGTCGGCCGGGGAATCCGAAGACGCGGCCAACGCAGCTGCAGGCAACGCGGACCAGGCCGCCGAGGACGCGAAAACCGCTCGTGAACGGGCCGAACGCGACCGCGACCGGCCTCCGGCCGGCGAGGAGGACGCCTGGATCGAGGACAGCACGACCGGTGAGCGCATCACCGGCCGCGATCTTCGGCTCCGGCGCGAAGCAGCCGCGGAAGCGTGGGACGACTACCGAGCCGACCCGTCGCCAGAATCGGCCGACCAGACCCAGCAGGACTGGAAGGACCTCGATGGCGACGGCGCTCGTGTGGGCCGCCGCGCCGCCGACGACGCCGACCAGGCGGCCCGCCAAGCCGCACTGGACGCGGCAACGACAGCCGAGACCGCCGCCAACGACGCGAAAAGCGAAGCCGATCAGGCCTTGAGCGAAGCGGAGAAGGCGAGCGGGGATGCACGCGCCCAAGCCGCCCGAGCGGAGCAGGAGGCCACCGAGGCCGAGACGCGAGCAGCAACCCTGAAGCGTCAGCTCGACGAGTGTCTGGCAATGACCGGCGGAACACCGACCCGCTGGGGTGGCCCGATGGGTCTGAGCGAGGATTGCGACGGCGGTTGCTTCCCCGAAGGAAATGTCGAGCGACGCGTCCTGGACACGTTCGACCGCACTGTCAAGGTCAACCACTGGGTGACCGTGCGGCCAACATCTGACGCCCGTTCCGAAGCCCGTCGCCTCTCGGGCGAGCTGAGGTGGTGGCGCGACATGTTCGCCACCACCTCATCGGCGATCAACGTCGCCGGCGCGCTCAAGGGACTGGTCACTCGCACAGCCAAAGACGCGGTCGAGACCGCTGTCTCGGGAGCTTCGGTGGTCGCTGGTGAGAAGCTCGACATCGACATTCCGACCACGATCTACCAAGTCCCGGTCGTGGCCCTGGAGGGCGCAGCAGCCGCATCGGCCGCGATCATCGACAAGTGGGGCGAGTGGATCGAGCGGAACCACGTCGAATGGGTGGCCGAATGGGGCTACCAGATCCGTGACTGCAAGCTCGCCTGGGTCGAGATCTGGAAGTGCGAGGACGGGGTCAAGAACTGTGTCGAACGCGTCCTCGAAGTGGATATCAGCGCCCCCCGGCTCACCGGCGCAGTCAATACCGAGACCTATCAACCGAATGAGAACTGGAGACCACGAGTCGACGGGCTAACCCACACCCACGCGACCCGCGTCCAATCCGACAGCCAACTCCTGACCGAGTTCATGCAGAAGCACGCGGTCGGCCCGTGCGGCGGCTAGCGGGCCGTTTACGAACTTCTGATTGCTCCTCGCCTTCTCGTCGGGGGCGAAGGGAATGGGGGGGTCCTCGGAACCCGGGGGATGCCGCCGACATTGCCGGGTAGGGAGTTGTTCGGCGTTGAGGTCGTGGCTTGCGGGCGTTACCTGAAGGTCGCTTCATGAACAGATGGGAACGGGCCGTCAGTTTGGGGGTGAGCGACGGTTGAGCGCGGTGAGTGGGACGTCGAGGCGCAGGGTTCGGTGTTGGGGCACGAAGCATTCGCGGTCGGTGCAGGCTTGGTACCGGACGGTGAGGTCGAGTCCGAACGAGTCGCCTTCGACGACGCCGTTGCTGATCGTTGCTGTGACCCGAATCGGGCCGGGTTCGAACACCGCAAGTTCGTGGTCGATCCCTTCGACGTGGAACGGACGTGTTGGTGGGTAGTGCGGTTCGCTCACGCGGACGCGTTCCGGGGCGGAGATGGTGACCTCGGTCGCGACGAGCCCGTCGGGCACGGGCTGACCGTAGAGGTGGAGGCCATCGTCTAGGTCGATGTCGACGTAGAGAGTGGCCATCTCGGCGAAAACCATCGAGTCTGCGCCGAGCGCGGCGCTGATCGCGACCCCGTCACTTTGGGCGTGGGCGTGGGGGTGGTTGTCGATGCCGAAGTCGACGCCGAAGCCGTCGCGCAGCACCGTCAGCGCTGACGGCCGGCTGCGGTAGTTCGCGAAGAACAGCTTCTCTTCGACATACCCGTCGGTGCCGATCACGTAGGTACCGGGAAACGCGATGCCGTAGAAGGGCTCGTCGGGCGCGATCAGCGTATTCAGGACGCCGGTGGCCTCGATCGCCGTGTGATCGGGATCTGCCAGGAGCGCGAAGGCGATGCCCTGTTCGGCGGCGAAGGCGGCCTGCGCGTCGACCGGATCGTTGGAGATCGCGAACACCGCGACGTTGGCGGCCTCGAAGCGGGCGAGGTTGCGTTGCAGCTGCACGAGCTGCGAGCGGCAGAACGGTCACCACTGCAACGAACGATGAAACAGCACAAGCGCGCGGCGGTTCCCCCGCGCAATGTCGACGTTCACCCAGTTCGCGTGCTGATCCTGCAGAGTGAGATCAGGCAGGCGATCACCGATACCAGGTCCCGACGCGAAGTCCTCCGAGGCGGGGCGTCGCTGCGTTGGTGGGAGTTCGTTGCTGGGTTCGGCGGGCATGTGAACGCCTTTCCTGGTGGTGATCGCGACGTGGTGGAGCGCTGCTTACGCCTCGAAGAGCCGCCGAGCGGTAGCGGCGAGGGTGGCGAGATGCGCGGGGTCACCGCTGGCCTTCGCGAGGACCATGCGTCCCTCCATCAAGGCGACGAACTCGACGGCTGCTGCCTCAGGGTCGAGGTCGCTGCGAAGCTCACCAGTGCTGACGCCACGATCGAGCGCTTCGGCGACGATTGCGGCCATGGCGTCGAATACCGCAGCGACCTGCGCGCGGATGAGGTGGTCGTGGGAGGCGAGCTCGACCGCGAAGTTCCCGAACCGACACCCCACCACAGGACCCCCGGCGTTCACGATGCCGACCAGGTGCGCTGCGAGGGTAGAGCTGTATCGCTCGATCGCTTCGAGCGCCCCGAGATCGGCGTCGGCGAATATCGGCAGGAAGAGCCGATCCCGGGTGCGCTCCCAGGCCCGTTCGAGCATCGCCAACGCAAGCGCCTGCTTGGAGTCGAAGAAATGGTAGAAGCTGCCCTTCTTCACGTCAGCGGCAACGCAGAGCTCAGCGACACCAACGGCTTCATAGCCCCTCTGGTACATGAGCGCGTCCGCCGCATCGAGGAGTCGGTCACGCGTCGCAGTCGCAGACATGCCATCATCATAGTTGACCGACCGTCTAGCCAGGAGTGCTGTTGTGCAACCCGTGAAGTTCTACTTCGATCCCGGCTGCCCCTGGTGCTACCAAACCTCGAAGTGGGCAAAACGCCTCGAGCACCTCGAAGAGATCAGCCTGGACTGGGGCGTGTTTTCCCTCCAGGTCCTCAACCTCGACGAAGGTGTCGACCCGATGAGCCTGCTCGCGACGGGGAGCCCACAACTCCGTACCGCCATCGCCATCGCTCGAACACATGGATCCAAAGCGATCGGCCCCTACTACACCGAGCTGGGGGCCCGCACCTTCGAACAGTCCAAACCCGTCGACCGTGACCGAACCCATGACCTGATCCGCGACGCCCTCGCCGCCGCGGGCCTCGCTCGAGCGCTGCTCGACGATGCGCTCGCCGATGACTCAACCTGGCGCGAGGTCGTTGACACCACCGCTGCGTTGCATGAACAAGTCGGTGACGTCGGCGTCCCCACCATCGTCCTTGACGGCGGCGACGGGCCCGCCATCTTCGGGCCCGTGATCGTGACCCAGCCCAACGACGCCGACGCCATCGAGCTCTGGCGCCACACCGAATGGCTCACGCGTTACAGCAACTTCGCCGAACTCAAACGCAAACGCAGCGGCGGCCCCGACCTACCACTCATGGACCACTACCGCCGGCAACGCCAACAAAGCTGAACCGCCCCCATCCCCACACTGCGCGCGACCTCCTCGGCAACCCAGCGGTGCCTGCCGGTTCCAGAAGGGCAAGCGTCGAATAAGGCCGGCGCGAGGTTGGTTGGCCGATCCGGACGGCAGCCGGCGAGGATCTGTCTAGGGCGCACCAGCCGGCGCAGGGTCCGGGTGGTGGCCGTCCATGTCGACGGTGGGGAGGACCCGGTCGATCCAGTGCGGTAGCCACCAGTTGCGGTTCCCGAGGAGCTCCATGGTGGCGGGTACGAGCAGCATCCGCACGATGGTGGCGTCGAGGAAGATAGCGGAGGCGAGGCCGGTGCCCATCAACTTGAATGTCCGGTCGTCTTCAAGCACGAAGCTGCCGAATACGACCACCATGATCGCGGCGGCGGCGCTGATGACCTTGGCTGTCGAGGCGAGACCGTCGGCCACGGACATGCCGCTGTCACCGGTGATGAGCCATTCCTCTCGCACCCGCGACAGGAGGAAGACTTCGTAGTCCATGGAGAGGCCGAACACGATGGCGAACAACATCATCGGCATCCACGGCTCGACCGGGCCTGGTTCGACCCCGGTGATGTTGCTGAACCACCCCCACTGATAGAGGGCGACCATGATGCCGTAGGCGGCCCCGATCGACAGCAGGTTCATGATCACCGCCTTCACCGGCACGAGCAATGACCGGAACACGATCATCAACAGCGCGAACGACAGCAGCAGGACCGCACCGAAGAAGATCGGGATGCGGGCGGCCATCATCTCCGACGCATCGATGTTGGCTGCAACGACACCGGTGACGAAGACGTCGACTCCCGCCTGGGCCTCCACCGTCGGCAAGACGTCATCGCGCAACCGTCGGACGAGTGCTTCGGTCTCTTGTTGTTGGGGGCCGTGTTTGGGGGCGATGAACCAGCGCACCGCCGTCGCGTCCTCGCTGGGCTGAGGTCCCTGGACGTCCGCGACCTCGGGATCGGTCCTGACAGCGTCGCTGATGACGCTCATCGCATCGAGATCGGCGCCCTGGGGGGTCTCGGCGACCAGGAAGAGCGGCCCGTTGAAACCTTCTCCGAATCCGTCGACGAGCAGGTCGTAGGCCTTACGTGTGGTTGTGTCCTTGCCGAAGTTGCTCTCGTCGGAGAACCCCAACCGCAAGCTCATCACCGGTGCCGCCAACACGAGCAACACCACGGCACCCGCGATGGCCGACGTCCACGGTCGGTGTTGCACGACACGGCTCCATCGCCACGCAATGGTTTGTTGGCGGTCCACGAGTCGCCGATGCGGGACCTCCCGCCTGAACGCCGGCACGAAAGACCCCAGCACGAGCACCACGAAGGCTGCGGGGAACCCGAGCATCAACGCACCGACGCCGAGCCCGAAGCCAGCAAGACCCACCGCGACGAGCCCTGCGGCGATCAAGCCCCGCCACCGGGTGCGCTCCACACGGTCGCCAGCGAACCCCAGCAGCGCCGGCAACAACGTGACCGATGCCGCAACGGTAAGGGCGACAGTGAGCGCCGCGGTCACCGCGAGGCCGTCGATGAAGCCGATGTTCATGAAGAACATGCCCAGCAACGAGATCACGACCGTCGCTCCGGCGAACACGACCGATCGACCCGCCGTATCCATGGCGATCGCGACCGACTCCCGAACCGTGTGACCACTGTGGAGCTGCTCACGGTGCCGCGTGAGAATCAACAACGCGTAGTCGATCCCGACGCCGAGTCCGATCATGATGCCGATGAACGGCGCGAACTCCGGGACCTCGATGAGATGGCTGAACAAGATCACACCCGCCGACCCGATCCCGATCCCGATAAGCGCCACCGCTACCGGAAGCCCCATTGCGAGCACCGAACCGAACGCGACGATGAGGATCACCACCGCGAACGCCAAACCGAGGGCCTCGGAGTTGGGTTCGACGAACTCCGCGAAGATGAAGCCGCCCAACTCGATTTGCAGGCCATCGATCTGGGGAGAAGCATCGAGGATCGCTTCGCGGGCGTCAGTGGCCAGGTTGAAGTCGATGTCGTCGGGGAACTCGACGTTGGCGTAGGCGATCGTGCCGTCGCCAGAGACCAGGTCCGGTCGATCGCTATAGGGGCTCTCGACCCAGCTGACCCCGTCCAGGCTGGAGACCTCGCTGAACAGCGCAGACATGGCGGCTTGCACGGTCGGATCGGTCACCCCTTGGCCGGCCCGGAACACGATCGTGCCGGTGAACCCGGTGCCCTGCCCCTCGAACGCGTCGGTCAAGATGTCGAAACCCTGGGTTGACTCCGCCCCAGGCAGCGAGAAGTCCTGCTTGTAGCCGGCGCCGACCCCAAAACCGACCACATTGATGGCCACCAGGCCCGCGACCCACAAACCCAGCACCAGCCGACGACGGTCATAGCACCACGGGCCAAGCCTCGAGAACATGGGGGGCGTCTCCTCGCTCCGGCACCCACTCAGTGGGCGGCCGAACAGAACTGGTGGGGTCGGACGTCTCGCCACATCGAATGCCCGTCGTTCCGGGCGATGATCCCCGACACGCCCCGGGAACTCAAGTCCCGCGCCCCGACAAGCCAGCCAGAACACCGAGCAACATGCCCAGCTCAGGCGCCAACGACAGCGCCCTTGACAGCGAGCAGGACCGCGACCAGGACAACGACCAGTCGCCGAACCGGGGCTTCACTCAAGCGCTCTGGGCCCCACCAGAGTCCTCGCCCGGTGCTCCTAGTTCAGTGCCGAGATGTCACGGGCGAGGTCGCGTAGTCCTGTGGCGACGAGGGCGAGGATGATGACCCAGCCGGTGAGTCGCCAATATCGGCGGTGCACGAGGTCGGGCACGTCGCTCATCAAGACACCTGGCTGCAGGAGCCGTTCGGTCGCCACCACCAGAGTAAGGCCCCAGAGGGCGGGGATGAGAATGAAGAGCCCAACGGCGAGCCAGAGGGGTTCGAGGAGCCCGAAGTCGACGCCGTTCGTGTGGACGATGCTGGCGCCGCCGGCGGTAGCGGCAGCGGTAGCGACGCCCGCCGCGACGAGCCAGGTCGGGCCGGTGGTGATCATGCGAAGGAATCCGTAGACGGCCCCGACGATGGTTCCCACGACCGTGGCGAAGATGAGGAGAACCACTGTCTCGCCGGTGATGGCGCCGATCTCGAATCCGTCGTCGGAGGTCACTCCGCGCACGCGGTCATCGGAGGTCAACACCAGGATCCGCATGGCGATGCGTCCGCCGATGCCACCCCAGAAGAAACCTGACAGCGCGCCGGCCAGTCCTGCCATCCCTGCGGAGGTGGCGACTGCTTCGACCAACGTCGCTTGGCGTGCTTGGGCCACCAGCGATGGTCCTTCCTCATCCATGATTGCCTCACCATCATTGCCCTCACGGGGGTTGTTGCGTCCGTGTGGCCGATCGGTTCCCGTTCGCTTGCGAACCGATCGCTGGTTCGGGCGCGACAGGTTCCGGTGAGACGAGGTTACGCGAACGATGACGAGCCAGTACGAGAGCTGGAGTTGAGCGGTGGGTCCTGAGACCGCGTCCGACGCCGAGCTCGTGGCCGCCGTTCGGGAACGGGATCGTGGCGCTACACCGCGCAGCATCGCCTCAACCTGGCGCCCAAGAAGATGGAGAGCTGATCTCTCCGGACCGGCCTCGACGGGGCAGAGCCTCGAATGCCTGTGTCACGAGGCGAAGACCGGTGCCTGCACGAATGGAGGCACGTTGATGCCTTCCGCGAATTCGAGGGTTTCCGGGTTGTACCCAGTCACGGTGCCATTGGTTCTGTTGAAGACCCACACCAAATCCCTCGCAATAATGATCTCGAGCGGTATCCCCGCGGCGCCGTCTCCCGTGTCGACGCTGTTGACTATCTCACCGGTCGCAGCGTCGATCTTGTAGAGCGAGCCGTCGAGTCCCTTCGTGACCCATACGTGATCGAAGCCAACGGCAACAAAGATGTGATCAGCAGGTTCTCCGAGCTCGACGGTGAAAATCACGTCACCGGTTCCTGCAGCAATCTGGACAATCCCGGACTCGGGGTTGCCGCTTTGGGAGACAAACGCAGGAATGGTGCCGCCGATCCAGATCCCACCAATGCCCGGTGCCATCGAGTCGGCGATGATGCCGGTCTCAGCAACAGTGGACTGCTTCAGGGCCGAGGAGTCGAGTTTGCTTGCCGCCATAGCAGACTCGGGGTCTCCTCCAAACACCCAAGCGTCACCGCCGACGGCTGCGATATGGAGGTACGTCGTTGACTCCGGAGCAGGGATCGACCCGAGCTGTGTCATTGCCCCGGTGTCGATCACCACGACCTCCTTCGAGGCTCCGGGGATGCCTGTCAAGACCCACGCGGTGTTCCCGTCGACGGTCAGATCCACGACCCCGGCGGGCACCGGCACTCTCCCCTTGAGTTGTCCGCTTACGGGATCGGCCGAAACAAGATCAGTTCCGTCGACAAACCAGAGCGAGCCGGAAAGGAGTCGAAGATTGCCGACCTGGCCGAGATCGCTGATGAAAGGCTGCTGCGTCTCGTTGTCCAGATCGACCACGTCGATTCCGCCAGGCACTGCAACGAGCAAACGCGTCCCATCACCCGGAGACTGCTCCCCGCCCGAGCCATCGGGCGCAGTGGGCCCCGACGGGTTCACTGACTCGCCAGCCCCGCCCCCACACGAAACGACCATCAACACAACCACGACCACTACGGCGATCTTCTCCATACCAACCAGCCTCCCCGTCTGTTAGGCCCCCGTCAACAAAGCTGCAATCTCCGAGCGCTCACCCTGCCGGTCGCCGTGCGAGCTGCGAGTCGAGGTTGACACGGATCCGGGCCACCACTGACGGCCGGTTGTACCAGGCGCGCTGTGAGAACCGTTCCTGCTTGGTCGACCCATTGTGGGCCCACCTCGCCGACGGCCCATACGAACCCGAGTGGACCCTCCCCGGTTGATTGACCGTGCGGTTCAGCAGGAATCGGACGTTCGCCGCTGGCCGTTGCCCAGTGAGACGCCCAGGCCCTCGCGGTCGAGATCAGCCCCACCGCGAGGACCAACGACGAGTCAGGCTCCGGGGATGTGGATCACCGGACACAGGAACGACTTGACGACACCCTTGTCGACCGCGAAGTCAGACGCGAGCGCCGCCTCGACCTCTTCTGCGCTGTCGAGCTTGCCGTTACCGTTCATGTCGCCGGCCGCGACGGCCGAGTTGTAGTTGACGAACGACACGGCGTGCACCTTCCAGCGGCCGCCGTTGAAGTCACGGTCACCGGGCTTGGCCTCGGCCACGTTGGTTACACCGTCACCGAGGTCATAGATCGTGTCGTAGGTGTGGCCGGGTGCACCCGTCGCGGAGAAGTCGGTGGGGGTTCCCACCGTTCGGTAAAGCTCGCCGTCGACATAGAAAGCGGGGCCAGTGACCCCACCCGCGCCACCACCGGGGGCGGCGCTCGCGACGGCAGCAAGACCGACAAGTCCGCTCCCGGCAACGAGCACGCCTGCCAGAGCGCGCGCGAGGCGTGGTGCAGTTCTGTGCTTGATGTTCATATCTGGAATATCCTTTGGCTGGCTGAGAGGCCCGCCGGCACGTGTCGGAATCGCAACCACTCGTGCCGGCGTCACTCATCGCCCACGCTGGGCGACACCACAACAACGCCGACGCGGCCCCCTTCGGTTCCGGCCCCAAAGAGATTGGACGGCAAGTCACCCCATCCAGGCGAGATCCGGGCTCGAGTTGCTCCCAACGTCGCGGACCGTCGCGTGCAATTGTTGGCGTCGGTAGCAGCCCCTCTTGACGCCCCCCAGCCCGGTGAGGTTGCGTGATTGGCTGACAGCCCCGGATAGGTCACTGGGGCCGCTTCGTCGAGGCCACTGAGGCATCCTCCGAGTTCGAGGAGTTTCTGGGCGACATGAAACGGGAGCGGGTGCGTGTCGTCAGCGCGCTCGCCCGTCGAGTCATTGCAGGGATCATGGAACCGAATGACGACGCCGAAGCGGACAACGCCGACGAGATGTGACCAATCTGTGACCACCGGGCGCCGGAGGCAAGGCCGCTCCAGGCATCTCCGCAGGTCACGATGGGTGGGCCTGGTGGGGATCGAACCCACGACCCAGGGATTATGAGTCCCCTGCTCTGACCACTGAGCTACAGGCCCGCAGCGACTCTAGTGCCGCCCGGCGCCGGCTCCGGGGTGGAGCGGCGGGGCTTCGCCGCATCGCCTGCCAGCGCACGAAAAGCAGCGAAGACCTCCCGCAGGAGGCCTTCTTGCGCTCCGGGGGTGGGGCTCGAACCCACGACCCACTGATTAACAGTCAGTTGCTCTGCCAGCTGAGCTACCCCGGAAGGAGCCACCAGGATAGCGCCGCTCGTCCTGATCCAACGGTTCTCATCGGCCACACCACTGCCCCCGTGAGCCGCGCCCAAGAATCCCTCGAGCGCCCGCCTCGGGCTGCTCACCCCTCGTCGAGGTAGTCCCGTAACTTCTGGGAACGCTGGGGGTGGCGGAGCTTCGCCAGCGTCTTGGCTTCGATCTGGCGGATGCGTTCGCGGGTGACCCCGAATTCCCGGCCGACCTCTTCGAGGGTGTGGGCGCGTCCCTCTTCGTTCAGGCCGAACCGCATCATGACGACCTGCTTTTCGCGTTCGCTGAGGTCGTCGAGCGCCTCGTTCACCGCTTCGCCGAGCATGTGGCGCGCGGCGACGTCGAGCGGCACCTCAGCGTTCTCGTCTTCGATGAAGTCCCCCAGCATGGCGTCGTCCTCGCCGACGGGCGAGTCGAGCGAAAGCGGGTCTTGGCTGATGCGGAGGATCTCCCGCACCCTGGACTCCGACATGTCGCAACGCTCAGCGAGCTCCTCGATCGACGGCTCGCGCTCGAGGTCCTGCGCCATCTGCCGCTGGGTGCGACGCACCCGGTTGATCGAGTCGACCATGTGGACCGGGATACGGATCGTGCGCGACTGGTCGGCGATGCTGCGGGTGATCGCCTGGCGAATCCACCACGTCGCATAGGTGGAGAACTTGAAGCCCTTCGTGTGATCGAACTTCTCGACGGCACGCATCAGCCCCAGGTTGCCCTCTTGAATCAGGTCGAGCAGCAACATCCCCCGGCCGACATACCGCTTGGCGATCGACACCACCAGACGCAGGTTCGCCCTGGTCAGGGCCCGCTTGGCCTCTTCGCCCTGGCGGACCTTGCGTTTGAGGAGCCGGCGCTGCGCCGGCGCCAGGTCATCGATCTCACCGGACTCGACGAGACGGGCGAGCTCGTGCGCCGCAGCCAGCCCGGCCTCGATGGCCTGGGCCAGCGTCACCTCCTCGCCCGCCGACAGCAGCTCGACCTGCCCGATCTCCTTGAGGTACATGCGCACCGGGTCAGAGCCCAGCGCCGCGCCGTCGACGCGAGTCGTGGGCCGGCTGAGCCGGGTACGGCGCGCGGCGAGGCGCGCCTGGACGTCATTCTCGGCGGTCTCGACGGTCAGGTCGGCAGGCTGATCGTCGAGGTTGTCGTCCTCGTCGAGGTAGATCCCACGATGAGCGAGCTCGTCGCGGACCTGCAGGATGATCTCTTCGGAGAGCTCTACCGACACGAGCGCCCGCAGGAGGTCGTCGATGCCGACCCAGCCGCGCGCTTCGCCTCGCTTCACGAGGGTCCGCCAATCGCGATCGGCGACGCCGGCGAACGGGGAAACCGTCGGGTTGGTCGATTGGTTCACTTCACTTCAGCTCCGCCGAGCCAGGCTAGCAAGCTCTCTTCCCGAGACAGCCGCCAGTTCGCTTCGCGGAGTCGGACCAGCGCATTGTGGAGGGCCGCTACCTGCCGACCGACCGTCGGATCGCCGCTCTGGCGCGCCGTGTGCTCGAGCCGTCGGAGCTCGCGCGTGGCTGCTTCGTCGGCGAGCCGGCCGAGGAGCTGGTCGGCGCCGTCGGCGTCAGTCACCTCGGAGTCCTCCACCATCAGCCGTTCCAGCAGCGGACGGGCTCGCTCGTCGGTCATCGCCAGCGCGTCCGACAGCGTCGGTGCGTCGAGCAGCGCTCGAAGGATGTCCTGATGGCGGGGGTCCGCGAGCAGCTCCACCCGCACCAGCGGGGACACGAGCTCGGGTCGGTGCACCGCGAGACGCAGGACCTGGAGCTCGACGGAGTCGGTGAGGTCGAGCACGGCTTGGGGCCGTTCCGGACGCGGCGGACGAGTCGCCGGGGCCCGCCCCGACGCCATCGCACGCAGCTGATCGAGCTCCACCCGGCAGCGGTCCCCGATCTGCATCAGGTACTGGTCACGCACCAGCGCGTTGGGATGTGACCGCACCATCGCCACCGCGGTGTCGGCGGCGCGTGCTCGACCCTCGACGGTGGAGAGATCGCCGGCGGCCAGCACCCGTTCGACCCGGAAGGCCAGGAAAGGCTTGGCGTCGGTGACCGCCGTTGCGAGCGCCGCCGCGTCGGTACGTGCCAGATCGCCAGGATCGACCCCGGGTGGCAGTGAGACGACGCGGACGTCGATCTCGTACTTCTGTTCCCATTCGTAGAAGCGCTCTGCGGCAGCCTGCCCGGCAGCGTCGGCGTCGAAGCTGAGGAGCACCCGCCGGGCGAACCGTTTGAGGATCTTGACGTGGTCCTCGGTGAGGGCGGTGCCGCAGGTGGCCACCGCTCGAGGCACCCCCGCCTGCGCGTAGCCGATCACGTCGGTGTAGCCCTCACACACGATGACCTCGCCGGCGCGCACGATGTGCTCCTTCGCCCAGTTGAGGCCATACAGGAGACGGCTCTTCGAGTAGATCGCCGAGTCGCTGGAGTTCTTGTACTTCGGGCCTTCGGCATCGGGCAGCTTGCGGCCACCGAAGCCGACCGGGTCGCCGTTGACGTCGTAGATGGGGAACAAGATGCGCGCTCGGAACGTGTCCTGGACGCGGTTGCGCCGATTCCGGAACCCGAGCCCGGCGTCGGCGAGCACCTTGTCAGGCAGCTTCAGCGCCTTGGCCAGGGCGTCCCAGTCATCGGGCGCCCAACCGATCTTGTAGGACCGCACATCGTCGCCGGTGATACCGCGCTCTCGCAGGTAGGCGCGCGCGTGGCCCGCATCGGGGGCGTCGAGCAGGCGGGCGTGATACCAATCGACGGCCTGGCCGACGGCATCGATGAGGCGCCGTCGTTCGGCGCGTTGTCGTCCCTCGTCGGCGCTGGTGTAGGTGAGTGCGATACCGGCCTTGGCCGCGAGTCGCTCGACCGCGCCGACGAAGTCGAGGCCCTCCACCTCGCGCACGAAGCTGATCGCGTCGCCCGAGGCCTGACACCCGAAGCAGTGATAGAAACCGAGCTGCTGGTTGACCGAGAACGACGGGCTCTTCTCGTTGTGGAACGGGCACAGCCCCACCCACCGTTGCCCCACCCGCTTGAGCTGGAGGTGCTCGCTCACGACCGCGACGAGATCGGTCGCCGTCCGCACCTTCGCGATGTCCTCCTCGGCGATCCCCATGGTGCCCAGCAACCTACTCGGCCCCGCCGACGCGTTCCTCGGGTCCCATGGACCGTTCCATGCGTCGGTTTGGCCGATCCCCTCACAATCGCGGGGCGATCACCCGAAAGTCACCCATGGCCGCTCTTCGCCGATGGGCTCCGCTGCCCACGATGCTGCTGGTGCCGATGGCGGTGCTGCTCGTGCTTCGAGCCCGCACGTCTCTCGACGTGCGGTGGTTCTCACCCTACGGGCACCTCCTCGTCGTCTCGGGCATCGCTGCGTGCGCGCTCGTCGTCGCCGCCGTTGCCGTCTACACCGCCGCCCGATCCGCCAAACCCGGCGTCGTGTGGCTCGGTCTCGGGTGCACGATCGTCGGTCTCGCCATGCTGGCGCATGGTCTCACCACGCCTGGCGTCTTCGGACGGGGTCCGAACTCGTGGGTGGGACGCCTGCCTTACGTGGCCATGGTCGGGCTGACCGTGGGTCTCGCGATGTCGGGCACAGCTCCGAACCGACGGCTCAACCGGTGGGTGGGCGCCAACGCCGTCACGGCAATCGCCATCCCCCTCTCGCTGATCTCCGGCGCGATCATCGCCATCGTCGCCGATCCACAGATCTTCGGTGGTAGCGGGCCCCTCCCAATGGAGGAGAGCATCCTCGATATTGTCTCCATCACCTGCGGCGTGGTCCTGGTGCCCGTCATCGTTTCCCACTGGTACCGCTGGCACCTCGGCCACGACGTCGTCCAGCTCGCCCTGGTGTTCGCGGCGTCGATGTGCATCGCGGCACTCGTATCGTTCGAACACGGCGTATTCGGCCGCCTGTCGTGGTGGGACTACCACGCCTACCTGCTCGCCGGCTTCGGGTGCACGGCCTACGCCGTGATGATGGGAGGCAAACGCGCCCGCGCCGTGGACGAGGTCCTGGCCACGACGTTCGACGACGACGCGTTCGAGGTGATCGCCTCCGGGCACCCCGAAGCGCTCCGTTCGATGATCCGCGCCGTCGAGTTGAAAGATGCCTACACCCATGGCCACAGCGAGCGGACTGCGCGACTGGCCGTGGAGCTCGGCGTCCGGATGCATCTGCCTCCCGAACGGCTCCGGGTCATCTCCCGCGGCGGCTTCCTGCACGACCTGGGCAAGATCGGCATCCCCGACCAGATCCTCAACAAGCCGGGCCGCCTCGACGCCACCGAACGCGCCATCATCGAAACCCACCCGAGGCTTGGCTACGAGATCGCGAGCACTGCGCGCTCGCTTCGCGAGACCCTTCCCATCATCCTCCACCACCACGAGCGCATCGATGGCGCCGGCTACCCGGACAGGCTGTCCGGCAGGGACATTCCCCTCGAAGCGCGTGTCGTCACCGTCGCCGACGTCTGGGACGCACTCACCTCCCGGCGCGCCTACCGGGACCCGATGACGCCAGAGGACGCGCTGGCACACATCGTGGCCGGCAGCGGGACCCACTTCGATCCCGGGGTCGTGGTTGCCCTGGTCGAGTACATGCGCGACGCCGGCGTGCGCAGCAGCGCCGAGGGTCAGGCCGAGACGGCCTGGGAGGCGGCGCAGACGTGCCACGAGATCGACGAGCTCGACGAGCGCGAAGGCGCGCTCGCCGGCTGAGAGCGCAGGCACCGCGCGAGGATGGGCCCGTGCCCGTCCGCCCGCGCCAACCGATGCCACCCGATGTCGCCCAGCGCCTCGACGAGGCGCGCCTTCGCGCCGCGTACGACCAACGTCCGCCCCAACGCAACGACTACCTTGGCTGGATCGCCCGAGCGAGCCGACCAGCGACGCGCGAGCGACGCATCACCCAGATGCTCGACGAGCTCGAACGCGGTGGCGTCCACATGGACATGCCGCACCCGCCGTCTCGGCGGTGACGGTCGCGACAGGATCCGAGACTCCCGTGGTCAGTCGAGGCGCTCGCTCAGGTACGCAGCCAGCCCGTCGATCGCGACCCGGTCCTGTTCCATGGTGTCGCGATCGCGCACGGTCACCGCGCGATCGTCCAACGTGTCGAAGTCCACGGTGATGCAGTAGGGCGTGCCGAGCTCGTCCTGGCGGCGGTAGCGCTTGCCGATGCCCTGGTTCTCATCGTAGTCCGCCATCCAGCGGGCCTTGACCATGTCGAACACTTCGAGCGACGGTCCGACCAACTCGTCCTTCTTTGAAAGGGGGAGCACCGCGACCTTGTAGGGCGCGATCCGAGGGTCGAAACGCAGCACCGTGCGGAGCTCACCGTTCACCGTCTCCTCGTCGTAGGCAGCGAGCAGGAACGCCATCATGGACCGGGTGGCACCCGCGGCCGGCTCGATCACGTGGGGCACGTAGTGCTCGTTGATCTGCGGGTCGAAATAGGTGAGTCGCTCGCCGGAATGCTCGGCGTGCTGCTTGAGGTCGTAGTCGCCGCGGTTGGCGATGCCCTCGAGCTCACCCCATCCCCAGGGGAACAGGAACTCGACGTCGCTGGTGCCGGAGCTGTAGTGGCTGAGCTCGTCGGCGTCGTGATCGCGCAGACGCAGCATCTCGGCGGGGATGCCGAGGTCGATGTACCACTGGAGGCGTTCGTTGCGCCAGTACTCGTACCACTCGCGAGCCTCGGCCGGCGGGACGAAGAACTCGAGCTCCATCTGCTCGAACTCCCGCGTGCGGAACACGAAGTTGCCTGGCGTGATCTCGTTGCGGAAGCTCTTCCCGATCTGCGCGATGCCGAACGGCGGCTTCTTGCGGGTGGTCTCCTGCACCAACTTGAAGTTGGTGAACATGCCCTGGGCCGTCTCCGGCCGCAGGTACACGTCGGCCCCAGATCCCTCGACGGGCCCGGCCTGGGTCTTGAACATGAGATTGAACGCTCTGGCCTCGGTGAAGCTGTTGCGCGCGCCACAGTTCGGGCAGACCGTCAGATCGTCGAGCTGGTCCTCGCGGAATCGCTCGTTGCACTCCCTGCAATCGACCAGCGGGTCGGTGAAGTTCTGCAGGTGCCCCGACGCCTCCCAGACCTGGGGTGGCGACAGGATCGCCGCGTCCAGCCCTACGACGTCGTGGCGCAGCTGCACCATCGAGCGCCACCACGCGTCCTTCACGTTGCGCAGCAACAGCACCCCGACGGGCCCGTAGTCGTACGTCGAGCGGAAGCCGCCGTAGATCTCGGCGGACTGGAACACGAGGCCCCGGCGCTTGCTCAGGTTGACGATCTTGTTCATCAGGTCGTCAACGATGACCCGGTTCATCAGGTCGTCGTTGACATTGACCACTCGGGACTCAGGTGCGGATGCGACGACGTCGTCGGCAGAGGACTCACTCATGGGCACGAAGGGTAACGGCGGCACCCCCGGTCCACGTGGGCATTTGCTCACGAAAGGGCGGGCGATGACTCACGCTCCTCCGCGGCGTCTGCTACGCATTGGTGATGCGCACGAGGATCACCGGTGCCGCGATCGCCGTGGCCATGGCACTGACGGTCGCGTCCTGCGGCGGCGGCGCCGATGTCGAGGCCACCGACACCGACGCGAACGACCCGACGCTGCCGGCCGACGAATCGCCAACGCCGACCGTCGACACCACTTCCACCCCGGCACCGACGGCAGCCCCGACGCCGACGCCGGGCGCCACACCGACCCCGCTGCCCACCCCTACCCCAGCCGCCACGGCGACCCCGCTGCCAGGCTGCAACGCGCCCTTCGCAGGCACAGCCGTGCGGGCAACCGTGCGCTTCGTCGACCTCGACGGCGATGGCGACACCGACGTCATGACCGTCTACGGGCTCGGCCCCGAGTCGTCGCCGACCGCCTGGCGGATCCGTGTCGAGACCGCTGCCGGTGAGGCGTTCGACAGTCCGCTCGATGCCGACGTCAGCGGCCTCGCACCCATCACGGCCGTCGGCGGTGGCGACATCGACGGCGACGGCACCGACGAGCTGTTCAGCGTTGTCGGCGCAGGTGCATCGGCCACCATCGTCGCCATCCACACCCGCGACGGCTGCGACCTCGTGCCGCTCACGGTCGGCGCCGCGCCCGCGCAGTTCCCCGTAGGCGGCAGCGTGGGTTCGATGGGCGGCCTCACCTGCACCGAGGAGCGCACCCTCATCGAGTGGTCGGGGTCTGCGGACTTCGATGCGGGCGACGGCACGTACGACATCACCGGCAGGCAGTACCGACTTGCGGACGGAGCACTGATCAAGCTCGGTGACCTGGCCTTCACCGCGAAGCTCACCGATCCGGACTTCGTCTACGGCGAGCTGACCTGCCACGGCCTCACCCTCTGACGATCCCCGCCGGACGCGTGGCCAGGCAACGGTGTCCCGTGCGCCGCGCGCCGTGATCGGCGCGCGGCGCGAGTGGTCAGAGCGCGAACCCGCCGAGCTTGGTCTCGAGGTATTCGCGGATGCCTTCACGACTTCCCTCGCGTCCCAAACCCGAGTCCTTCATACCGCCGAAGGGGGCCTGCGCGGCGGTCGGATTGACGTCGTTGATGCCGATGATGCCGAAACGGAGCTGCTCGAACGCCTTGAGCGCAGTGGACATGTTGTCGGAGTACACGTACGCAGCGAGCCCGTACTCGGTGTCGTTCGCCATGGCGATCACCTCGTCCACGTCGTCATAGACGATGACCGGCGCGACGGGGCCGAAGGTCTCCTCCCGGTAGATCGTCATGCCGTCGGCGACACCGGTGAGCAGCGTCGGCGCAAAGAAATGGCCCTTGTCGAAGGGCGCCTCGATGAGGCGGGTGCCGCCCACGGGCGCCTGCGCGCCCTTGTCGAGTGCATCGATGACCTGGCGCTCGACCTTGTCGACAGCCGCCTCGTTCACGAGCGGACCGACCGTCACGCCGTCCTCGGTCCCGGGGCCCGCCTTCACGCGTGACACGCGCTCGATCATCGTCTCGATGAACGCGTCCGCACCCGAGGTGTGGACATAGAGGCGGTTGGGGCTGATGCAGGCCTGACCCGAGTTGAGATACTTCAACGCCGCGGCGCCCTTGGCGGCTCGAACCGGGTCGGCGTCGGGGAACACGATGAACGGGGCATGGCCACCCAGCTCGACCGAGACCCGCTTCATGTTGCTGGCAGCCTGGCCGGCGAGCATCTTGCCTACCGCGGTCGACCCCGTGAAGGTGAGCTTGCGCACGCGAGGATCGGTGGTGAACACCTCGCCGATGGGTTTCGGGTCCAGCGCGGTGACCAGATTGACGACGCCCGGCGGGAAGCCGGCGTCGTGGAACAGCTGGATTATCGCCTGAGCGCACATCGGGGTCGCTTCCGCAGCCTTGAACACGATGGGGCAGCCTGCAGCCAGCGCCGGGCCCATCTTGCGGGTCAGCATCGACATGGGGTAGTTCCATGGGGTGATGGCCGCGACCACACCAACGGGTTGGTGCAGCACGAGGAACCGCTGATTGGCCGTCTTCGAGGGCAACCATTCGCCGGTCACCCGAGTGGCCTCCTCGGCGAAGAAGCGGAGGAAGTCGGCGCCGTAGCCGACCTCGTTCGTGCTGGCTCGCAGAGGTTTGCCCTGTTCCTTGGTCATGAGCGCCGCCAGCTCGCCCGTGCGTTCCTTCATGAGCTGCCAGGCCTGGTAGAGCAGGTCGGCGCGCTCGAATGCCGTCGTGGATGCCCAGGCCCCGAAGGCCTCGTCGGCAGCAGCGATGGCTGCACGTGCGTCGTCGGCACCGCCGTCGGGCACGTCGCCGATCACCTCACCGGTCGCCGGGTTGGTGACGTCGAACCGCTTGCCGCTGAGGGCCTCGACCCATTCGCCATTGATGTACATGTACTGCGCTCCTTGTTCCGCGCTCGGTGTTCGATCATGCCGCATTGTTCGACGCGGTCACGAGCGGCTGTCTGCTCAGCTCTCCAGCACCGTAGTGCTCTTCATACGTCGTTCGAGAAAGTGTTCGAGGGCGCGGGTCGCGAGGAGGTGCACCTCTGCGGTTGCCGGCGAGGCCGGCTCGTTCAATGCGGCGCCGAGCTGGCCCCCGAGCACCCGCTGCACGAGGCTGACCGCCGCAGGGCTGACCGGGAACCCGCGCCGGTGCTCACGACAGACGAACCCGCCGTCGACCTCGGAGAACGCGACCAGTTCATCGGCTTCGCCACACAGGACACAGCCCGCTACCTGCGGAGCGGTGCCCTCCAGCGCCAGCAGCTTGAGGAAGAAGCCGGCGGTGACGAGGGCCGAATCATGGTCCTCCAGCGCGCGCAACGCACCCAACAGCATCCGGTACAGCTGCGGCGCCGGCTGATCCGGCAGGGCCACGTGGTCGACCGCTTCGAGCATCGACACCGCCTTGGTGAGCCGGTCGAGATCCTCGCGGATCGCCCGGAAGTGATCGACACTGTCGACCTGGGTGATCAGGTGCAGCTCGCCGCGGCCCCGGTGGATCTGCAGTGCCACGTGGCTCGTCGGCTCGAGGCGCGAACCGAACTTGCTCCGGGTCTTGCGCACCCCCTTCGCCACGGCACGCACCATCCCCCGCTCGGCAGTGAGCAGCACGATGATCCGATCGGCCTCGCCCAGCTTGTAGGTCCGCAGCACGATCCCGTGCGCCCGGTAATAGGGCGAGCTCATGTCGGCTTCATGCCCGTCGGGACCGGAGCCCGATCGGGATCGACGCCATCAGATCCCCCCGAACCGGCGGGAGCGGCGCTGGAACTCGCGCACGGCCTCGTAGAGCGTCTGCCGGGTGAAGTCGGGCCACAGGATGTCGAGGAACAGGAACTCGCTGTAGGCCGCCTGCCACAGAAGGAAGTTCGAGAGTCGGTTCTCGCCCGAGGTACGTACCACGAGATCGGGATCGGGCATCTCGGGGTCGTAGAGGTACCGGCCGAAGCTGCGTTCGTCGAGACGGTCCGGTTCGATGCCGTCGGCCAGAGCGACCCGCACCGCATCGATGATCTCGGCGCGTCCGCCGTAGTTGAACGCGATCGTGAAGGTGAGCCGTCGGTTGCGCTCGGTGAGCTCGGTGGCCGCCTCCATGTCCCGCAGCAGTGACTTCGGGACTCGCCAGTTCCGCCGTCCGATGAAACGAATCCGGACGCCTCGAGCGTGGAGCTCGTCGCGCCGGCGACGAATCGTCTCACGGTTGAAGTTGATCAGGAACTTCACCTCGGCCTTGGGTCGTTTCCAGTTCTCGGTGGAGAAGGCGTACACCGTGATCCACTCGACGCCGAGCTCCAGTGCCGCTTCGACACACTCGAAGAGCGCGTCCTCGCCCCGCAGATGTCCTTCGGTCCGCTTGAGTCCCCGCTGCTGGGCCCAGCGGCCGTTGCCGTCCATCACGAGCGCGACGTGGCGCGGAACGGCATCAGGGTCGATGCCGAGCTCCTCGAGAGCGGCGCGTGTGAAACGCGGGGTGATCACGCCCGAAACCTAGTGGCTCGCCGCGGATCGGTGGTGCTCCGCAGCAGCGAGTGCTGTCGCTGCTGTTGCTCCTGATGCACATGATCCACCCGCTGCGCCCGCCGGCTCCCTAAAATTTTGCCATCGACGTACATCACGACGACTGGGCGAATGCGGTGCGGTACTTCCACGGGATGGGGCCGGCACCGAGGCGGGGCCAGGCCGGCCTCGGGTTCCTTGCTGCCCTCGTGATCTTGTCGATCGTGACGTTCTTCGCCCTTCTGAGCGCCATCGCCTGACGGGCAATCGATCGAGACGGCGCCGGGAACCGAGGCGCTGCACCCCCCCATCGTGGCCGACCGGTACGCTCGCCGAACCATGACCGTTGACGAGGTGATCGCCAAGCTCGAGCAGATCTGCGCCGGGCTGCCCGGCGGCGGCGAGCGACGTGACGGCCAGATCTCGATGGCGGCGGCCGTCACCCAGGTGATCGCCGACAAGCGCCACCTCATCGCCAGAGCAGGGACCGGCACGGGCAAGTCGCTCGCGTACCTCGTACCGGCGATCATGAGCGGTCGACGAATCGTGGTCGCGACCGCGACCAAGGCGCTGCAGGACCAGCTTGCAGACAAGGACCTCCCGCATCTCGCCGAGCACCTCCCGCTGGAATGGGCGGTGCTCAAGGGTCGCAGCAACTACGTATGCCGCCAGCGGGTTGCCGAACTCGAGGGAGACCGCCAGATGGCCCTCGCCGGCGTCGCCGGCGACAACCTGGACGGCGAGCTCGATGAGCTCGTCGAGTGGGCGGCCGGCAGCACTTCGGGCGACCGCGCCGAGCTCGATGTGGAGCCGTCCCACGCGGCGTGGAGCGCGCTCAGCGTGTCCTCCGACGAGTGCCCAGGTGCCGCCCGGTGCCCATCGGGCGGCACCTGCTTCGCCGACATCGCAAGGCAACGAGCGGCCGAAGCCGACCTCGTGGTCGTCAACACCCACCTCTACGGGATCCATCTCGCCAGCGGCGGGGTGGTGCTCCCCGATCACGATGTCGTCGTCATCGACGAGGCCCACCAGCTCGAGGACATCATCTCCTCCACGGCGGGCGTGGAGCTCAGCGGCCGACGCATCGGCGATCTGGCGCGCCGGGCGCGACGGATCGTCGCCGACGAGGCCCTTGCCGACAAGATCGAGACGGCCGGGCGACATCTCGACGACGCCATCGACGACATCGGTGGCGGCCGGGTGACCTTGGATCGATCGACCCCCCTGGGCGAGGCCCTCCGTGACGGACGTGACGCAGCCGACGCCTTGTTGTCGGCTCTGCGCAACATCGGCATGGACCTCGGGGTCGAGTTGGCAGCCCGGAAGGAACGTGCGCAGCAGGGCGCATCCACGCTGATCGCCGAGATCGACACCGCTTGGGCGATGACCGACGGTGATGTCGCGTTCGTCGCAGGTCCGCCGGGAGGGCTCAGCCTGCGGGTCGCGCCGATCGACGTGGGAGCGACCCTGCGTGATTCGCTCTGGGCGATGCCGACGGTCATCCTCACCAGCGCAACGGTGCCCGCCGTGCTGCCGATGCAGCTCGGACTCGCTCCCGACAGCTTCGAGTTCGTCGATGTCGGCAGCCCCTTCGACTACGAGTCCTCGGCACTGCTGTACTGCGCGCTCGACATGCCCGAACCACGTTCGGAAGCCTTCGAGGAGGCGACCCACCTCGAGATCGAGCGGCTCATGGTCGCTGCCGGGGGTCGGACGCTGGCGCTCTTCACGAGCTGGAAGGCGATGCGCAACGCTGTCGAAGCGCTGCGACCGCGGCTCCCCTGGCCGATCCTGGCGCAGGGCGAACGGCCGAAGCCCGCGCTCCTGGAGGCGTTCCGGAACGAGCGGGCTGCAAGCTTGTTCGCCACGATGAGCTTCTGGCAGGGCGTCGACGTCCGTGGCGAGTCGCTGTCGCTCGTGATCATCGACAAATTACCCTTCCCCCGTCCTGACGACCCGTTGCTCGAAGCCCGCCGCGAACGCGCCGGGCGCAACGCGTTCAAGGAGGTGGACCTGCCGAGGGCCGCCACGATGTTGGCGCAGGGCACGGGACGACTCATCCGCTCCGCTGAGGACAAGGGCGTCGTGGCCGTGCTCGACCGGCGGCTGGGGACGTCCAAGAACTACCGCTGGGACCTGCTCGCCGCGCTCCCGCCCTACCGCCGCACCCGTGACCGCGCCGAGGTCGAAGCCTTCCTCCGGCGGCTTCGTGACGCCTGAACGCTCGACACCGGTGCCAACCGCGTAGCGACCAACCAGGGAATCAGAGGTCGTCGTCGACGAGACCGAGGAGGCGGTCGACGGCATCGGGGCGGCGCTGCCAGTCCTTGTCCACGTTGACCTGCAGCTCGAGGAACACGCCTTCGGGGAGCTGCGCCCGCACCGCCGTGCCGACCGCCTTGAGCACGCTGCCCTTGTGCCCGATCACGATCCCCTTCTGGCTGTCGCGCTCGACCAGGATCTCGACCCGCACCCGAGGCCACTCCCACTCGGTGACACGGGTCGCGATGGAATGGGGTAGCTCGTCGCGAGTGATCCGGAGCAACTGCTCACGCACCAGCTCGGCCACATACTGCGGCTCGGTCATGTCACGGATCTGCTCGTCGGGGTAGTACTTCGGTCCCGGCGGCATGAGCGCCACGACGTGCTCCACCAGGGCATCGACTCCCTCGCCGGTCTGCGCTGACACCGGGAAGTACGCCGAGAACTCGAAACCGGACGCTTCGCTCAGCTGGCTGAGGATCTGGTCCTGCTTCGCCGCGTCGCACTTGTTGACGACGACGATCGCCGAGCGCGGCAGCTTGCCTGCGACGAAGCGGTCGCCGGGGCCGATCGGAGCTGTGGCGTCCACCACCAGGATCACGGCATCGATGTCGGAGAGACCAGCGGCGGCGGTCGCGTTCAAGCGCTCGCCGAGGGCGGTGCGGGGCTTGTGGATGCCCGGCGTGTCGACGAACACAAGCTGCGCGTCGCGACGCGTCAACACCCCGCGGATCTGATGGCGGGTCGTCTGCGGCTTGTCGGAGGTGATCGCAACCTTGGATCCACAGATGGCGTTCAGCAGTGTGGACTTGCCGACGTTGGGACGCCCCACGATCGTGACGAAGCCGGAACGGTGATCGCCGAAATCCATGTTCGCGAGCGTGACCTCCGGGACGCGTACCTGGGCATCGGCCGGGAGGTCGGGCCAGTCGTCATCGAGCAGGTCGTCGTCGAGCTCATCGTGCTCAGGCGAGGTTGCCGCTTGCGGGCCGACGCGGTCGCCTTCGGGGCGATCATCGGAAGCGGTCACTGCGGATCCTCGTTCCGGTCCGTCAGGAGAACCGGCGGAGGAGCCGGCACGATCAGCACCCGATCGATGCGCCGACCCTGCACCCGCTCGACCACGAAGCGATGCCCGTCGACGGTGACCGACTCGCCGGCAACAGGGACATACCCGAGGGTGTTGAACATCAGCCCACCCACCGTGCTCCATTCCCCGCTTGGAAGGTCGGCGTCGAGAAGGTCGGCGAGGTCGTACAACATCGCCCGGCCGTTCACGCGGTAGCGACCCTCACCGAGGCTCTCGATCAACGGCTGCTCGACGTCGAACTCGTCGGTGATCTCGCCCACCACTTCCTCGAGGAGGTCTTCGAGGGTGACCAGGCCTGCGGTACCGCCGTACTCGTCGATCACGATGGCCTGGTGGAAGCGCTGTGCCTGCATCTCACGAAGCAGCTGGGCGATGCGTTTGGACTCGGGAACGAAGACTGGCGCCCGCATCACCTCGCGTACCGGGGTGTCCGCGCGGCCGTCTCGATGGGACCGCATCAAGTCCTTGGCGTGAACGATGCCGACGATGTCGTCGATTCCCTCGTCGTAGGCCGGAACCCGGCTGAGACCCCTGCCGATGACGAGCTCGAAGGCCTCGGCAACCGTGGCGTCGAGCGGCAACGCGACGATGTCGGGGCGAGGAACCATGATCTCGTCGACCACGGTGTCGCCGAACTCGATGATGTGCTCGATCAGCACCCGCTCGTCCTCGTCGATGACGTCGCTCGCTGCGGCCTCCTCTGCGAGCGCGAGCAGCTCCTCTTCCGAGACCTCACCATCGGCATGGGAGTCCGCCGAGGTGGCATCGGCCCCGAACACGCTCACGATCCCGTTGGCGATCCAGCGCAGTGGCGGGAACGACGAGAGGAGGCGCACGATCGGCGAGACCGCCAACGCGCTCCGGTCGGGGTTCTTGAGCGCCCAGCTCTTGGGGAGCGCCTCCGCGAACGCGTAGACGAACAGGAGCTCGACGGCGAACACGACGAGGAACATCCCGGTTCCCCATCGCCGGTCGCCGATCACCGCCACGATGGTCGCGGCCCCGAGCTGGCAACCCAGCACGACGAAGAGAATCGGGTTGAGGACGCGTTCGCGTTGATCGATCAGACCCCGCAGCACACCAGCGCCGCGTCTGCCCTCCTCGACCAGCGCCTCGGCGCGGGCGCTGCTCACCCGGGTGATGGCAGTCTCCGCTGCAGCCAGAAGGGCTGCGAGCGCGATCATGACGACCACGCCGATGAGGCCGAGGACGGTGTGATCGCTCATGAGTGGTGATGTGCTGCGAGCAATGCCTGCTCGCGCTCCTTCATGAAGGCCGTCTCCTCGGGCTCGGCGTGATCGTGACCGAGAACATGCAGCACGCCGTGCACCACCAGGAGCGCAAGCTCGTCGACGAGGGAAACCCCGTGCTCGGCGGCGTATCGACGCGCGACGGCTGGGCAGATGACGAGGTCGCCCAACAGCACCGGAAGCCCACCCTCGAGCGCGTCCTCCGCGTCGATGGGGAACGCGAGGACATCGGTGGGACCTTCGCCGTCCATGTGCTCGACGTTGAGCTCGGTCATGACCGCCTCGTCCACGAAAAGCAGGTTCAGCTCACCGGTCGGTGCCCGTTCGGTATCGAGCGCCGCCGCCGCCAGGCGCTCCCACCGACGAACGTCGACGCCGGCCTCTGGATCGTCGTCGTCGAGCTCGCTGATCGCAACGACGCTATGGCCCGAACCGCTCATCGGTCGTCCCTCGACACGCCGTCAGTGTCCCCGGTTGGCATCGTCGCGCTCGTAGGCGTCGACGATGTCCTGCACGATCTTGTGGCGCACGACGTCGCGGCTACCGAAGTGGATGAACTCTATGCCCTCGATGTCGCCCAGGATCTTCTCGAGCTTGAGCAGACCGCTGCGGCCCCCCTGAACATCGATCTGGGTGAGGTCACCGGTCACCACGACTCGGGACCCGAACCCGATGCGGGTGAGGAACATCTTCATCTGCTCGGGCGTCGTGTTCTGCGCCTCGTCGAGGATGATGAACGCGTTGTTGAGAGTCCGGCCGCGCATGAATGCGAGCGGGGCGACCTCGACGGTGCCCCGTTCGAGGAGTCGCTCGACACCGTCGACCTCGACCATGTCGTGCAACGCGTCGTAGAGCGGCCGCAGGTACGGATCGACCTTTGCCATGAGATCGCCGGGCAGGAAGCCGAGGCGCTCCCCGGCCTCGACCGCCGGACGCGTGAGGATGATCCGGCTCACCTCTTTGGCATGCAGCGCCTTGACCGCCATGGCCACTGCCAACCAGCTCTTCCCGGTACCGGCGGGACCGACGCCGAAGGTGATGACGTTCTTGGCGATGGCGTCGATGTATCGCTTCTGTCCCGCGGACTTCGGGCGGATGCTTCGCCCCTTCGAGCGCAGCACCTCCGAGCTCAGGACCTCGCTCGGGCGCTCGTCGGCGCGAATCATGTCGATGGAGCGCCCCAGGCTCGCACCGTCGATGAGATGGCCGCGCTCGAGCAGCACGACCATCTCCTCGATGAGGGCGGCGACCTGTCCGGTCGACTCCCCCTTGATGGAGATCTCGTTGCCGCGTGCATGGATCGACACGCCCGGGAAGGCAGCCTCGATGGCACGGAGGTGCGCGTCTCGTTCGCCGAGGAGTCCCGGCATCAGATGATTTCCCGGGACGCTGATCTTCACGGTGATGTCCTGCATTTGTGCGATCAGCGTATGCCCCCGGCGCGTCAAGGCCAAGGTGGTTCACCACTTCTCGCCGCTGCGGCCCTGGCTACGATCGGTCTCCATGGGTGACGACGGCGCCACGCCGGTGACGCACAACGGTGGGAACGGTGGAGAGGACCCGCCGGGCAACGCGGCACCGCGTGACGCGCCACCGCGTGACGCGATGAGAACCGTCGACCTGGGCGGACCCGACGTGCTCGCCACGCTCGCCCGCTGGAGCGCCGAGGCCCGTGTCGACCACGCTGCTCGCGCTCGCGCCCGCGAGTCGTGGATGCGGCGACAGCAGATCGAGGAGACCACCTTCGCCGGCGTGCTCGCCGACCTCGCCGAGCGAGACCGTCCGGTGCTGCTGCACACCGCATCAGGGAGACGGGTGCGCGGCGTCGTGCGGGCCCACGGCGCCGACTTCGTGGCGCTGCGTACCGACAGCGGACAGGCGGTGCTCGTGCGCCATCACGCCATCGTCGCCGTGCGCACGCAGCCACACGAGCCGGCCGCACTGTCGGGTCGCACCGTCTCGGTCGCACTGACGTTCTTCGAATCGCTCGTGGCACTGGCCGAAGACCGACCACGCGTGCTCATCGTCACCACGGGCAACGAAACCTTCGCTGGAGAACTCCACAGCGTGGGCGCTGACGTCGTGACCGTACGCAACGATGGTCGGCCTCCGACCACCTTCTACGTGCCCCTCGACGCCGTCCTCGAGGTCAGCTTCGTCTGAGGTATGCCGGCCGGCGTCGGTTCCGCGGCGGCCCGAGGATCAGTCCGAGGTGGACGCCGTCTCGGGGTAGAGGTGCTCGAGTGTGCCCGGCTCGATGCGGCACGACTCGATGAAGTCGTCGACCTCGTGGGCCTTGAGTCGAATGACGCGGCCGAAGCGATAGGCCGGGAGCTGTCCCTCGTCGATGAAGCGATAGAGGGTTCGGGGGGTAACGCCGAGACGCTTGGCGGTTTCGGCGGTGCTGAGCCAGGTGATATCGGTTGCACTCACGCCGTCGATCATAGAACATCTTTGAGGTCATTTCGATATCTTCGATGACACGCACTGCCGTTTGGCGGCTCCGCTCGCCGACACCTTCGCCGGGTCCGCAGGTGCATCGGCTCACCCAAGGTGGGTCGAGCGACCCTGGCCTCTGCGAGAACCACCCCGTGAACTGGCAATGGGACGGCGAAAGGGGAGTGCAGTTGATCAACCAACGACGCCCGGTCGACCAGGCCGAGCCGTCCACCGCAGTGGGGCGCACCATCGCCCGCCTACCGGGTCTCCCCACGAGCCGGGCCGTCACCGGCGCGCTGCTCGTGACGCTGGCCGTGACCGGACTTTTCGTCGCATCCCGGCGAGCCCACGAGGCGCCGGGAACCAGTTACGTCGTCCTCACCTCCCGGGTCGCTGCCGGCACGCGCCTCGACGCGTCGGATCTCACGACCCGCCGGCTCGATCTTGCAGCAGACGTCGCAGCACTCGTCACCACCGACGTCGAAGGGGCGCTCGGGGCCGTTGCACTCGAAACGCTGCTGCCCGGTCAACTCCTCCAGACCCAAGCCATCCTCCCCGCCGGCTCGCCGGAAGCCGACGTCGGCGTCGGCGTCGAGCCCGAGGAGTTCGAGGTCTCCTTCGCACTCGACCGAGCACGAGCCCTCGGCGGTGCGATCAAGCCCGGCGAACGCGTCGACGTGGTCGCCACCATCACCGATGGGGGCGATGCCTGCACCAGTGCGGTCGTACGCTCCGCTCGGGTCGTACGCGTCGGCAGCGACGAGGGCAACGGGTTCAGCGCCGGCAGCGGGCGGATCACCGTCACCCTCGCGATCGTCGACAGCCGCGAGGTGCTGGGCGCCGTCTTCGCCGCCGATCGTGCCGATGCCACCATCGTCCGCAGCACCCGCGCAGGCGATGCGATCCTTTCGGGCACCTTCTGCGGCATCGGAGCCGAGCTGCCCCCCGCTGCGGAGGGGTAGCCGATGACGGGTGAGCGATTCGTCGTGCTGGGCCTCGCGCAGGTCCGCGCACCCTGGTTCGGAGAAGTGGGACGCTGGGCCACCGCTGCATCGGTCCCGGTCGACTTCATCCGCTGCGTGTCAGCAGAGGAGCTTCGTGCCCGCCTGGCCGGAGGACGGCAGTTCTCGGCCGTGCTGATCGACAGTGCGATCCCCGACCTCGACCGCGACCTCATCGACACTGCCACCGCCGCCGGAGCCGCGACCATCATCGTCGACGACGGGCTGCGCAGCCGCGCGTGGCCCTCCCTCGGTGCCACGGCGATGCTGCCGTCTGCCTTCGACCGCGACGACCTCATGGAGATCCTCGCCCAGCACGGAAAGGCGATCGAACGCCGTGAGTCGATCCGATCGTCGCATCCTCCGGAGCCTGCACCCGGCTGGACAGGTCGCCTCGTGGCCGTCACCGGAGCGAGCGGCATGGGCACATCGGTGGCCGCCATGGCATTGGCACAGGGCATCGGCGCCGACTCGCGGTACCGAGACCTGACGTTGTTGGCCGACTTCGCTCTCGATGCCGACCAGGCGATGCTCCACGATGCGCGCGACATCATGCCGGGGTTGCAGGAGCTCGTGGAGGCCCACCGCTCGGGTGCCCCCGACGTTCCCCAGGTGCGGTCCCTGGTGTTCGACGTCGACGGCCGCGGACATCATCTCCTGCTGGGGCTGCGTCGCCACCGCGACTGGTCGGTCTTGCGGCCACGTGCCATGGCGAGCGCACTGGACACGTTGCTCCGGTCGTACCGGGTCGTGGTAGCCGACCTCGAGGCCGACCTCGAGGGCGAGGACGAGGTCGGGTCCATCGACGTGGAGGAGCGCAACATGCTGTCGCGGACCACGGTTGGCCGGGCCGATCTCGTGGTCGCCGTCGGCGCCGGCTCCCTCAAGGGTCTCCATGCACTGACGCGCGTCGTCGGTGACCTGCTGGCCTTCGGCGTCCCTCCCGAGCGGATCGTGCCGGTGCTGAATCGGTCGGCCCGATCGGTGCGCCAACGAGCGGAGGCCACACGCGCCTTCGGCGAGTTGGTTGCTCCCCTGTCGCGATCGCTCCCCACCCCCATCCATGTGCCTGACCGACGCCAGGTCGACGACCTCTTGCGCGACGGAGCCCCGCTCCCCACCCAGATCACCAAACCCCTCGCCGCGGCGGTGCTCGCATTGCTGGAGCGAGCGCAGCCCGTCGGCGCAGCCGTGGGGATCGACCCGGTGCCGCTAGCGCTGGGCTCGCTGGGACACTTCGCCGACGCCGGACTTCACGCCGACCTCGACGAGGAGGCGTCGTGAGCCAGGACCTCTCCCCGCTCGCAGAGATCGAGCGCGCCGTGCAGGCACGCGCGAAGGACCGTGCGCTCGATCTCGCCACACCAGAAGGAGAGGCGGGGCTTCGCGCGCTGGTCGAGGAACAGCTCACCCGATGGAACGACGATCACAAGCGCGGCCTTCGTCCCTTCGCTCTCGTCGACACCGACCACCTGGCCGAACGGGCCTACCGCAACCTCACCGGTTACGGTCCCCTCACCGAGCTCCTCGCCGACCCTGACGTGTGGGAAGTGATGGTGAACGCGCCGGACGCGATCTTCGTGAAGCGGCACTCGGGGCCGAGCGGGTACCACGCCGAGGCCTTTCACGACGACGACCACGTCGTCCGCACGCTCACGAAGCTGCTCGACGACTCGTCGACTTCGCACCGCAAGCTCGACCCATCCGAAGGACTCCAGGATGCCCAGCTCGACTCGGGAGCCCGCCTCCACATCGTGCATCAGGACATCGCGCGCGGCGGCCATCTGATGGTCAACATCCGCAGGTTCACCGGTGTGGCGTTCACCGACCTCGACCAACTCGTCGAGCGGGACATGCTCAGCGCCCAGGTTGCGGCCTTCCTCGCCGCCGCAGTGCGATCGGGGCTGTCGATCGTCTTCTCGGGGGCCCCTGGCGCAGGCAAGACCACCATGCTGTCGTGCTGCGCTGCACAGATCGACCCCGCCAAGCGCGTCGTGATCGCCGAGGAGGTTTTCGAAGCCGACGTACCGGTCGCAAACCTCGCGAGCATGCAAACCCGGCCGGGCCGCGTCGACCGTGAGCCGGTCGACCTCCGACGCCTAGTCGCGGGGTTCCTCCGCATGGCGCCCGACGTCGCGATCGTCGGCGAGGTGCGCGACCGCGAGGCGCTCCCGCTGCTCCTCACCTTGAGCTCGGGCGTCGCCGGATTCACCACCATCCATGCCGGTTCCGCCCGCCAGGCACTCACGCGACTGCGCTTCATCTGTCAACTCTCCGACACGAGCAACGAGCTGCCGATGTCGGCGCTCAATGCGCTGGTCTCGGAAGCCATCGATCTCGTCGTGCACTGCATCCGCACCCCGATGGGCCCGCGCGTCGGCCAGATCGTCGCCGTCGAGGATCTCCAGGCGGGGCCCGAGGCCACACAGTTCACCGTCACCGACGTCTTCGATCGCGAGCGCATCGACCAGCCGTTGCGCTGGACCGGCCAGATGCCGGTCCGAATGCAACGTGCCACCGACCAGCACGGCTTCGACCTTGCCGAGCTCTTGACGAGCGGCGACCCCGGAAGGAGCAGCTCGTGACCGAGCTCGTGCTCTCGCTCACCGGTGGCCTCGGCGTCTTCTACCTCTACACGGCACTCTCGCTCGGTTGGAGCGGGGCCCGGCCCACACCCAGCACCGGGACCAGGCCGACGAGGCCACGAATCGATCTCGACCGGTGGCTCGTGCAGGCGGGCCTCGGGGGCGTCGACCGCAAACAGTTCCTGGCTGCGGTCGTGGCACTCTTCGTGTTCGGCGCCGCGGTCGCCTATGCCATCTTCGGCGGGGTCGTTCCCGCAACGATCCTCGGCGCCTTCCTCGCCAGTACACCGGTGGCCTCGTACCGGATGCGACGGCAACGTCGCCGGATGCGCGCCCACGAGGCGTGGCCGCGCCTGATCGACGAGATCCGCGTGATGACCGCTTCGGTCGGCAGGTCCGTCCCGCAGGCGCTGTTCGAGGTCGGTCGCCGCGCGCCGACAGAGATGCAGCCGGCGTTCGAGGCCGCACTCCGGGAGTGGCTCCTCACCACCGACTTCGAGCGCACCCTCGAGCTGCTCAAGTCCGGGCTTTGCGACCCCTCCGCCGACGTGACCTGCGAAACGCTGCTCGTGGCCCACCAGCTCGGCGGGACCGACCTCGATCGGCGCCTCAGCGCGTTGGCGGAGGATCGCCTCGCCGACACCCAAGGGCGCAAGGACGCCGTGGCCCGCCAGGCCGGTGCTCGCTTCGCTCGCTGGTTCACCCTCGTGGTCCCCTTGGGTATGGCACTGGTCGGTATGTCCATCGGCAACGGGCGTAGCGCCTATCGCACGACCTACGGCCAGGCGATGGTCGTCGTCGCGCTCGCCTTGATGATCGGCTGCTGGGCCTGGGCGACCCGCATCATGGCGCTGCCCGAGGAGCGACGGGTCTTCCCAGAGAGGAGCGCCCAGTGACGCGCCTCGAGGTGGCCTCGGCGCTGTCGCTGCTGGCGGGCCTCACACTCCTGCTGTCGCTGCAGCGCTGGTTTCGTAGGCCCACGCTCGTCGAGCGCCTACGGCCGTACACGCCGCGCGGCATGGGGGCGGTTGCGCGCACTGGGCTCTTGTCGGTCGAATCGTTCCGCGACATCGTGGCCCCGCTGGCGCAGAGCGTCGGACAGATGGTCGCACGAGCCTTCGGCGTCTCCGAGGAGCTGAGTGTCCGGCTCCGACGCGCCCGATCGTCGGTCGACCCGGCGTCGTTCCGCACCCGGCAGCTCGGCTACGCGCTCGTGACCCTGATCGCCACGCTCCTCGTGTCCACGGCAATCTCTCTACCGATCGAGGCTGCCTTCGTCCTGACCTTGACCGCACCACTGGCCAGCTTCCTGATTGTCGAGCAGCGCGTCGTGGCTGCATCGGAGGAGCATCGGCATCGGCTGTTCCTGGAGTTGCCGGTCGTCGCCGAGCAGTTGGGCATGCTGCTCGCTGCGGGGTACTCCCTCGGCGCTGCGCTTCACCGAGTCGCCCACCGGGGCAACGGCGTGATCGCAGAGGACCTTCGCGGCGTCGTAGGCCGCATCGGTCAGGGCCTGACCGAGGTCGAGGCCTTGCGAGAGTGGGCTGCACTCGCACGGGTCGATTCCCTCGACCGTCTCGTCTCGGTCCTCGCGCTGAACCGTGAGGCGGGCGACCTCGGTTCGCTCATCGGCGACGAGGCGCGCACCATCCGACGCGAGGCACACCGATCGCTGCTCGAGACCATCGAGCGTCGCGACCAGCAGGTCTGGATCCCTGTCACGGTTGCGGCGCTGGTGCCGGGTTCCATCCTCATCGGGATCCCGTTCATCGAAGCCATGCGGACGTTCTCCAATGCGGGCTGACGACCCGGTCGCTCCCACGCTGCGTAGGCCGACCGGCACGCATCGTCGACCAACGTCAGACGGCTCTTTCGAGCCCGCAGCGACCCATGTACGTTCGTCGCGACCGTCGTACCAGCCCGAGACACAAGGCGGACCGCTCGCCTCCACGGGGGCCAATCAGATCAGCACCTACTCCGAGGAACGGAGAACCATGAAGACTGCATTCCTGTCGCTCGCCACGCGAGTCTCGAACGTCCGACACGATCTCGACGCGAGGACAGCCGATCGGGGTGAAGGCGTCGTGTCGGTGGCAATCGCCGTGCTGATCATGGCGGCGCTCGGCGCTGTCGCCTGGGTCGCGTTCCGGGGGCTCTTCGACGACACGGTCGACTCGTCGCGCAACCAGATCGACCTGATCGGCAACAGCTGAGTCGCTGCGATGGCGCTTCGCTCGCCCCGACAGCGGCTCGTGACGCAGCGAGGCTCGGTTCGCGACCACCTGCGAGCGCGACCGGCGTCGAGCCGCGGGGTGGGCATCTTCAGCTCCGTCTTCGGACTGCTCTTCTTCCTCACGTTCCTGTTGTTCGCAGTCCAGATCGTCTACAGCCTCTACGCCACCTCAGTCATCAGCGCTGCGGCCTACGACGCCGGTCGCCAACTGGCGCGCACCGGAGATCCGCTCATCGCCGAGGCGCGATTCGCAGACACCGTCGGCACCTACGACGCGTCTGCGGTGTTCAGCTTCGAAGGCGGGACGAGCTTCGGCGACGCCGAGACCATCGTCGTCTCGGTCATGGGGGCCAACCCCACGTTGCTGCCCGACCGCTTCGCCGGGCCTTTGCCCTTCGCCACCGTGCATCGCACGATCCGGATCCGCAACGAAAGGTTCGTTCGGTGATCGCCGGGTCGGGCCGAGCACGCCGCACCTGTCGGGGCGACGAGGGGTTCGTCGGCGGCTCCGACGCCATGTTGTTCGGGGTGCTGATCTTCGTCTTCGGCATCCTTCTCGTGTTCAACGCCTGGGCCGTGGTCGACGCCAAGATGGGCGCAACGGCTGCTGCGCGTGAGGCGGTCCGCTCCTACGTCGAGTCCGATGGCGACTTCGGCCTCGCGGCCGACGCGGGACGCACAGCCTTCGGCGCCTCGACGAACCTCGACGTGTCCGGGCTCGAGATCGAGGTGACCGGGGCGTTCGCTCGCTGTGCTCGTGTCTCGGTGCGAGCCCGGTACGAGCTGCCGGCTCTCCGGCTTCCCTTTGGCGGGTGGGGTCGCGGCTTCGAGATCTCGGCGACCCACAGCGAGATCGTCGACCCCTATCGCTCTGGCCTCGAAGGGGTTGCGACATGCGACTGACGAACATCGGAGACCGACGTGGTGGTGACGCTGGGAGCACCCTGTTCCTGTTTCCCGCCGGCTTGCTGATCGTGCTCCTGCTCGGCGCCGTTGCCGTCGATCTCGGCAACGTGTGGCTCCAGCAACGGCGACTGGCCGATGCCGCGGACAGCGCGGCCAACGATGCGGTCACCTACGGGATCGATCAGCAGCAGTACCGCATCGACGGCAGGGTCGTGCTCGACGCCGGCCGCGTTGGCGACGTCGTTGCCGTCTCGATCGCCGGCCAGGAGTTGCCTGCGACCGTCTTCGTCGACCCACCGGTGATCGGTGTCGCCGCAGATGGATCGCCGGTCGTGTCGGTCCACCTGACATCGAGCGCCGACTTCATCTTCGGTCGGCTCATCGGCCCCCGCGGCCTCACGATCGAGGCGACGGGCCGGGCCGTGCTCGACGACGGGGTGCCCTGATGACTGGGCTCCCGGGTGCACTGGTCGTGCGAGCGTTGGAGGACCTCATCCGCTGCCTCTTAGTGACCCGCACCGTGATCGAACGTACGTTTGCCTCGGACTGTCACACCCCCTTCGCAGTGTCGGGGTATGGCAGCTGACCGACCTCGCTTCGGACCCTACGGCTCCTCGCTCGGGTCCGCGTGCGCAGTGATCGACAGCGTTCGGGCGCTCGACGACATCGACCCCGGGGAGGTGCGACGCAGCGAAGGTAACGTCACGTCCCGACATGCCCGCCAGGTGCGCGACCGCTCGGCCACGCTCACCGCCGTGCCCGCGCTGGGCGATGCCCTCGCACGGGGAGTCGTTGGCAGCGGCTGGACGCTGCGGTTCATCGCCGGTCGAACCCTCGTCATCGGACGACCCGACGGAGAGCTCCACGCCCGGGTGCAGATACGGCCCGCCGAGGTCGGCCACCCATCCGGCGTCGTTCACACCCCGTTCACACTGAGCGAACACCGGAGAAATATGACCCAACCATGATGCTGCTCACTTCGTGAAGCGGGGCTGGAACCGCACGAAGGTACCTGACGACCAGTCGGGTATTGGCCGCACCGGTTCATCCGGTGCCCGAAAGCAGGAAAAGAGCATATGTACGGAGTCGTATTATCGTCGCTGGCCCAAAACACGGCCGACTCGGTTCAGGCGTACCTGGACAACGTCTGGGTCCTGTTGGCCGCCGTTCTCGTCATCTTGATGCAGGCAGGTTTCGCACTCGTCGAAGCCGGCCTCACGAGAGCCAAGAACGTGGCGAACATCTTCATGAAGAACCTGATGGACTTCTGCGCCGGGGCCGTCGCCTTCCTGGCGCTCGGGTTCGCCATCGCCTTCGGCGGTGACTTCAGTGGGTTCGGCAAGTACTTCGGCGCCAAGGGATTCTTCCTTGGCGACGGTGCCGCCACGGTCGGCAACTTGTCGCCATCGGTCTTCTTCATGTTCCAGGTGGCCTTTGCGGCAACCGCGGCGACCATCGTGTCCGGTGCCATGGCCGAACGCACGAAGTTCCGGGCCTATCTGGCCTACAGCTTCGTGATCAGCCTGTTCATCTACCCCGTCGTCGTTCGTTGGGTCTGGGGTGGCGGCTGGCTGCTCCAGGGCGTGGGAGTGCCTGGCACGTACCACGACTTCGCCGGCTCGAGTATCGTGCACATGGTCGGCGGCGTGGCCGCCTTCTGGGGAGCGAAAGCACTCGGCCCCCGGATCGGCCGCTACGACAGCGAAGGCAACGTCCGAGCGATCCCCGGCCACAGCATCCCGTTCGCCATCCTGGGCTGCTTCGTCCTGCTGGTCGGCTGGTACGGGTTCAACCCGGGCTCCGAGCTCGCCGCTGACGGCGCCATCGGCATGATCGCGGTCACCACCACCGCTGCGGCGGCGATGGGCGCCATCACCGCCATGTTCACGGTGTGGTACCGCACCGGCAAGCCCGACGTCGGCATGACCGGCAACGGCCTGCTCGCCGGTCTCGTCGCCATCACCGCCGGCTGCGCTGCGGTCACCCCCCAGGCAGCGCTGATCATCGGCGGGGCGGCCGGTGTGATCGTGGTCTACGCCGTGTCGTTCTTCGACAACGTGGCCAAGGTCGACGACCCGGTCGGTGCCATCTCGGTCCACGGTGTCTGTGGCGCCTTCGGCACCATCTGTGTCGGCCTGTTCGCCCGAGAGGACGCTGACGGCTTCTGGACGAAGGGCCTCTTCTACGGCGGCAACGCCGACCAGCTGATCACCCAGGTCATCGGTGTCATCGCCATCGCCGCATGGGTCTCGATCACCGCCTACATCCTCTTCGCCGTGCTGAAGCAGTTCGGCGGCCTGCGGGTGAGCGCTGAAGAAGAGATCGAAGGTCTAGACGTCCTCGAGCACGGTTCGGCGGGCTACGGCGAGGGCTTCGGCTCCTCGACGGGTTCCATGATGATGCACTGACCCTTGCAGAGTTCTTCGACCGCCGGCCCCGGCCGCCCACCTCCTCACGGGTGAGCCGGGGCCGGCGGCGGCCGTTTTCGGCCGAGCGCCGTCTCGCTCAGCCGAGCAGGCGACGCCGGAGCTCGACAGCGACCTCGGTGCCGGTGATGGCTGCGATCTCCGCCTGCATGCGATCGACGAGCATGGTGTCGGCGACGTGGGCATCGGCTTCATCGGGACACCACCACGCCATCGATGCCCCACCTGGCCCCCAGTCTTCGCGGGTCCAGCGCCGCACCGTTGCCTCCTGGCGTCCGTCGGACGTCGAGGACCAGTCCATGGCCAAGGGGAGGCGCCAACAAACCGAGGGCTTCCAGTCAATCGGCGACTCGCCCTGGTCTAGGGCCGCGAGATGGAGCGCGCAGCCCTCCCCGCCGGCGAAGCCCGGCCGATTCAGGAAGATGCACGCGCCGTCGACGATGCGGGTCGCGCAAGGGGTGGCATCGGCGAACACGCCGTCGAGCCGTGCGGCCTCGTGGTGTTCGAAGCGGTCGGGATCCAGTGTCGCCGCGTTGGCGACGATCAACATGGCCTCTTCCTCGTCTTCGATGCGCGCGCCGACGCTGCAGCACCCCTGCGCGAGATCAGGTGTCGGGGTATCGAGGATGCCCTGGCAGCCCTCGGACCAGATGCAGGTCCAGTGCGAGCTCAAGAACCCGCGATCGAACCGCCACACGACCTCACCATCGACGATGGTCTCCCAGCGCTCGTCCCCGTCGGGCATCGGGCCCGCTGGGCCGGCGCCTTCAGCGGACACCGACGCCCACCGCGACGCGTCGAGCCGCACGCACAGAGCAACCACGGACCCCGGGCACACGGACACGACGCGGTCGCTCGCTCATCGTTGGAGCCTAACGAGTGCCGCCCGCGGGAGCAGCCGAGCCAGCCCGGCGATCTCCCCCTCCAGAGTTCCCGGGCTGGCTCGACACGGTGCCGCCGACCGGCCAGTCAGGCCCGGTGACGACGGACGGACAACCATCGCGTTCGCCCCAGGCCAGCAGATTTCGGTGCCGGTGTCTCAGCAGCCCCTTCAATCGTCACATCATCGACGCACGCTCGTCATGGAGGCTCAGCGGGCGGAGTCGTCCCGTGGCCTTCCGCGATGACCTTTCACGGTGCTGCCACCTCACGGCGACGACCCCGTTTTCGGGTCCCGTTGTGGCAGTCCGGCGCGTCGCCACGGCCGTCTCGACTCGCCTATCATCGGTGGCGTCATGCAGCGGAACACGCAACGCCTCATCGCCGGTCTGCTCGTGTTCGTGATGATCGCCGCCCTTGTCGTCGGCCTCTTCTCGAGTCGAAGCGCGAGCCAACCGGTCCCGAGCTCCACGATCTACCCGACGGCTCCGACCACTCGATGATCCCGCAGTCGTGACCCCGGCCGTCGACGCGCTCGAGCGAGCCGGCAGACCATTCCGGATCGTGCAGTACGACCATGATCCGGGCACGGCGAACTACGGCGCCGCGGCATCTGCCGCGCTCGGGGTCGACGGTTCCCAGATCTTCAAGACCCTCCTCGCGGCGGTCCCCGATGGGGAACTCGTCGTCGCCGTCATCCCGACGGTCAGCCAGCTCGACCTCAAGGCACTCGCCCGCGCCGCCGGGGCCAAGAGCGCGCGAATGGGCGACCCGGCACTCGTCGAGCGGCGTACCGGCTATGTCGTCGGCGGCATCTCGCCCTTCGGTCAGCGACAGCATCACCGCTGCTTCGTCGACGAATCCGCTGGGCTGTACGACGAGGTGTACGTCAGCGGCGGTCGGCGGGGCCTCGAGGTCGTCGTCGCTCCCGCGACGTTCGTGTCGATGCTCGATGCACTGTTCGCGGACCTCACGTCGAGGACCTGACCCGACCCTCGGGAAACCGATCGATACGGTGCCCGCAGCTACCCGTCAGACCCTGCCGTCGGCCACACTCGGAGGTATCCCCCCGACCCAAGGAGATCCCATGGAGCTGGCCGAGGTCATGAGGACGACGTTCGCGTGCCGAGAGTTCACCGACCAGCCGGTCAGCGACACCGACATCGAGGCGATCATCGAGCTCGCCCGATTCGCCCCCAGCGGCGGCAACCGACAGCCGGCGCGCGTGGTTGCCGTACGCGACGAGGCCACGAAGCACTCTCTGCGCCAGTGCGCCGAGCCCTCGATGCGGGTCTACCTGGCGCAGAGCGCCGCAGGAGAGAACCCCTGGAACTCCGTCTACCCGTCGATGGTCGACATCGAGGCCATCTGGAATCGCAGCGAACCCGTCACCTCGCTCGACTACCTCGAAGCCGCGCCGGTGCTGCTGTGCATCGGGGCCGACCTCTCCCTGATCGCCTCGCTCGACCGCATGTTGGACCGCGTCGGATTGATCAGCGGCGCATCGGTGTACCCCTTCGCCTGGAATCTCCTGCTGGCAGCGCGCGACCGCGGCCTCGGCGGCGTGCTCACGACTGCGGTCGCAGGACAGGAATCGGTTGCCCAGGAGATCCTCGGCTTCGAGCCTCACGTCGCGGTCGCTGCGGTGATTGCGTTGGGGCACCCGACCCGGCAGTTGACGAAACTTCGGCGCGCACCGGTGTCAGACATCTTGCGATGGGAGCGTTGGGGCCCCGAGGAGCAACCCGAAGGGTGACCCGCAAGGCGCCGAGCTCCAGCTCGCGCCGCACCCGTCGGCTGCCTCACGGGCCGGCGAGCCCGTCACAACCGGCGAGCGAGTCAGCAGTCTCGAGTGCGACGATCGGACCGCGAGCGGTCACCAACCTTCGAGGAAGTCGTCGAGCGGCACCCCGAAAGTGCGCAGCGCCATCGACACCAACGTGTACTGACCCACGGCGAACACGAGGTCCATGCGCTGCTGGTCGTTCCAGTGCTCCCCTAGCGCGTCCCAGGTCTCGTCGCTGATGCGGTAGTCGTGATGCAGTTCGTCAGTGGCCTCGAGCACCGCCTGTTCGATCGGCGACCAGCCCTCGGCGCGGGGCCCGACCTTCACGCGCTCGATCTCTTCGTCGGTGAGGCCCTCGTCGTGCCCGAAGACCCGGTGCTGGGCGAACTCGTACTCGGAATCGCACAGCCACCCCGTACGCAAGATGGCGAGCTCGCGTTCGCGGCCAGGCATCGTCGATTTGAACAACACGTGGTTTGCGAACACCTGCCAGCGCCGCGTCAGATCGGGATGATGCACGAGCGTGAGGAATACGTTCCATTGACGCCCTGCGTCCCTGAGGGAGGTGACGATCTCGAGGGCCCTGCCCTCCAGTTCGTCGTCGGTCAGCGGAGCGATACGAGGTTCGGTCATGGACGAATCCTCGCACACCGGCGCGGCGCGCAGGGCCCTGGATCGACGAGGTGATCCGCGGTCAGTCGCTGTCGCCCTGCTCGTCGATCGCCGACGCGGGATCGGGGTCGCGTGGACCTCGTGGACGCAACAAGAACACGACGACCGCCATTGCGCCGACCCCGATACCGAGGAGCACGAAGGTGCCCCCCGAGCCCGGGGGATCGACGACGGAGAAGGAGAAGCCGCCCTCTTGCAGACCGTCACCGTCGCTGGAGACGGCGCGGTACCGCACGAAGTACTTGCCCTTGGACAACGGAACGAGCAGGTCGGCTTCGAGGACATAGTTTCGTTCGACGAGCCGGGCCGTACCCAAGGAGATCGTCTGGTCGGCGGCGTCGATGATCCACACGAGGTTGCGTGGGTCGTCGATGAGGGGCTCACCGAAGCGCAGGGTCACGGTGGTGAGTTCGACCACCTCCTCGTCGAGCGTCGGGCTCGACTCCTCGAGCGAGCTGTGTGCCCCGGCCGCAGTCGCTCCGAAACTCGCGCACCACGCAACCGCCGCCAGGACGGCGAGCACAACTCGGAGAGACGTTCGCATTGCCTTGATTGAACCAGGATCTTCGCCGCAGCCGGTGTCAACGGCCGTGGTGGCCAGTGTCGAGCCCCGGTCCCGCCTCGACCGCGGCCGCAGGAGATGCGCCCACGAAACAAGCCTCAGCAACAGGAGCCACGTTCTGCTCATCAGCCTCCTCTTGCACACCGACAACATGGGGAATAGAGTGACATCTGCCACACGGGCCGCTGTGTGGCAGGGACGAGCGTTGCGGGGCTGCTGCCAGGGGGGCCGGCCCCGCAGCTGCGCGACCGAGGGCCGCGCTGGTGGGGTACGGGCTCTGTCGAGGTCGCGCTCAAGGCGGCTACGCGATACGCCGATGGTTGAGCAGCCGCGGGCCCTGTCCCGTCGGCCCACAACGATGACGTCCCGAGTTCCCCCCGATGCGGCCCCGCCGACCGAGCGCGCCACCGGGCACAACGCCGCCCCGATTCTCGAGCGGGTGCCGCGCGGCGGCAAGCAGCCAACCAGTCGCTGCGTGGTGTTCGACGGGTGCCGCATCCTGGCCGGCGGGTACGGCATCGATTGCCGGTCCTCGCATCCCGACGACGTGTTGGTCGGCTTCCTGGCACTGATCCGCGCGCTCCGCAGCCATCGCGTCACCGATCCCGTCACCTTGCGGCGCGACGACATCGAGGCGCTCGCGGACCGGCTCCAGCTCCCGGGCGAGGAGATCGTCCAGCGACTCGCGGCGTTGATGGGCACCACCCGTCTCCGCGGGGCATCGATGGTGGCGTCCTATGCCTCGGGCACCGATGCCATCTCGTCGGGCCGGCGCGGCATCGACGCGCAGTGCATCGAACCGCGCTCGTCGAGCGAGTGCATCGAACCACGTTCGTCAAGCGAATGACGTCGCTGCCGCTCCCACCGGCCAAGCGCGGACGCGTGCGGACCGTCGAGGAGACGCGCGCGGCACGCGGCGAGGACCCGATCCGGGCGGCCTGTGTGCGATTGTTCGCGCTGCACCTCATCGACCAGTCCACCGGCGTGCAGTACGCGCTCGTGCCGCCGCGATCTCTCGACCGCCGGCCATCAGCGGAGTCCACCCCGACGCGGGCCTGAACCAAGAGGCAGACATCCCCTTCGGGGCGGCCGAGCGCACCAGGCGCGCTACTCGTCGTTGGTGTCGTATCGATCGAGGAGCTGCAGCCGCTCCGGCTTCGACACCAGGACCAGCGCTGTCACCAGGAGCGCCGACCCGGCGAACGCCACGGTCTGGCGTGCCCCGATGACATCGGCGAGAGCGCCCTGCAAGAGGCTGCCGATGGGGTACGAGGCCGTGAACGACATGACGCGCGCGGCCATCACCCGGCCTCGCATGCGATCACTCACGATCACCTGGACCGCGGTGTTGGTCACCGAGACACAGATGAGGAACGCGCCACCGGCGCAGAGGATCGCCATCGCACCGAAGACGATGTTCGGCGACAACGCGAACGAGATGATCGACAAGCCATAGGCGAACAGGGCCCACTTCACGAGGAAGGACCGGTCCCAGCGATCGGACCCCGCGATCGGCGCCATCGCCATGGCCCCCACGCCGAGGCTGGCCGAAAGCAGCCCGACGCCCATCGCGCCGCGGTCGAAGATGTCCTCGGCGAAGATCACGGTGAACTGGGTCAGCGGGTTGCCGAAGAACCCGACCAGGACCGCGACGACCATCGCGATGAGAATGCCGGTGTTGACCTTGATGTAATCGATGGCGTCGACGAACCCGCTGATGACGCCCAGACGTATGCCATCGCGGGGCCGCTCGTAGCGGGCCCGCACCACTTGCAGCGCCGCGAGCACGAACCCGAACGACAGGGCATTGAGGCCGAACGCCCAGGAGGGGCCGAGGGTGGCGAGCACCACACCGCCGACCGCGGGGCCGATGGCTCGGGCCGCGTTGAACTGCAGCGAGTTCAAGGTGATCGCCGAGGTCAGGTGCCGGCGCGGCACGAGGCCCGGCACGAACGCCTGCCAGCTCGGGATGTTGAGGCCGTTGACGACACCTGTGATCGACGTCAACGCGAGGATCACCCACCGACTCCGACCGTCGAAGGCCCAGTAGAGCCAGAAGACCGCCGCGACCAGAGCCATCGTGAACTGCGTGACCATGAGGACGCGACGGCGATCATGACGGTCGGCCAACGCACCCCCGAGGGGGCCGACGAGCATGTTCGGCATGGCGAGCGAGAACGTCCCGAGCCCCACCCACAACGCGCTGTCGGTCAGGTGGAACAAGACGAAGGGAATCGCGATGTTCTGGAGCCAGCTGCCCGCGTTCGACACCAGCGCGCCCAGCCAGAAGATCCGGTAGTCCTTCGATTGGAACGCGGTGGTCAGCGTTACCCGTTCGACCGGTTCCGGGGAGTCACCGGCTGCCGCAGACGGCCCGGTGCCGGCGGTCAACGGATGCCGACCGGGCTGAAGCGAGCGAGGCGCGGACGCGCAAGCAGCAGATTCGTGTCCGTCTCAGCCCCCGTAGTTCATGCCTGTGTCGCGCAGAAGCAACGGCGTCGCGGACCCATCGCGTACACCGGCGCCGACGACCTCGGCAACGAACACCGTGTGATCACCCCGCGCGACGGTGTCAGTGACCCGGCACTCGAACCAGTACGGCGTCGCGACGATCAGCGGCGAGCCGGTCTCGGGCCCGTCCTCGAAGGCATGGCCGTTCACCAGGTGACCATCCACCTCCGTCGAACGGAAGAAGGCCTTGCCGATGTCGAGCTGGTCGGCGCCGAGCACATTGACGGCGAACGAACCGCTGCGAACGATCATGGCCGCGGCACCGCCGTCGGCTTTCACGCCGGCCATGACCAGCGGGGGATCGAAGCTCGCCTGTGAGAGCCAGTTCGTGCCGGCGGCGGCGATCTCGTCGCCGTCGCGACTGGTCAACACGTACAGCCCGTAGTTGATGGCGCGGAGCGCGACTTTCTTGTCCTGAGGATCCATGCCGATCAGATTGCCACGCGATCGAGTCGCGCGCCTCGGCGTCGCCGATCTCTCCCCGGCCCGCGGCTCCAGGAGCGGGAGGGCCGTCGCGGAGCCCTCGGGCGCCGGTCTCCGCCCGTTCGCGGCCGCTGCGGATCCTCGAGGCAGACCCACCGGGTGCCGTGGGACATGACGACCGTCACCCCCTGCGCGCCAAGGTTCGTGGGCGAAGATCAAGGAGTCGCGGCCCCGTGGGCCATAGCATCGATCCCGATGGCTCGCATCGGCCGCGTCGGCACCACATCTCCTCGCGCGGCATCAGGCGCCCATCGCCTGAAACCGCAGGTTCGCTCCACCTCGCTGCACGTCTCGAGCTTCGCGCTCTTAATCAACGGCATCGGCATGCTGGTCGCGGTCATCGTCGACCTGATCACCGATGGCAACGCCATTGGACCGCTATTGATCTCGGGCGCCGTGTGCAGCAGCGCCGGCTGGCTCGGGTGGCGCCTGTCGGAGGCGCACCCCCGCACCTCTGCGTCGACCGCGTTCGTGTCCGTGACCATGGCCTGGGTCGTCTTGTCGGTCGCCGGAGCGATGCCGTTCTGGCTCGCCGGCACCTTCCAGCACTGGGACGACGCGATCTTCGAGGTGACGTCGGGGTTCACCGCCACCGGCGCGACAGTGCTCTACCCCATCGAAGGAACATCCCGGGGACTGCTCTTCTACCGTTCCGCCACCCAGTGGATCGGTGGCATCGGCGTCATCGTCCTGGCGGTCTCGGTGCTGCCCTACTTCGGCGTGGGTGGGCTCTCGCTCATCGCCGCCGAGGCGCCGGGACCGACGGCAGAGCGCCTCGCGCCCCGGGTGCAGGTCACCGCACAGCGTCTGACCCAGGTCTACTTGATCCTGACGGCCCTGGTGATCGGCGGCCTGCTGCTCGCAGGCACCTCGCTGTTCGATGCCGTCAACCACGCCATGACTGCGGTTGCCACCGGCGGATTCTCGCCCTATGACAACTCGGTCGCGCACTTCGACTCGGTCTGGGTCGAGCTCGTCCTCATCTTCGGCATGGTCGGGGGCGCGACCAGCTTCGTACTGCACTGGCGAGCGCTCACCGGTAAGCCGCTCACCTATTTCACCTCGTCGGAACTGCGGGCGTTCCTCGGCACGCTCGCCGCGTCGATCCTCGTGATCGCGCTGGTCAGCGACGACGGGTTCGGGTTCTGGCGCTCCCTTCGCGACAGCGCGTTCACGACGGTATCGATCATGACCACCACCGGGTTCGGTACCGCCGACTACGTCAAATGGGCGCAGGCAACCCACGTCATCATCATCGGTCTGATGATCGTCGGCTCGATGACCGGTTCCACGTCGGGTGCGCTGAAGGTTCTGCGCATCCAGATCGCGGCGCGCGCGACGAGGCGCACGCTGCGCAGCTCGGCGCATCCCAATGGCGTGTTCGTCGTCCGCCATGATGGCAAGGCCGTGCCCGAGGACGTCGTGGTGAAGGTCATCGCACTGGTGCTCGCCTATCTCGGTGTGTTCGCCGCCGGCATCTTGGCGCTGGCGCTGCTCGACACGCCTGCGAACGAAGCGATCGGTGGCGTCGCGACCTCGATGGGCGGCATCGGTCCTGCCCTGGGTCGTGCCGGTCCCGCCGGCAACTTCTTGACCTATACCCGCCCGGCGCGAGCGGTGATGGCTGCGCTGATGGTCGTGGGCCGCCTCGAGGTGTTCCCGGTCATGTTGGCCGTCGGCGCCGGCGTGCAGCGCGCCAAAGCCATCGTCCGGATGCGCTGACGCACGCCGCGGCCCTGGCGGTCCGACACCAGATTCCGGCCACGCAGGCCTCACACCCAGGGGCGAAACGGTCGACAGTTCTCATGCGGACAGGGTCAACCCTCACCGGTTGGTCGACCACAGGGCGAAATGCACGTCACGAAATCGACACATGGCGTTGTGAATCTGTCGACTATTCGTCGCCACGGCCTTGCGATTGACCTGTGACCATGTGCGTGGAGTGACGAACCCGGTTCGACTTGGCGCAGCGAGTGTTCGAGCGGACCACCCAACCCCCTTCGAACCTCGACCGTGGAGGCCCCACCGCAGATGGCGACGACCGATCTCGGCAAACGCCGGATCATTTCCTCGGTGACGCGGCGTGCATCGTCGTCGACGCGCCCCTGCGGAGGTCGCTGCGGGCTGCGCCGGCGCAGGTTCCTGACTGCGGTCACCGCGCTGGTCGCCGTCCTCGCTGGGACCGTGCTGCCGATGAAGCCCGGCCGCGCCGAGCCCGTGGAGCCTGCCGTCGCCTCGCGTGAGCAGGCGATCGCCAAGATCGACGCCGACCTCCGGCACCTGCTCGAGAACACGCCGGCAGACGAGATGGTCACCGTGATCGTCCACCTCGACGACCAGGTGAACCTCACGGGTCTGCTCAGCCAGTTCGACGGCAACGTCGACGAGGTCACCGTCCGCAAGGAGATGGTGGAATCGCTCAAGGAGCACGCGACACAACAGCAGCTCACGCTGCGCGTGCAGAGTCTGTTGTGGGCGCTCGACGGCAAGCTCGCCCGTATCACGCCCTACTGGATCTTCAACGGCATGGCCGTCACCGCGACCCCCGAGGTGATCTGGGCGATCGCCGCCCACGACGAGGTTGCGAGCATCGAGCACAACGAGACCTTCGAGAGCACCGGCCGCGCCGTCCTCAGCGCCCCGCGAAACTGGGGTGTCGACCAGATCGGGGCGACCACGGCCCAGCAGCGCGGCTACAACGGACGCGGCGTCGTCATCGCTGCACTCGACTCTGGCGCCGACATCGACGGAACCACCGGATCGGCTCCGTCCAACATTGCTCCGACCTACCGCGGTGGCACGAACAGCTGGTTCGACCCCTACCGGTCGACCACCCGCCCCTATGACCCGACCGGTCACGGCACGGCCGTCTTGAGCATCATGGCCGGCGTCGCGAACGACGTCGCTCCTGCAGGCGTTGCGCCCGGAGCCCGTTGGATCGCTGCGAAGATCTTCGACGACCGCGGCCGCGCCAGCACCGAGGCGGTCCACGCCGCGTTCCAGTGGGTTCTCGACCCTGACGGGAACCCGAGCACGTCCGACGGCGCCGACATCGTCAACAACTCGTGGGGCAGCGGCAACGCGGCGTGCAGCTTCGAATTCGCCGCCGACATCGCGGCTCTCCAAGCCGCCGGCGTCATGGTCGTGTTCTCCGCCGGGAACTCGGGCCCTGCGACCAGCACGGGCATGAGTCCTGCCAACCTGTCGGGCGTCTTCTCGGTCGGCGCGGTCGACGACACCGGCGCCATCTGGCCGGGGTCGAGCCGTGGGCCTTCGAGCTGCTCGGGTACCACCGAGACCTTCCCCGATGTGACCGCCCCCGGCGTCGACATCGTGGCGCAGACCGCACTCGGCCAGACGGCGTCGCACTCGGGCACGTCCTTTGCGGCGCCCTTCGTCTCTGGCGCTGCTGCCCTGTTGCTCCAGCTCCATCCGGGCATCTCGCCCGTCGAGCTCGCCGACCTCCTCCGGTCGACAGCGGTCGACCTCGGCCCCGCAGGCACCGACGACACCTTCGGTGCCGGCCGTATCGATGTCGACGCGGCTCTCAAGGCGCCGGTTGGCGTTGGTGGCCTCAAGGGCTTCACCTGGTTCGACGCGAACGACGACGGAGCGATCGGGGACACCGAGTTCGGGGCCGCCGACGTCGCCGTCACCCTCTCTCGGGTCGGACGTGATCGTCTCCCCCGCACGGCAGACGACGTCGTGGTCGCCACGCAGCGCACCGCGCTGGCCGGCACGTACTCGTTCGCGGCACTCGAGAGCGGACAGTACGTCGTCGAGATCGACCCGGCCTCGGTCCCGACTGGCTCCTCGCTCGCCGGGCCCGCGTGGCAGGTCGTCGACATCGAGCCGGCGTCGGTCACCCGGGCCGACTTCGCCATCGACCCGGGTCCGACCGCAACCGTCACCGGTTCGGTCGCCGTTGACATCGACGGCGATGGCACCGCCGACACCGCCGTGAGCGTCGCCGTCCTCCGCCTGATCCGGCCCGGCGCCGACGGCTTGTTCGCGACCGTCGACGACCTCGTCGTCGCCCGTACCGCGACCGACGCCGAAACCGGAGCGTTCCGTTTCGAGGACGTCGTGATGGGCCGGTACCGTGTCGCCATCGACCGCACCTCGCTCGCCGACGGCACCGAACTGGCGTCCTCGTCGTTCCAGGAACTCGTCGCGGGACCCAACCAGATCGTGGTACTCGAGCCGTTCGTCGTCTCCCAGAACGTCTGGCGAGCCAACATCGTCTACTTCTCGACGCGACAAGGCGGCACGCTCGACGACGGGACCCCGTTCCACGACGAAGACGTGCTCGTCCGCTTCGGCGAGAGCCTCGACATCTTCTTCGACGGGTCCGACGTGGGCCTCGAGACCAACGACCTCGACGCGCTGACGATCGTGGACGCCTCGACGATCCTCTTCTCGCTCGATCGCCCCATGACCATCCCCGGTCTCGGCGACGTTTCCGACAGCGACGTCATCAGGTTTACCGGAACCTTCGGTCGCGACACGGTCGGCACCTTGTCGATCTACCTCCGAGGGAGCGCCATCGGCCTGACCGGTCCCGCCGGCGACATCGATGCGCTCGCGCTCCGAGCTGATGGCTCGCTGGCCTTCTCAGTGGTCGGCAATCCGTCGCTCCCGGGCATCGCCCGCCTGCGCGACGAGGACATCGTCGTGGTGACGGTCGTCGACGGCGTTCCCGGCGAGCTGCGGGTGATCTTCGATGGGTCCGCCGCCGGCCTCCCTGACCGGGCCGCCGACATCGACGCGTTGTCGTCCGACGCCATCGGGCTGGTCTTCAGCACCCTCGGCGACTCGGCGATCGACGGCCACCCGTTCACCGACGGCGACCTCCTGCGGTGCGACGGAGCTGCCGAGCGCTGCCCGATCTCTGCCTACCGCAGCCAGGCAGATCTCGGTCTGAGCGGCCAGGACGTCGATGCGCTCCACATCCCCGAACTGAGGCGAGCATGAGGCCCCGAGCTCCCCGATCGCTGAAACGGTTCGTGGCCGTGGCCCTGACCGCGGCCATCGGCGTCGGACTCCCGGCGGCCTATGCGCTCGCCGAGGAGGAGCCACCGAACCAAACCGTGGACGAGAACGCGCCCGTCGTGCGACCCATCATCTTCCCGATCCCGAGCGGCGGGACGTTCCACGACGACTTCGGCGACCCCCGCGGCGGCGGCACCCGGGCCCATGCCGGCAACGACGTTGCGGCCCCGAAGCACTCACTCGCCGTCGCCGTCGTGGACGGCGTGATCACGAACGTCGTTCACTCAAACGATGGCAACGCCGGGAACATGCTCGTCATCACCGATGCCGAAGGTTGGACCTACGTCTACATCCACCTGAACAACGACACCCCCGGGACCGACGACAACGCGAACGACCCCGCATTCGCGTTCGCCGAGGGCATCGCCGTTGGGCGCATCGTGCACGCCGGCGACCCGGTCGGATATGTGGGTGACAGCGGCAACGCCGAGGACAGTACCCCGCACATCCATTTCGAGATCCGCCAGCCCGACCACACGCCAGTGAACCCGTTCTACAGCTTGTCGCTCGCAGCCCAGGACCCGGCCACTCGTATCGGCTACCTGTGTCGCGGCCTCGCTGCGACCTTCACCAACAGCGCCGAGACCGAACCGATCCGGGCGTCGGTTCCGGTTCCGGTGAGCGCGAGCAGCGTCGAGCTGACTCAGCTCGGCCTGACCCGCCCTGGCGATGACGACGACAACGAACGTCTCCGTCCGGTTCGAGTGGTCACGCCCACTCCTGCGCCAACCGAGACGCCCACCCCCAAGCCCACCCCCACCCCGGCGCCGGCGGTGACTCCCGATCAGGCTCCATCACCGAGCACGTCCGAAGGCCCGATCTACTCCCCACGCATGTCGGTCGCCGCGATCAGCGACGCCGGCTTCCGAGGCGCCTTGGGTGACATCCAGCTCGAGATGGCCGAACTCGTCGACATCGTTGCGGTCGAGGGCAACACCGGATTCCTCCTCCTCGACGCCAGCGGCGAGGTGCAAGAGTTCGGGTCGGCCACGTACTTCGGTGGGCTCGACGACCTCGACGACTCGGGTGTCGCGGCGGCGATCGCTGCAACGGCAACCGGTGACGGATACTGGATCGCCGAGGCCGACGGACGGCTGCACGCCTTCGGCACCGCCGCGACGTTCGAGGACCTGGACGTGGCTGTCGGAGAAGTCGGGCTGGTCGACATGACGGCGACCGCCGACGGTTCCGGGCTGTTCGTCCTGCTGTCGGACGGATCGGTGCGGGTGCGGGGCACGGCGACCGACCTGGGCGGGCTAGGCGATCGAATCGCCCCCGAGCCCATCGATCCGGTGGCCATCGAAGCCTCCCCCGAAGGGGTCGGATACTGGATCCTCAACGCGGACGGTCGCGTTTTCACCTTTGGCGATGTCAGCTTCGCCGGGTCGGGTCTGGGGGGATCGCGTTGCGAATGGAACGAAACCATCGGGACGGTCTCGGGACTCGCGGGCCGCGCACTATGGGTAGCTGCCGACGATCTGCAACTCTGGCCGTTCGGCGTCGCCCCCCAACTCGACCCGCTCCGCCCCGTCGCGAGCGAATCATGAGGAGCCTTCGTATGAACCGACCCCAGCCCCGCCACGCTGCCGCCGAGCGGCGGCGCCCGACGGCCCGTGCCGCAGCCGTACTCGTAGCTATGCTCGCAACGATGTCCGGCGGACTGGTCGCGACTGCAGGCCTTGCCGGCGCCCAGGCCGACGAACCGAACCTGATGGTGAGCCCCGACACGACCTTCGAAGACGGCGACCTGGTCACCGTGACCGGCGTGGGCTTCGATCCCGGTTCGACGGTGCTGCTGTTGTTGTGCTCCTCCGACCAGGCCCTCGGCGACCTCACCGAACGCTGCGCCCTGCTCGGCGCGGCGAGCAGCGGCTATCTCGCCGATACCACCGGCCGAATTGTCGCCGCCGATGTCCCGATCCCGGTCGGACAGGTCGGGAGCAACACTGCAGCGGTCTGCCCCCCGACACCCGCCCAGGCCGAAGCCGGGGTCACCTGCACGATCGAAGCCGCCGACAGCGACCTCTCCGCGCTTGCCTCGACGCCCATCGCCTTCCTCGCCGCCGAGGTCCTCGGCCTGGCGCAGACCGGCTTCAACGCGACACTCGCCCTGTGGGCGATGTTCGCGATCGCCTCTGGGCTGATCCTCGTTTGGGGCGGTTCGAACCTTTCGCCGGCCCACCGCCGGCACTGAATCCGCTCTGGTCCAAGATCCCAACACTCACCCAACGCCAGCCCACAAATCTCACACCACGTGATGTCGCCACAGCATTGAGTGCTGCGCATTGGGACCATCGCGGCTATTTCGTTCCGCACCCTTTGACCCGCCGCCCGCAGCGGCCATACCGTCGAACACGTACGGCGGCCATCGGGTCGCACGCGGGCACAAAGGATCGGGCGGACCGATGCAGGACAGGGCGCAGCGAGTGCTCGTCGTCGATGCCGACGACGAGATCAGGGAACTGGTGACGACGGGGCTCGTCCGGGCCGGTTTCGAAGTCGTCCACGCGGCCACTGCCGCAGCGGCGCGGCAGCGCCTGACCGACCATCAGCTCGATCTCGTGGTTTGCGACATGACGCTGCCCGATGGCAGTGGGCTCGATCTGCTGCGCGGCACCGAGCTCCCGGTGATCATGATCGCGGCGCACGCCGACGAGGCCGATCTCGTGATCGGTCTCGAACTGGGAGCCGACGACTTCGTCGCCAAACCGTTCTCCACCCGTGAGCTGATCGCTCGCAGTCGGGCGGTCCTGCGCCGCTGCGTACGCTCGGCCGAACCGACGGCGACCCTCGAGGTCCCCTCAGGTGGAGCGATCGCCTATGACGAGCTCCGCATCGACCCCGCCGCCCGCGAGGTGGTCAACGCCGGCAAGGAGCTCTCGCTCACTCGCATGGAGTTCGATCTGCTTCACTGGCTCGCCGAACATCCGCGGCAAGTGTTCACCAAGGCACATCTCCTCCGCACCGTGTGGGGATGCGAGCAGGGCTGGGTGAACGAGGCAACCGTCACCGAGCACGTACGCCGGATTCGCCGCAAGCTCGAGGGCGCCACCGGAGCAGCGTGGATCACGACGGTGTGGGGGGTCGGCTACCGCTTCGAACCCCCTGTTCCGTCGGCATCGGTGCACCACCTCCGCACTGCGGTGTGAGGACCTGCGCCAGAGATGGCGCCCGGCGAAGCGTTCCGGAGCCCGTGGCCTCGTCCCGAGGCCGGATGCAGCGAACAGCGGGCACCTGGATCGACCAGATGCCCGCAGCCCGAGGGGTCCCTCTTCGCAGCTAGCCCACGGTCGCCGAAGTCACGATGCCGGCAACGATGGTGAGGTTGACACGCGTCGTGGAGTAGTCGTCGGTGACGGCGAAGCGCTCGTCGTCACGGGCAACGACCCGCACGGTCCAGCGGCTGGACTCAGCGACATCGAGCGCCTCGTCCTCAGTGAGACCGACCAGGGCATCGGCCTGCTCCGGCGAGATCTCCGCGACGCCCCCAGGGTCGCCGGCACCCCCGGAGACCGGCTCAGCGGGGTCCACTACCGTGCCGGGCGCCGGCTCGCCGGGTTCCACGGCACCGCCGTCGTCGACCATTGCACCGTCGTCGAAGACGAGGTACTCATCGGTCACGGCGGGGACGGTGTAGATGCCGCCGTCGTCGCCGACGAAGGCGAATGCCGGCAAGAGCCACACCGATCCGTCAGACTCCCATGCCCACCAAAGGTCGCGGCGCACATCGACCAGGGTCACCGTGACTTCCTCGGGCACTGGTGCCTCACACTCATCCTTGCCGGCCTCACACACGGGGCGGTCCACGGCAATGCCCGGCTCGTCGGCGGCACCTGTGTCCTGGGCGAGCAACGGCATGGGCCGACCCCAACCCCCGAACCCGTCACGAAGGCGGGCGACGGCCTCATCGAGCGACACGAGCGGATACGGCCCGACCTCTTCGGGCGAACCCAGCAGCCCGTTGGCCCAATCGAGGCGACCTTGCGCACCGAACCCGAAACTGAACGATGCCGGCGCCGAGACCCCGCCGAGACGCAGCGACCCATTGACCCATGCCGACCAGTCGTCGGCTCCGGCCTCGAGCTCGATGGTCGCCGGGTCGACACCCAGGTCCGACAGGATCGTCGTGGCCCGAGCACGGGCTTCTTCAGCGGTCAAGACGCCCTCGGGCGGGGTCGGCTCCTCGTACACGCAGTCCTCACCCCCCGGAGCGGGTTCGCCCACCGCGATGGGCTCGGGTGCGGGTTTCGTCTCGCCGGTGGTCACCGGTTCATCGGAACTTCCCGGCGGCTCCTCTTCGATTGCGGGCCCGTCGGGGGTCGCGACATCGGCCGGAACAGCGCAGCCGACGCTGACCCCGCCTCGACCACCATCGGTCGCCCACGCCGCCGAGTACCACCAGCTCAACTGCCCATCTGCGGAGACCCACAGCGCCGGGGCCGTTCCGTCGTCGGGGCCGACTCGCCACCCCGAGCCCTGCGCGGCGGGAATCGCCACCACAGCACCAGGCACCCCGAGGGCAGCAGCCACCTCGGCGATCGCGGCCGGCGCGGGCGCTGCGCCGCCGGGATAATGCCAGCCGTTGGCCGTGGTCCACAGCTCTGGCATCGACTCGCCGATCAGGTAGTCGACAACGACCCAGGGGGCGACCATCGACGTGTCGGCGAGCCCTGCGGCTTCCGGCGAAGCGGCACGGTCGGCACTCGCACCATCGCCGCCGGGCACGGCGTGGACCGGCACGGGCGGCTGAAGCGTCGTTGGGCCTGCGGTCGTGTCGTCGCCGCAAGCGCCGGCGACGAGGGCAAGTGCGAGGCCGGCAACAGCGAGCGCACGATGGGGTCGGGGCATCCGTGTGGTCATGGCGTTGTGACGTGAAAGCCGCGGTTCTGGTTCCCGGAGATTCGTCGGCCCCGACCGGTCACCCACCCCGCAACCCGATGAGCAAGCCCGAAGCTCGCCTGCTCACGGGGAGGAGCTCGTTTCGCGCTGAGCGACGTGGATCAGGTTGCGGAGCTCGCGGACCGCGACCGAGAGCTGGGCCAAGTCGGTGCGGCCCGAGGCCCGGATGTCCGAGAGCACTGTGAGGCAGTGCTCGACGGCGTGCCGGCGAGCGTCGATCCACGCTTGCGCGAGATCATCCCCGCGCTCGTCACCACTCGCCGCCCCCGAGCCCGGGCTCGGCGAACCGAGGATCGACTCGGTGAGCTCCACGTGGGCGCGGAAGAAATCGTCGCGTAGCGCCGAACGGGCGAGCGACTCCCACCGGTCGTTGCGAGGCAGACCGTTGATCCGCTGCCGCAACCATCCGAGGCGCAGATCGTCGTCGAGCACCAGATAGGTGGCCGCGGTCTGCTCGAGGGTGACGCCCGTGGAACGGGCAACCTCGATGATGTCGAGGGCGGTGATGGCCAGATCCATGTGGGTGATCTCCCGGAGGAGATCGGCCGGAACCCCATCGGAGCGAATGAGATGGACCGCACGCCCGACCGAACGCTGATCGTCGCGCCGCAACGTCTCGGGGATGATCTGGCGGAGTCGACCGACGTCGGACCGGTAGTGCGTGACCACACCGTCGACGTCGAGCGGCAGGCGCTGATTCCGCAGCAACCAGCGCGTCGCCCGCTCGCCGAGCCGCTTGGTCTCCAGCAGCATCCGCAGCTGGACCTCGGCGTCGACGGCGTTGTCGAGCGCATTGACGGCGTCCCACGTCGACTGGAGGTCGAAGATCTGCCATGCGGCGAGGTGGGCCCGCGCGATGTCGGCCACCGGCGCCGACGTCTCCTCCGCGAGCCGATGCGTCATCGACAGCCCCGCTCGATCGACGAGACGGTTGGTGACCAGCGTCGCGACCAGCTCACGGGCGAGGGGGTGGCGCCGGATCCGCTCGGCGAATCGCTCGCGGAGAAGCGTCGGGAAGTACTCCCCCAGGAGTGGGGCGCATGCCCCGTCACGAGGCAGATCCGATGCAACCAGGTCGGCGGTGAGCGCGATCTTGGTGTGCGCCAGCAGCACGGCGAGCTCGGGGGCCGCGAGACCCTGGCCGGCCTCGCGTCGCTCGTTCAGCTCGTCATCGGACGGGAGCCCCTCCAGCGCCCGATCGAGACCGGTGGTCCGCTCGAGCCATTGGAGATGCCGCTGGTGGACCTCGACCATGCCGGGTGCTTGAACCCGAGCAGCGGAGATGGCGGCTGTCTGGCGGTAGTTCTCGGCAAGAACGAGCTCGCTCACCTCGCTCGTCATCGCGACCAAGAGTGCGTCACGTTGCTTCACGGTGAGGTCACCATCGGCAACGGCCGCGTTGAGAAGGATCTTGATGTTGACCTCGTGGTCCGAACAGTTCACCCCCGCAGCGTTGTCGACGGCGTCGCTGTAGATCTTCCCGCCGCTGCGTGCGAACGCCACCCGAGCCGCCTCGGTGAACCCGAGGTTGCCTCCCTCGCCGACGACTCGACAGCGCAGGCGCTCGGCATCCACCCGGATGGCGTCGTTCCCGCGGTCGCCAACATCGCTGTCGGACTCGCTCCCGGCCTTCACGAAGGTGCCGATCCCTCCGTTCCACAGCAGGTCGACCGGCGCCGTCAGCAATCCGCGGATCAGCTCGGGAGGCGTGAGGTGGCCCACGTGCTCGGGGAGCGCGAGCAGCTGACGCATCTCCGGGCTGACCGCGATCGACTTCGCCGTGCGGTCGAACACCCCTCCCCCGGTGGAGATGCACGTTGCGTCGTAGTCGGCCCACGACGAGCGAGGCATCTCGAACAGCCGACGTCGCTCCTCATAGGACGCGTCCGGGTCAGGATTGGGATCGACGAACACGTGGCGGTGATCGAAGGCGGCAAGCAACCGCATCTGGCGGGACAGCAACATCCCGTTGCCGAAAACGTCACCGGACATGTCGCCGATGCCGATCGTGGTGAACGGTTGGGTGCCGATGTCGACGCCGAGCTCACGGAAGTGCCGCTTCACCGATTCCCAAGCCCCCTTCGCCGTGATGGCCATCGCTTTGTGGTCGTAGCCCGAGGACCCACCGGAGGCGAACGCGTCGCCGAGCCAGTAGCCGCGCTCGAGCGCGATTGCGTTGGCCACATCGGAGAACGTTGCCGTCCCC
>JAHECR010000057.1 GCA_024641655.1 Acidimicrobiaceae bacterium
CGCCATGCCCTCCCACGCGAAGACGCGGTGGCCGGCCGAGTCGGTCGCGTACATGGTGCGCAGGTCGTCACCACCGAAACAGCAGTTGTGGAACAAGCAGACGCCCTCCACCTCGAGGCGATCGACCTCGGCCCCGTCCTCGAAGACCTTCACCCCGTATGGCCCGGCCGCGACGTAGACGCGTCCATCGACATCGAAGCAGATCCCATCGCCGACGGGCAGGTTCTGGGTGTGCCAGGTCCGTTCACCTCTGCCCATGTCCGCCAGACGCACGAGTGCGTCGCGCTTGTCCGCGAGCATCGCGTGGTAATCGGGCTGTTGACCTGGCTCGGGACGCGGCGGAGGGGGCGAGGGCGGGCCGTCATGCGGTGGAGACACAACGACGATCAGACTCGAATCGTCGAGGTCGACGGCAATGCCGTTGGGCGCATGGAACCCCTGCGCAATGACCTCGACTGTCCCGTCGGTCCGGTAGGCCATGATCCGGCCGAGCGGCCCAGAAGCGTCCGCGGCCCCGGGGACAGCCGTGAGCGGGGCCATGTCGGTGAAGTAGATCGTGCCATCAGGCGCGACGCAGAGATCATTCGGGAATTGCATGGGCTCGGCGGTCAAGTACTCCACCCGACCATCAGGAAACACGCGCTGCAGGCCCGGACGGGTGAAGCGAGTCTCGGGGTAGCGCTTCGGATCCATGGCGTGCAGATCGAGTCCGCCATCTTGAGCGATCACGATCGAGCCGTCGCTGCCGAGCACCGCTCCGTTCGCTCCGCCCCCGGTGTCGGCGATCGTCTCTGCGTCGCCGCTGTCGGGCCAGATCCGCGAGACATAGCCGTGAGACACGCTCACCAGGACGAGCGTCCCGTCGGGACACCACACCGGCCCCTCGAGGATCCCCAGCACCTTGTCACTGACGACGACACCGTTGTCCATCACGCCTCCCGTCTCAGGCCGTGGCCAGTGTTCCGCACAGGTCGGCGATGACTCGCTGGACGTGCGCGAGCCAATCCGGCGCATCGCCGATGGCGACACCGCGTCGATCGCCGAAGACCACCATGAGCTCTGCTCCCCCATCACCGGCCACGATCTCGGGCGAGGGTGTGTGTTCGGCCTGGACCCGGTTGTCGCCGACGTCATAGGTCGACGCGCCAATCGTGCACGTACCTCGACGCACGGCGATGAAGCAGTCCGTGCCGTAGGTCGCGGCCGGCGCCACGACGCCTGCCGTCTCGGTACGCAGGAGGCACACGACAGGACCACCTTCGCGGTCGCCGAGGACACCCACCGACATCGCCGCGCCCCCCGGAAGCCGGTCCCACCCGGACGCATCGTCGAACGAACCCCACCGATGGCCGCCATCCACCGACCCGAGGGTCGTGGCGATGGCGGGAATCCCCTTGGGTCCTGCGGGATGCGGGTAATCGGTCGCAGCCACCCCCGCACCACCGATGTCGGTGTTGCCGCCAGCAGCGAGAGCTTCACGATCGGCGGCCAGGGTGAGGGTGGCCGGCTCGCCACGCTTGTCGCCGTAGACGAGAATGAGCCACGAATGATCGTCATCGGCACCCGGGTGTTCCTGATACACGCGGCCCGACTCCTGGTAGCCGAAGTGGCCGCCATGCATCGCGTGACGCGTCGTCACCCAGCTGCCATCGACTTCGAGGCGGAACTGGTCGGTGCCGTGGTAGTGCATCGGATCGACGGTGTGCTTCCAGTCCAGCTCCTCGTCGTCGCGGCGACTGAATCGGACCAGGCAGACGAGGGGCCCGAGGCCCGGATCACCAATGCGACAGACCGCGGTCTTCAGCGACCTCCATGGCGTCTCCGGCCAGCCATCGGGCGCGTGGAACGAGACATCGGCATGGTCGCCATCCATCTGAAAGGCACGTGACTTGAACATGGGTCCTCACTCTCGAGGTGATGGGCGGCAGATGCCGAACCCGATGGTCAGACGTCGTGGCCCAGCTCGCGCAGCGCTTCCGCCGCGCTGCGGAACCCCTCGAGTCCCTTCGGGATGCCGCAGTAGACCAACGAGTGCAGCATCACCTCCCGGATCTCTTCGACCGTGCAGCCATTCGCCATTGCGCCCTTGACGTGCACCTTGATCTCGTTGGGCCGAGACATGGCGACGAGCATGCCGAGGGTGAGCATGCTGCGGGTCTTCGGCGACAGCTCGTCGCGGGTCCAGGTCTCGCCGAAGCACCAGCGGTTCACCACATCGTGCAGCGGCCACATGAACTCGCTCACCGAATCGATCTGGGTGTCGAGGGTGGTCGATCCCCAGATCTCGCGTCGGATCTTCAGCCCGGCTTCGAACGCGTCTTCGGCCGTCGGCCAGTGCTCGCCGGCCTTCTCTCGCGCCTTGTCGACGATCGGATCACTCACAACAGGTACTCCTCGATCGAGATGCTTGGGGATTGCGCTCGGGAACGACAGGTCCACCCAACGGCACCGCGGACCGTAGCAGCCCCGCCCAGGTGCCGACCGAGGCACTTGCTTCTCGGTCAGCAGTCGGTCCGCGCTGCTAGCGTGTCGGGCCGACGACAGCGTTTCACCTGGGAGCATCATGACCATTCTCGTCTTCGGCAGCTCGGGTTTCATCGGTGAACGTGTCGTGCATTGGCTCGTCGAACGCGGCGAGCGCGTCGCCGCCGTCGACCTCACTCCGCCCCCACCGTCGTTCGCAGAACTCGGCGACGCGGTGGGAGTCCACCGAGGCGACGTGACCCAGCTCGCCGACGTCCTCGCGGCAACGGTGCAATCCCAGCCGACGCGCATCCTCGACCTGGCATTCTCGATTGGCGCCGGCAACAGCAACCCCTATGGGTCGATGAAGCTCAACGTCCTCGGCACCGACAACTGCTTCGAGGCAGCCCGGCTCTGCGGCGTCGACCGAGTCGTCTACGCCAGCTCCATCGCCATCCACGGCAAGCAACTCCAGCATGGCCACGACGTCGCGATCACCGAGGAATCCCCGACGTTCGCGGCCGGGCAGTACTCCGCGCACAAGATCTTCAACGAGTTCCAGGCCGGGCAATACAACCAGCTCTACGGCATGTCCAACATCGCCGTACGCCCCGGGAACGTCATGGGTCCCGACAAGGCACGCGGCCTGGTCGACCAGTCCCAGCTCGTCGCCCTCGCCGCAGCCGCCCAGCCGGTGCGGCTCCCCAACGAATCGATCCGCCGGGTCGCGGTCCACGTCGACGACGTCGCCGAGGTCTTCGGCCGTGTCCTTCTCGCCGGCGACCTCCAGCACACCGAGTACCACACCGGCGGCACGTCGCTGGGCAATGGCGAGCTCGCCGACATGGTGCGCGAGCTGATCCCCGACGCCGACATTTCCTTCGACGACCCCGGTGGTCTCGACCAGTCGGGCTGCTATCTCGTGGACAACAGCCGGATCCGCGACGAACTCGGCATCGAGTTCCCCCTGGTGCGGGATCGTGTTGCACAGATGATCAACACCGTGCGCACCGAGCTCGGCCTGCCCCTGGTCTGACCCCGGGGTGCCCAAGCTCACCCGCCATGGAAGGCGATGACCTTGGTGTAGGTGAACTCGTCGAGGCCCTCGTGACCGAGCTCACGGCCGTAGCCAGAGCGTTTGATGCCACCGAAGGGCTGCTGCGAGCTCATCTTTCCCGAGCCACCGTTCAGCGACACCTTGCCGGTACGAACCTCGCGGGCAATCTCGTAGGCACGTCCGACGTCGGCAGAGTAGACGCCGCCCGCCAGCCCGAAGTCGCTGTCGTTCGCAAGTGCGACCGCCTCCTCGTCGGTGGAGAACCCGAGCACGACCCCGACCGGGCCGAAGATCTCCTCGCGGGCGACACGCGAACGGTTGTCGACGCCGTCGATCAGCGTCGGTTCGAAGTACCACCCGGTCGACAGCCCGGCGGGACGGCGTCCACCGGTTACCACCGAGCCGCCGTCGTCCACTCCCGCAGCGACGAGCTCCTCCACGCGGTCGCGGCTCGCTGGTCGGATCAGCGGACCCATGGTGGATGCGGGGTCGGCCGGGTCGCCGACCTGCACCGACGCGAACCTGTCTGCCAGCAGTTCCACGAACCGGGACCGCACCGACTCATGGACCAGCAGACGGCTCGTCGCCGCGCAGCCCTGGCCGGCATGCACCGTGAGACTGTTGAGCGCCGACCCGGCGGCAGCGTTCAGGTCGGCGTCGTCACAGACGATCAGTGCCGACTTTCCCCCGAGCTCGAGCACACACCGGGTCAACGTCGGCGCCGCTTGCGCAGCGATGGTCGCACCGACCTGGTCAGATCCGGTGAAGGTGATCAGGTCGACCCTCGGATCGGTCGTGAGCGCTCGCCCGGCCTCGACCCCACCGTTGATGACGTTGAACACACCGGGCGGCAGGCCGGCCTCCTCGGCTGCCTCCGCCACCACCCACGCCTCGAACGGGGTCAGCGGCGACGGCTTCAGCACGACGGTGTTGCCCATGGCCAGCGCAGCGAACGACTTGGTCACGTTGAGATTGAACGGCACGTTGAACGGCGTGATGGCGACGACCACCCCGACGGGCTCGCGTACCGCCACCCCCGTTCCCAAGACCGTGCGGCCGTTGGGCCCGGGCGCGAGTTCCACCGGCAGCGGCGTGGTGTCGGGCCGCGTGGCCTCCGCGATGCAATAGCGGGCGTGTTCGAGCGCCGTCGCGAACTGCATACCGTTGGTCATCTTGTGGGTGGATCCGGCCTCGGCGATGATCAACGCCTTGATCTCTTCGGCCCGCCGGACGAACACGTCGTGCATTCGCTGGAGCATCGCGGCACGATCGGTTGGCGCCATGCGCCGCCAGGGCCCCTCGTCGAAAGCCTGACGCGCCGCCGCGATCGCCGAGTCGACCTCGTCGGCGTTCGCCACCGGAGCGACACCGATGAGTTCCTCAGTCGCCGGGTTGACCACCTCACCCCCCGAGGCACCTGATGACGGCACCCAGGTGCCGCCGATGAACTGGGCGTCGGTGTGACTCGGCAACAACAGCACGGGTTCGGCTCCTTCGCGTGTCGGGTGCCGAGCCTACCCCCGCATCGAGCGGCACCACGTGGCGTCAGCCCGCTCATACCTCGGGGCCCGGCGGAACACGCTGACCGCGTCGGCTAGCCTCCCGGACATCGACACGAAGGGACGCACCACATGACCGTTCTGGTACTCGGCAGCTCCGGACTGCTCGGCCGCCGTCTCGTCGCCGATCTGGCCGGGCAGGGACGCGACGTCGTCGGCTGCGACGTCGCAGCGCCCCCGCCGGGAGCAACCGTGGAGGCCGACAACGTCACCTATCTCAGCGCCGACATCACCAGGCTCGACCAGATGATCGACGTGATGCGAAGTCATGACGTCGGCGAGATCGCACTTCTCTCCTACATCATGGGTCCCCTGATGTCACCCGAGCATCGAGACATCCTCGGAGCCTGCGACGTGAACGTCACCGGCGTCACAACCGTGCTCGAGGCGGCTCGCCTGAGTAACGTTCGCCGAATCCTGTTCGCGAGCACGATCGGCACGTATGGCCCCCAGTCGCTCTACGGCGACCGGATGGTCACCGAAGACGATGCCCAGGCCCCCAAGAGCATGTACGGCCGGATGAAGGTGCTCAACGAAGCGATCTGCGAACGCTACGAAGCGCTCTACGGCCTGCGGATCGTACGGATGCGCCCTTCGACGATCCTCGGGCCCGGTAGCACCATCTGGCCGTCGAAGCTGATCGAGCCACTCGCGGTCGGCGGCCACGGCAGCATCAAGTGGGGGCCGGACAAGCGCGACAACGTGATCTTCGTCGGCGACCTCGTCGCTCTGCTTACCAGGGTGCTGCTCGCCGACGACGTACGTCACAGCGTCTACCTGGCCTCGGCCCACAACGTCACCATGGCCGAGTTCGCGGAAGCGGTTCGTGAGGTGGTTCCCGACGCCGATTTCGACTTCCCGACCCCGGAGTTGTCGCCGACCTACCCTGAGCGGTTCGACAACAGCCGCGCCGTCGAGGAGTTCGACTGGCATCCCCACTCGTTGGTGGACACCATTCGCCTGTACCTCGAGGCCGTTCGCGCCGAGCTGGCCACCGGCTGAGCGCCGCCGGTCGCCTACCAGCTGGCGATGGCCTCGCAGGACGCCCGCAACAGGTCAGGCCGCTCCTCGAAGTAGTGCTGGGCACCTTCGAGGAGCACGTATTCCTTCTTCGCGGCCACCCCGATCGCGTTGTAGAGCTCTTCGAGAACAACAGGTGGCGAGCCTGAGTCTGCCGAGCCACCGACCACCAGCACGGGGGCTTCCACGGTGGGAAGCCACTTCAACGCGTTCCCGTTCGTGTTGTCGACCGACCACTGGTTGATCCACGAGCGCAGCGACGTGTAGCGCTGCAAACCGGCCGGCATGTAGTCCGCGGTGGCGGGAGGCCCCCACAACGTGGTGCCGATGGTGCGGTCGCTGGCATCGATGGTCGCGTCGAGGAACCGCAGATCGGCCGAGGTGCCGTGCACGACGAACGCCAGATCGTCCAGGCCGTCGGGGAAGTGGCCCAGCTGGGTCACCACGTTGAGCTGCTGCTGTGCCCATGTCGTGATGCGGCGGTTGCGTGCCAGCTGGGCGTCGCGGTACCGGGCGATGAACTCGTCGGAGAACGGCGGCCCGTTCTCGGGGTTGAACATGTCGAGCGCCGGATCACGGTTGAACGGGACATGCTCGTCGATGATGGCCGGGTCGAGCCACGTCATCGACACCCTGGCGCGCGAGGGGTGCGCCATCGACAACGCGATCGCGTCGGCAGGAGGAAGGTCAGCCTGGGTGAGATCGGGCCCCACCCCGCCGGGAGGCGACGTGACGGTCGGATGCTCGGCCTGCGCCTGGTAGTAGGGCACGATCGACCCGCCGCCGGAGTTGCCGACCAGGACGACCCGCTCGAAGCCCCGGTTGCGCAGGGTGCGAATGGTCGACCCGATGTCGAGCAGGCAGTTCTCGACGTTGAGGCTGGAGTCGTTCCCGGCGTAACGGGTCTGCATGCCCACCGCGGCGACGCCGAGCTCGGCCAGGCCGGGCAGTGAGTAGTGGCCCATGAAGTTCGCCGTGGGATGCACGATGATGACCGCCGTCGTCGGGACGGTACCCGCCTTGCGGACCATCGACGCCCACGTCGCGCCCGACAGTCGGGCGACGCCGGAGAAGACGTCGATCCGCTTCGACGGCGGGATGGGGATCTCGAGCAGGTCGCGCTCCAAACCATCGGGCAACGGCATGTCAGGTGCTCCTCGTCAGTGACCGGCAGCGGAATCGGATGAACGGACGACCATCAACACGTCGACGGCGACAGCACCGTCGGGGCCGGCGATCAGCGGATTGAGATCCATGGTCTCGAGCCATTCCGCAGCGGACTCACCGAAGCGCGCCGCCGCCGAAATGGCGTCGGCGAGCGCGGTGCGATTCCACGGCTCGGCACCACGGATGCCCTTGAACACGGTCTCGCCACCGAACTCGTCGAGCATCTCGTCGACGTCGGCGGCAGCGACAGGAAGCATGCGACCCACGACATTGCGGGTGAGCTCCACGAATATGCCCCCGAGTCCGGCGACGACGACATCACCGACCTCGGTGCCGGCCTGGATACCGATGAACGCCTCGCCGGCACCGGAGGCCATGGCCTGGACGACCACGGTGTCGGGTACGTCTTCTCGGTGCGCCAGCGCGACGAGTTCGGCGGCAACGACATCGAGGTCATAGTGCGCGACGCCGATGCGCACGGCACCGAGCTCTGTGCGGTGAGGTACGTCGGCGAGCTTCACCACGTACCTGATATCAGGGTCGAGGTCGGCCGACGAGGCCGCCAGGCCGGCGTGGTGGATCCACCACGGGGCGACCGGGACACCTGCAGCGGCGAGCAGGCCCATGGCCTCGTCGAACGAAACGATGGGGCCGAGGTCGGAGTCGACAAGGTTCGTGGGCCGGGGGACGCGCTCGGTCGTCGGCGTGCGTTCGGGAAGCGGGCGCAGCAGCTCCCGCATCGCCCGCAGGCCCCGAGCTGCACCGCCGATGCTGCCGCAGAACGCGACACCGGGAATGTCGACATCAGCCGACCATCGGCCGACCCGGGAACGCTCGAGCGTGGTCATCACGATGGGCTTGGTGGTGTCGAGCTGGGCGATCGGGTCGAGGAGGGTTCGGGAGCGGTCCTCGTCGTCGTCGCTGATCCACCAACATGCGACCATCGCGTCCACTTCGGGCGAAGCGACCAGGGTGCCCATGACGGCTTCGACCGCGCCCGGCCGGGCCAGCGTGAGCCCGGTCAGGTCGAGGGGGTTCACGACGTGGACGCCTTCGATGTGCTGTGCGAGATCGGCCCGCAGCCCGTCCAGGGTGGGTAGCTCGATGTCGTCGGGGTCGATCGTGTCGCTGACCAGCGCAGCGACGCCACCCGACGTGCCGATCACGGCGGCACGCTCCACCGGCTTCCACCGATCGCGTGGCAGTTGTGAGACGACCGACGCGAGGTCCAAGAGGTCGTCGACGTTGCGCGCCGGCATCACACCCGAGCTCCGGAATGCCACGTCGTAGAGCCACGCCTGGCCGGTGAGCGCACCGGTGTGGGACTTCACGATGTCGCGGGCGCGATCGCTACGTCCGAGCTTGAGCACGATGAGCGGCTTGGACGCGGCCCGGGCACGAGCAGCGAGCTCGAAGAACTCCGCGGGTTCGCGGAGCTTTTCGATGATGACGCAGATCGTGGACGTCTCGGGGTCGGCGATGAAGTAGTCGAGGTAGTCGCTCAGTGTCGTGACGGCCTCGTTGCCCGACGAGATCGCGATCCGCACACCGAGGTTCCGCTCGCGCGCAGCAACCATGGCCGAGCGCATCAGGTACCCGCTCGACGACACCAGAGCGATGCCGCCCGCGCGCACGTCGACGGCCGTGCCGGTGAAGCAATTCGTGCCCATCGTGACGTTGGAGAAGCCGGTGCAGTTCGGTCCGATGACGGGCAGCCCGGCATCGAGCGCACGGGAACGGAGCTCGTCTTGAAGTGAGGTTCCGGAGCCCCCGGCCTCGGCGAACCCACTCGCCACGACGACCACCCCGCCGGCACCGATGGCAGCGGCATCGGCAACGACGTCGAGCGCCCGCTCGGCCCCGACCAGCGACAACACGGCGTCGACCGGTCCATCGATGTCCTGGAGTGAGGCCACGGTCGGCTGCCCGTATGCCTCCGGCACGCTCGGGGTCACCAGGTGCAGGGTCACCGGGGCCGCTCGGAGGTGGGCCGCTGCGATGTTGGACATGTTGCGCTTCTCGCTGGCGCCGACGATCGCGACCGACGTCGGGTTGAGCAATCGACCGAGATTGCCGCCACGCACTTCGGTCATCTGTCATCTCCGCTTTCGGTCGGCTGGGCCAGCCAGTTGGATTCGTACTGAGCAGCACGTGCGGCCTTGAGGCCGGCCGTGCCCTCGGTCGCGATGATCTCGCGGAACGACCTGCCGTCGGGGGCGGTGGCCTGCGGGCTGTTCGACAGCGTCACTGCGTCGTACCCACCCGCTGCGGTGCGGCCCGCAGCACGCCCCGAAGCGTCGGCCACGGCATCGATCGCCTGCTTGTTGAGCAACAGCGCCTCGCCCGGCAACCGGGTCAGACGCTCGGCAAGATCGAGGGCCCGCTGATGAAGTCTGTCGGCCGGCTCGACCGACAGGACCAGCCCGATCGATACCGCTCGGTCGGCATCGATGATCTCACCGGTCATGATCAAGAACTTGGCCCACTGGGTGCCGACCACCGGCACCAACGCGGTGGCACCGACCAACCCCATCCGGCCCTCGGGCAGACCGAAGCGGGCATCGTCGGAGGCCAGAACGATGTCACAGCACGAAGCCAACGACAGCGCCGCTCCCAGGCAGAGGCCGTGCACCGCGCCGACCACGGGCAGGGCGGCGTTCCGCAGCCGGGAGTGGAACGCCTCCCCGGCAGCGACGAACGCGCGCTGCTCCGCAGCGGTCTCACGAGGCTTGTTGCCCACCACGTCACCACCCGCCGAGAACGCCTTACCCGCGCCGGTCAGCAGGACACTGCGGATCTCGTCGTCGGTCTCGGCGAGGGTGATGGCCGCGATGATCTGATCTCGTGTGCCGCCTGGACGGGCCGAGATCGGGTTGAGCTTGTCAGGCCGGTCGAGGCGGATCTCGAGCACCGCGCCGTGACGGACGAGAGCGACCTCGTCGAACACCATCTCTCCCATCGTCGCCCTCACCTCACGCCATGTCGAGGCTTAGCAGGCGAATCGCGTTGCCCCTGACCATCTTGTAGATCTCGTCGTCGGGTACCGCGTCGAAGAGCCGCTCGGCGACCGCTTTGGTGTTCGGCCACGTCGAGTCGACATGCGGGTAGTCGGTCTCGAACGTGATGTTGTCGACACCGATGTCGTAGCGCGAACGAATCCCGAATGCGTCGTCGAAGAAGCAGCCGTAGACCTGACGGAAGTAGTAGAACGACGGTGGCTCGGTCAGCCCACCATCACCCAACCAGGCCCGGGCATCTCTCCACTTCGCGTCCATCCGTTCGAGCATGAACGGGATCCAGCCGATCTGTGACTCGGAGTACGCCAGCTTCAGGTTCGGGAATCGTGCGAGCACCCCCGACCACACGAAGTCCGCGAGCGAGGCCATCGCGTTGTTGAAGATCAGCGTCGCGTTCACCGGTGTGGGCGCGTCGGTCGAGGTCGACGGAACGGTCGACGACGACCCGATGTGCATGCACAACGCCGTGCTCGTCTCGTCACACGCCTGGAAGAAGGGGTCCCAGTAGCCGCTGTGGATACTGGGGAATCCGAGCTTGGCCGGGATCTCGCTGAATGCCGCGGCGTGCACACCACGTGCGGCGTTGCGCCGTACCTCGGCCGCCGCCAGGTCCGCGTCCCACATGGGGACGAGGCACAGTGGGATCAGCCGCCCACCCGAGTCGCCGCACCACTCCTCGACCATCCAGTCGTTGTACGCCTGCACGCAGGCCAGGCTCAGGTCGCGATCGGTGGTGCCCTCGTACAGCGCCTGGCCGCAGAAGCGCGGAAAGGTGGGGAACGACAACGACGCATCGACCCAGTTGGCATCCATGTCCTCGAGACGCGCCTTCGGCTCGTAGCACCCGGGCCTGATGTCCTCGTAGGTCACGGCGGTGAGGTCCATCTCCTCGCGTGAATATCCGACCGCGGCGATCGTCCGCTTGATCACGTAGATGTAGCTCCCGAACACCCAGCAATCGGCCGGCGTGCCGTCATCCGCGAACTCGTGCTCGTACTTGGGGCCCGGGCCGCTGACCCAGATGCGTTCGATGCCGCGTCGCTCCACACGGGGCCCGTCGTCCTTGAACTTCTGCGGCAGCCAGTCCCGCCACACGTGCGGCGGCTCGACGATGTGATCGTCGACACTGATGATCTTGGGCAGTTCCATGGTCCCCCTCCAAGATCGTCGATCAGGCTCGATCGCAGCCGACCGTCGATGCAGATGTCTTCCACCCCATACGCGGGTGGAAGATTCGTGAGCGAAGCATAGGGTACGCCCCCGAAGGGGGCGTCACTCTCGGGGTCAGAGTTGCTCGGTGATCCGGGCGTGGTCGTCGATTCGGCCTTCCCACCGGTGATAGTCGAGCGCGGCATACAGCTCGTCGCGCGTCTGCATCCGGTCGAGGCAGCTCTGTTGGGTGCCGGTACCACGGATGGACGCGAGGCCGGTCACCGCAGCCGCGTTCATCATCCGGAAGATGGACAGCGGGTACAGGACGTACGACACGCCAGCGCCGGCGAGCTCGTCGACCGAGTGCAGCGGCGTGACCCCGAACTCGGTCATGTTGGCCAACACCGGCAGCGACGTCGCGTCGGCGACGGCACGGTACTGGTCGAGTCCCGCTGCGGCCTCGAGGAAGACGACGTCAGCGCCGACTCGTGCGAAGTCCAGCGCACGCTCGATGGCCTCGTCCATGCCGCGCACGGCCAACGCGTCGGTGCGGGCCACGATGGCGACATCGTCGCCGGCTCCCTCCCGCAACGCCTCGACCCGTGCCCGCATCTCACCTCGAGGGACCAACCGCTTGTTCGGGCGGTGCCCGCAGCGCTTCTCGAGGACCTGGTCCTCGATCTGGATCGCGGCGGCGCCGGCCCTGCGGAGCTCGCGCCCGGCACGTTCCACGGCCACCGGACTCCCCCACCCGGTGTCGGCATCGACGAGCAGTGGGCGATCGGTCGCCCCGGTGATCCGCCGGACTTCCTCGGCCACCTCCGTCAATGACGTCAAGGCGAGATCGGGCAAACCGAAAACACGCCGTCGCGACGCCCGATCCCGACAGGTACATCGCTTCGAAGCCGGCCGCCTCGGCGAGCATTGCCACGTAGGCATTCGTGACGCCGATGACCTGCGCGGGGCTTTCGTGATCGAGCAGGGACAGAAACGACTTGGCCATGCCCTCGGATCCTCCGGTCACTGCATCGGCGAGAAGGGAAGGGGCTTCAAGACGCTGGAATGTGTCTTCGCCACGAGCAGACCGTGCTCGGCGGTGGTGGCGCGGCGCACCGCTGCCCATTCGGGGTCGGCGTTGAACGTTTCCCAGCACCGCTGGCGTTCGTCCAAGCTGTCCCACGCCAGGAGATAGGTGAGTTCGGGCCCGTCGCCGATCACGGTGTCGAAGTAGGCGATCTGATTGAAGCCGTGCCGTTCGAAGAGTTGCGTGGTGTGGTTGGCGAACCGGTCATACAGGGCTGCCTTGTTGTGCCCGAAGGCCTCGTATCGCCGCATCTCGTACAACATTGGACCCCTCTTGGAACGGTGCCGATCGCTTCGGCCACCGAACGTAGCAGCACCGTCCTAGCGACAGCCCCGGACCAGCGTGCCGGGGAGCGCACCGGTGTACTCGTCGTCCCGCACGATGACAGTGCCGGCGACCGCCGTGCAGCGGTACCCGTGGGCTCGCTGGTGAATCCTTCGCCCCGCCGCCGGGAGGTCGTGCACCACCTCCGGTGGATCGAGCCGAAGCCGCCCGTGGTCGATGACGTTGAGGTCGGCGCGCCGACCCACTGCGAGAACGCCGCGATCGTGCAGACCGACCAGCTCTGCGGGCACAGCGCTGAGCGCCCGCACCGCGTCGGAGACGGGGATCGCTCCGCTGGGACGGTCCCGAGCCCAGTGGGTCAACACGAAGGTCGTCTGCGTCGCGTCACACACGATCCCATAGTGGGCGCCACCGTCACCGAGGCCGAGCACCGCATCGGGACGGTTGAACATCGGTGCCAGGTGAGCCAGGTCGTAGTTGCCGTAGTTGGCGAGGGTGACGTAGAGCATCGACCGGCCGTCGTCCTCCAGCAGCAAGTCGTATGCGAGCTCCAACGCGTCGACACCTCGGGCCGCGGCCAGCGCGGTGACGCTGTGGGAACGAGGGGGCTCATAGTCCGGCGGGTCACCGACGGGGAAGGTCCGGTCGAGCTGGCGCGACACCCCGACCAACTGCGCGACACGTTCCGTCGGAGGCTCGGCAACGATGGCGGCCCGAACTTCGGGACGGCGCATCACCTGGACACGCTCGTCGAGCGGCAGATGCTCGATCGCACGGTACGAGGGACACGCGGAGAATGGATTGGCGCTCAGATCGAGGCCGATGTGGAGCCCGATGCACCGGGGCGCAAACTGGGGGCGCAGCGCGGCGCCGCGCCCGTTCTCCTCGTCCACGATCGCCAAAATGTCGGCGAACGCCGCTGGGTTCGCATTGCGCTGGGTGAGACTGAACGTCACCGGCACGCCATGGGAGCGTGAGATCCTTCCGAGGACGCCGATCTCGGCACGCCGGGCCTCAGGGCCGTCACAGCGGGCAACGTTGGTCACCACCTGCACGATGCCTCCGGACCCCACGGCCCCGGCGATCCCGGTGAGTTCGGCCTCAGCGGCCTCAAAGCTCGGCAGCCGCCCGCCGTCGCCGCGGTAGTGCACCGCGGTCCGCGACGTGGCGAATCCGAGCGCTCCAGCCTCCATCGCCTCGGCCGCCAACGCCTGCATGCGAGCGATGTCGGTCGCGGTGGCCGGCGCACGGTTGGCGCCGCGCTCCCCCATTGCGTAGACGCGCAGGGGCGAGTGCGGGACGAACGCAGCGACGTCGATGTCGCGGGGCCTCCTCTCGAGCGCAGCGAGGTACTCGGGGAACGTCTCCCAGTCCCACGCCAGCCCGCGAGTCATCACGAGCTCGGGGATGTCCTCGACTCCCTCCATGGCATTCACGAGCAACGCATGGTCGGCCGGTCGACAGGGAGCGAAGCCGACTCCACAGTTCCCCATCACCACCGTGGTGACCCCATGCGATGAGGAGGGTGCCAGGTGTCGAGACCAGATGGCCTGCCCGTCGTAGTGCGTGTGGACATCGACGAAGCCGGGGGTGACCAGGCAGCCGCTCGCGTCGACCTCGTCGGCCCCGGATTGCTGCACGGTGCCGATGGCCACAATACGGCCGCCGGCAACTGCGACGTCGCTCGGGAACGGCTCGCCGCCGGTACCGTCGACGACGAGCCCGTTGCGGATCACGAGGTCATAGCTCACCGTTGCCCCTCGGCCTCGCGCCGCCTAGGAGACTGCCCGATCGCCGATCCGTTCGGGCCGTACAGCGTGAGATGGTCCGGCAGCATCGCAGCGGTCGCGAAGTCGCTGAGTTGGCGGCCCTCGATCCAGACATTGACGACACGGAAGAGGTAGTAGTCGATGAGGGCCCAGGGCCACCCCCGTCTTGTCGCGCCCAAGGGCCACGGGCGGTACATCGGCCCACAGCCCGAGCATCGACGGGCACCTAGAGTCATGGCGTGACCGTACCTCACGAGACCGTCGCAACTGGCCCGTCGGACTTGTACCACCCATACGACCAGGGCCAAGCCCGCGAACCGTGGACGGCGCTCGACGAGGCGAGGCGGACCTGTCCGGTGTTGCGTTGCCACCGCGACGGCCTGCCCGACGTCGCGCTCGTGACCCGAGGCGACGATCTCCGGCGCGCGTTCCGCGAGTACCAGTCCTTCGGCAACATGAGCACGAAGACCACCGTGGAAGCACACGACGCCGCACTGTTGACCGACCCGAGCATCGGTGATCTCGACCCGCCCCGCCACACCCAGGTCCGACGCCTCCTCCTCGTGGCGATGGCCCCGAAGGCAATCGTGCAGGCCGAATCTCACGTGGCCGCCGCCGCTCGTCGGGTCACCGCGTCCTTCGCCGACGACGGTCAGGCCGAACTCGTGTCGCAGTGGGCGACGCCGATCCCGAGCGACGCGATCGCCTACGTGCTCGGCCTCCCCGAGAACGACTGGCCGATGATCAACGCCTTCGTCCACGCCCAGCACAGCGACGCCGAGGCCGCCGTCGTGGCAGGACGCGGTCTGGCCCCAGCGTCCGAGGATTTCCTCACCTATGTCGGAGACCAGGTCGCCACGCGACGACGCGACCCCGACGAGTTCGACGACGCGTTGTCGCGCATGTGCGCATTCGTCGGCACCGACGGCACGGTGTTCAGCGACAGCGAGGTGATCCGCAACGTGCAAACCCTGCTCAGCGCCGGCAACGAGACCACCACCAGCCTGATGTGCAACCTGGTCTGGCGGTTGCTCACGACCCCTGGCGCCGTTGACGCCGTGCGCGACGACCGCGGGCTTCTGCCGGCCGCGATCGAGGAATCGCTCCGTCTGGATCCACCGGTACAGATCTTCAACCGACGCGTCCGCGCCAGCACATCGCTCGGAGGCATCGAGCTCGCCATCGATGAGGTGCTCGGCCTCTCCATCGGGTCGGGAAACCGCGACCCGGCCATGTGGGGCGACGACCCAGACAACTATGTGGTCGACAGGTTCGCCGATCCGGCCGCAGTACCGGGCCATTTCGGCTTCGGGCTCGGCGCGCACTTCTGCGTCGGCGCCTCGCTCGCGCGCCTCTCCGCTCTCAGTGGCATCGAAGCCCTCCTCGATGCCACTGCAAACCTCCGCCTCGCCGACGGCTGGACCTACGACAAGGTCCCCCCACATGCACTCCGACGACCGCGTTCGCTGCCGGTGCGATTCGACCCCGTGCCGCTTTCGGGCTGAGGAGCCGCTTGTGAGCCGACCGGTGACCCGAACAGCCTCAACCGTTCGTGACCACCCGGGCCGGTCGAAGCGCAAGGATCACTCGGCCCTCATGCGGAGCGGGGAAGTTGTCGGGGTCGGCGCCGTAGTGACGGACGACCCGCTCGAAGAAGGCCAGGTCGGGGTCCTCCTCGATGATTGCCTCGGCGCGGATTTCCAGGGTCCGGTACCCGTTGCCGCGCAACCGCGGTCGGACAGGGCAGGGGACGGTGCTCGCCGTCGCGCGGGCCAGGCCAGGCGGCCCCGCGAGCCCGATGACCTCAATCAAAGGTGGTGGGTTCCCAGTTCGCGACGACCTGGTGAAGCGCGGCGATAGTCGCCTCAGGGCTGTTGGCACCGGCCTTCGCCTTGCTCCACGCTTCGACCGCCTCCGCCGCCTTGCCCGGGCGGTCGTTCCAGTCGTCGACCAGCGGGGTGGTGATCTCCATGCGGATGCCATTGGGGTCGTAGAAGTAGATGCTGTAGATGATCGTGTGATCGGTGGGGCCTACGACCGAGACGCCCTGCGACTCAATCCAGGTCTTCCATTCCTCGACCTCGGCAACGGTGCCAACCTCGAGCGCCACGTGGTCGAAGATGTCGTACATGGGGTGGCTGACCGGCGGCGCCAACGGAAGGCCCGGAGCCTCGAAGAAGGCGAGGGTCGAGCCATCCTGCATCCGGAAGAAGATGTGAAGATATGGCATCGGGTCGCCGGTGGACGGGATGCGGTCGTGCATGACGCAGGTGACCAGCGGCATGCGCATGACCTTGGTGTAGAAGTCGACGGTCGCCTCGGCGTCGTGGGTGACGCGCGCGAGATGGCTCAACCGCAGTGGGCTCTGCGGACTGTCGGCCACGGGGGCACTCGGCATCGGTGTCGCGTCGATGGTGCTGCTCATGTCACGGTCTCCCTGCAATCGTGCGTGGGTCCCCAATGTAGGCTCTTTCGGCAACACGGTCAGTGGCGGCGGGGAAGCTCCTCGGTCACCGGCCGATCTGCTCGCGGAACCATCCGAACGCAGCCATGACCGGCCCGTCACTGATTTCGAGCATCGTGGTATCACGCTCCGCGGTGTGACTGACCTCGCGCCACAGCGGCGCCGCGATGACATCGCCGCGACGCCAGTCGAGGCGCCGGCCCCCGACCTCCGACGAGCCGGCCCCTTCCATCACGCAGTACAGACGGTTTGCCGAGCAGCGGTCGACGGTTGACCGCGTACCGGCCTCGTGAGCCACCAATGCGAGTGATACCGAGGCCATCATTGGGGTATCGAGGTCGAGCCGGGCAGACCATCGTCGGTCAGGATCAGACGCCGAGGCGGCAAGGAGCGGAGCGGTCCGTTCCCACGAAAACAGGAGTGGAGTGTCATCCAGCACATCCACGACCGGCTCGTACACGTCGGGATGCTGTTCGGCGAACATCGGCTCGAGGAGGTGGACGAGCGGGGCGTCGAGTACATCGATCCAGAACCCCGGCCCTGCGCCGACGCTGCCATGGCCGTGGAACATCCATTGCGGCGTGATCACCACGTCGTTGCGGTTCATCGACACCCGAACGCCGTCGACGATCGTGTAGAGGCCGTCACCCTCCAGGATCAGGCGGAGCGCGTTCGGCGTGTGCCGATGCGAACGGGCCTGCTCGCCAGGGTGAATCGACTGATAGGCGGCCACGAGGGTGCGCAACGACCCATATGTGTTCCCCTCGACCGGGTTCACGAGGATGAGGTTCCGCCGCTCCGCGAGCGACACGTCCACGAGATCGCCGGCCTCGACGAGCGAGGCGCGGCCCGCTTCCCAACTCCACACGTGGGGTTCGAAGTTCGCCGTCGGCTCGGGGTAGATCGACGGGGTCGGCTTTGCCCATCCGGGCGCCTGATCGGTGCCGCCGAGCCGTTGCTCGAGCGCGCGGAGATCCGCAGCCGGGTCGGGATTCATGGCTGAGGGACCTCGACTCGGATCGCGCTGTTGTTGCCCCCGCTGCCTTGCACGACGGGGATGCGCATCGAGCCGACCTGTTCGATCGTGATGGTCAGCACGTCCCCGGCCACGACGGGACCGACGCCGGCGGGTGTTCCCGTTGCGATGACGTCACCCGGGTACAGCACCATCACCGACGATGCCATCTCGACCATCGCGGGGATGTCGATGACGAGGTCGCGGGTGTTCGCCTGCTGGGCGATGCGCTCACCGACCCGCAGCTCGAGCTCGAGAGCCCCCGGATCGTCGATCTCGTCGGCGGTCACGATCCATGGGCCGAGCGGGGTGAAGGTGTCGTAGGACTTTCGCATGGTGCGTTCGACCTCGAGGCCACGCACGGTCATGTCGAGCAGGCAGGAGTAGCCGAAGACATGGTTCATCGCGTCGGCGGCCGACACCTGCGATGCCTGCGCGCCGATGATGACCGCCAGCTCGGCTTCGTGATGGACCTCGCGGCCCGGGATGTCCGGCAGCACGATCTGATCGGCGGGACCGGTGATGCTGCTCGGGCTCTTCATGAAGAATCCCCGGGTGCGGGCGGTGTAGCCCGAGCTCATCTCCTCGCCGTGGGCGACGTAGTTCACGGGGAAGCCGATCAGCTTGTTGGGCCATACCACGGGCGGATCGAGACGAACCGTTTCGAGCGGTACGCCGGGGCCATCAGCGAACGCCAGGGCCTCGCGCCGTTCGAGCCATGCATGGATCAGCTGCACCATCCCGGTGGGCGGCCACGCGTTGGGATCGCATCCGGCCGCCGCAGTGACGTCGATCACGCGGTCGTCACGCACGACGCCAATGCGTCCCCCATCGAATCGAACGA
>JAHECR010000079.1 GCA_024641655.1 Acidimicrobiaceae bacterium
CCTGCGGGCCGAGTTGCGCGACGGCATCTCGCGCCCCGAGCGCCAAGCACTGGCGGGCTTGCTGCTCCGGCTCCAAACCAATCTTCATCGTTCAACCCGATCCAGCAACTCGCCCCCCATCACACCCTCCATCACACCCTCCACCACTCCAAAGGGAACAACACCATGATCAACGCAGTGATCGTCGACGCCGTCCGCACTCCGGGCGGGCGCCGCAACGGCAAGCTCAAGGACTGGCATCCGGCCGACCTGGCGGCTCATGTCCTCAAGGCGATCGAGCAACGCAACGGGCTCGACCCGACGTTGATCGACGACGTCATCATGGGCTGTGTGATGCAGGTCGGCGAGCAGTCGCTCAATATCGGTCGCAACGCCGTGCTCGCCGCCGGCTGGCCCGAGACCGTTCCGGCTACCACGGTCGACCGTCAGTGCGGTTCCAGCCAGCAGGCGCTGCACTTTGCCGCCCAGGGCGTGATGGCCGGCGCCTACGACATCGTGGTCGCCGCCGGCGTCGAGGTGATGACCCGTACTCCGATGGGGGCCTCGATCGTCCAGGGCATGGGCTTCCCGTTCCCCACCTCGATGATGGAGCGCTACGAATCGACCGGCCTGCCGGGGCAGGGCATCGGCGCAGAGATGATCGCCGACGAATACGGCATCACCCGTGAAGACCTCGACGCGTTCGGCGCCGAGAGCCAGCGTCGGGCGGCACAGGCCACCGCCGAGGGCCGCTTCGAGCGCGAGATCGTTCCGGTGCCCGTCGTGATCGACGGGGTGACCGAGATGATGACCGCCGACGAGGGCATCCGCCACGGCACCACACCTGAGACGCTGGCCAACCTCAAGCCGGCCTTCAAGGAAGACGGCAAGATCACCGCAGGCAACTCGTCGCAGATCAGCGACGGTGCTTCGGCCGTGCTGGTGATGAGCGAGGCGAAGGCAGCCGAACTGGGCCTCACGCCGCGGGCCCGCTTCCACAGCTTCGCCGTGGTCGGTACCGACCCGGTCACCATGCTCAAGGGGCCGATCCCGGCCACCGAGAAAGTGCTCGCCCGATCCGGCCTGTCGATCGACGACATCGACCTGTTCGAAGTCAACGAGGCATTCGCCTCGGTCGTGCTGGCATGGCAGAAGGAACACGGCGCCGACCTCGCCAAGACGAACGTCAACGGCGGGGCGATCGCCCTCGGCCACCCGCTCGGTTGCTCCGGTGCCAAGCTGATGACCACGCTCCTCAACGAGCTCGAGCGCACGGGCGGTCGCTACGGCCTCCAGACGATGTGCGAAGGTGGCGGGCTCGCCAATGCCACCATCATCGAGCGGCTCTGAACCGGCGCTCGAACGACTCCGAACGTCACCAAACCCAGTCCAAGACAGCATCCGAATCTCCTCGAAAGGAACACACCATGCCCAGAATGAACCTCGAAGGCTCGTCGTCGATCGTCACCGGCGGAGCGTCCGGTATCGGCGAGGCGTGCGCCCGCCAACTGGCGGCGCTCGGCTCCCGGGTCGTCATCGCCGATCTCCAGGAAGAGCGCGGCCAGGCCGTCGCCTCCGAAATCGGTGGGTTGTTCGTCAAGTGCGACGTCTCCAGTGAGGACGACGGCGCCGCCGCCGTCGCCGCAGCCAGCGAGATGGGCCCGCTGCGAGCCCTCGTCAACTCGGCCGGACTCGGCCGCGCCGGTCGCACCGTCGACCGCAACAACGACCCGATGAAGCAGAGCGATTTCGACTTCGTCATCAAGGTCAACCTGCTCGGCACATTCAACATGTTGCGTCTCTCGGCAGCAGCGATGGCCAAGACCGATCCGCTCGACGCCGACGGCCAGCGCGGGGCGATCGTCAACATGGCCTCCGTCGCCGCCTTCGATGGCCAGATCGGCCAGGCCGCCTACTCGGCGTCGAAGGGTGGCGTCGTCGGCATGACCCTGCCGATCGCACGTGACCTGTCGGCCGTCGGGATCCGCGTCAACACGGTCGCCCCTGGCCTGATCGACACCCCGATCTACGGCGAGGGCGAGGCCTCCGAAGCATTCAAGAACCACCTCGGCGCCTCGGTCCTGTTCCCGAAGCGGCTCGGCAGCTCCGAGGAGCTGGCGTTCATGGTGCTCGACCTCATCACCAACCCGTACATGAACGCCCAGACGATCCGCGTCGACGGCGGAATCCGGATGCCACCGAAGTAGTCGTCACGACACCGACGGCCTCCGATGGGCATCGGGCCATGCAGGCCCGATGCCCGCACGAGGTGCTGCGCGGCCTGCGGGCCGAGCAGATTCCCACGACGAACCCACACTACGAAGCACACGAGAACGGAGAACCCCATGTCTGACGAAGCTGCTGTTCTGACCGAGCAGCGAGGACGCGTCCTGCTGATCACGCTCAACCGCCCCGAGGCGATGAACTCCATCAACGGCGCCTTGTCCACCGGGCTGGTGGCGGCGGTCGAGCAACTCGATTCCGACCCCGGCCTCACGGCCGGTGTGCTAACCGGGAACGGACGTGGGTTCTGTGCAGGGATGGACCTCAAGGCGTTCGCCCGCGGCGAGGACATCGGCCCGATGATGCAGTTCATCAAGGACGGCGCCAAGAAGCCGTTGATCGGGGCGATCGAAGGCTTCGCGCTGGCCGGCGGGCTCGAGCTGGCGCTGGCGTGTGACCTGCTGGTGGCGGCCAAGGGTGTCAAGCTGGGGATCCCTGAGGCGGGTGTCGGCCTGTTCGCTGCGGGCGGCGGACTGCTGCGACTGCCCGGTCGCGTCGGAGTCGGCAAGGCGATGGAGATGGCGCTCACCGCCGATCCGATCACCGCCGAGGAAGGCCTCCAGTTCGGGTTGATCGCCCGCCTGACCGAGCGCGGCGAGGCCGTCGATGCGGCGATGCAGCTGGCCGAGCGGATCGCCCGCAATGCGCCGCTCGCCGTGGCGGCGTCGAAGCAACTGATCAAGGCCACCCAGGGCGCCACCGACGAGCAGTTCTACGAGATGCAGCTGCCACTGCAACGCAGCGTCTTCACGTCCAACGACGCCAAAGAGGGTCCGCGGGCGTTCGCCGAGAAGCGCACCCCCGACTGGACCGGCACCTGAGACCGGGACCTGAGACCGGCCGAGGCGCCGGAGCGGGTCTGACCCGCTCCGGGCCGGGTCAGACGATCTTGTTCTGACCCTCGCCCCAGTAACGGTCGCGGAGCTGACGCTTGTACAGCTTGCCGGTCGGCAGGCGAGGCAGCTCGACCTCGAAATCGATCGAGCGCGGCAGCTTCTGACGCGACAGGTGGGCCCGGCAGAACGCCAGCAGTTCCTCGACGACCTGTTGGTCGGGGTCGACGCCGGGCATCAGCTGCACCACGGCCTTGACCTCCTCGCCGAGATCGGGGTTCGGCACCCCGATCACCGCCGCGTCGGCGACCTTGGGGTGGGTGATCAGCAGGTCCTCGGTCTCCTGGGGGTAGATGTTGACGCCGCCGGAGATGATCATGAACGTCTTGCGATCGGTGAGGTAGAGGAAGTTGTCGGCGTCGATGTAGCCGACGTCGCCGACCGTGGTCATCGTGCCGTCGGGTGAGCTCGACTCGCGGGTCTTGTCGGGGTCGTTGTGGTACTCGAATTCGGTGGCGGTCTTGAACCAGATCGTGCCGGGCACGCCCATCGGCAGCGGATTCATGTCGTCGTCGAGGATGTGCAGGTCGCCCAGCATCACCTTGCCGACGGTGCCCCTGTGGGCCAGCCATTCCTCGCTGTTGCAGGCGGTGAAACCGAGGCCCTCGGTGGCGCCGTAGTACTCGTGGATGATCCGACCCCACCACTCGATCATCTGTTCTTTGACCTGCACCGGACACGGGGCGGCGGCGTGGACCGCAACCTCGAGCGACGACAGGTCGAAGGCGTTGCGCTGCTCGTCGGGCAGCTTGAGCATGCGGCTGAACATCGTGGGCACGAGCTGGGTGTGGGTCACGTGGTACCGCTCGACCAACCGTAGGTACTCGACCGGGTCGAAGCGCTCCATGATGATCACCGTGGCGCCGATCCGGATCGCCAGGCTGACCGCTGCCTGCGGCGCCGAGTGGTACAGCGGTGCCGGCGAAAGGTACACCATGTTCTCCCGATAGCCCCACAGGTTGCCGAGGAACTGGAACAGGGGGAGCGGCTGGCCCGGTGGCTGGTCGGGGAGTGGCCGGGTGATGCCCTTCGGGCGGCCCGTCGTGCCCGACGAGTACAGCATCGGGGTGCCCAACCGCTCGTCGGGCAGTGGCGTCGATGGCTGGGTGGCGACCGATGTGGCGAAGTCGCGGACGCGTTCGTCGTCGGCATCGCCCTGGTCGTCGACCACCAGCACCAGACGAATGCCAGGGCACTGGGCCACCGCCGCCAGTGCGATGTCGCGCTTGGCCCGCGAGGTGATCAGGATCTGCGACTCGCTGTTGTCGAGGATGTAGGCGAGTTCGTCGGCGGTGAGGTAGGAGTTGACGCAGGTGTAGTAGAGGCCGGCCCGTTCGCCGGCCCCACACGACTCGAGGTAGCGCTCGTTGTTCTCCATGAACACCGAGTAGTGGTCGAGCCGCCGCAGCCCACTCGCCCGCAGCAGGTGGGCGAGCTGATTGCAGCGAGCCTCGTACTCGGCGTACGTGACGACCTGGCCGCTCGACGCCATGATGAACGCCGGCCGATCGGGGTGTTCGAGTGCATACCTGCCTGCGTACATGCTGGTTCCCTTTCACGAGCCCGGAGTCGGTAGACACCTCCGGGCTGTTGTTGGTCGTGTCGTGCGGTCGGGTTGTCCGGAGCGAGTCAGACCCCCTCCGGACAACCGCTCCGATCTTGGCGGAAAGACCGGAGGTCAGAGGGCGGAGCTGCGCACGGCGCGGCGCTTCTGGAAGAAGTCGCCGACCTGATTGAGCGACAGCACCGTCATCGACAG
>JAHECR010000058.1 GCA_024641655.1 Acidimicrobiaceae bacterium
CGCACCCGGCGTCGTGCCGACAAGCCGGCCGCCGAGGCGCTGCCACGCCTGGTCGACAAGGCCTGGCGGCGTCTCCAGGGGGCGGTCGACGCGCTCGGTGCGTCGACCGAAGACGTGGAGCTGCACCAGGTTCGGATCCTGGCCAAGCGCCTGCGCTACGCCGCCGAGGCGGTTACCCCGGCGATCGGCAAAGACGTCGCCAAGGTCGCGCGAGCCGCGGCATCCATACAGGGGAGCCTGGGAGTGCTGAACGACGCGTCGGTTGCCGCGACGTGGCTCGAGGATGCATCGACGAGCGGGCTCGATGTCGAAGCCGCGTTTGCCGCTGGGCAGATCGCACAGCAGATGCGCGCCGATGCCGTCGAGCTGCGCACCAACTGGTGGCGACACTACGAACGCCTGTTGCGACGTTCGAGCTGAGCGGTTCGCTCGACGGCGGGTCTCGTCGCCGGTTCGGGGGGGAAGCGAACCCGGTGCGCGCGGCACGGTTGACTGGTCCCGGTGCGGGTGCGAGCATCCTGGACCGTTTGACCGACGATCGAGAGGATGCTGCGGTGCTGGTTCCGAGATGGGTGGATTCCCAGCACGGGGGTGCGTTGGCGGTCCACGACCTCTCCTCGGCCGATGCCGACGAGCGGGAGGTCCCGCTGCTGTTGGTCCATCCCGTGAGCTTCCACGCCCATACCTGGGCGCCGGTCGCCCGACGGCTGCGGCACCGGGGGCGCGTGTACGCGATCGACCTCCCCGGGCACGGGCAGAGCCGCCGGGTCGCGGGTCGCCCACAGGACTGGCAGTCGTTGGCAACCGATGTCCTCGAGGTGGTCGGAGCCCTCGAGCTCGATTCGCCGATCGGGGTGGGCCACTCCATGGGGGGAGCCTTGTTGGCGATGGCCGAAATGGCCTCACCAGGGACGCTTCGGGCGATCTGGGCCTACGAACCGGTGATTGCCCGCATCGGCGACGTGCCCGAGGAAATCCGCACGCCCCCGGCCGAAGCGCCCCGACCGCGCCGAACCGACTTCGACTCCTTCGAGGACGCGTACGCCATCTACCGGGCCAAGCCTGCGCTGGCCCGGGTCCACGACGAGGCCCTGCGGGCGTATGTGGACTTCGGCTTCGAGGAGGTAGACGGCGGGGTTCGCCTCCGCTGTCTACCCGAGGTCTCCGAAGCCTTGGCCCAGGGATGGCAGGCCACCGGCGCGTTCGAGCGCCTCGGTGCCATCGACTGCCCGGTCCACGTCGTGCACGGTCATCACGCCATCTACCAGGCCCGCTGGGCCGTCAAGCTTCCGGCGATGCTGCAATTCGGCACCATCGAGGCGCACGAGGCGTTGGAACACCTCGGCCCGCTCGAGGCGCCCGCGGTCATCGCCGCATCCATCGACGGGTTCGTGGCGCGCTGCCTCCGTCCGAGCTGAGCTCCGCTTCGTTCAGGCCCTTGCGAACCTCGGTTGCCGATACGGAGAGGTTGAAACCCACCGAGGTGTATGGGAGTCTCGGCGCCGGGCGGCGCCGCCGCCGAGCGCCACACCACGAGAGGGACCCCCGATGAACGTTGCCAACCTTCCAAAGGTGTCCGCCGACGCTCACGTCAACGAGCCCCACGACCTCTGGTATACGCGGCTGCCCGAGGACATGCGTGACGCCGCGCCCCACCGCATCGAGGCTGAAGGCGACGGTGGGTGGCGGTTGATCGTCAACGGTGAGGTCGAGCAGTCCGGCAGCGGTCTCACCTCGGCGGAGACTCGGGCGGCGAAGGCCGCGATGACCGAGGAGGACCTCCGTCGTGAAGCGGCGGCGTCGGTGGACATCCGCCTCGACATGATGCGCGTGGACGGCATTCACGCCGAGATGGTGTACCCGACGATCGGCCTCTACGTCTATGGGATCAGCGAGCCGAGGGTCGGCGTGGCCTCGTGCCGGGTCTACAACGACTGGATCCACGAGAAGCTCGGCGGTGACTGCCCACGCATCCGCTGGGCCGCCCTCATCCCGGCATGGGACGTCGAGTCCGCGGTTGCCGAGGTCCGGCGGGTCGCGCTGTGGAAGGGCATCGGCGGGCTGATGCTGCCACTCGTGGGTACCCCATCGTGGAACCAGGCGCAGTGGGAACCGTTGTGGTCGGCGATCGCCGAGACCGGCCTCCCGGTCGTGATGCACCAGGGCACCGGACACAGCATGATCTTCTTCCGGGGGTGGGGCAGCCCGACTGCGAACTTGTTGGCGACGCAAGCCCAGGCACCGAACACCGCCGCGCTGTTGTCGTGTGGTGGGGTGTTCGAGCGCCATCGCAACCTGCACGTCGTGCTGGTCGAGGTCAACGCCGGCTGGCTGCCGTGGACGATGACGACCCTCGACGACTACTTCGTCGCCCACGGCGCCCGGGAGCGCAAGCCGTACCTGCCCGAGCTCCCGAGTCACTATCTGCGGCGGCAATTGCACGCCACGTTCCAGACCGACCCGATCGGGATAGCCGGTCGCGACGTCACCGGGGTCGAGTGCCTCATGTGGGGCAACGACTACCCGCACCAGGAGGGCACCTACCCGCACTCCCATGCCGTGCTCGAGCGGATTCTGGCTGGGGTCGACGAGGACGAGGCCGGTCAGATCACCGGCCTGAACGCCTTGCGGGTGTTCGGTTTCGACGCCGGAGTCCTGGCGTCGCTTCCCAGCTGACGCCAATGGTGGCCATCGACTGACGCCGCGTGCAGTGCCGGGCACGACTCGTCGGAACCTGGGTGCGGCACAGTGGTGGGGTGCGAACCCCGCGACCGACCGACCTGCCGGTGGAAGCCGTCATCGGCGACCTTCGAACCGCCCTCGAACAGCGGGGCGCGGCGGTGCTGGCCGCGTCGCCCGGCGCGGGCAAGACGACCGTCGTGCCGCTGCGCCTCCTCGAGGAACGATGGCTCGGCGATCGGCGCATCCTGATGCTCGAACCCCGGCGGCTCGCGACGCGTGCCGCGGCACGCAGGATGGCGTCCCTCCTCGGCGAGCAGTTGGGCCAGACCGTGGGGTACCGAACCCGCACCGACCGCGCCGTCGGTCCGACAACGCGGATCGAGGTAGTCACCGAGGGGATTCTCACCAGGCGGCTCCAACGTGATCCCGAGCTGAGCGGCGTCGGGCTCGTCATCTTCGACGAGTTCCACGAGCGCAGCCTGCAGGCCGATCTGGGGCTGGCGCTCACCCTCGACATCCGAGAGGCGCTTCGGCCCGACCTACGGCTCCTCGTCATGTCGGCCACCCTCGATCTCGACCGGGTGGCCGCGCTGCTCGGAGGCGGCGCCGCTCCGGCGCCCGTGCTGGCTGCGCCCGGCCGCACCCACGACGTGCACGTCGAGTGGCAGCCACGTTCCAGCCGGGCCCGGGTCGAAGATGCCGCGATTGCGGCGACGCAACGGGTACTCGCACGCGACGACGGAGACGTCCTCGTCTTCCTTGCCGGCGCGGCGCAGATCCGTCGGGTGGTCGACGGGCTCGCACGCAGCGTCCCCCCCGATGTCGACGTCCGGCCGCTGTTCGGCGCGCTCACACCGCTGGAGCAGGATGCAGCGCTCACGCCGAGCCTGCCCGGACGACGCAAGGTCGTGGTGGCGACCGACATCGCCGAGTCCAGCCTGACCGTCGAGGGGGTGCGCGTCGTCGTCGACGCGGGGCTTCGTCGCGTGATGCGACACGACCCGCGCACGGGTATGGGGCGCCTCGTGACCATCAGCGCATCGCGAGCCTCGGCCGACCAGCGCGCCGGCCGCGCCGGAAGGGAAGCTCCTGGGCGCGCCGTCCGGTTGTGGTCGCGGATGGAGCAGGCGACGCGCCCGGCGTTCGATCCGCCCGAGATCGCACTGGCCGACATCGCGGCGTTCGTGCTCGAGAGCGCATGCTGGGGTGCGATGCCCGGGGAGCTGCGGTTGCTCGACCGGCCGAACCCGGGCGCCCTCGCCGGTGCTCGCGACCTGCTCGTCGCCCTCGGGGCGCTCGACGTCGACGGGCACGCGACCGCCAAGGGCCGGGCGATGGTCGAGCTGCCGTTGCACCCTCGTCTGAGCGCCATGGTCGTCGACCACCGCGCCGGGCCCGACGGGTGGACCGCCTGCGTCGCAGCCGGCGTCCTGGAGGAAGGTGACGTCCTGCGCGGCCGGCCTGACGAGCTGCCCGTCGATCTCGCCCTGCGGATCGAGCTGGTCGAGGACCGGCGGCGGTCGCATCCCCAGGCTTCCGGTCACACGATCGCCCAGGTGCGACGTGACGCGCGCGACCTCGCCCGCCGGGCCGGGATCGAGCCGGTCCGGGCCGATGTCGACCGCCTCGGCTTCGTGCTCCTCTCCGCCTACCCAGACCGCCTCGCGCAGAAGCGCGTCGGGCGGGGTCGCTACCTGCTGCGATCGGGTCAAGGAGCCTGGCTGCCCGACAGCGACGCCCTCGCAGGCGAGGCGCTCGTGGTCATCGCCGACCTCGACGGCACCCGAGGCGATGCGCGCATCCGCCTGGCCGCAGGGATCGACGTCGACGAGGCCGTCGCGAGGGTGGGTCAGGACATCGAACGGCGCACGATGGTGGCCTGGGACGACGACCGCGGCGACATCGTGTCTCGGGTCGACGACGTGCTCGATGCCCTCCTCTTGCGCAGCGTCGGCCGCGCCGTCGAGCCGTCACCGCCGGTCGTTGCGGTGCTGGTCGATGCCGTACGAGCAAGCGATCTGCGCTTGCTGCCATGGACGGATCGGGCCCGGCGACTCCAGGCTCGGATCGAGCTCGCCCGCAGCCGGGGACGTCTGAACGTGGCCGCGGTTGACCACGGCACGCTGTTGGCTGAGCTCGCCGACTGGCTCGCCCCGTTGCTCCAGGAGGCAACGAGCATCACCGACGTCGCTCGTCTCGACGTGTCGGGCGCGTTGCTGGGGCGGATCGGCTTGCAGCACCGCGCGGAGCTCGACCGCCTGGCTCCCGAGTCGTACTTGTTGCCCAGCGGACGCAGCGTCGCGATCGACTACACACGCGAACGACCGACGATCAGTGGTCGGGTCCAGGAGTTCTTCGGGAGCGCGGTCGCTCCCGCTGTGTTCGACGGTGCCGTTCCGTTGACCGTCGAGCTCCTCTCGCCGGCGAACCGGCCTGTGCAGGTGACCTCCGACCTCGCCGCGTTCTGGGCCGGCTCTTGGAGCGAGGTTCGCAGGGAGATGGCGGGTCGCTACCCCAAGCACCGCTGGCCCGAGGACCCCACGAGCGCAGATCCCGGCCGCTCCGTGCGCTGAAGGCGGTCACCGGTCTGGGTTCGCCGAGGCGTGGTTCGCCACGAGCGGGCGTCGTCGTCGGGCTTCGGTGGCGCGCCGTCGGCCCCGCTGATCGTCGGCGGTCGGGGCACTAGTCTCTCCGCGTGCGACTGGAAGGCCAACTGGTGCCGAACCCGACGCGAACCCGGTCGCGGCGCTCTCGGTTGTCGCCGTGAGCTCGCCATGAGTGCGACTGCCGAGTCCGAGCCGGCGCGAGGTGCTGCGCCCGGCCGTCCCCGATCGCTCCTACGACAGGTGGCGTTGCCGGCCGAACACGGGGGCTGGAGCCTCACCGCGGAACCGATCGTGCTCGGGCTGCTCGTCGCGTGGTCCGGCCCCGGGCTGGCGCTGGGCGCCGCGGCCATGGTGGCCTTCCTCGCGCGTACGCCTCTGAAGCTGGTCCTCGTCGACCTTCGACGCGGTCGCCGGCTCGAGCGGACCCGACTCGCGGCGAGGGTCGCGGCGATCGAGGCGGCGGGGATCGTCGTGCTGGCTGTCGCCGCAGCCGCGGGGTCGTCCACGGGCAGGTTCTGGGTGCCCATCGCGGTTGCGGCGCCGTTGGTGGTGCTGGAGCTCTGGTTCGACATGCGAAGCCGCGGGCGCCGCCTCGTCCCGGAGCTCGCGGGCACGGTCGGCATCGGGTCGGTGGCCACGGCGATCGCGCTCGTCGACGGCGCCGATGCTTCCCTCGCGGTCGGATTGTGGTGTGTCGCCGCCGCACGGGCCGCCGCCGCGATCCCCCACGTGCGCACCCAGCTGCAGCGCGCACACGGTCGAACGTTCCACCGGTGGCACAGCGACGTGGCGCAGTTGGTGGCGCTGGCCGTGGTCGCCACGGCCTCGATGGTTGATGCCATTCCCGTTGCCCCGGTCGCGACCCTGACGGTCGTCGCGGTGTTCGACCTCTGCGCGGTCCGCATGGCGCCACGTCCGGCGGTGATCATCGGCATCCAACAGACGGTGATCGGCGTCGTCGTCGTCGCCGCCACCGCCATCGCCGTGACCCACTGACCGTGCTCGGCCGGCCCCAGGGCGCGCCGGGAGGTGGCGCCTCCGGACGGTCCGGACCAGGTGATCAGCGGCGATCATGACCAGGACAGCATCAGGTCCTTGACGTGGCGCAGGCCCTGCGGATACTCGAGCTGTTCGTGACCAGGCTTGAGCCGGTACTCGGGGATCCGGCGGTGCCATTCACGAAGCACGATGCGCAGCTCACGGCGCGCGAGGTGTGAGCCGAGGCACCGGTGCACCCCGGCACCGAAGGCGATGTGAGGATTCGTCTCGCGGTCGAACCTGACCTCGAAGGGGTCGCCGAAGGTGGCCTCGTCGATGTCGGCGGCGCCGTAGCTCACCCGTACCGCAGTGCCCTCCTTGACGAGCTGGCCACCGGGCAGGAGCACGTCCTCGGTGGCGACGCGGGGCACGCCTCCGGGCACTGGGGACTCCCAGCGGAGCAGCTCCTCCACCGCGGCGGGGATGACGGCAGGGTCCTCCACTATCTGACGCCGGTGATCGGGGTGCTGGGCGAGGAAGGCGAAGAAGCAGGTCAACGAGTCGCTGACGGTGTCGAGCCCCGCGATCACGAAGAGGAACATGATGTCGAGGATGTCCTCGTGGCTGAGCCGGTCGCCGCCGACCTCGGCTGCGAGGAAGCGGCTGATGAGGTCGTCGGCGGGTTCGGCTTCACGCTTGGCGATCAGATCGGTGAAGTACCCGTAGATCAGCTCGGCACCCTTGTCGAGGCTGACCTGGCGCTTGGACAGGTCCTCGCCGGCGCCGGGAACCTTCTTTGCCGGGTGCAAGATGTAGTCGCGCATGTCGAGGAAGCTGCGCATCTCCGCTTCCGGGAGGCCGCACAGGCCGAGGAAGATCGAGGCGGGAAACAGCTCGGCGAACTCCTCGGTGAAGTTGCATTCGCCGCGGTCGATGAAGGCGTCGATGAACCCATTGGCCCGCTGCGTGATGTCCTCCTCCTGCGCGTCCATCACGCGGGGTGCGAAGAGGGGATCGAGCAGCTTGCGGTACTTCGAGTGGTTGGGCGGGTCGACGTTGAGCGGGATCATCGGTCGCACGTTCCCCAGGTTCATCGTCACCCGGGAGGAGAACAGCGGCTGGTTGCGGAGGACGAACTCGGTGTTCGCCCGGTCGTAGCTCATGGCGAAGCCCTGACCGGTGTCGAAGAAGCCGCCGTCTTCGATCAGCTTCTTGTAGTTCTCCTGGGGCGCGGCCAGATCGATCATCGCGTCGGCCGCAGACCGCAGGCGCTGCTCGATTCGCGTGGCGTGGACCTGGTCTTCGGAGGACATCGGTATCTCCTTGTCGCTGGGTTGCCCGCAGACTACGACATGCCGCCGAGCCGTCGCTGGGGCACCGAGGCGCGGGCCCGTCGATGGGCCGGGCGCGGACAGGGGTAATCTCGCCACGGCGACCGACGAACGATGCAGCAGGCTCCTCGAGGAGGCGCAGGATGGCGAGAGAACGGCTCACGGTGCCGATGGTGCGTGACAACGGGACGCTTCGCCGTGCCTCGTGGGACGAGGCGCTGCGCCGCGCCGCGGACGGTATTGCCACCGTGGTCGCCGGTCACGGCCCCTCAGCGTTCGGGATGTTCAGCTGCTCGAAGGCCACCAACGAGATGAACTACATGGCGCAGAAGTTCGCGCGCGTGGTCGTGGGGTCGAACAACATCGACTCCTGCAACCGAACGTGACACGCGCCTTCGGTCGTCGGTCTGGCGACAGTATTCGGTGCAGGCGGGGGAACGAGTTCCTACGCGGAGATCGAGGAGACCGACGTCGTCCTCCTGTGGGGCTCCAACGCCCGTGAGGCGCACCCGGTCTTCTTCCACCATCTGATGAAGGGGCTCGACAACGGCGCCCGGATGTTCTGCGTCGACCCGCGCCGGACGTCGTCGGCGAAGTTCGCCGACGTGTGGCTGGGTATCGAGGTCGGCTCCGACATCGCGCTGGCGAACGGCGTGGCTCGCGAGATCATCGCGGCCGGTCTCACCAACGAGGAGTTCATTGCCCACTCCACCACCGGGTACGAGGCGTTCAAGGCCGCCGTCGAGCCGTACACGCTCGAGCGAGTGGCCGCTGTCACCGGCGTGCTTCCCGAAGCGATCGCGGAGATGGCCCACGCGTACGCGAAGGCCGGCACGGCCCAGATCCTCTGGACGCTCGGCATCACCGAACACCACAACGGCGTCGACAACGTGTTGGCCTTGTGCAACCTCGCCCTGCTCACCGGCCACATCGGCCGCTGGGGATCGGGTCTGGTCCCGTTGCGCGGTCAGAACAACGTGCAAGGCGGTGGTGACATGGGCGCTCTGCCCAACAAGCTCCCCGGGTTCCAGGACATCGCCGACGACACGGCACGAGCAAAGTTCGAGACGCTCTACGGCACGGCGCTCGATCCTGAACCCGGCTTGCACCTGAGCCTCATGTTCGAGGCCATGGCCCGCCGCGAACTGCGCGCGTTGTACGTCATCGGCGAGAATCCGGCCGACTCCGAAGCCGACATCGCCCACGCCCGTGAGGCCCTCGAGGGACTCGACATCCTCATCGTGCAGGACATCTTCCTTACCCGCACCGCCGCGATGGCCGACGTGGTGTTCCCGGCGTCGATCGCCTGGGCCGAGAGCGAGGGCACCGTCACGTCGAGCGAGCGACGGGTGCAGCGGGTGCGACCGGCGGTCGTGGCGCCGGGCCAGTGCCGCCACGACATCGACATCCTCGTCGATCTCGCAGAAGCGATGGGCGTCGAGCTCGGACCACGCGACCCGCACGCGGTCTGGGACGAGCTCCGCGCGCTGTCACCGTTGCACCATGGCATGAGTTGGGAACGCCTCGAGGCCGTCGGCGGCCTGCAGTGGCCGTGCCCCGACCTCGACCATCCCGGGAGCCCCTTCCTTCACGGGTGGCTGTGGGAGCACGATCTCGGCGGGCGGGGGCCGGCGCCGTTCTCGGTCGTCACCCACGAGGGACCCAGGGAGGCGCTGAGCGAGGCGTTCCCGTTGCGGCTCACGACCGGCCGGGTGCTCGACTCCTACAACACAGGCGTCCAGTCGAGCGGCTACGAATCACCCATTCGCTCAGGTCATGCCCTCGACGTGAACCCGACGGACGCGACCCGGCTCGGGATCGTCGACGGCGAACGGGTGCTCGTGTCCTCGCCGCGGGGGTCGGTGGAGATGGCGGTCCGGCTCGAGCCAGACCTGCCGACGGGGCTGGCGTTCACCACCTTTCACTTCCCGGAGCTGGCCGACACGAACCGGTTGACGAACGACACGTGGGACCCCAAGTCGGGGACGTCGGAGTTCAAGGCTGCGTCGATCCGAATCGACAAGCTTCCGGCGGAGGTCCCCGGAAATGGCTGACCTCCACTTCACCGAAGACGCGCCGACCCCCACCGAACGCGTTGCGGTCGACCGCGTCGTGGCACCCGACGACGGTGCGGTGGTCGCCGACTCCGAGCGGGTGGTGCGCGGCGGACGGGCCCGACGTCGCTCTCGTCGACATCTCCTCCTGCCGGCGTTGCATGCGCTCCAGGCCGAGGTCGGCTGGATCAGCCCCGGTGGGCTCAACCACGTGGCCGAGCGGCTCCAGGTTCCGCCTGCTGAGGCCTATGGGGTCGCGACCTTCTATTCCTTGTTCACGACGGTCGACCCCGGCCACACCGACGTGGTGGTGCACGCCTGCATCGACGCGGCCTGCCAGATCGCCGGTGCTGACGCCGGCATCGCTGATCTCGAAGCTCGCGGCGGGCGAGTCCGCCCGAGCGCCTGCCTCGGGCAATGTGAGCGGGCCCCTGCGGTGTTCATCCAAGGCCGCGGTGTGCCCGACTCGGTGCCCGCGGACGACACCGTGCCGTTCGTCCATCGCCAGTCCGGTCGCAGCGCCCTCCGTCTCACCGGCCGACTCGGGGTGGTCGACCCCGAGAGCCTCGACTCCTACCGCGCCCACGGAGGTTACGAGGCGCTGGCTGCAGCCATCGAGATGGGTTCCGATGCGGTGGTCGAGGCCGTTGCCGACTCCGGCTTGTCGGGGCGAGGGGGCGCAGCGTTCCCGACCGGCGTCAAGTGGCGGGCCGTCGCCGGCGAACATGGCCCCCGCAAGCACGTGGTGGCCAACTGCGACGAGTCCGAACCCGGCACGTTCAAGGACCGGATCCTGATGGAGAACGATCCCTTCGCCCTCGTCGAGGCCCTCACCCTCGCCGGCTTCGCGACCGGTGCCCAGCACGGATGGGTCTACGTCCGGGGCGAGTACCCGCTCGCGACCCGCCGCCTCGAGCGCGCCATCGCGGCGGCCCGCAGTGCCGGTCTGCTCGGTCGCAACGCGGCCGGCAGCGGTCACCACTTCGACATCGAGCTGCGCCGCGGTGCCGGTGCCTACGTCTGCGGTGAGGAAACCGCGTTGTTCAACTCCATCGAGGGCTTTCGGGGGGAGCCCCGCAACAAGCCGCCGTTCCCGACGACTCACGGCCTGTTCGGCGGACCAACGGCCGTCAACAATCCGGAGACGTTGATCAACGCCCTGTTCGTAGTCCGCCACGGCGCCGCCGAGTACCGCAGCCGCGGGACCGAGGGCTCGCCGGGCACCAAGTTGTTCTGCGTCTCCGGGTCGGTCGCCCGCCCCGGTCTCTACGAGGTCGATTTCGGCACGACCCTCGGCGCGGTCCTCGAGGAGGCGGGCGGGATCACCGGCACGTTGCAGGCGGTGTTGATGGGCGGCGCCGCCGGCAGCTTCGTCGGACCCGATGCCCTCGACCTCCCGTTGACGATCGAGGACGCGCGCGCCGCAGGGACCACTCTCGGTTCGGGCGTCCTCATGGCCTTCCATGAAGGGATCGACATGACTGCCGTCGTGGCCCGGATCGCCGAATTCTTCCGCGACGAATCCTGCGGGCAGTGCGTCCCATGTCGGGTGGGCACGGTCCGCCAACACGAGGTGATGGTGCAGCTCCAACGGGAACGCTCGCTCGCCGCCGACCGACGGCGCTTGCTCGACGACATCGCCCGGGTCATGGCCGACGCGTCGATCTGCGGCCTCGGCCACACTGCAGCGAGCGCGGTGCGATCAGCGCTCGCGCTCGGCATCGTCGGAGGTGGGTCGTGAGCGAGTCCGAGGTGACCGTCAACATCGACGGAACCGACGTCGATGTCGCTGTGGGGGCCACGATCCTCGACGCGTGTCGGGCTGCCGGGATCGACACGCCCACGATCTGTTACGCCGACAATCTCACGGCCGTCAACGTCTGCCGTGCCTGCGTGGTCGAGGTAGACGGGTCACGCGTGCTCGTACCCTCCTGCTCGCGCCGTGCCGAGCCCGACATGATGATCCACACCGACTCCGAGCGGGTACGGCACAGCCGGACGATGGTGCTCGAGTTCCTCGGTTCGGGCGTCGACCTCTCACAGGCCGACGAGATCCAGCGCTGGATGGCTCACTACGGAGCGGACCCGGATCGCTACCAGGTCGAGGGGGTCGAGCTCGAGACGATGGCAGAGGAGGTTCGGGTCCAGGACCGCCTCTACGTCCGTGACTACGACAAGTGTGTGCTCTGCTATCGCTGCGTCGAGGCGTGCGGCGACGACGCACAACACACCTACGCGATCTCGCTGGCCGGGCGGGGCTACGGCACTCGCATCTCCACCGAGTTCGACGTGACCCTCCCGCAGTCGGCCTGCGTGTACTGCGGGAACTGCGTGGCCGTTTGCCCCACCAACGCGCTCCAGTTCACCCGCGAGTTCGAGCTGCGCACCGCAGGGGAGTGGCGCCCCGAGGAGCAGACCGTCACTCGGACCGTCTGCTCGTACTGCGGCGTCGGCTGCAATCTCGAGCTGCATGTCCAGGACAACGAGATCGTAAAGTGCACCAGCCCCGACGATCACTCGGTCACGATGGGCAACCTGTGCATCAAGGGCCGCTTCGGCTACCAGTACGTCAACGCCCGGCCCGATGCTGCCGACCGCTGACCAGCCCGTCACCTCCGACACGCCGGCGGTGATCGGTATCGACATCGGTGGCACCAAGACCCTCGGGCTGGTCATCGGCGGTGACGCCGAGATCCTGGTCGAGCAGCGCCGTCCGACCCCGCACAGCGCCATGGCGGTCGTCGACATGTTGGCGGACCTGGTCTCGGACCTGATCGCCGCTGCCGACGGTCGGGTCGAGGTTCGCGCCGTCGGTGTCGGCGTCGCCGGCCTGGTGGATCTGCACGGGCGGCTCCGCCGCGCACCGAACCTGGTCGGCGCCGACGAGCTGGCGGTCCGCGACCTGCTCGAACCGCGCGTCGGTCTGCCCGTGTTCGTCGACAACGACGCCAACTGCGCAGCCCGCGCCGAGCTCGAGAGTGGCGTCGCCGTCGGTGTGCAACACGCAGTCCTGATCACCCTCGGCACCGGTATTGGCGGCGCGCTGATCACCGGGGGCTCCGTGATTCGGGGGGCCGCCGGCATGGCGGGCGAGCCGGGGCACATGCTCGTCGACCCGAACGGCCCCCTCTGCGTGTGCGGGCTGCGCGGCTGCTGGGAGCGCTACGCGTCGGGCGCCGGACTCGCGTATCTCGGCCGTGAGGCCGCTGCAGCGGGCGCGTTGTCGGCGGTCGGGTCCGAGCTCCGGGGCGATCTCGACGCGCTGCGTGGCGAGCACCTCACTCGGGCGGCTCGGCTGGGCGACCCCGAGGCGGCGGCAGTGCTGGACACTTTCGCGTGGTGGGTCGCGGTAGGCATGGCGAATTGTGCGGCCCTGAGCGACCCCGAGATGATCATCGTCGGCGGCGGCCTCGTTCGGGACTGGGACCTGTTCGGCCCGCGTGTTCGGGCGACGTTGGGGGAGGTGCTCGTCGCGGGCGCGCACCGACCCGTGATCAAGGTGGAGCCGGCCCGAGCGGGGGAGGCCGCCGGAGCCCTCGGCGCCGCGCTCCTGGCCCGCCATGAGTCCGGCCTCCAACGTCCTGCTTGATCGGTCATCGGTGTCAGACACCTGTCCGAATATCCGAATGTCCGGACAGGTGTCTGACACCGATACGCGATGGGGGTCGCCGAAGCTGACGTACCCGATCGGGTCCTAGGCTGGCCGAACGTGCGGCCAAAGGAAGGGCGCCCCAAGGAGGTGGCCGTGAAAGCCATTTGGAACGGTCAGGTCATCGCGGAGAGCGATGACACCGTCGCCCTCGAGGGCTACCACTACTTCCCGCGTGCAAGTGTCGATGCCCGCTACCTCAAGCCGTCGGCCACGACGACTGTCTGCCCTTGGAAGGGAACCGCCAGCTATCACACGTTGGTGGTCGACGGGGACGAGAACACCGACGCGGCGTGGTATTACCCGAGCCCCCGCCCCTCCGCCGACAGCATCACCGGTCGGGTCGCGTTCTGGCGCGGGGTGCGTGTGGTCGAGAAATGACGGCCTGACCGGACGGCCGAACTCCTGCTCAGGTTTGCAGGGACTCGAGGACCTCGAGCAGCGCCGCGTCGGGGACCTCGGTGGCGACGAAAGGGTCGCCGACGTCGCGCAGCAGCACGAGGCGGCGACCACCCGCTTGCCGACGCGCCGAGCGGCTCGCCGCTCTGGGGTCGAACGTCGGGGGCAACGTCGTCGGCACGCCGAGCGACTCGATGAGGCGTTCGACGCGCCCGGCAAGCGTCACTGGACAGTGGCCCAGCAATGCCGAGAGCCGGCACGTCGCGATCAGCCCCAAGGCGAGCGATTCACCGTGGACGGCCTGCTCTCGGTCGAGCCGCTCCATGTCGGGAAGGCCGAAGGTGGACGCAACGTCCTGCCCGAGGCCGAGGAGGTCTCGGCGGCGTGCCTCCAGCCGGGTCTCGGCAACGATCTGCGCGGTTGCGACCACGAGTGTCCGCAGGTCCAGCAGTGCCGGCGGGCGAGCCGGTTCGCCGGTGTGCCACTCGCCCTGCTCGAGCCCGTCGACGAGAGCGGCAGCGCCGATGAGCCCCCATTTGAGCACCTCGACCATGCCCGCGGAGAAGTGTCGCCGATCGAGGGCCTGCACCGTGGCCACGTCGGCGACGACGGCTCGCGGTTGCCGGTGCGCCTCGTCGACCACGGCGGTGACCATGGCGATCAGGTCGGTGGGGCAGTGGACCAGGTCGACCCCGCCCCGGTACGTGGCGGCCGCAGACGCGGCCGTCACGGCGACGCCGCGGTCACCCAATGACATGATCGTGGCCGACCCGAGCCTCGTGAGGGCGTCGTGGACCTGGTGTCGCGCCGCGTCGAGGACGTCGGGGCCCCGAGGACCCGACGCCAGGGTCACCACGAGGTCGGGCGTGGGGCAGCTCGGAAGGTGCAGGCGCGCTGACTCCACGTCGGTCACCACGACCAATGCGCCGTCGATACCCGCGAGTTGGCGGACGAACGGCAGCAGTGCCGTGCCGACCGACAACTGCCAGGAACCACCGGGGCCGACGACCGCGAACGCTTCGGGATCAGAGGTGGCGAGCGCGACGATGTCGCCGGCCACGACCTCGGGCGATCGGCCGGTCGTGTCGAGCTGCGCGAACCGCCGGTAGTCCGGACCTCGTTCGGCCAGCAGGTCCACGATCCGCCGGAAGGGGTCGGCCACGGCGAGCAAGGGCCGTTCGACGCGGACACTGTCGCCGGTCACGCGTTCGAGAATCTCCTCTGGGGTGGCGACGAGGCAGTACACGCGTCCGTTCCTCCCCAGGGACGCGACGTTCGCCGGATCGAGCATGAGGCGTCCGCCGGTTGCGACGACGAGTCTCCTTGCGGCCGCGAGCTCGGCTGCGATCTCGCGTTCGATCGAGCGGAAGGCGTCCTCGCCCTGTCGGGCGAAGATCGTCGCGATCGGGCCATGACGTTCCTCGATGAGCACGTCGGTGTCGACGAAGTCGAAGCCGAGCTGGGCTGCGACCAGTCGGCCGATGGTGCTCTTGCCGGTGCCCATGAAACCCGTCAGGACGATGGAGCGCGTGTCGAGGCCGGCGGAGGTCATGGTCGTCTGCGAGTTCGATTGGCGAGCCAGCGCGCAGTCACCCGCCCAGCGTAGGCGCCCCCATCGGGACCGACTCGGTGACTCCCGGCCGGCCAGGTCATACGATGCAGCCCATCGCCACAGAGAGCCCCAGCCCGTCCCCATCCGCCACCACGCCCGCGTTGAGTTCGCCGCGTCTGGCCAAACGACGACCACCCTTCCTGATCGCGGACGCCTCCGTGGCAGCTGGCCGGCGGGTCAAGCTCGAGCTCCCGATTGCGCGGTTGATGTCGGGCACGCCGGTGGCCCTGCCGCTGATGGTGACCCACGGTCTCGACGAGGGCCCGACCATGTGGCTGAGTGCCGCGGTGCACGGAGACGAGCTCTGCGGCGTCGAGATCATCCGGCGGGTGCACGAGGCCACCCACGCCCGAACGCTCCACGGCACCTTGATCGCCGTCCCGGTCGTGAATGTCCACGGTTTCAACGCCGGCGACCGGTACCTGCCCGACCGCCGAGACCTGAACCGGTCGTTTCCGGGGTCGGCCCGCGGATCGCTCGCCGGCCGGATCGCCCACCTGATGATGACCGAGGTCATCGGCCGCTGCTCGATCGGCATCGATCTGCACACGGGGTCCGATCATCGCATCAACCTGCCGCAGGTTCGCGGCGATCTGCGCAATCCCGAGGTGGCGGCGCTGGCCGAGACATTCGCCGCGCCTCTCAGCCTCCACGCCCGCACCCGTGACGGGTCCCTGCGGGCCGCGGCCACCGAAGCCGGGGCAACGGTGCTCCTGTTCGAGGGCGGCGAGGCCGATCGGTTCGACGAAGCGACGATCAGGATCGGGACCGCGGGCGTGCTGCGTTGTATGGCCGCGGCGGGCATGATCGACGACGCGCCGAGTCCCACCGTCCCGACCCGCTACGCGCTCGGGTCTCACTGGATACGCGCGACCCGCAGCGGCATCGTGCAGCTCGGCGTCGGCCTCGGCGACGACGTCGCGGCGGGGGCAACGGTCGCGACCGTGCATGACCCCTATGGCGACAAGCTGGGCGTCATCCGCTCGCGCACTGCCGGGGTCGTGATCGCGCTCACCCAGCGGCCCCTGGTCAACCGTGGCGATGCAGTGGCGCACATCGCCGAGCTGAGCGAGCTGCCGCCGGCAGCAGTGACGTGACCTCCGCTCCGCGCGCGGCGCTCATCGCAGCCGCCTATCGTGAGCCTGCATGATCGCGGTCCTGTCGCTCCTTCTGGTGGTGACGTTCTTCATCACCGCCGCGCGGGTCGCAACCATCGCGCTCGTGGGCACGGGGATGGCGACCGACACGGCGAACTTCCAGGCGCGTTCCGCTCTCATGGGCGTCGGGTACACGACTTCGGAGTCCGAAGACGTCATCAACCACCCGGTCCGACGGCGGATCGTCCTGTGGCTCATGACGATCGGCAACGCCGGTGTGATTACCGGCGTGAGTTCGCTGCTGCTGGGCTTCGTCAACACGGAGTCGGACCAGACGGCGAAGCGCGCCGTCATCCTGGTGTCGGGCCTGATCGTGGTGCTCGCGCTCACCCGGTTGCGATTCCTGGAGCGGGTCTTGACGCGGTTCACGAAGTGGGCCCTGCGCCGGTGGACGAGCCTCGAGACCCGCGACCTGGCGAGTCTCCTGCGGTTCAGCCACGACTTCGGCATCATCGAGCTGCATGCCAGGGGAGAGGACTGGCTGGTCGACCGCCCCCTGGCGGATCTGCATCTGCCCGAGGAAGGCATCGTCGTGCTCGGGTTGCATCGTCACGATGGTCGGTTCAAGGGGGCGCCGACGGGTCACACGGTGATTCAGGCCGGCGACACGGTCATCGCCTACGGCCGGCTCGATCACCTCGAGGATCTCGACGATCGGCACAAGGGCATCGAGGGCGACCGCGCCCACCTGCAGGCGGTGCGCGAGCACCACGAGCAGGACATCGACCCTGACGAGCGCGTCTGATCGAGCCGACCGTCCCGCCCCGACCCCGGGTGGGCGGAGGTCGGTGGTGTGCCATGATGCGGAGGTGGTCGCAGGACGCGGCCCTCGACATGGAGTAGCAACATGGCAGCAACTTCCTTGGACACGAGCGCCATCGGCTTCGGCCTGATGGACGCGGATCAGCACTCGACACCGGGCAAGGGCGCGTACGAGAAGTACATCGACCCCGACAAGAGGCACATGGCGATCAGGACCGAGATGGTCGACGGTCGTCTGCAGCGCACCTACAACGGGCGTCCCGCGAGGTTCACCTTCGAGAACTTCCAGGTGGTCGGCTCGAACGACGTGCTGGCCGAGGTGGGTGTGTCCGACCTGGGTCGCGACGAGGCGGACTCCGACGGCGGTGGTCAGCCGATGGTCATCCCAGGCTCACTGCTCACCAAGCTGAACCCGCTCAAGGACCTCGACGCCGACGGCAGGCGGGAGTTCGTGGCCAAGTACCGCCAGCTCCAGGAGCACCTCGACAGCCCGGCCGACCGCCTCGCGGTGATGGACAGCCAAGGCATCGAGACCTGCGTCAACTTCGCGACGCTGCCGGGCTCCGAGCCCGAGTTCGAGAACGACTACGAGGGGCTGTACGCCAACCTCAACGCCCTCAACCGCTACCTCGGTCACGAGTGGGGATACAACTACCAGAACCGGATCTTCACCCCGCCCTACATCTCCTTCGCCGATCCCGAGCAGGCGCTGATCCAGCTCGACGAGATCATGAAGATCGAGGTCCCGAAGGTCATCCAGATGTCGACGGGCCCGTCGATGCACACCTCACCGTTCCGACCCGACAACGACCGCTTCTGGGATCGCTGCAGCGAGGCCGGCATCAAGGTGTCGACGCACCTCGCGTCGCTCACCCGCTATGCGGCGCAAGGCGAGGAATGGAACGAGAAGGAGGTCATGCTCGGCGACATGGACGCGTTCCAGTGGGTCTTCTACTACGGGGATCGCCCGGCCTACGAGACCGTCGGCGCTGCGATCATGCAGGGTTGGTTCAACCGGTTCCCGAAGATGCAGCTGCTCCTGTCCGAGCAGGGGACCGTCTGGGTGCCGTATCTGCTCCGCAAAATGGACCACGCGTTCATGATGGGGCGCCGGGCCACCTGGGGAAAGATGGAGATGCGCCCCACGGAGTACTTCAACACGCATTGTTTCGTGGCGCCGTTTCCCGAGGAGAACGTCGAGCGCGTCGTCGCCGCGACCAAGAGCGTCGATCCGATCACCTTCGGGTCCGACTTCCCCCACGGTGAAGGCCTGCCCGAGCCCGCCGAGTACGTGAGCCAGATCTCCAGCTTCTCCGAAGCCGATCAGCGAAAGATCCTTCGCGGCAACCTCGCCCGCTTCCTCGATCTCGAGGACTGACCCCAGACGCGAGCCCGACGGCCGGTCACCATCGCTTCGAGCGGTGACCGGCCGTCGTCGCGTCCGGCTGCTGGTGCTCGGCTGCTGGTCAGGCTTTGGTCCAGTAGGGCAGGGTGAGGGTGTCGCTGACTTTGTTCCAGATGACTTTGACGGCCATGCCGCAGTGGACGTCTTCGGGTTCGAGGTCGACGATGTTGGA
>JAHECR010000080.1 GCA_024641655.1 Acidimicrobiaceae bacterium
CGCCCTGGGTCGCGCGCTTATGGGCAACCCCGTGCTGCTCCTTCTCGACGAGCCCACCAACGGTCTCGACGGCCCGGCCAAGGAGACCGTCCGGAGAGCGCTCGCCCACCACCAGGGCACGGTCCTGCTCGTCACGCACGACCCGGCCGAGATCGCGATGGCCGACGTCGTATGGGTGATGGACGAGGGCCAGGTCGTCTACGTCATGGACGGCCACGAAGCTCGTCGCCGCCGCGGGAACCTTCCGCTGGAGGTCGAGGGCCGATGACGCCGTCCGCAACGGCCGATGTCACGGACGCCACCCTGCCGATCAGGGTCTTCCTGCCCTCGGCTCCGTCGTCGAGCCCGCCCCTGGTGCTGGTGCACGGCAGCCGACGCCGCGCCGGCGCGATGCTGCACGCCTTCCTCCCCGCGGCAATGCAGGTCGGTGTGCCCTTGGTGGTCCCGCGGTTCGGTCGGCCGCAGTTCGAGGGCTACCAACGACTCGCAGGGAGCGAGGGACCGAGAGCAGCCGAGAAGGGGCTCCTGAGCAGCCTCGACGGGCTCACCGAGTCGACAGGGATCGACTGCACCCGGGTCGACCTGATGGGCTTCTCGGGTGGGGCGCAGTTCGCGCACCGCTTCGCCCTGATGAACCCCTCGCGAGTGCGACGACTGGTGACCGCAGCAGCCGGGTGGTACACACGCCTCGATCCGGCGCGGTCGTTCCCGCGCGGGATCAAGTTCGCTGACGACGCCGCCGTGATCGACCTCGACGCCTTCCTCGCGCTCCCTCAGATGGTCGCCGTTGGCGAGCGCGACACGGAGGACGACGGTGCGCTTCGTCATTCGCCGACGCTCGACCGTGAGCAGGGAACCGACCGGGTCGCTCGTGCGCTCGCGTGGCTCGACCACCTGGAGGACGAGGGCAGCCGCCGCGGCATCGACCAGGAGCTGCGGTTCGAGCTCCTGCCCGAAACCGGTCACTCGTGGTCCGAGGCGGTCGGAGCAGGTGGACTGGTCGGCCGCGCGCTTGCGTTCCTGCTGGACGAGGCGGTCCGGTGAGGACCGAGCGAAAGGTCGCACTCGGGCTCGCGGCCGTCGGAGTGGCGGCCGTCGCCGGGCTGGTGACCCATGTCGCGTCCGGTGCCCCGGTTCCGCAGCACACCGCCGTCGACGTGGCGTCCCAGTCCCCCGGAAGCGTCGTGATCCAGTTCGCCGGCGACACGATGCAGGCCGACGGCGCCGCTGGGGGGATCGCCGAGAAGGGCTGGGACTGGCCGCTCGACGGCGTCCGCGACCTGCTCACCGGCGACTACCTGATCGTGAACGCCGAGGCGCCCTTCACCGATCTCACCCAGCCCGCCGACCCCACGAAGCAGTTCACCTACAACGTCCCGCCCGCCGGGCTCGACGCCCTGGCGCGGGCCGGCGTGGATGCGATCAGCTTGGGCAATAACCACTCGATGGACCGCGGTCTACCGGGCCTGACCGACACCCTGGTCCACGCCGAGGACGCCGGGTTGCAGACGCTGGGTGCGGGCATGGACCTCGTCGAGGCCGCGCAGCCGCTGCTGCTGCGGACCGGGGTCGGGACCGTCGGGATCGTCTCCATGGTCGAATCCCCCGGAACCGAGATGCGGGCGACGCCGACCGGACCCGGTGTCCCTGCCTTCAGCGCCGAACAGGCCCGTCGGTCCTTCCTGGTCGCGAGATCGGCGGGCGCGGACTGGGTCATCGCGTTCATGCACTGGGGCGAGAACTACCAGCCCCTCAACGACTTGCAGGTCGCGACCGCCGAACAACTCGAGGCGCAGGGCTACGCGGCCGTCGTCGGATCCGGATCCCACACGACCCAACCTGTCCGCGTGATCGGGGCGATGCCCGTCGTCTACTCCATGGGCAACTTCGTCTTCGGCGCACCGGGGAGCTACGAGAGATTCGGTGCCATCGGCACAGGGCAGGTGGTCAGCCTCCGGCTCGGGAGGGACGGCGAAGCGACACTGGAGCTGCGGTGCATCCGCACCAACAACGCCGTGGTCGACTACCAGCCCCAGACCTGCACCCGCCGCCAGGCCGTGCGGGCCCTCCGGGGGAGCGACCCGGCCCTCCGGATCGACAGGTCTGGACTCGCCACGCTGCCGGTCCGCCTGCCTTCGCCGGCCTGACCTCAGAATTCTCGGGGACTGCGGGACGGAGTGCGCCGACCGGGTTCACTCGCGCGGCCCAACAGGTTCACCCCCCGGAGGCCCGATGCCCCTTCTGGTTGATCGTCCAGAAGGGATCCCGCCATGCGCACGGCCCTCCGCGGCAGCGTCCTGTCCGCACTCCTCGGTCTCGTGGCCGTCGCGACGATCGCGGTGGCGGGCTCCCCCGCCGGTGCCGCCTCCGTCACCTCGACCGTCCGCTCGTTCCCGATCGACGTCTACTCCGCCACCCTCCAGCTCGAGTACTGCGGAAACGGCGACGTCACCGTCCCGAACGAACGGATCACCCAGGTGGTCCTGGTCGTCCACGGAGACAGCCGGACTGCCTGCAACCAGTCCACCGACATCCAGAAGGCTGCTCTGGCGGCCGGCACCCTGGACACCACGCTGGTCGTGGCCCCTCACTTCTTCGCCGACAAGGATGGCAGCGCCATCCCACCGGCGACGCTGTACTGGTCGGACTCCGGGTGGAAGTCCGGGGACGCGTCGAAGAGCGCGCCGTACGCGCGCCCGTGGGCGATGAGCTCCTTCGAGGCAATGGACCGGCTCGTACGAGCCGTCTCCGACCCGCGGGTGTTCCCCGGATTGGCCCGGCTGACGATCGCCGGGCACAGCGCTGGCGGGCAGTTCACGAACCGCTACGCCGCCTTCACCCGGGTGTCCCCGGCCCAGTACCCCGGCGTCGATCGGCGCTACGTGGTCGCGAACCCATCGTCGTACGTCTACCTCACCTCGGAGCGGCTCACCCCCACCGGCTGGCGAGGTGTGACCTCCGCCGAAGCCAAGCGCTGCTCGTCCTATGACCGCTACAAGTACGGGATGCAGCGTCGCAACGCCTACGCCGGTGCCGTCTATGCCACCGCGGCGATCGCGCAGTACGGCGCCAGCCGGGTCACGTACCTGGTGGGAGCGATCGACACGTCCACCACCGACAGCTCCCTGGACACGTCGTGCGCGGCCAACTGGCAGGGACCCCAGCGGCGGGCACGCGCCGAGGCCTACTTCGGTCACCTGGGTCGTGTGCTCGGCAACGGGGTCTACACCCGGCACACCTTCGCGCTCGTGCCCGACGTCGGGCACACCGCGCGCGGGATGTTCACCAGCCCCCAGGGTGTGCAGGCGCTGTTCTCCTGAACGAGCGGGTCGCGACGAGCTAGCGCTCCAGGATCGACGGGTCGGTCAGGAACGGGGCGACCGCCTTGAGCCCGGTGGCGACGAACGGCGCCGGCGTCGACTCCCTGATCGCCCGGATGATGTCCTCCTCGCGCACGTCCCCGCCCTCGCCCACGATCTTGGTCAACCCGCCGAGGAGCCCCTTCTTCGTCACGGCCCGGAACGGCATCGGTGCGGCCTTGAGGCTCTCGTCGAACACCGTCTTGGAGTTCTCGGTCCAGTTGAACTCAGCCATATCCACCCCTCCCCTGCGGCGATCTGCGGCAGGTCACAGGTCCTCGTGCTCGGCCTTCTCACGTGCATGTTCTTCGAGTCTCGTGCCGATCGTCACCGTCTTGGCGATGGCGTGGTTCGGGCAGGCCTTCACGCACTTGCCGCACTCGTCGCACCGGTCGGTGATGCGGTAGTAGTCGCCGTACTCCTCGACCGCGTCCAGCGGGCAGATGTCCCAGCAGGTGCCGCAGATGACGCAGTTCTCCATGATGTAGGGGATCATCAGTAACCCTCCCCGGTGGAGACGTTCTTCAGGTTGTCGACGATGAGCGGCAGCAGATCCCAATGGATGACGCAGAACATCTCCGAGTCGTCCAGCTGCATGAAGGTTCGCGACGGCGGGTCGCCGAAGTTGAACGTCATGGTCCGGTCGCTCATGACCTGCGGGAAGGACATCCCGCACCAGTTAGTCCCGCCGAAGGCGTGGACGAGCTCTCCGGTCTTCCACGTGTAGGCCTTGCACAGCCGCATCACCCGCTGCGGGTCCGTGATGATCATCACGACCTCGGGATCGGGCATGTCCTCGAGCTTGCCCATCAGCAGGTAGCGGTGCTTCTCGTCGTAGTGCGGGAGCTGCTGGTTCACCCGGCGCATGGTCGGCTTCGTCGAATAGGCGCGATTCGGACCGATGACCATCTCGAGCCCCTGGTCGAAATCGGTCTTGGCCAGGTTGCGGCTCCCGATGCCGCAGTACACGGCGCCTCCGCACACGACGTTGTTGCGCGTCATGGCGACCATGCCGTCGCGCTCCAGCGATGCCGTGGCCTCGTAGCAGAGGAAACTGACACCGTCGTAGGACGGGATCCCCTCCGGGATGGAGTTCGAGCGCTTGAGACCGAGGATCTTGCGCTTGTACCCCTCGGACTCCTGGAGGAACGCGGCGTACTCGGCGCTCGTGCTCGTGGTTTCCATGAGATCCGCCCCTGCCGGTCGGCTGAAACTGAAACCGTGCACCGTTCAACTTGGTGACAGTGTGCCAGCGGCGGCGCGCCCGGGTCGGGGATTCGGGCGGCCCGCGCCGCGTCTGCTAGGTCACATCCGGCGGCGCCGGCTCGGCCTCGGCGCGACCGGGCCCAGCGTCATCCGCGGGTGACCCGCATCCGGGCGCCGCCCCGATCTCGGGAGCGTTGCCTTACGCAACGAGGCAGTCGTCGACGAGGTCCGGAGCTCCCCTCTGCCGTCCACGCGCTGAGCGCCCAGCGCTGGCGCTCAGGATGTGCTGGCACAGCAGTTTGCCGGTGACTA
>JAHECR010000081.1 GCA_024641655.1 Acidimicrobiaceae bacterium
GGCTTCCAGAAGGGGACGCCGATGCCGTCGGCGACGATCTCGAAGTCGGCGACGACGGGGAGGCCGCAGGCGAGTTCGTCGTAGGTCGCGCCGACGACCCAGCCGGGGACGCGTACGGGGTCGCCTTTGGTGCCGTCGAGCTCGATGACGGCGACGTTGTCGCCTTCGCCGCCGGGGTGGGTGGGGTTGTCGATCCAGGTGTAGGTGAACACCGTGCCGGTTCCCGGCACGGTCTGCCAGCTCCAGTTGTTGGACCCGCAGGCGTAACACACGAGGTCGAGGGGCCAGCGGTTCGTGCCGCAGTCGTCGCAGGTGGGGACGGTGAAGCGGCCCTCGGCCGCGGCACGCCAGTGCCCTTCGGTCTCGGGTGGTACGCGGGTTTGCATGCCGTAGAGGGCGAATCCCAGTGGTGGGAGTTCGATGTCGAGGTTGGCGAAGTCGCTCATGCTGCGCTCCTGAGGATCATGGCGCCCGACGGGGTGGGGGAGGAGCCAGCGATCTCGAACAAGCTGGGCTCGTTGTTCGGGAGGCCGACGCGGACGATCGACGGGTCAAACGCATCGTGCCCACGCCCAGGGGCGAGCGCGAACTGTCCCGTCTCCAGCAGGCGCTCGACCTCATTGAGAACGAGATTCTCGATCCCCTCGACGCGGATGAACGCGCCAGTTTCCGCGCGATGCTCGCGAGGCTCGCGGCTTCGGTGGTGACGAGCCCAGGCGCTGAGGATGGTCCGTAGCGTGCCGATTCCCCACGAGCGCGACTGTTGCTCCGGGGGGCCGCCTGGTGACCACGATGGGCTCTGGTGGCGAGGGCCCCAGCTTGGCAACTCAGGACTGGGGTGGCAGAGAGGTATCGGGGAAGAGCTCGTGGAACGCCCCGATGCGAACGCGGTGGCTGGTTTCTGAGTCGACGTCGTCGAACAGCTCGTGCAGCGTCTTCTGGGAGTGCCCGAACGTGCCTTCCCAATGGGGATAGTCCGAACCCCACATCACGTTCTTCCAGCCCATCGCCGAGCTGGCGAGCACTGCCGAGGCATCGTGCTGGAATGAGGCGTAGACCTGCTCGTAGAGGTACTCGCTGGGGCGCTTCGACAGGGTCGGGCGGACGGCGGCGCCGTGCTGGCGGTAGCCCTCGTCCATACGGTCAGCGATGAAGGGGCCCCAGGTCGCGCCCCCTTCCGATACCAGGATCTTCAGGTCGGGGTGGCGGTCGAGCGCGCCGCTGGCGATCATCTGCATCACCGCCCGCTGGCCGCCGAAGGTGGTTTCGGTGTAGTTCAACACCGCGCCGCCGGGGCCGCGGTGGTAGACGCCCTGGCGCTGGGTTGGATCCCAAGGCTCGGTGCCGATGTGGAAGCCCAACACCATGCCGGTCTCCTCGAGCGCAGCCCATACCGGGTTCCACTCCTCGTACTGCCAGTCGCGCTTGACCCGCGGGGGCTTGACGGGGAAGAACCCCAGCTTCAAGCCCATCTCGGCGCACCGCTTGATCTCTGCCACGGTGTCGTCGACATCGAGTAGCGGGATCGTCGCCGCAACGACGAACCGGTCTGGAGCGATGTTCTGGAAGTCGAGGAAGAAGTCGTTGGAGACTTGGGCGCCGATTTTCGCGATCTCGGCGGTCTGGATGTTGAACTGCCAAGTTCCAAGCGACGGGTAGATCGCCTCGGCCCAGATGCCCTCGCCGTCGAGGTCGGCGATCCGCTTGGTCGGGTCCATTGCACCCGGTGCTCGCTCCATCATGTTCCCGCTGTGGCCGTCACGATCCTCCTCCTTGGGCATGGGGAGGTTGCGCAACATCGGTCGCACCGGACTCACGGCTACCTCGGCGCCGGCCCGACCGGCGGCACCGCCCGGCATCTCCTGGTCCGACAGCGGTCTCGGGATCGGTCGCTCGAAGGTCTGGCCGTCCACGGTGATCACCTCGACACCACGCGCCTCGTCCTTCACGGACTTCGGTAGACGGTCCCGCAAGTGCTCAGGCAGGCTCTCGAACAGATGCGGCGGCTCCATGTAGTGCGAATCGCCTGAGTTCGCCCAGAGCTTGGTCTCGGTCATGGTGAAGCCTCCCGCTCGGATGTTGGTGGGTCCGGAGATCATCTTGTCGCCAGACAATAGCAGGGCGAGGTCCAGCGGGCCCTACGGAGACTCCGCAATAGAGGTGGTCGGAAACGTGGTTCTTCACCTCATCCCCGCGCGCTGGCATGATCTGGCAGTCTCGACCGTGAACCCGACTCGGGGCCCCGTGGCGAAGGCGCGCGTCGCGTGCCCAGATCGACCTGAAAGGAAGTGCGCCGGTGTTCACACTGTCGCTCGAAGAACTCAACGAGAGGCACCGAGCCGACCATGCCGCGTCCGGTGTCACCGCCGGGCGGCGGGGCGCACAGCTGTCGATCGACCGATACGAGTCCGACCTGATCGTCGCATCCGCCGACATCTCCGACGCTGACACCCGCAAAGGCGGCACCTTGGCCGGCGGAGCCATCTTCAGCTTCTTCGATGCGATGGGGTACGCGGCGACACTCGCCCAGTCGCCCAAGGGAACCGAGGCATTCACCACCGATGTGTCGATCCATTTCCTTCGGCCGGCTCCGATGGGTCGTATCGTCGTGGAGGCCCGGCCGCTGCGCTTCGGGCGTCGCGCCTCGGTCGTGGCGGTGACGGTCATCTCGCCGAATGTGCCCGAAGGGCCGATCGCGAGCGGGCACATCACCTTCGCACCGGTGTTCCCCGACAGCTGAGCGACACGCGTTGCCTCGCGTGGCTGAGGTCTCCAATCCGGGTCCCGCTCCGTCGACGCCGCGGCACCGACGAGGACACGGTGGTGCCGCCCGGTGTAGGGTCGCGGGTGGTCACGACCGGCCACAGCGACACCAGAGCAGGGGGCATCGCGTTGTTGAAGATCAAGCCTGAAGCCGAGTTCCACCCCGTTCCCGGGCACGTTCCCGCAGACCTCGTCTATCCCTTCGAGCAGATCTTCGTCGAGGGTTTCGACGTCGACCCCTGGGCGGTGTTCCGCCAGATCCACGAAGAGGCCCCGCCGATCTTCTACAGCCCGATCTCTGCCCGCGGCGACGGCATGTGGTACGTCACCACGAGCGAGGACGTGCGCACCGTCTTCCAGGACTACAGCCGCTTCACCACGGTGGGATATGCCGGCGGCGGGGAGATGGCCCGACGCATGCTGCCCCTCGAGCTCGATCCTCCCGAACACAACAAATACCGGTCGCTGCTCACGCCGTTGTTCGCTCCGAAACAGATCGACCGGCTCGAGGACTCCATTCGCGCCACCTGTGACGCCCTGCTCGCCGAGTTCATCGACCGTGGCGAATGTGAGTTCATGCACGACTTCTCGCGCACGCTCCCGGGCACCGTGTTCATGCAGCTCATGGGCCTCCCGATGGAGCGTGCCGAGGAGTTCTTCGCATGGGAAGAGACCTTCTTCCACGGGTCGACCCCCGAAGACCGCGGCGCCGCAGCCCAGGCCATCGCGAGCACGCTCGAGGAGCTGGTCGCCCAGCGACGCGAGACGCCGACCGACGACCTGATGTCACTTCTCGTCCACGGCACCTTCGACGACGGGTCGCCGATCCCTCATGACGACGTCATGGACATGTGCTGGCTGCTCTTCATCGCCGGGCTCGACACCGTCCACGCCGGGCTCGGCCACTCCTTCCGATACCTCGCCGAGCATCCCGAGCTCAAGCAGCAGCTGATCGATGACCCATCGCGGATCCCCGCCGCAGTCGAGGAATTGCTTCGCTGGCACAGCTGGGTCAACCCGCCGCGCACGGTTGCCGTGGACTGTGAGCTCAAGGGCGTGCAGCTGAAGAAGGGCGACATCGTGCAGACGCTCGCAGTGATCGCCGACCGTGATCCCGAGGTCTACGACAACCCCGACGAGATCGACCTGCATCGTGACCGCACGATCCACTGGGCCTTCGGCGGAGGCGCACATCGCTGCGTCGGCTCGCACCTCGCCCGACGCGAGATCGGGATCGCGATCGAAGCCTGGATCAGCCGGATCCCCGAGTTCCGCATCGCCGAAGGCACCGAGGAGTCACTCCGCTACGCCACCCTCGGCATGTTCTCGCTCCCACAGCTCCAGCTGGAGTGGTAGACCGCTGATTCGCTGCTGGCTGACACCGACGCCGTAACGGCGACGCGCGCCAACGATCCCGACCAGGTCGACTGCCATCGCGAGAGCCTCATCGCGTTCGGTGCTGGTGAACGCCGGATTCCTGGTTCGCACCCGGTCCCGATCGAGGTTCGCGTGGCACCGGGAGAACGGCATGGTCACATTTGTCGCGACGCGTGGCCGGAACCGGACACCCATCGTTGCGTCTGCGGTGGTCCGAACTCGCTGAGGCCCCGGGGCGTGATCGAATGGAGTGTGTTGGATGCGTGGATTGTGGCGAATCGGTACTCGATCGGCGGCGGCGCTCGTTGCGGTTGTGGCGTTGGCGTCGGTCGCCACCCCTGCAATCGCCGAGGGCAAGAAGGGCGATCCCGGCGGCGCCGGGTCGACGGCGGTGTTCGAAGGGCGAGTCATCGATCTGTCCGCCAGTTGGGAGGGTGCTCAGGTGTGCTTGGTCGCCCCCGCCGTGCTCGACACTGCGGAGTGTTACGGGACCGAGGCCGAGGCGGCCGAGCGATTCACTGCGCTGGGACTCGATGCCGGCTCGGCGGCCGCGATCGACGGTGGCGGCGCCGTGGCGTTGGCGGGATCGTACTGCTCGAGCTATCTCAAGCTCTATGACGGGACCTGGTATTCGGGGCAGTCGCTGTGGCTCTCAGGTCGATGGTCCTGGTACAACCTG
>JAHECR010000019.1 GCA_024641655.1 Acidimicrobiaceae bacterium
AAGCCTACGCGACGATCCGCGAACGCTTCGGTCTGGTTCTCCCGTCGATCCTGCCCGACGACGATGACGGCATCCAGGGTTGTGTCACCACCATCAGGAAGAACTTCTCGAAGCTCGGCCATGTCGACGCGTCGCTGACCGAGTCCTACACCTGGGAGCCCATGGGCAACGGGGGCACGATCGCGGTCACCTTGATGGGGGCGCACGACGTGGGCCCGATCTACCTCGTGTTGCGTACCCCCGCCGACGAGGAGGCCACACCCCAGATGACCTTCGGCAGCGACGTGTTCCGGATGGTCGTGCAGGGCTCGGCACTGACAGGGGGGGTCGAGCTCGAGATGGGCGATGGTCGTTTCCAGGCCGGTGGGGTTCCCTGGGGTCGTGTTGTCGCTGGAGCAAACGGACTTGCCGAGGTCATGATCATCGGCGACCGCACGGGCGCGACGCCGGCGGCCACCGACGACACCCATGACTGGGTCGGGCGGGTCGGCGAGCTCACGGAACGCTTGCTGGCAGAGCTCCCGACGCTCGTAGCGACGGTCTGAGGCACGTCGTGAAATGGGTAGGGCTGTGCGGCCTCATCGGATCCGGTAAGTCGACGGCGGGTCGGCTGTTCGCGGAGCGAGGCTGCGAGATCATCGACGTCGATGTCCTCAATCGGGAGCTGCAGCAGCCCGGGCAGGAACTGTTCGATCTGATCGTCGCCCACTTCGGGCCGGGCATCGTGGCTGCCGACGGAACGATGGACCGCGCGGCACTGGGAACGATCGTCTTCAACGACAAGTCCAAGCTCGCCGAGTTGACCAACCTCGTGGCGCCGATCACCGAGCAAGAACTCGTGGCGCGGGGCCTCGCCTTCCACGGCACCGACACGGTCGTGCTGGCCGAAGCGGCGATGTTCGTGGGCAAGCAGTACGGGTTGGAGGCCACGATCCTCGTCGATGTCACCCCTGAGATCGCCCTCGAGCGCCTGGTGCGCGACCGGGGTATGAGCGAGGACGACGCCAAGGCGCGCCTGGCGAGTCAGGTGCCCCGCGCGACGCGCATCGAGGCCGCCGACTACGTGATCGACAACAGCGGCACGCTCGCGGCGCTCGCGGCCGAGGTCGACCGGGCGCTCGAATGGATCCGGGCGAACACCGCCGACGCAACTCCGCGCGTCGTACGACGCGCCGACACGGTCGACTGACTCGGTCGCTGCCCGGGCCCGGCCTCTGCGGTCGCCCCTCGCGCGGGTCCCGAGCGCTGCATTAGTGTGCCCGAAGGTCGCGGCGGCGAACGACGCCGACCGGGCCACCACCCAGGGGGAACTGCCAATGGCCGTCGTCGACCAGCCCGTCCTCGATGTCGATCTCACGAAGGAACGATTCGGGCAGGGCGTACCGTTCGAGACCTTCGCCGAGCTCCGCCGCAAGGCGCCGCTCTACTGGCACGAACCCGACCAGGGCTGGATCGTCACGTCCTACGAGCTGCTGGGCACGATCAACCGCGACCCCGAGCGGTTCTCGAGCCATGCGGGTCCTGGTCCGGCCGGGTCCACTTCGCTCGGGTCCGAGCGGGGGTTGACGATCCTCACGATGGACCCCCCCGAGCACACGCGGTATCGCCGGCTGGTGTCGATGGATTTCACGCCCCGTGCGATCGCCGCATGGGAACCACTGGTGCGTGAACTCGCGCAGGAGTGCATCCGCGAGTTCGTCGAAGCCGGGGGCGGCGACTTCGTCAAGGGCGTCGCGGCGCTGCTCCCGATGCGAGTCATCTGCGCCATGATGGGGATTGCCCGTTCGGACGAAGCCGAGCTCATCGCCCTCTCCAACGCCACGATCCTGTCGGCTGACCCCGAGTACGCCCCGACGCCCGATACGCCGGTGGCTGCCAACGTGCGCTTCGGCGAGTACGCAAACGAGCTGCTCGAGGCGCACCGGCGCAACCCGAAGGGCGATCTCGTCGATCGGCTCCTCGACGCTCGCGTCGACGGTGAGCCGATGTCGCAGGCCGAGTTGCAGGCCTGGGTCACGATGTACATCACCGGTGGTGCCGAGACCACGCGGCAACTGTTGTCGAACGGCCTCCTCACGTTGTTCGACTGGCCCGAGGCCATCGCCCAGCTGCAGGGTGGTGCCGACGTCGGCCTCGCCGTCGAGGAGATGCTGCGGTTCACCACGCCGGTCATGGGGCACGCCCGGTGGCCGCTCGAGGATGTGACGTTCGGCGATCTCACGATTCGCCAGGGCGAGCGCACGACCTTGTGGATGATCTCGGCGAACCGTGACGAGGCCGCCTTCGACGCGCCTGATGTGTTCGACATCACCCGCAACCCCAATCGCCACGACGCCCTCGGCGCCGGAGGGCCCCATTTCTGTCTCGGGGCGGGCCTGGCGCGACTCGAAGCACGAGTCGTGTTCGAGGAACTCATGCCCTGGCTCGACGCGATCGAGCCCGGTGGGCCCCACGATCGGGCCCAACACACGATGTTCAACGCCATCAAGCGGCTCCCGGTCACCATCGGGTGAACCGACCCGTTCGGCTACCGGGCGCGGGGAACAGCGCACGGCTAATGTCCCGGCCGCGGCCGCGCAGTCACCAGAAAGCAGACGACGTATGGACCTGACCCACAAGACCACGCCCCGTCTAGAGGCGCTTCGCGCCGAGGTACGGGCATGGATCGACGAGGTGATGCCCGAGGAGTACCGCGGGTTCCAGTGGGACTTCGAGGAAGACCCGCATCGGTGGTCGTTCATGTACGACTACTGGAGGAAGCTGGGGGCGAAGGGCTGGATCTGGCCGACCTGGCCCAAGGAGTGGGGCGGTGCCGCGATGTCCGCCCGCCAGGCCGCGGTGGTCCACGAGGAGCTCAGCCGAGCCCGTGCGGGCGAGTACGGCGGTATCGGCATGAGCGTCGGTCCGTCGATCGCCCGGCTCGGTACGCCCGAGCAGAAAGCGTTCTTCCTCCCGAAGATGGCCGCCGGGGAGATCATGTGGGCCGAGGGCTACACCGAGCCGAACTCCGGGTCGGACCTCGCCTCACTGCGCACCCGGGCCGAGCGCGACGGCGACGAATGGGTCATCAACGGGCAGAAGACGTTCTGTACCGCCGGTCACTGGTGCAACTGGATGATCATCTTCGCTCGCACCGACCCCGACTACAGCAAACGGCATCGGGGGATCAGCGCGTTCCTGGCGAACATGCAGGACGAGCCTGGAATCCAGCTCACCCCGCTGTACAACATCGCCGACGGCCGCCAGAACGTCGTCTACTTCGACAACCTCCGGGTGCCCGACAACATGATGCTCGGCGACCTCAACGGCGCGTGGAACCAGATCTGGTTCGGCATGGGCGGCGACCCCATCCCGACCTTCGAGCACGACGATCCCGGCCCCGAGATGGACTACGAGCCCCCGCTCGAGGGGTACGCGTGGGTGCTCGACCAGCTCGCGCAGTATTGCGCGGAGACCCGCCGCGGCGGCCGACCGATGATCGACGATCCGCTGGTGCGCGAGCAGCTCACCGACCTCGCCATCGGCGTCGAGGTCAACAAGGTGATCGGCTACGAGGGCTGGAACTGCCCCTACGGCTCTCACATGCATCAAGCGATCACCAAGGAGTTCCAGCCCGAGTTCGGGCAGATCTGTATGGACATCCTCGGTCCGCTCGGCATCATCCAAGGCGGCCGCTGGGCGCCGCTCGCCGGTGAGATCGACCGGATCTACCGCCGCTCCTTCGGTAACCACGCCGGGGGAACTTCCCAAGTCAAGCGCATGGTGGTTGCCACCCGGGCCCTCGGGCTGCCGCGCTGAGCTGATCGAACCTGCCCGTCGGCGGCGGCCGGCAATGGCCGCTGACGCGACACCGAGAGGACGACCATGAGTATCGACATCCAATTCGAAGACCACCAGCTCCAGCTCGCCGAGGCCGCTCGCGAGGTGTTCGCTCGCCGGAACACGCCCGAAGGCCTCCGGGACATCGAGGCCGGCGACGTCGGCTTCTCACTCGAACTGTGGGACGAGGTCGCCCAGCTCGGGTGGCTGGGCATCAACATTCCCGAAGCCTACGGTGGCGCCGGGGCCGGCTTCCTCGACCTGTACCCGGTGTTCGAGGAGCTTGGCCAGGCGCTGGTCCCCGGTCCGTACCTCGACACCTTGGGCCTCGGAGCGAACCTCCTCCTCGACGTCGGGACCGCCGCTCAGAAGGAGACCTATCTGCCCCGGATCGTGTCGGGTGAGTGCATCTTGAGCCTGGCTCTGCTGGAGTCCTCGGGCGGCTTCGGCCCGACCGACATCGAGTTGCGTGCCGACGATGACGGCGACGGCTACCTCCTGAACGGAACCAAGCTGCTCGTCGGGTGGGTTCCCGAGGCCAGCCGAATGATCGTCGCGGCTCGCACGGGCGACGGTGGGGCCGAGGGGATCACGTTGTTCCTCGTCAGCACCAACATCGCCGGGTTGGGGAAGTCACGTTTGCGCAACATCGCCGCCGAGGCGCTGTACGAGGTGACGTTCGAGAACGTCGCCGTCGCCCGCGACGCCATACTCGGTCAGGTCGGGCAGGGGTGGGCGCCCCTCGAGCGGGCGATGATCAAAGCAGCGGTCCTGCAGGGCGCGACCATCGTCGGTGCGGCGCGGACGGTGCTCGAGATGACGAACCAGTACGCGAAGGACCGGGAGCAGTTCGGCATCCCGATCGGCAAGAACCAGGCGGTGCAGTACATGGTGAGCGACATCCTCATCGACATGCACCGCGCCGATCTGCTCAACCGTCAAGCGGCGTTCCTCATCGATGCCGGCAAGCCGTTCGAGCGCGCGGCCGCGATCTCGGTGGCCTTCGGCAAGGCCGCGTCGGCCCACTTCCACCGTCAGGCGCACGAAGTGCACGCCGGGGTTGCCTTCATCGAAGAGCACGACCTCACCTTGTTCTCCAAGCACGCCAAGTACTGGGAGAACAACTACGGCGACGCCCGCCACTACCGCGAACTCTTCGCCGACACCGCCTTCTCACGGTAGCGCCAGGGCCGCTCGGTGCCAGGCACGAACCTGGCACGTGGCCGGATGGGGCTGGAGGCGGAGCCGGGGTCTCAGAGCTTCAGCAGGGTCTCGATCTGCGCGGGTGGGAAGTCCCACACACCCTTGACGCTGGCCCCACCGTCGACGGGTAGGGTCTGACCGCTCACGGCCCAGGCCAGGTCCGAGCAGAAGAACACCAGGCCACGGGCGATGTCGAGCGCTTGGGGCTGGCGCAGCGGCGTCGCCGCATGCACACCGGGACCCGGCTCGGGGTGTTCCTCGGTCGGGACGAATACGGCACCTGGGGCCACGGCGTTCGCGCGGATGCCGTAGGGCCCGAGCTCCTCGGACAGCGTCTTGACGAGGTGGACGACCCCGGCCTTGGCGCACCCGTAGGCGACGTGGACCGGCGAGCCCATGATCCCGTCGACGGAGGCCACCGCGGCGAGTGCTCCCCCGGTGCCCTGGGTGCGCATCTGTCGGCCCGCCGACTGGAAGAGCAGGAACACCTGCTTCAGGTTGGTCTCGACGGCCCAGTCCCACGCGTCCTCTGTGAAGTCCGGGGTGATGCCCCAGGTGGCCTCGCCGATGATGTCGATGCAGATGTCGAGACCCCCGAAGGCGGCGACGACTTCGGCGACGATGCGGTCGGCTTCGTCGGCCCGTCGCAGGTCTCCGGTGACGACGATCGCCTCGCCGCCCGCGGCGGTCACCTCCGCGGCGGTCGCGGCGGCGCGTGCCTCATCGAGGTCGACGCAGGCAACCCGGGCGCCGCCCTCTGCCAGCAGCAGCGCGGTCTGCCGGCCGATACCAGGGCGTGGCGGCCGGTGGCCCGCTCCGGCGACGATGGCGCGTTTCCCGGTCAGTCCGAGGTCGATCATGGTTCCCCCTGGTCGTTGTGACGTCGTGCATCGTTCCACAAACGGCGGGCGTGCGCCCTCGCGTCCGAGCCCACGCGAAGCAGCGGGGGGAAGGTTTGTGCCATTGTTCGTGCGAGCGCCGAGATCACCGACCCCAACCGAGCCGAGGGCGACCCATGCAGCGAACGAGACTTCCCGGTACCCCTGAGCCCATGCATCACTGGGAGGCCAGCGGGGGTGTGACCCTGGCGGGAGATTCCTGGGGTGATCCCGACGGTCCACTCGTCTTGCTTCAGCACGGCGGCGGTCAGACCCGCCACGCGTGGAAGGGCGCAGGGGAGACCCTGGGAGCTGCGGGGTACCACGCAGTCGCTTTCGACGCCCGGGGGCACGGGGACTCCACTTGGGCGCCCGACGGCGTCTACGGCCAGGACACCATGGTCAACGACCTCCAGTGTCTGCTCGAACAGCTCGGTGGCAAGCGCCCGGTGTTGGTGGGGGCGTCGATGGGCGGCGGGACCAGCCTGGTCGCCGTCGGGGAGGATCACGTCGACGCCACTTCGCTCGTGCTCGTCGACATCGGCCACCGCATCGAGGCTGAAGGGGCCGAGAAGATCAACGCCTTCATGTCGCAGAAGCCCGATGGTTTCGACTCCCTCGAGGAGGTCGCAGAGGCGATCTCCAGCTACCAGCCTCACCGCGATCGGCCCCGCAAGCTCGATGGCCTCGCCAAGAACGTTCGCCTTGGCGACGACGGCCGGTACCACTGGCACTGGGACCCTCGGTTCCGGTCGGGGCAGAGCGACATCGGCCGGCGCGAGGACCGCATGGTCGCATGCGCCCGGAACCTCCGTCTGCCCACCTTGCTCGTGCGGGGCGGACTCTCGGACATCTTGAGCATGGAAGGGGCCCAGGAGTTCCTCGAGCTGTGTCCCCACGCCGAGTTCGTGAACGTCACCGGCGCCGGGCACATGGTGGCGGGTGATCGAAACGACATCTTCGCCGACGCCGTGATCGAGTTCCTGAAGCGCACGGTGCCCGTCGACGGCGCTCCGGTCCAGCCGCCTCACCGACTGCATCCCCACCACGAGGGGCCACCGGGCGACATCGTCGACGTACCGTGAAGGAAGGGAAGTCGACATGAGCTCGGGACCTCCGTTCGCCGGATTGCGCGTTCTCGAGATCGGCGACGGCATCGCCCTCCGGACCGCAGGGATGCTGCTGGCCGATCTCGGCGCCGATGTCGTGCGGCTCGGGGGCGCAGCGCCGGCGGACCCGTCGGCGCCCGGACCGTTGTGTTGGGACCGGGGCAAGACGCTCGCACTCGGACTCCCGGCCGGCGCGGACTCCAGCGATCCCTCGGTGCGGCGATTGCTGGAACGGGCCGACGCGGTGCTGGTCGATGCCACGCCGGCGGCCCTGCACCGGCGCGGTCTCGAAGCCGAGGCCGTGGCTTTGGTGAACCCGGCGGCATCGCATGTGTGGCTGCCACCCGTCGCGACGAACGGCCGGTGGGCCGAGCTGCCCGAGAGCGGCCTGTTGCTCGACGCGATCAGTGGGTTCGCGGCACACCACCCCGCCACCCGGGATGTGCCGGTGGCTCAGGTCGTCCCCACCCGCCTGCACCTCCACGGCGCCATGGGCGCTGCGGCTGCCGCTGCGGCGTTCGTGGCGCGCGACCGGGACGGATGGGGCCGGGCGGCGACGGTCACCGGCCTGCAGGCCGTCGGCGCGTCGCTGTGCACCCTCATCACCAAGGCCGTCGACGGTCCGGCGGTGATCTCGCCGGGCAAGTCCCTCGCGGGCGGGCCGAACTTCCGGATGTACCAGGATCGCGACGGTCGCTGGCTGTTCCTCGCGGCGTTGTCGCCGGAGCTGTTCCTCCGGGCGCTCGACGTGCTCGACGCCATGGAGGTCATGGTGCGCGACGACGTGATGGGCGAGTTCGCGAACGTGTTGCGACCCGGCGTGGGCGAACAGGTGACCGAGCGCCTCGCAGGCGTGTTCGCGACCCGGACGACCGACGAGTGGCTCGCGATCTTCGGCGACGCCGGGATCCCGATCGCGGCGTTGGGCCTCCCCGAGGAATGGCTCGAAGGCGGTCTCGTGGCCCACGCCTCACCCCCGGTGCGACGCCGCCATCGCGTGCTCGGCGAGATCGTGATGCCGGGGTTCCCGGTCGCGTTCGAGTCGGCCACGGTGTCGGTCGGCGTGCCCGGTGGCAGCGTCGAGGAGGTGTCCGACGTGTGGGCCGACATCGGGCCAGTTCCTCCGCCGACTGCGCCGCGCCCGTCTGACGACCGCCCGCTCGTGGGCCTTCGGGTGATCGACACGTCGACCTTCCTCGCAGCGCCGTTCATCAGCGCGCTCTTCGCCGAGCAGGGGGCCGAGGTCGTCAAGGTCGAGTCGGTCACCGGCGACCCGTACCAGGCGTTCCCGGGGGCATACAGCGTCGCCAACCAGCACAAGCGCCGGCTTCGGGTCGATCTGCGCGACGACGCCGAGCGGGTGCGGTTCTTCGATCTCGTGAGCCGGGCCGACATCGTCGTGGACAACCTGCTCCCGGCGAGCCTCGAGCGACTGGGGTTGGCCCACGAGGCCTTCCTCGAGGCCAACCCCGACGTGATCCGGTGCTCGGTCACCGCGTTCGGCCAGTCCGGCCCGTGGGCGGAGCTTCCCGGATTCGATCCGCTCCTCCAGTCCATGTCGGGCCTGGCGACGGTCCAGGGCGGTGCCGACCGACCGATCACCACCGGGGCGCCGGTCCACGACGTGACCACCGGCGCGCTCGGCGCGCTCGGCGCGCTCGGCGCGCTCCACCAGCGAGCTCAGGGTGGTGCCGGGCAACGGGTGTTCACCTCGTTGGCCGCAGCCTCGACCCTGCTGCAGAGCGGTGAGTTGACCAGGTACGAGGGTCGACCCCCTCGACCCGTCGGTGGTCCGGACTTCCCAGGGCCGACACCCTGGAACAGGTACTACCGCGCCGCCGACGGCTGGCTCGCCGTGGATGCCGACGCGACGGCGCTCTGCGAAGCCCTGGGCCGCCGGGAGCTCGCCGCACTCGATGCGGCCGACGCGGCCGAGGCGATCGCGGAGATCGTCGCCGCCGCCGACGCCTCGGTGTGGGCCGACCGGCTCGCCGCTGCGGGAGTGCCCGCATGTGTCGTCACGCCGGCGTACGGCCTCGACGATGCGTTCCTCGTCGAGCAGCGGTACGCAGGCATCGTCGAGTCACCGGCGTCGGGACGATTCCAGGTCATCAACGGGTTCACCGACTGGCGCGGCGCTGAGCGACTCCCGCAGATCGCCGCCGAGGCCTGGCTCGTCGATCCGACGACGATCGACACTCTGTTTCGTTGACTCGTCGGTGCGTCGCCGAGCCGTGGTGGCGGCGCGACCGGTCAGCGCTGGCCGCGGAACGCTTGCGCGGCGGCGCCGAAGTCGGGGTGCGACACGAGCTTCATGTGGCGCTCGTGTTCGAGGTCGAGGTAGTCGGCGAAACCCATCCGCTCGCTCGAGAGGAAGTTCTCCTTGAGCGTTCGGAGGGCCAGCGGCTTGTAGCGCTTGAGGGAGTCGATCAGCTTGTCGACCGCGGGGCGGAACGACTCGGCGGGGTAGACGGCCGAGACGAAACCGATGTCGAGCGCCTCGTCGGCGTCGAACTTCCCCCGCAGCAGGAACAGCTCCCGTGCCTTTGCGCCACCGACGATCCGAGACAGCGTCCACGGCAGGCCCATGTCGCCGGCCACGGTCACATCGAGGAAGGCCGTGGCGAACCGCGCCGCCGACGACGCGACGCGCAGGTCGCAGGCTGCGGCGTAGCCGAAGCCGGCACCCGCGCACGCCCCGTTGATCGCGGCGACCGTGATCTGGGGCATCTCGTGGATCGCCGCCGAAGCGCGCAGCCGCCAGACCTCACCACCGCGGCGGTCGGTGCCGCTGCTCTCGCCGCCGTCGCCGTCGCCGTCGGACCGCCCGCTCGCCGAGACGAGATCGGCGCCCGGGCAGAAGAACCGGTCGCCGGCGCCGGTGAGTACGGCGATGCGTACGTCGGGTCGTTGCGCCAGCCCGCGCGCTGCCGCTCCGAGCCCCTCGACGGTGTCGAGTCGGACGGCGTTGCGATTGTCGGGGCGGTCGATGGTGATGGTCGCCACACCGTCGTCGACGGTGCAGGTGACGTCTGGTGTGCCGGTGTCCACGGCGTCGGTGCTCATGGCCGCAGACTACTCACCGGCGTCTCGGGGAGGCGCTGCGCTCACTCGAGCCCGGCGAGGAAGGCACGAATCGCGCGCGGCACGGCGTGCGGGTCGCGCTTCCAGAGGTCGTGACCGTCGTCGATCACCACGAGGTGCACGTCGGGGCGCGCCGCCCGGTAGGCGGCGATCACGTCCTCGGTTGCCATCGCGCTCCGGCGCGTCCCGTGCATCAACATCAGCGGCACGTCGATCTGCGCGAGCCGGTCGTAGTACAGCTCGGTGTGGGCTTGCTCGATCACCTTGGCGATCAGCGGTGCCGGGATCCGATCGGTGAACGGACGCCCGAAGCGCTCCCGCGCCTGGAGCACGGCGATGGCCTCGAGCGGCGGCGCGATCTGCGCCGCGGGGTAGTCACCCACACTGATGCTGGCGAGCTTGTCGGGGTTCTCGACAGCCCAACGCATTGCGTACGCGGTGCCACGTGAGTACGACGCGATGTGGACCCGCGTGAGCCCGGTGGCTGCGACGACTGCGTCGAGGTCGGCGACGTGCGCGTCGAGGTCATAGGGATCGTCGGGCTTGTCCGAGGGGCCGCGACCGCGCAGGTCGGGCACGATGAGTCGCCGCGGGGCGAGCGCGTCGATGAGGGTCAGGTGGTCGAGGGCCTCTTCGCCGAAGCCGGGAACGAAGACGAGGGGCACGCGCGAGTGATCGGTTTCGGCGTCGACCGCGTCGAGGTAGTGCAAGGTGACGTCGCCGTTGCAGGCCCAACGCGAGTGCCGATGGGGCGTGCCCTCGGCGGCGGCGCTCGTCATCGGGTCAGTTCCCGCAGGGCGAGCCGGTCGCCGGCGTCGAAGGCCATCGGGTAGATGCATAACGTGTCGATACCTGCTTCGCGGTACTGCTCGACCCTCGCCCGAGCCGCACCGAGGTCAGCGCGCGGCAGCGTCGTTCCGGCCACGATCTCGTCGACGGTCTCGATCCCCTGGGCGAGGAAGTTCCGGTGATAGTTGGCCATGGCGTCGTAGCGTTCCGCGTCCGCGTAGCGGTGTTCGTCGCTCATCAGGCGCAGGTACAGGGCAATGCGTGGTCGTCGCCCCGCCGGTGCCGCGCTGCGGATGCGCTGCACCGAATCGGCGGCGTGCTCGGGGGTGAGCCAGTTGAGCACGAGCCCGTCGGCCTCCTCGGCCCCGAGCTGGACCATCTTCGGTCCGAGAGCGGCGATCAGGACCGGCCACCCGGAGCCATAGGCCATGCCGCTGCTGGACCGGGAACGCATGTCGCGAATCCAGTCGCGCATGTGGTCGATCTGGCGAGCCGGGAACTCGACGCCCATCCGTCCGGTCTGTTCGGGGTGCGACACCCCCAGGCCGAGCGAGAAGCGCCCCTCGGATAGCTCCTGCAGCGTCGCAGCCAGGTTTGGGAGGACGAGCCGGTGGTGCATCGGCACCGCAGCGACACCGACCGTGCCCCGCACGGTGGTGGTGGCGCTGAACATCGCCGCGAACGTCGCGAAGGCGTCGCGTCCGGTCAGCCGACCGTCGCCGTCGTACCCAGCGCCCCTTGCGCTGTCGGGCACGAAGAGCTCGTCGTAGCCGTGGTCTTCCGCGAAGCGGCCGGCCTCGATCAGGTCGCGGCCGGGCAGATTGCGAATGCAGATGGCAAGATCCATCATCGGTCCCTTCGTTGGAGCAGAACGACCACGCTCGACACGGTGCGGTCGGCGTTGCCGGCGTCGTGGAGGCGGACGTGGACGGTTTCGAGGTTGCCGGTGCGCCCGACCGATTCCGCCTCGGCCCGCATTGGGCCGACGTCCATTCGGGCGAGGTAGCGGATGTCGAGATCGACGGCTTCGAAGTCGGGGCCGCACACGTGCTCGGCAGCCAGTTCGGCGACGAACGCCTGGACGCCGCCTTGGACGGTTCCGGCCATGCCGTTGGACAGCTGGGGGGTCGGTTCGACTTCGAGCGTGCGGGCGTCGATGACGCGCGCGTTGACGAGGCGCTCATAGGACTGGAGGTCAGAAGGCAGCGCGTCGGAGGTGAACGGCGTCGTCGCGACCACTCGGTTCATGAAGGTGGTGACGGCCGACGCGAACGGCCGGCCTTCGTGGCACAGGGTCGTGCGGGCGACGACCAGGCGGCGCCCGACCCGCAACGGGCGACTCACCAGCTCGACCAGACCCGTTGCGGGCACGGAATCGGTGACCTGGACCCGGAGGTCGACGGTCGGATTGCGCGGTCCGTCGGGGACATGGCCGCCGATCACGTCGACGAACGTCGCCAGGATCGCCAATCGAGGCCGCTGCGACCAGGTGGGCCACATCGACGGGAGCAGCATCGCAGTTCCCGTTGCTTCGTCGTCGGCGCACAACACGTTGATGCCCATGGCGTGCAGGAAGTGATCGTCGGGCAGCGCCGGGCGCGTCTCGGGCAGGTTGCTCATGACGTGCTCATCGCGCGGTCCAGCCGCCGTCGACGGCGATGATCTGGCCGGTGCAGTAGGTCGAGGCGTCGCTCGCCAGGAACAGCAGGACCCCATCGAGCTCGTCGGGTTCGCCGTAGCGGCCCATGGGACAGTTGCGGCGCATTACTGCGGTGGAGCGCTCGTCGTCGATCATGGCCTGCATGCCCTCGGAGGGGAAGAACCCTGGTGCGATGGCATTCACCCGGACGCCGTCGCGGGCCCACTGGCAGCCGAGCTCCCGGGTGAGGTTGACGACCGCCCCCTTCGCCGCAGTGTAGGCCCCGTTGGGGAAGGGCCACGACGACCCGAGGCCGAGCACCGAGGCGATGTTGATGATCGAACCCGAGCCGGCGTCGATCATCGCGCGCCCCGCGAGCTGGCACAGTTCGAACACGGCCACGAGGTTGATCTCCAGACTGGCGCGGAGGTCGTCGATGCGTTGATCGAGCGCGGCCGTGCTCACCCCGCCGCCCGCGTTGTTCACGAAGATGTCGACGCGTCCGAATCGGGTCAGTGTCGTCTCGACCAGGTGGGCACGATCATCGGAGCGCATCAGATCGGCCTCGACGGCCACCACGCCCGGCACCTCCGAGGCCAGCGCGTCGAGGCGCTCGATCCGTCGTGCGGTCGCCACGACCGAGGCCCCTTCCTCGGCGAGGACCCGGGCGAAGCGCTCGCCGAGACCACTCGAGGCACCCGTGACGACGGCTACCTTGTCCGCAACGGAGAACCGGTCGCTCATGACGGCTCGGTCGTCAGGGCCCGGCGGAACAGTCGGGTGATACGCATCACCGCGCTGCCATCGACGTCGACGAGCTTGTCGGCCACCATGGCTCGGGCGAAGTCCGAATCCTGAGCCCGCAGGGGTGGGCTCTCGAGCGTGGAGATCTCGTGCAGGACGTCAGCGACGGCTTCAGCGCTGAGCCCGCTCTGCTCGAACGCGCTCGCCCGCATCGAGTCGAACGCTTCGTACAAGGGCGCATAAGGTGCCGACGGGCCGGCCATGTGTGCGCTCGGCTTGGACAGGAACGTCGTCTTCACCGGTCCGGGCTCGAGCAGGGTCACGTGGATACCGAACATCGCGACCACCGGGGCCAGGGACTCGAAGAGACCTTCGATCGCGAACTTCGACGCGGCGTAGGCATCGTTGAATGCGAGACCGCGGACACCGTTCACGCTCGAGACGGCGATGATCCGACCACCGCCGGCGGCACGCATTGCCGGCAGGACAGCTCTGGTGGCTCGTGCGGTGCCGAGGTAGTTGATCTCCACGGAGCGCCGAAGATCGTCGACGCTGACGTCCTCGAGCGCACCGTTGTACGACCGTGCTGCGTTGTTCACGAGCACGTCGACCCGGCCATGCCGTTCTATCGCGTCAGCCACCACCTGTTCCACATGCGGGCCGGAGACGTCCAGTTCCACGATCTCGTGGCCTCCGCCGGACGGGCCGAGGACTTCGCGCAGCGCATCGGCCGTGGCCAGGTCGCGGACACCGGCCACGACGGTGTCGCCGGCCCGTGCGAAGCGCGTTGCCGCGGCGAACCCGATGCCGCTGCCACTGCCGGTGATGAGGACGATGCGAGGGGAAGTCATGGTCGGCACCGGACGCTAGCCGCACCTCGTCCAGGCCGACCACCGGAGGCGGCACCGGCCCGGCAGCGGGGCGAAGCGCATGGAGCGGCCGCTTTCGCGCGATGCCGCTGCGCCCGGTAGAACAGTCGCCGTGAGCGTGACGTCGTGAGCGTGAGGTCGTGGGGGCGCTCAGCGTCGAGCTGGCTGCCGGGTGTCGAGGCGGCGCGTTCATATGACCGGAGGCAGGCCCGAGGCGATGTCACCGCCGGCATCGTCGTGGCCGCGCTGCTGGTTCCCCAGGGGATGGCTTACGCGCAGCTCGCTGGTCTGCCGCCCGAGACGGGTCTGTACGCGACGGTCGCCTGTCTCGTTGCCTATGCGGTCGTCGGCCCATCGCCCACGCTCCTGCTCGGCCCCGACAGCTCGCTCGCGGCGTTGATTGCTGCTGCCGTCGTGCCCTTGGCCGGCGATGACACCGCGTCGATCGTTCCGCTCGCGGCGATGCTCGCGATCCTCGTCGGGTTGATCAGTGTCGTCGGCGGGTTCCTGCGCCTCGGGACGATTACGGAATTGTTCTCCAAGCCGGTGCGCGTCGGGTACCTGCACGGTCTCGCCGCAGTGATCCTGGCCGGACAGCTCCCCGTCTTGTTCGGCTTCTCGGTGAAGTCCGAGGGGTTCGTCGAGACGGTGCGGTCCTTCGTCGAGGGCATCGCAAACGGCACCAACGGGTACGCGTTGGGCCTCGGGGTGGCGACGCTGTGCATCATCGTGGGGGGACGACTCTTGTCGGCGAAGCTTCCCGGTGTGCTCGTGGCGGTCGTGGCCACGACTGCGGTGTCGTGGGCGTTCGGCCTCGAGGGCGAAGGGGTCACTGCGGTGGGGACGATCCCGGTGGGGCTGCCGACCCCCGGTCTGGCCCACGTCGCGCTCGCCGATGTCCGGTCCTTGCTTCCAGCGGCGATCGCGATCGCGCTCGTCGCCCTCGCCGACACCAGCACGCTGTCGTCCGCTGTCGCTCGACGTCCGGCGGGCGACGGTCGTCTCACCGAGCCCGTGGACCCGAACCGGGAGATCATCGGGCTCGGCGTGGCCAACGTCGCCTGTGGCTTCATGCAGGGCTTTCCGGTCAGCGCGAGCACGACTCGGACGATGGTCGCCGCGTCGGTCGGGTCGCGTTCCCAACTCGCGGGCGTCACGGGCGCCGCGCTGGTGGCGGTGGTGCTGCTCGCCGGCGGTGACCTCGTGGCCCACCTGCCGGTTCCTGTTCTGGCGGCGGTCATCATCGCCGCCGCGGTCAGGATGGTCGATCTGGCGACCCTCCGATTCTTGTGGCGCGTGCGATGGTCTGACCTAGCGCTCTCACTCACGGCGACCGCTGCGGTGGTTGCGTTCGGCGTCTTCGAGGGCATTGCGGTCGCGGTCGGACTGTCCTTGGCCGTCTTCGTGGGGCGATCCTGGAGGCCCTACGACGCGGTGCTCGGTCGGCTCGAGGGCGTGAAGGGGTACCACGATCTCGAGCGACATCCGGGCGGACGGCGCGTGCCCGGACTGGTTGTGTTCCGGTTCGATGCGCCGCTGTACTTCGCCAATGCGGAGCACTTCCGGCGACGCGTCGAGCAGGTACTGGACGAGGAAGCCCAGACCGTGGCCTGGCTCCTGATCGCGGCCGAGCCGATCACCGACATCGACACCACGGCAGCCGAGATGCTCGACCACCTCCTCGACGAGCTCCGCAAGCGTGGCGTGCACTTGGCGTTCGCCGAGTTGAAGGGCCGACCGAAGGACCAGTTGCGCCGGTACGGGCTCTACGAGCGGATAGGGGACGACGCTTTCCATCCGACTCTGGGCCGGGCGATCGACGCGTACGTCGATGCCACAGGCGTCGACTGGACCGACTGGTCCGACGACCTCTGAAGCACCAGATCGGAGGTCGACTCCTGGCACGTGCGAGGCCCCGGCGCGCCAACGCTGAGGTTGGCGGCCTGGTGGGTGGGGTCCGTAGGGTCGCGGTCGACCGGATCGGTTCGACGACAGGGGGAACAGATGGAGCTAGACGGCAAGGTGGTGGTGGTCACCGGTTCCGGAGGAGGCATCGGCGAAGCGTTCGCACGGCGGTTCACCGCCGAGGGCGCGCAGGTCGTCGTCACCGACATCGACGGCCCTGGCGTGCAACGCGTGAGCGGGGATCTCGACACGGTCGGCGTGGCCGTCGACATCACGCGGGAAGAGAACGTCCAGGCTGTGGCCGCAGCTGCCCGCGACGCGTTCGGCCGCATCGACATCTGGTACTCGAACGCCGGCTACTCGGGGCCACCCCAGCCGGGCAACCTCCAGACCGACGAGGTCTGGAATCTGACCTGGAACCTCCACGTGCTGTCGCATCTGTACGCGGCACGTGCTGTCCTGCCCGAGATGGTCGAGCGGGGCGAGGGCTACCTGCTCAACACGGCCTCGGTCGTCGCGCTGTCCACCCAGGCCGACAAGGTCAGCTACTCGGTGACCAAGCATGCGGCCCTTTCCCTCGCGGAGTGGCTCGCGGTGCACTATCGCCCACGCGGCGTGCGCGTGAGCTGCTTCTGCCCGAGTGCGATGTTGACGCCCATGTTGTTGAGCAACGACTTCCCGCCCGGGCACCCGATCTTCGCGATGGCCATGAGCCCCGAGGACGTGGCCTCCGTGCTCGTCGATGCCATTCGCGCCGAGAAGTTCCTGATCGAGACCGAGCCCGGTTCGGGAGCGGCCTCGTTGCGGGCGAAGGCCGACGACTACGACGCGTGGATCGACCAGACCGCGACGCCGTCGCGCCCGCGTTGAGCACACCCCGGCACCGACACGCCACCGACGCGGCGAACGTCGCTGTCGCCGGAACGAGCGTTCGCTCGATCCTCTAAGCTCCGCGTCCATGCATCTCAACGACTTCGCCGACGACCTCACCGCGCGTGACATGACTGGTACCGACGAGTTCGCCAGTCTCCTCCAGAGCGCCGGCGACCTCGGGATCCCGCATTCGCCCGATGTCCGCTACGTGTCCCGACACACCGTCGTGCGCAAGCTGCGGTTCCACTTCACCGAGTGGGGCGACCTCGGCAAGCCCCAGATCCTGCTTCTGCACGGCGGCAATCAGTCGTCGCATTCATGGGACCTCGTCAGCCTGCACCTGTCGGACCGCTATCACGTGTTCGCGCTCGATCAGCGCGGCCACGGCGACTCCGAGTGGTCGCCCGACCAGGACTACTCCATCGATGCCAAGGCGGCCGACGCCATGGCGTTCATCGCCGACCAGGGTCTCGCGGCGCCGATCGTGATCGGTCATTCGATGGGTGGCCGCATCACCCTCACGATGGCCGTGCAGAACCCGGGGTTCGCGCGGGGCCTGGTGATCGTCGACGTCGGCCCCGAGATCAGCCCTGCCGGGGCCCAGGTCATCCACAACTTCGTGACGAACAACGTCGAGTTCGACGACCTCGACGAATTCGTCGAACGCGTCGCCAAGTACGACCCCTTCCGGTCGAAGGAACACATCGGCCGCACCGTGAAGTACAACATGTTGCGTCGAGCCGACGGAAAGTACATCTCGAAGGTCGACCACCGTCGAGTGCCGGTGAGTACGTCGGACCTCACCCTCGACGACGTGGCCACCATCGCCTGTCCCACACTCGTCGTGCGTGGCGCCGAGTCGAACATCCTCGACCCCGAGCCTGCCGAGCGCTTCGTTGCGGCGCTGCCCAAGGGCACGCTCGTCACTGTCGAAAACGCCGGGCACAACGTGCACGGTGCCAACACCCCGGGCTTTCTCGAGGCGATCGGTCCCTTCGTGGACTCGCTGAACTGACGCCGCAACGTCTACCCCACGCAGAGGAGACAACCGACCATGAGTGACATCGAGACCCGGCTTCGTCGGCTGGAGGACCTCCAGGAGATCCAGCAGCTGTTCATCGACTACGGCGCGCACCTCGACGCCGGACGCTTCGAGCAGTACGCAGCGCTCTTCGCGCGCGAGGGCGAGGTGAAGCTCGGCCCCATGGGTCGGGCGAAGGGGCCCGCCGCGATACGCGAGCTCATGGAGAAGGTCCTCGGTGCGCGCACCGACGCCGAGAAGTCCTATCACCTGATCACGAGCCCGATCATCCACCTCGACGGTGACACCGCGACTTCTGAGGTCATGTGGTCGGTCATCAACGCCGGCGAGGACGGCGTCCCCGCCCTGGGCATGGTGGGCGCTCACCATGACACCTTGGTCCGCGAGGACGGCCGGTGGAAGTTCCTCGAGCGACGCGGCACCATGCGGCTCCCAGCGCACTACCGCGGCGCCCGCTGACCAATGGCGCTCTACGCATTGGGCGACAAACGGCCCCGCATCCATCCCGGTGCCTGGGTGCACCCCGAGGCGACGCTCACCGGTGACGTCTGGATCGACGAAGGGGCGAGCATCTGGCCCGGTGTGGTCATCCGGGCCGACAACAGTCCCGTCCGGATCGGCGCCCGCACGTCGGTGCAGGACGGGTCGGTGCTGCACACCCAGCCCGGCAACGCCACGACGGTCGGACCGGACTGCGTCATCGGTCACCTCGCCCACCTCGAAGGATGCCTGCTCGAGAGCGCGGTCCTCGTGGGCACGGGCTCGGTCGTACTGGAGCGAGTGATCGCACGGCGGGGCAGCCTCATCGGGGCCGGGGCCGTGGTCACCGCGGGGACCGAGATCCCATCGGGCGCGATCGCTGTCGGCGTCCCCGCCAAGATCCGACTCGATTCGGTCACGATCGATCGCATCCTCGGCAATGTCCAGAACTACCTCGACCACGTCGAGGAGCATCTCGCGGGCATGCAAGTCGTTGGACTCGACGACTGTCTCGATACCGACCCGTTCCGGTGATGACGTGACCGACGAGCCCGTCGAGCATCCTCACGCGCTGGTCGAGGTCGTCGACGGGGTCATGACTGTCACCCTCAACCGGCCGGGCAAGCTCAACGCGATCTCCGAGCAGACGACGGCGATCCTGTGGGATGCCGTGAATCGGTTCCGCGTCGACGACGGGGTCGCGGTGATGCTGATCAGGGCCACGGGCCGGTTCTTCACCGCAGGGATCGATCTCGATTCGCGGACCGCCCGCGGCCAGGACGTCGACCCCGACGAGGACAACGCCGGCTACCGCTACCGTCGCCGCTACCGCGAGCACCACCGCCTCTATGACGAGATGGAGGCAGTCGAGAAACCGATCGTCGTCGCCTTCCACGCACCCACCCTGGGGGCCGGGATCGAGATGGCGCTGTCGTGCGACTTCCGGGTCGCGGCGCGTTCAGCCACGTTCCGACTGCCCGAGGTGGCGATGGGCGTGCTTCCCGGCAGCGGTGGGGTGAGCCGGCTGACGAAGCTCGTCGGCACGGGGTGGGCCCGATGGCTGGCGATGGCCGGCCGTGAAGTCGATGCCGACCGGGCACTCGCGATCGGCCTCGTCCAGGAGGTCTGGGACGACGAGGCCTTCGACGCCGAGGTGCAGCGCCTCGTGCAGGAACTGGCTGCGCTGCCGCGCGAGGCTCTCGGGCTGACCAAACTCGCCATCGACGCGTCCGCGACCGCTGACGCAGTCAGCGCGCGAAACATCGAGCGCATCGCGAACACCCGACTGACCTTCCAGCCGCCCTACAGCGAGCAGTACGCGAAGCGGCCTCGGCCCTGATCAGGCGCGCAGCGCGGCGAGGCAGAGTCGGGTGACCTCATCGACGGCGTGCGGCTGTTGGGTCTGGACGCCCGACAGCCCGGCGGCGTAGAGCACCATCGCTCCCAGGAGTTCAGCGGTGCCGGTGGCATCGTCGACCCTGAACGAGCCGTCGGTCCCGCCGTGGGCGATGGCCTCGACCAGCGGGGCGATGAGCAGCGCCCGGGCCTCGGCGGACTCCTTGGTCGCGCCTTCGGTGGTGCTCGTGATGGTGCCGAGCACGGCAACCCGCTCGGCGCGTCGGACGTCGCCGACCATGCGGAAGATCTCCTCGATCCACCACTCGACGGCCTGCGCGGGAGATGCCGCGCGCGCCAGCCGGAGCGTGATCTTGTTGGCGGCCCACTGAGCGTCGCGTCGGAACATCGCGCAGAGCAGCGCGTCCTTCGACTCGAAGTGACGGTAGAAGGACCGGGTCGAAACCCCTGCTTCCTTGAGGATCCGGGCGATCGTCACGTCGCCGCCGTGGTCGCGCAGGGTCCGGTACGCCGCCGAGAAGATCAGCTCGCGCTCCTTCTCGTCGTCGTACAGCCGTGGCCTGCCGACAGGCCGCGGCGTCGGGTCGTCGTCGAGGGGCAGGGCGTCGCTCACCGCAAGCGCTTCCGTCGGCGCATCGGGGTCAGGCTGCTGCCGCGGCGGGCTCGCCGACCTCGGGGAACACCCAGGTTGCGCCACCCTCGGAGACGAGGACCTTGAGCCCGGGGTGACGATCGAGCGCTCCCGAGGCGACCATCTTCATCGTGGCGCGCTGACCGGAGAAGGTGGTCTCGGTGTAGTTGAGGACCGCGCCGCCGGGTCCGCTATAGGTGTAGCCCGGCGCTTCGCCGGCGACGAGGTCGAGCGGGTCGGTGTCGATGTGGAACGCGATCACCATGTTGGCCTGCTCGGCAGCGGTCCAGAACGGTTCCCACTCGGCACGGTTGTAGTCGGGGGTGGTGTGCGGCGGGGTGGTGGGCATGAACACCGCACGGTATCCGAGCTCGGCGCAGCGCTCGAGCTCCGCGACCGCGTCGTCGATGTTGATTATGGAGACCAGGGCGGTCGGTACGAGTCGGTTCGACACGTTCATGATCTCGCTCTTGGCCCAGTCGTTGCTGACTTCCATCGCGACCTTGAGCGCCTCGCGGGTCTCGAAGGAGGCATTCCACATGCCGAGGGACGGGAAGACGACCTCGCCCCAAATGCCCTCGTGGTCGAGATCCTTGTCACGCAGATGGGCGTCGCTGGCGCCCGCGGCGCGGTTGGATGCCTGCATGAACTCGAGCTGAGCGGCACTGGGGAGCTTGCGCTTGAACGACTTCCCGTCGACGTGGACGATCTCGAAGTCGCCGCTCGGATCCTTCTCCGCGTGTGGCATGAGGTCGCGGTACTTCTCCGGCACGTTGGCGTACCAGAGGTCCGCGGGTTCGATGAAATGCGAGTCGCCCGAGTTGGCCCAGATCTTCTCCATACCCGAACGATAGGGGTTCGCACCGCCCACGACCACTATTTGGCAACAAGGTTTGCAAATCGGGGTCGCGATCGCAGGCGTCGCTGCAGCGCTGGACGCTCGCCTGTGCTGGGATGGTGCGATGTCGGGGCCGTTCATCGATCTGCGTGTCGTGGACCTCTCGCGCAACCGCGTCGGCGCGCAGATCTCCCAGTTCCTCGCCGATTTCGGCGCCGACGTGATCTGGGTGGAACCCGTCGCTGGGGCGCCTCTGCGTGAACACAACGCCTATCCGTTCTGGGGCCGCGGCAAGCGCAGCATCGCCGTCGATCTGCGCGACGCGAGCGAACGGGAACAAATCGTGGCGCTGGTCCGGCGTGCCGACATTCTCATCGACACGTTCCGCCCGGGCGTGCTCGACCGACTCGGACTGGGGTACGCGACGATCAGCGCGCACAACCCCGGTCTGATCCACACTTCCGTCACCGGGTTCGGGCACCAGTCCCGATACGCCGACGCGCCAGGCTACGAGGGTCTGGTGTTCGCCACCCTCGGCGTCTTCCAGGCCTTCGCTCGCATGAGCCCCCACGGGGTGCCGCCGTTCGTCAGCGCGCCCTTCGCTACGTGGCCGGCAAGCCAGGTCGGTCTCCACGGCACGCTCGCGGCGCTCATCGAGCGGGCGGGTAGCGGCGTCGGCCAACGGGTGGAGACCAACCTCGCCCAGGCCTTTCTGACGCTCGATACCTGGGCCTGGTTCGAGTACTACGTCACGACCCGGTGGCCCGACGCCTTCGCGCCCGCCGAGTCCCACGACGCCGACGGCGTCCCCGTCAGTCCACTGCAGTTCATGTTGCTCGTGGCGCTCACCGGAGATGGTTCGTGGCTGCAGTTCGCAGCGGTCGCTCCGCATCTGTTCCGCTCCAAGATGCGTGCCCTCGGCCTGGAGTGGATGTTCGACGATCCCGCCTGGGCCGGCGTCCCGGCCCTGGAGGATCCTGCCAGGCGCCGGGAACTGTGGTCGCGCATGATCGAAGCGGTCCGGTCGCGCACGCTCTCGCAGTGGGGGGAGGTGTTCGCCGCCGATCCCGACGTGTTCGCCGAGCAGTTCCGCGCCGGGGTGGACATTCTCGACCACCCGCAACTCGTCCACGACGGTGCCGTGATCGAACTCGCGGACCCCGAGCGGGGCCTCGTGCGTCAGCCTGGACCGCAGCTGCGCGCCGCCCGAACGCCGGCCGCCATCTCGAGGCCGGCGCCGGCCCTCGACGAACATCGAGCGGAGATCCTCGCCGAGCTCGAGATGCCCGCAGCCGAACCCGTCGAGCGGGCTTCGCTCACGTCGCCAGGCGCGCTCCCGCTCGAAGGCGTCACGATCCTCGAGCTCGCCGTGCTGTTCGCCGCGCCCCACGGGACGACGATGCTGACCGATCTGGGTGCCCGCGTGATCAAGGTCGAAAAGCTCGGCGGTGACCAGATCCGCGGCATCATCCCGTTTCCCGAGTCCGGGGGAGCCAAGGTGATGCAAGGCAAGGAGAGCATCTGCGTCGACACCAGCACTCCGGAAGGGTTGGCGATCGTTCAGGACATCGCAGCGTCGGTCGACGTGGTCGTGCAGGGATTCCGGGCGGGCGCTGTCGAGCGGATGCAACTCGACTACGACACGATCCGCAGCCGCAACCCCGAGGTGATCTACGTCAACGCGCCGGGGTACGGCGTCGACGGCCCCAACGGTGGTCGACCGGCCTTCGCTCCGAGCATCGGTGCCGCAGTGGGCGTCCCGCTCGTCAACCTGGGCAGCTCGATGCCCGAGACCGACGCGCTGTCGACGGCGGAGATCCAGCAGGCCGCCCGGCGACTGTCGGCCGCGGCCGGCAAACAGAACGCGCAGGCCGACGGCTTCGCTGCGCTGGGTGTGGCAACCGCCATCCTCTTCGGGCTCGCAGTCCGAGCCCGGGGCCACGGCGGACAGGAGTTGTTCACCTCGATGGTGAGCACGGGAGCCCATGCGATGTCGGCCCATGCGGTGGTGCCGCCCGGCGCAGCGCCCACCCCGCTCGCCGACGCCGACCTGACGGGTCTGGGTCCGCTCTACCGCATCTATCCGACGTCGGACGGGCCGGTGTTCCTGGCGGTGACCACCGACCGGGAGTGGGCCACCCTCGTCGATGCGCTCGCTCCCGTCACGCAGCTCGGCAGCGACCCTCGCTTCGCGACTCGCGCGGCGCGGGAGGCGAACGCTGCGTTGCTGGCAGCTTCGCTGGCCGCGGTCTTTGCCACCGCGCCTGCCGACCAGTGGGAAGCATCGCTGCTCGCTGCGGGGGTGGGCGCCATGGCGGTCCATACCGGCAGGATCGAGCAGAAGTTGATCGACGATGCCTTCGGCCACGACAGCGGCTACGTCGTGGAGACCCGGCACCCGACCTTCGATGGCCATCCGCGACTCGCTCCGTTCCTCGCGTTCTCCCGATCGAGGACCCAGGCGCTTGCCGGTGTGCTCGCCGGGCAGCACACCGACGTCATCCTCGCGGCGCTCGGCAGAGCGCCCGCCGAGATCGCCGATCTGCGGTCGCGGGCCATCGTGGGTTGACCGGTTCGCCGGCCACTGCGGGCCGGACCGGGGCGCCCAGGGATTGCAAACGGCGTTTTCGGTGGCCGGTCGACGCTGGTAGGGTCAGCTCGCTTACCAGAGGGAAGGGGGCGCCGGAGTGCGCATCGGGATCGTGTCGGATCTGCACGGGAACACCGCAGGACTGCTCCGGGCCATCGAGCTCATGGGTGACGTCGACGAGGTGTTGTGCGCCGGCGACATGGTCACCGAGTACAAGTTCTCGAACCCCGTTCTCGAGGCACTCCGCGCCCGCGAGATCCGCGGCGTACTGGGGAACCACGACATCGGACTGCTCGGGCCCAACGGCGCCCGGGTGCGCGAGAACCCCGCGGTCGACCCCGACCTGGTCGGCTACCTCGGGACCCATCCCTACTCGATAGAGGTGCAGGTGGGCGGGGGCAAGAGGTTGTTCATGACCCATGCGAGCCCCCACGCCCCGCACAACCAGTACGTCTTCAAGGGCTCGTCGGAGCTCAAGCGTTTCGCCGAGATCGACGCTGACTTCATCGTGATCGGTCACACGCACGCGCAGATGGTCGAGCGGGTCGGTAAGGCGCTCGTCGTGAACCCGGGCTCGGCTGGCCAGGCGACCGATCCGAGCAATGGCCGGCAGTTGTCCTGCGCGGTCCTCGACACCTCGAGCGACGAGGTCGTCATCCACGACTACACCGTCGACCCCGCCGTCTGAGGCGCCCTCCTCGGCAAAGAGCCGCCGGTTCTGCAATCCTGTCCCGCAGAGACACTCCCGGGAGGATGCAGCGCCCATGACCATCAAGGACAAGGCTGCGGTCGTCGGTATCGGCCGCACCCAGTACTGGAAGCGGGGCCAGTCGTACCCCGAGAGCGAGCTCTCGATGGCGTGCACGGCAATCCTCGCTGCCCTCGACGATGCCGGCTTGACGGTGAAGGACCTCGACGGGTTCGCCATCTACTCCAACTCGTGTGACCCCGCGACCGTGGCCGCGACCCTCGGCGTGCCCGAGGTCCGCTACGCAGCGACGACGACCTCCGGTGGCGGCGGCTGCGCCGGCGCGCTCGGTCTGGCCGCCTCCGCGATCTACGGAGGGCTGGCCACCTGCTGTGTGACCCTCATGACCCTCCAGCAGCTGAACAAGCGACTCGGCGGCTCGGCCATCGGCGACAGCCTCGCCTACGCCGGCGGCGGGGGGTCGGCCAGCCCCTACGGCGGCGGAGGGGTACCACCCGAGAACGCGTTCACGGCCAACAACGGCCTGCTCTCGCCAGGACACAGTTTCGCGATGCTCGCGGCGCGCCACATGCATCTCTATGGTACCCGTCGGGAGGCCTTCGCCGAGATCTGCATCTCCCAACGCGAAAACGCCATCAGGCGGCCCATGTCGATCCGGCGCGAACCCATCACGCTCGACGACTACTTCAACGCCCGGATGATCTCCGACCCGCTGTGCCTGTTCGACTACACGATGGAGAGCGACGGAGCCGTCGCGGTCGTCACCGTTGCCGCCGACCGAGCGAAGGACCTCAAGGCGCCGCCGGTCTACATCATGGGATCAGCCCATGGCGGCACCGGTCGCTGGGGACCGGGCATCTTCAAGTACTTCCAGGCGCCCGACGACGAGTTCGCGTCCTCGGGTCATCGCCCCGTCGCCAAGCGCATGTACGAGATGGCCGGGGTCGGCCCCGGTGACGTCGACGTCGCCCTGCTGTACGACCACTTCTCACCGATGGTGCTGATGCAGCTCGAGGACTACGGGTTCTGCCCCATCGGCGAGGGGGGGCCGTTCGTCGAAGACGGCAACATCCGCTACGGCACCGGCACGATTCCGGTCAACACCCACGGCGGCAACCTGTCCGACGCCTACATCATCGGCATGACCCACATGTACGAGGCGGTGGAGCAACTGCGGGGCACGGCGATCAACCAGGTGGAGGGCGCCGAGATCGCCCTCACCACCGGCGGGCCTGCGAGCCTGCCCGTGAGCGGCACGTTGCTGCGGAAGCGATGAGAGGACCGACATGAGCACTGCGTTCCAGAACCTGAAGCCGGGCGTGTTCCCCACGATCAACCCGTACACCTACGCCGACGACTCCACGCAACCCTTCTGGGATGCGGCCAAGGAGGACCGCCTGGTCGCACCCCGCTGCACCAACTGCGGGACGTTCCGGTTGCCACCGAGCCCGTTCTGCTTCGAGTGTCAGCATCGTGAGGTCGACTGGGTCGACCTGCCCGGGACGGGCACGATCTACTCGCGGATCATCGTGCGCCACCCACTGCACCCCGATCTCGCCGCGGCGTGCCCGTACGTCTCCGGCGTCGTCGAGCTCGACGGTACCCAGGGTGCCGGGGCGCGGATGCTCGTGAACATCATCGACTGCGATCCCGAGACCGTGGCCATCGGCGACCGGGTGGAGATCGTTTTCGAGCACGTCAACGACGAGATGTCGACCCCGCGATTCCGCCCGATCTCGACCTGATCGGTCGCCACGGCACGCGGGTCTGGTCGCGGCATGCACCGCTGTGTGACACTTGCTCGCGCCCCGGCTGACCGCGCACCGGGCACGAGGAGACACCATGAGCGAAGCGCAGTGGGCAGCCGATCCGACGGGTCGGCACCAGTATCGGTGGTTCGACGGCTCCGTCTGGACCGATCAGGTGGGCGACAACGGGGTCCAGTCGGTCGACCCGTTCACCCCTGTCCTCCCTGCTCCTCCCCTGGCGCCGCCTCCTCCACTGGGCTTGCCCTACCCGCCAGGTCCGCCCCTCGCCGCGGTGGTGGTGCCCGAGGGCACCACGATCTCCTCGAGGGGACGGCGGTTCCTCGGCGCACTGCTCACCCTGTTGCTGGTGATCGTGACGCTGGGAATCGGCTACATCATCTGGACGATGATCGTCTGGAGTCGGGGTCAGACACCCGCGAAACAGTTGATGAACATGCGGGTCGTGAAGGTCGACACGGGGAACGTCGCGACGTGGGGCGACATGTTCATACGTGGCTTCCTGATCGACACCGTGCTGGGCGCAATCCCGTTCTTCGGGTTGATCTTCAAGCTCGTGAGCGCGCTGTGGATCTTCGGCAACGACGAGAACCAACGCTTGACCGACAAGATGGTCAACACCATCGTCGTCGACGATCCGCACAACCGCTACGCCTGAGGGTGGCCACCCCGACCAGTCTCCCGCTCCAGGCGCTCCCCGACGCCGATGCCGTCAGCCGAGGAGCTCGTCGGCCTCACGCAGCATGATCGGCAGCGCCGGCACCATGTTGGTGATCCCCGGACCGTCCACGCCTCGCTTCAGGGCTCGCTTGATGAGTAGCCCCGAGGCGGCGGTCTCCTTGTAGCGGGTCAGCGCATCGAAGTACTGCAGATCCGGTGGGCGACTCCCCCCGGCCTCCGAGTAGGCGTCGAGCAATTCGTCAGCGGTGGGCATGCCCGTGGGGGCACCGGAAGAGGCACTGGGATGGCCGGCCTCGTCGGTGAAGTAGGTGAACCACGTCAGGTCGACGCGGGGATCGCCGATCGAGAAGATCTCCCAGTCGATGATCGCGTAGATCCGGCCGTCACCACTCAGGGTGTTGCCGAGGCGGTAGTCGCCGTGGTTGATCACCGGCGGCAGCGCCGGTGGGATCGCCGCGTGCAGCTTCTCGCCGACACGGGCATAGTCGCCCTGCAGCTCCTCGGGCAGCGTTTCGAAGGCCCTCGTCCAACGGTTGATCTCGTCGGCGATCGTGACGACGGGTTCATCGCCGAGACCGGCCTCGACGGGGTCCACCTGATGGAGCTTGGCCAGCATCACCGCGGCGTCGAGCGCCCTCGAGCGCACGTCGGCAAACAACGCCCGATCGCGCTCGGGGCGCAGGATCGGCTCCATGCACTCTCCCTGCACGAAGCCCATGGCCACGAGGGGCGGCGCGTCGGGGGGATCGCCGGCATCTTCGAAGTACACCGGCGGTACGAGCACCCCGGGTTTGCCGTGCAGGCCCCGCATGAGCCGGCCTTGGCGGAGCACGTCGCGGTTGCGCAGGGGCATCAGCCCGGGGGGCGCGACCTTCAGCACGACACGGTCGACCCCATCGACCCCGTCGAGCAACGCAGTGAACGTCAGGCTCGAGGCGCCGCCGGTGAGTGGGGTGATGGAGGTGATGCGGGCGGTGTGCTGCCACCCCTCGGCGGCGCGTTGTGCTCGTGGCAGGAGTTCTTCGATCAGCGCGTCATCGGTCATCGGGCAAGCTCCGTTTGCAGTCGGTTGACGAGCGTGGGCACCTCGGCGAGGGCCCGTAGCGCGTCGTTGAGATGGGTACAGCCGTTGGCCCGAGCGAGGCGGTTCAGCACCGTGGTTCGCATGTCGGCGAGCGGTGAGGCCACCAGCCACGGCGCCGTGGCCTTCGCCGTGGTGCAGGACCGGAAGGGCAGGATCCGGGCATCGGCGATCACCGACGTGACGATGCCCGTGGTGAGGTTCGCCTCGGCCGAGACCTGGTACTCGTGCACCGCGATGCGGCCGTGGTCGGGATCGCCGGCACTGTCCTGGAAGGCGGCGTCGATCTTGATGAGGTTCCCTTCGACCCAGGCGTCGATGCGCCGAGCCCGGCGCATGTTCACCGGCGGGGGGACCGGAAGGTCGTGCCAGCCGTAGGGGTCCTCGGGGTTGACGAGACTGGGTACCACACGGATCCGGTGGGAGGGCCCGCCGGGTTGGCCGACCTCGTCGAGGGCACTGCCGCCGGTGCGCCACCCGATGCAGATGTCGGCCATGGACCGCCCGGGCCCCTCTCGTCCCTCGGTGCCCTCGGCGGCGTTGGGTGGGGTCCGGGGGACGGCCACCGCATCGGGAAAGCGGCGCCAGGCGAAACCGGCGATGAGGCTGCAGCCCGACAGGTCGTCGAGGATCAGATAGAGCGGATGACCGCTCTCGCGTTCGCCCGGGAGGTACACGTCGAGCGCCGCTCGGAGGTGACCACCGCCGCGGGCGCCCACGAGATGAGCGATGCCGGGGTGGCCGGGCTCGACGGTGATGGTCTCGATGGTGCGGTTTGGGCCCACGCCGATGTCGGCCCGAGCGGTTTCGAGCACCAGCGGTGGCGCGGTCGGGTCGCCCAGGGTCACCGCGTCGCGGGCGTGGCCTTCGAGATGCAGCTGGGTCCCCAGCCCGTCGGGCCAGGTCATGTCGATCGTGGCGGTCCGGCGGATGGAGTTGGGCCAGCGCAGTGGAGCAGGCCCGGCAGGACCGGACACGTCCTGCTCCGGGTCGGCAACGAGGGGGTCTTCGTAGGTCAAGAGGGGTGCCTTGTCGCATTCGAGGTTCGGGGCACTGTGTGTGGCCCGTCAGAATCTCATTCTGGCACGAAGCCGACTACGTTGGCCCAAGCGCGGGAGCGCCAGTCGGACCCGTTTCCTTCGAGTGTGAGGCGATGAGCAGAGTCGAGAGGAGCCCCGACGAGGTGCCGGCACCGCCCACCAGGCTGCTCAGTCGCGAGTTCGTGATCCTGGCGGCGTCGACGATGGCCTTCTTCTTCGCCATGGGGGCGGCGAACCCGATCCTTCCCCGATTCGTCGACGATCAGCTCGGCGGGAGCAAAGCAGCCGTAGGCATGGTGCTGGGCGCGACCGCAGTGGCGTCGTTGCTCGTTCGGCCGTATTTCGGCCGTCTCGGGGACCGTCGGGGACCGCGCACCCTCATGATGATCGGGCCGCTGGTCGGGTCGATCGGCTACGGCGCGCTGCTGTTCGCAGACTCGATCCCGTTGGCGATGGTCGCCCGGCTCCCCATGGGTGCCGCGACCGCGGCGGTCATGACCGGTGCCACCACGCTGGCGCTGGAGATCACGCCCGAAGAACGAAAGGGTGAGGCGGCGAGCTACATCCTGGTGTCGTTCCATTTCGGGCTGGGCCTGGGCCCGGTGCTGGGGGAGACCGTGCTCGATGCGACGTCGTTCAACGGCGTGTGGGTCATCCTCGCGGCGTTCTGTGTGGCGTCCGCAGTGATCGCCTGGACCCTGCCGACGCGCCTGGTCGACGCCGAGATGAGCCCCGGCAGCCTGCTCCATCCGCGTGGGGTGGTGCCCGGCATCGTGATCGCCCTGGCGATGATGGCGTTCATCTCGTTCAACGTGTTCGCGCCGTTGTATGCCGAGGAGATCGGGGTCGGACGCGTCGGACCGGTCTTCATGGTGGCCTCGATCAGCATCGCCGTGGTCCGAATCCTGTTCAGCAAGGTGCCCGATCGGCTCGGCCCGATTCCGAGCACCACGATGGCGCTGGCCTCGATCGCCGTCGGCTGTGTCGTGCTGGCCTTCTGGCAGTCGATCGGCGGGCTGTACGTGGGCGCGGCGGTTCTCGCCGGGGGCGGCGCGCTCGTGATGCCTTCAATGGTGCCGGCAGCCGTCGACGGGGTGCCCGTCAACCGTCGCGCGTCGGCGATGGCGACGTTCTCGATGTTCCTGGACGTCGCCGCAGCGATGACCGGCCCGCTGTTCGGCCTGATCGTCTCCGGGGCCGGCTATCGCAGCGCCTACCTCAGCGCGCTGGGCACCACCCTGCTCGCGTGGATCGTTCTGCGGACCTTCCTCGCCCCACAGTGGAATGCCCGCCGGGAACGCGAGGCCCAGGGTCTACCGATCGATTGACGTGTGTGTCCGACCGGATCGGCCACGAGGCAGCGGTCGTGGGTCAGAACGCGTCGTCGAGGCGGGCGATCTCGTCGGTGCTCAGGCGCAACCAGGCGGCGTCGATGTTCTCGTGGGCGTGCGTCACTTGTGAGGTGCCGGGGATCGGCAGCATCATCGGTGACTTCTCGAGCAGCCAGGCCAGCGACACCTGTTGTGGCAGCGCATCGTGGGCCTGGGCGATCTCGTCGAGCGCCGTCGTGGCCTTCTTGTTGCCGACGATCATCGGCGCGTAGGGCAGGAACGCGATCGACTGCTCGGTACACGCCCGGAGCACCGCCTCCGACGCCCGGTCGCCGGCGTTGTAGCGGTTCTGCACCGAGACCACGGTGCCCAGGGACTGGGCCAGCTCCAGCTGGAACGGTTGCACGTTCGAGACGCCGATGTGGCGCACCTTGCCGGCCTGCTGGAGCTCGACGAACGCGCCTACCGTGTCCGCGTAGGGAACGCGCGGGTCGGGGCAGTGCACCTGGTACACGTCGATGACGTCGAGCTTCAACCGCCGCAGGCTCTCGTCGCATTGGCGCTTGATGTGCTCGGGATCGCCTTCGGGGGGAAGAACCATGTGACCCGGGAGGATCTTGGCCGGCTTGTAGCCGGCCTTCGTGGCGATGACGACGCCGGCGGGATAAGGGTGGAGGGCCTCGGCGATGATCTCCTCGGACTCTCCGTATCCGTAGATATCGGCGGTGTCGATCAGGTTCACCCCGCGATCGACGACCTCACGGACCAGCGCGATCGCCGTCTCCCGGTCGCGCACACCCTGCGCGTTTCGAGCTCCGGAAATACGCATCGCGCCGAATCCGAGGCGCCGGACCTCGAGGTCGCCGAGGGTGACAGTGCCGACCGTGGTGTCGTCGAGGGTTCGCATGGGATGCTCCAAGAGGTTGGTTGCCGCGCCGCAACCTAGTCGCGCTTGACAGCGGGCGTCTTGGTTCCCAGCATGGGGCACCGCTCGTGACCCGCACTGGTCGGGTGTGCCTGGAGGCATCGATGGTCCAACGTCTGTCCACCCCGCGTATCGCCCCTCTCGCCGCGGGCGAGCCGACACCGCGTCAGCAGGAGGTCATCGACGACCTCGTCGTGGGTCCCACGCAGAACATCTACAAGACGATTGCTCGTCATCCGGAGGCTGCCGCGGCGATGGTCAACCTCGGACGCACGTTGCGGGGGGGAAGGCTGAGCGCCCGCCATCGCGAAATCATCATCCTGCGCACCGGGTGGGACTGTCAGTCGGCCTACGAGTTCGCGCAGCACCGGCGAGTCGCGTTGTCGGTGGGGATGACCCTCGACGAGGTACGTCGCATACAGGTGGGCCCCGACGCCGCGGGTTGGGACCCGTTCGAGGCGGCGCTGCTGCGTGCGTGCGACGAGGTCCACGCCGACCAGATCGTCGCCGAGGCCACCTGGGCCACGCTCAGCGAGCGCTACGACGAGCAGGAGCTGATCGAGGCCACGATGCTCATCGGCTACTACCACCTGGTGTCGTTCGTGCTCAACACCTTGGGCGTCCCGATCGAGGACGACGCCCCGTCGTTCGTCGAGGACTGAGCTCAGGCGACGGCTCCGCCAGGAGATGGGCCGGTGTGTGGAGCTCCGCGAGGGAGGGCGGAGTGGAGCTCAGATCAGTGGAACGTTCGACCGCCGTCGATGGCGAAGGCGGCAGCGGTGACATAGGAGGACGCGTCGCTGGTGAGGAACAGGATCGCCTCGGCGATCTCCGATGGTTGCGCGACGCGACCCATGCGGTATTGCTGGACGAACGGGGCGTCGCTGGGGTCTTCGTAGCCCTCCAGGAGGAAGCTGGTCATCGGCGTCTCGACGATGCCCGGGCACACGACGTTCGCGCGGACGGCGGGCGCGAGCTCGGCGGCGAGGGCCTTCGTGAAGGCGGTGACGCCGGCTTTCGAGCCTGCGTACGCGGTCGCCCCGGGCGCGTTCGGCAGCAGCGCCTGGCCGGAGGCGATGTTGACGATCGTGGCGCCTGGCCGGAGGCGCAGGTAGGGCAACGCGGCGCGACAGACGACGTAGGGGGCGTGCAGATTCACGCCCATGATCCGGTCCCAGGTGTCATCGTCGAGGTCCTCGAGCGGGCTGCTGCCGGCCAGGCCGGCGCAGTTCACGAGCCCGTCGAGCCCCCCCATCGACTCGGCGGCATCGACCACAGCGGCGGCCGTTGCGGCGCGATCGAGCAGATCGACGGCGCGGTGCCAGGAGGCCCCTGTCAGGTCGGCCACCGTCGCGAGTGCCTCGGCCTGCACGTCAAGGAGGGCAGTAGCGGCGCCCTGCTCGGCGAAGAGCTCGGCGGTGGCGCGGCCGATGCCCGATGCCGCGCCGGTGATGAGGACGTGGCGTCCGGCGAGTTGGTGCGAGCGGTCCATGTCAGATCCTCCGGAAGATCGCCGAGCCGGTGGTGATGATGCGACCCTCGCGGCCTTCGTCGTAGAGCGTGAGGTCGACGTTGATGCGCCCGTTGCGGCCCTCGATGGCCGTCCCCTCGCACCGGAAGGGCCCCTCCAGTCCGGGTTTGACGAACTGCACGTACCAGTTCTCCACCTGGATCTCGTCGGTGCGCGCCACCTCGGCGGCGCGTTCATGCGCGGTGATGTCGAACACGATGTGCACGGGGCCGAGATGCAGGGCGGCGTGCGGTGCCGAGAACTCCTTCTGGAGCGGCGGCAGGCGGTAGTGCCCGTCGGGTCCCTTCTCGGCGCCGAAGACCTCGTGGAGGCGGGGCAGGTCGGGGGAATCGACGACCGGAATCGGCGGATTCTCGACCTTCTCGTACCCTTCGGGCACGTCGCCGACGCTCACGCCCATCCCGGCGGACACGGCGATCACCCGATCGTGGTTGCTCGCGTCGACGATCTTCGACCGGCAGAAGCCCATCGTGCGGCCGATGTTGATCACGTCGCGGATCACCTCGACCTTGGTGACGTCGCGGCAGTCGTCGAGGACCTGGATCGACGAGATGACCGGCGCGGGCACCGTGACGTCGTCGTTCCACCAAGGCTCGGGGCAGCAGATCGCGAGCGGCGCGGCCATGATGCCGCCGTGGCGGTTGCGCATGTCGTGGCGGATGGGCATCGATTCGAGCTCACCCTCCTCGAAGCCGAGGTCGAGCTCGGGGTTGGTCTTGTTGAGGTAGCGGTACGACATCAGGCCGGTCCAGATGTCCTCGAATGCGTCCCAATGCTGGCTCTTGTCGAGCTGGCGGATGTCTTGCACCATGGTTCGGGAAATCCCCCTCGTTGCGGCGCCCCGCGGCCGCGCTGTCGCCGACACTACAGTCGCCCGTGGAGCCCGGCCAGTGCCGTGCCGCCCACCTTCAGGGAGATCGCGAATGGACTTCGGTGTACAGCACGGCATGGGTGACCCCCGCTGGAAGCCCGAGATCCTCGAACCGCACCACGTCGCGGCGTTCGCCAGAGCCGTGGACGACGCCGGCTACGCGTACCTGTCGTTCACCGATCACCCCTCGCCGTCGTCGAGCTGGATCAACGCCAATGGAGAGGGCACCGCCGACCTGTTCAGCTCGCTGGCGTTCTGCGCAGCAGCCACCGAGCGGATCGGGCTGCTCACCTGGATCCTCGTGGTGCCGTACCACAACCCGTTCGCGTTGGCCCACCGGGTGGCGACGCTCGACAAGCTCAGCGCGGGCCGGCTGACATTGGGGCTCGGCACCGGGTATCTGAAGTCGGAGTTCTTCGCCGTCGGCGCCGACTTCGCCAACCGTCGTGACGTGTTCGATCGCACCATCGACATCATGAACCGAGCGCTGTCGGGCGACGAGGTGACTGCCGACGGCCCGGGTTTCTCGGCGAGGGGGATCAAGGTGCAGCCGCCTGTGGTGCAGCGACCGCATCCCCCGATGTGGATCCACGGCAACGGGCGATTCGGCCTGGAACGCGCGGCGCGGTGGGGCCAGGGGTGGATCGGGCTGCTCACCACCCCGGTGTCGGTGAAGACCATTCGCACCACCGCACTCCCCGATCTCGAGACCATGGCCCAACGCATCGACGAGCTCCGGGTGGCGACCGAGCGCGCTGGCCGGTCCATCGACGATGTGCGGATCGTCGCCACCTCGGTTGTGCGCCATCTCGACGCCCGCACGGGGTGGAGTCCTGAGGAGTACCGCGACCGGTTCGGCCAGCTCGAGGCAATGGGGGTCGACACGATCATCGTGAACGCTGTGGGAGACGACCCTCAGGTTTCCCATGACAGCGCCCTCGCGTTCGCGGCAGACTTCATCTCGTGACCGCGACATCGTCCGCCAGGCCTCCGGATCGCTACGAGCGCCACTTCGTCGACCATCCCGAGATTCTCGAAGCGCTCGATGCGGTCCACGAGCGTGCGTGGGCGACCGTTGATACACGTCGGCTCGAGCTGTGTCGCCTTCGAGTGGCCGGATTGCTGGGCGTCGAGACCGAAGCGGACGCGACGCTCGTGTCGCCCGATCTGCTCGAAGCACTCCCACAGTGGCCGACATCGCCGCGCTTCGACGCGGTCGATCGCGCGTGCCTCGCGTTCAGCGAACAATGGGTCATCGACGTCGCATCGATCCCCGACGGGTGCGCTGCAGCGGTGGTCGAGCACCTCGGGCCGGAGGGCGCGCTCAACTTCACCCACGCTTTGTTGGTCGTCGAGCAGCGGTTGCGGCTGCGGTCGATGTGGGACACCTTGTTCGCCGACGACCCCCAGGACCGCACCACGGAAGGATCGGCCACATGACGAGCCGTTCGCGTCGGGTCCCGACCGACGCACAACCCGACAGAGATCTTCGACGGGCACAGAACCGGTGGCAGAACCTGGTCGTTGCCCGCTCCGCCGTGGACCCGTTGCTCACCGAGGTCATCCGCGTCCGCGCCGCGAGGCACCACGACTGCCACACCTGACTGTCGATCCGCGCGGCAGTTGCCGTGGAACAAGACGGCGCAGTAGTAGAAGCTGCCGCGTCGGGTGGACCGGTGGACGATCCGCAGATCGCTGCAGTCGTCGCGCTGTGCGACGCCTTGATGACCCGCCCCGGCGACCTCCCGGCAGAGGCGGTGGCCGAGCTCCGGGCCGGGTTCACCCACGAGCAGCTGGTGGAGATGGCGCTCAAGGTGATGAAGTTCAACATCCAGAAGACCATGGTGGCCCTCGGTACCGACGATGCCATCACCGCCGAGGTGATCGACGGTCTGGTGTGGAACGCCGACGGCATGTTCGTCCTGGCCGATCCCGACTGACGCGTGGTGCCAGGCTCGTGCCCGGCACCTAGGCTGGTCAGGCGCCGTCGATGATGTACATCGAGGCGACGTCGGCGGCGTGTGCTCGCAGGGCCTTGGCTGCCTTGTAGCGCTCGGAGTCATACCACGCGCGCGCCGCGGCCATCGTCTCGAACTCGATCAACACGGTGCGCTGCGGGGGCGTTGCGCCCTCGAGCGTTTGGCTGGCACCACCGCGAGCGACGAAGCGACCGCCGGCCGCAACGACCGAAGGTCCGGCCGCGGCGCGGTATTCCTCGTAGGCCGCGGGATCGGTCACGTGGCCCTGGTAGACGACGTAGGCAGTCATGTCAGAGACCGAGGCTTTCGCGCACGAGATCCATGCGTCGAGCAGCGAGGCGGTGCGCGCCGTCTCCAGGCGCCACGTGGAGCCGGTCCGATTCGATCGCTTCGATGACCGCAGCGGCGTTCTCGGCGGGTGTGATCACGCCGCGTTCGGGAGGCGCCTCCTCGGTGGTCGGCGATGGCGCGGACGGCTGGCCACCCGGCCGAGTAAATTCCGAGGACTCGCCCAGCCGGGTCGCCACCCGAGCGGGACACACGACGGTGACGCCCACGCCGGGGGCGTGCTGTTGGAGCTCGGCATGGAGCGTCTCCGAGAGCCCGACCACGGCGCGCTTGCTGGCGGTGTAGGGAGCGATGCCGGGCACGGTGGCGAGGCCCGCGAGCGACGAGGTGTTGACCACGTGACCGTGACCCTGTGCGACCAGGTGCGGTACGAAGCTGCGCAGCCCGTGGATGACTCCCCGGAGGTTCACGTCGAGGACCCAGTACCACTCGTCGAGGTCGAATTCCCACAGCGGCCGCATCGGAGACGGCACAACCCCGGCGTTGTTGCAGATGATGTCGATGCGACCGAGCTCAGCGAGGGCGGCGTCGCGCAATGCTTCGACCTGCGTCGGGTCACGGACGTCGGTGAGCACCCCGACGGTGGTGACCCCTGCGGATCGAAGCGCCTGGACGGAGCCTTCGAGTGTGGCGGGGTCCACGTCGGCGATCGCCACTGCCAGCCCACGGGCTCCGAACGCCTCGGCTAGCCCGAGGCCGATGCCGCTGGCACCGCCGGTGATGACAGCGACCTGTCCGGATTGAATCTGCATTTCAGGCTCCCTCACCGAAGAGTTGGGCTTTGAGTACGTGTTTGACGATCTTGCCTGCCGGGTTGCGGGGGAGCGCATCGACGATCTCCAGTTGTTCGGGGATCTTCTGATTCGCCAGGCCCTGGGCTCGGCAGTGGTCGGCGATGCTCGGAATCCCGAGAGCCTCGTGGCCTTCAGCGAGCACCACCACTGCGCAGACTCGCTCACCGGCGTCGCGGTCGGGCACGCCGATCACGGCGACGTCTGCGACCGCGGGGTGGGTGTACAGGGCGTTTTCGACCTCGACGGCGGAGATGTTCTCGGCCTTGCGGATGATGATGTCCTTGATACGGCCGGTGATGTGGACGTTTCCGTCTCCGTCGATGTAGCCGAGGTCGCCGGTGCAGAAGAACCCTTGGTCGTCGAAGGCATCCGCGTCGAGCTCTGCGTCGACGTAGCCCGCCAGTTTCTGGGGCCCGTCGACCCGCAGCTCGCCGATCTGTCCGTCGCCGGTGTGGTCGGCGCCGTCAGTGCCGACCACCCGGACCCTGACGTGCGGGCACGGGCGCCCCACTGTTTGCGCATGCCACTCGTCGGGGTCGCCCACACACGTGAACGTCGCGATCGGGAACTCCGTGAGACCCCAGCCGTTGTGGATGCCGGCTCCGAGATGGTTCTTCAGCTCATAGTGCATCTCCGGCGGTGTCGGAGCGCCACCTGCGGCGCATACCCGTAGCAGGGGGAACAAGGCGGTGTCGGGCTGGGTCGCTTGCACCGCGAGGTACGCCTGGAAGAACGGCACAGCGGACCCGACGACCGTTGCGCCGTGTCGGGCCATGGCGCGGGGCGTTTCCAACGGATCGAACGAGTCGAAGGTGACCATGCGGGCTCCCGTGCGCAATGCACCCGCAAGGAAGCAGATGCCGCCGATGTGGGTGATCGGGAACGCACACGGGAACACATCGTTTTCGTTGAGCCCGACCCCGCTCACGAAGCCGTTCGAGCCGGCGATCACAGATGCATCGGTGTGACGAGCTCCTTTGGGGCGGCCGGTCGAACCGGAGGAGTAGTAGATCCAGTTCGTCTCGCCTGCGGCCTGGCTCGCCCGCAGGTCGCGGAACGACGGCAGGGTCGCCCGATCACCGTCGGGGAGGCCTCCGGCAACAGTGAGCAACCCGAGCGGGTTGCTCGCCTGGGCCGCGACGTCGCGTGCCATGGCGGCGTAGTCGAAGTTGCGGAAGACCTCAGGGGTGACCAACCAGTCCGATCCGAGCTCCTCGACGATGAAGCCGACCTCGTTGTGTCGGAGGATCTGGATGATCGGATTCTGCACGCAATTGAGCCGAGCCAGCGCTGCCATGAGGACACACGCGTCGACCGTCGTGGGCAATTGCCAGCTCACGGTCTGGCCGGGCTCGATGCCGATGGCCACGAGACCCGCGGCGGCGCGCTCTGCAGCGTCGCGGAAGCCGGCAATGCTCAGGGCGCGGCCCCGGTCATCGCTGACAAACAGCCGATCGGGCGACACGGTCGCTCGCCGTTCGATCAATTCCCAGTAGGTCGGCTGGAGATCCAGCTGCTCGACCATGAGTGCCCCCCGTGCGTCAGCGTTCGTGCCCATGATGTCCGCGAATGCCGGCTCCTGCCATCGCGCCGGTTGCGTGGTGCCTGGTACCGGAACGCGTCGGGGGTGCTCAGCGGGGGAAGTTGAGGGTCGACTTCGAGGAGCGCCCGACGCGTTGGGCGGTGTCGTAGAGGACGGCTTCGCTCACGCCGATGCCGTCGTCGGTGAAGCGGATCCTCGGCTCGACCCCGATCCACTCGCCGACGGGTTCGCGCTCGAGCTGGAAGCTCACTTCCGGGTTGATCGAAACCCAGCCCGGGCCCAGGTACGGGGCGGAGCTGACCACGAGATCGGCCACGGAGGCCACACGGATTGTCGGGCTGGGCGTCTCCCCGGCGACGAGGGGCAGGACCATGCGATACCACGTGGGAGCGCCGTCGTGGACGTCATCGTCGGAGCGAGCTTCGAGGCACCCGTGGAAGTTGACATAGCCCGGGTCGAAGTCCTGGGGGCGCCCGCTGAGCGGTGGCGCAGCATCGTCGTGCACCGGACGGGGGATCGAGTCCGGGACCAGGCCCGGGGCGCTGCGGATGCGCATTGCGACCGCACGCGCCATCGTCTCCCCATCGACGAGCAGGCTCGCGTCGAGGCTTTGCAGGCGCTTCCCGTCACGCAGGATTCGTGGTTCCACAGTGAACGGCACCATGGGCACGGCGCGACTGAGGTCGGCGAAGACGCGGGTGAACCGCATGGGTTGGTAGCTCGGGAGCTGTTCCATGAATCGCGTGAGGAGGCCCAGGAGACACGCACCGTGCTGCTGGTCGGCGAACCAGGGGCCCCGTGCGTAGTCGGTGGGGGTGACGTGGTTCCCGTCGACGATGTACGCGGCATCGGCCATGAGGTCGTGATCTCCTTCGAGCTGGTCCGGGCGCGGCGATGCCGACGCGAAACGACGGAGAGCGTACGTTCCGTGTCGGCAGTGTGCCGAGTGCTGGGATTCAGCTGATCGGTGACTCGTTCCCGACCTCGAGTTCGAGGAAGTGCGCGAGCTTCTGGCGTGCCGACGCCCTCTGGGTCGGAATGTGCGCGCTCGGCCACAGGCCCTCGTGGGGTCGGTAGTTCTTGAGGATCTGCCGGGCCAAGGTGACCTTGTGGACCTCGGTGGGGCCATCGGCGAGCGCAAGAGATTCTGCGGAGACCATCCAGCGCGAGAACGGCATCTCGTTCGAGATCCCGAGTGAGCCGTGCAGGTGCATCGATCGTTGCACGACGTCGTAGAGCACCTTGGGCATCGCGGCCTTCACGGCGGAGATGTCGCCGCGGACGCGCTTGTAGTCGTTGTGCTTGTCGATCAGCCAGGCGGTGCGGAGCACGAGCAGCCGGAACTGTTCGATCTCGATCCAGCTGTCGGCGATCTTCTCCTGGGTCATGCCGAGCGATGCCAGCGGCCCGGTGCGCGTCTCGCGGGCCAGTGCTCGCTCGCACATCAGGTCGAACGCCTGCTTCACGGTCGCGATGGTCCGCATACCGTGGTGGATACGGCCGCCGCCGAGGCGGGTCTGGGCGATCGCGAACGCCTGCCCCTCGCCGCCGAGCACGTGGTCGGCGGGCACACGCACGTTGTCGTAGTGGATGTAGGCATGGCTGCCTTCGGACTCGTCCTCGGTGCCGAGGCCGACGTGACGGATGATGTTCACTCCGGCGGTGTCGGCGGGGACGATGAACATCGACATGCCCTGGTATGCGCTCACATCGGGATCGGTGACCGCCATGACGATGAGGAAGCTGGCCCATCGGGCGTTGGACGAGAACCACTTGTAGCCGTTGATGACCCATTCGTCGCCGTCGCGCTCGGCGCGCGTGGTGAACAGCGTGGGGTCGGCTCCGGCGTGGGGTTCGGTCATCGAGTAGGTCGACGAGATGTGGTTCTCGAGCAGCGGCTGGAGGTACATCGCCTTCTGCTCGTCGGTGCCGTAGTGCGCGAGGATCTCCGCGTTGCCGGTGTCGGGTGCCTGGGTGCCGAAGATGGTCGGCGCCCAGCTAGAGCGGCCGAGGATCTCGTTGAGGAGGGCCAACTTGACCTGGCCATACCCGGGTCCGCCGAGGTCGGGGCCGAGGTGGCAGGCCCACAGCTCGCGGTCCTTGACCTGCTGCTGGAGGGGCCGGATGAGGTCGATGACGCGCGGGTCGCTCTTGTCGTAGGGGCTTCCGAGGATCAGGTCGAGGGGTTTGACCTCCTCCTCGACGAACTCCGCGACCCAGTCGAGTCGCTCCTGGTACTCAGGGTCGGTTTCGAAATCCCAGGCCATTGGGGCTCCTTGCAGTACGGGTGGGGCGGGTTTGCCCGATCCTTGCCGGGCAGAATACAATTCTGGGTGTGCAGAATGCAATTCCTCATGCCGACGACTCCGCCGTTGGCGGACCCTCCGCTGGCGATGGGGCCGACGAGGCACGCGCCGCGGAGAACGCCCAGGAAGGCGGCGTCGCCGAGCGCATCGCGCAGCGCTCGCTCGCGGCGCGCGAAGCGACCTACGCCGACGAGGTGCAGCGCCTGCTCGACGCCGGGCTTGCGGTGATCCATTCCTGTGGCACCGAACGCAGCCCGCGGGTGGCCGACATCGTCGCAGCAGCAGGTCTCTCCAACGACGCGTTCTACCGGCACTTCGCCGGTAAGGCGGAGTTGGTGGCCGCGATACTCGAAGCTGGAGCCGAGCGTCTCGCGGGGTACCTCGCGCATCAGATGGCCAAAGCCGCCACACCAGAGGGTCGGCTGCGTGCCTGGATCGCCGGGGTCATGGCTCAGGCATCGAATCCCCAGGTTGCCGACCAGACCCGAGCGGTGCTGTGGAACGGGTCGAGTCTCGGAGATCGCGGCCGTGACCGCACCGTCCCGCACCGCTCGTTGTTGGCCGACGCGGTCGGCGACCTCAGCGTGGCCCAACCCGAGCGCGCCACCGCTGTCGTCTTCTTGGCGACGATGAACCTCATGGAGGAATTCCTCTGGCGGAGGGAGGCGCCGACGGTTGACGACGTCGAACACCTGGTGGCGTTCTGCCTCGCAGGCGTCGCGGGCTGATCGCGTTGCGAGGGCAGACGCAGCCCGGCTCAGAGGCAGCTGAAGAGGATCTGGGTGAGCAGCTGGGTCTGTTCGGGGGTGAGGTCGGACTCCGTCTGCGCGTTCGCGACGTCATCGAGTTCGTCGCGCTCGAGGCTGTCGAACAGTCCGGTCACCGTGCAGTCGGCCTGCGCTCTGGTCAAGGTGCCGTCCTCGCTGAGGACTTCGACGAGCCGGTCGTGCAACTCGGCGTCGCTGTAGTCCTCGGCGCGCTCGCCACAGGCGGCGGTGCCGAGTCCGAGAACGACCACGAGGAGGGTGGCGACGATGCGATGGGACTTCACGGTTGCTCCGGTTCGGTGAGGGGATCGGTGGATCCGAGCCGAACGGACAGGACCGCCGACCCCCGACGCCATCGGTCGTTGCCCGCCAGCCATGAGGAAAACACACGCGGTGCGCCGGACGCGGCGAGACCCGTGCCCATGAAGTCGGGCACGGGTCTCGGCGCGTTGGGGCTGCTGCCTGGAGGGGACTAGGCCGCAGTCCCTGCGGGCATTGTCATGCAGCAATTCCCATGAGCTTCATCAGATTGCCGCCCATGATCTTCTCGATGTCGTCCTGGGGAAGGCCGGCGAGCTCGTTGACGTAGGACAACGGGTCGGCGAGGCCTTCCACGTGGGGGAAGTCGGATCCGAAGATCACATGATCGGCACCGAGCAGTTCGACGAGGTCGCGCGGGTCCTCCTCGTGGAACGGATGCATCCAGAAGCTGTTCTTGAACGTATCGGACGGCTTCTCGGTGAACTTGTGGGGCATGTCGCGGTAGGCATGGTCGAGGTTGTTGAGCATGCCGGGAACCCAGCCTGCGCCGTTCTCGATGAGTGCGAACTTCAGGTTCGGGAAGCGGTCGACGGTGCCGTGGCAGATCAGGGCGGTGACTGCGTCCTGGATGTCGCGCTTGTTGAGCCCGACTGCGTGCGAGAACGCGTTGGCCTCGGCGAAGGCCTGCATCTCGGTGCGCTCGCCCACCCACTCGTTGGTGTACCGGCCGTAGCCGCTGTCGGAGGCGTGGATGATGGTGAGGATCCCCGACTCTTGGACACGGGCCCAGAAGGGGTCGTACTCGGGCAGCCCGAACGAACGCGGACCGCGATAGCCCCACGCGGGAGCGGGGCGCATCAAGATGACCCGGGCGCCCTGTTCGAGCACCCACTCGAGCTCGGCGATCGCATGATCGACCTCGCCGGGGGTGATCACCGGGGTGGAGAAGAGACGTCCCTCGAACGTGAAGGGCCACTCCTCGGCCATCCAGCGGTTGAGGGCGTGGATCGCCGCCGCACAGAGGTCGGGGTCGTCCTTCATGCGCTCTTCGACGAGGCTTGCCAGTGTCGGGATGATGAACGTGTAGTCGATGTCCTGCTCGTCGAGGAGCTGGATACGCGGCTCGGCGAAACGGAAGGCGTCGGGGCAGTCGATGCCGCGCCCGATGATCTCCCGGGAAGACTTGCCCTCCGGGTTGCCGATCTTGAAGTACTCCTCCTGCGCGCCCGGTCGCCCGACGCGGTCGAAGGTCGGGTTGGGGATGTAGTCCGAGACGTGACCACGAACCATGATCTTGGTGCGCCCGTGGACCTGGACGTAGTCGATGGCTCCCTTGTACTGCTCGGGAAGGTGCCGAGTCAGCGCCTCGGCGGTCTCGTAGAGGTGGTTGTCGCCGTCGAAGACGGGAAATCCGAGTTTCTGGCTCATGCATGCCCCTCGCCGGAACGTACAGCGAGCCTCGCTGTACCGGTGAGGGCTCCTTAGCTTGTGAAACTAGTCGCATGGTCCGGTCGATGAAAGGCTCAGCGCACCATTTTCGCGGCCTGGACCGGAGATCGGGGGCGGTGTCGATCCGTGGGTGACGGCGTTCGCGCGACGTACCCTCCACCAGGCTCCCTGACCGAGAGACGAGGCTGCTCTGATGACCACCACGACCCCATTCGATCCCGCCCGGATCCGCGCCGAGGTGTCGACCTGGCTGCGCGAGAACTGGGATCCGCAGCGCTCGACGCGCGACTGGTGGGGGCTGCTGTACGAGTCGGGCTGGGCGTTCCCCCACTGGCCAGTCGAATACGGCGGCAAGGGCCTGCCGGTCGGGGCCACTGCCGTCGTGCACGACGCAATGGCTGCAGCGAACGTGCTCGGTCCTCCCGGCGGTGCGGCGACGTTGATGGGCGCTCCCGTCGTCATCGCTTATGGCACCGAGGAGCAGAAACGACGCTGGCTGCCGTCGGTGGGTCGTGGTCTCGAGAGCTGGGGCCAGTTCTTCAGTGAGCCCGGCGCCGGATCGGACCTCGCATCGGTCCAGACGAAGGCCGTGCGCGATGGCAACGAGTGGATCGTCAACGGCCAGAAGGTGTGGAACTCGGGGACGCTCGAGTCCGACAAGGCGCTGCTCGTGGCGCGCACGAACGTCGAGGTCCCCAAGCACAAGGGAATCGGGTTCTTCATCATCGAGATTCACCAGCCCGGCGTGGAGGTTCGCCCGATCAGGCAGATGAACGGTGCTGCCGAGTTCAACGAGGCCTTCCTGACCGATGCACGGGTCGCGGATGCCTGCCGACTCGGTGCCCCCGACGAGGGCTGGTCGGTTGCGCTGCACGTCCTCAACCACGAGCGGGCCGAGCACGCCGGCGGCGGCGATGGTGTCCTGAAGACGGTCACGGGAGGGGAGCGACGCGGGTTCCTGGACCTGCCCGCCGGCGTGGCCCGCGACGCGGCGGAGATGGGGCGCGACGCGAATCGGTTGCCGATCTCCGACATCGACACGCTTCTCGATCTCGCTCGGGAGCACGGGTGCCTGGGCGACCCGAGGATCCGGCAGCGCATCGCCCACCTCTATGCCTTCAGCCAGGCCCTCCGGTGGACGGGGGAGCGCTCGCTCGTTTCGTCGGCCGCTGCCGGCACCCAGTCCTCGGTGGCGTACCTCGGTGGTGTGCGGGTGGTGCGCCTCTACCGCGACCTGATCGCCGACATCGCCGGCCCCGCGGCGATGCTCGCCGGTACCGACGTTGCCGAGAGCATCCTCACCGCCCCGTGCCACGGCATCCAAGGTGGCGCCGAGCAGATCCAACTCAACATCATGGGTGAACGGATCCTGGGCCTGCCCAAGGAACCGTCGGTTGACCGAGACGTCGCGTTCAAGGACCTCAAGGTCGGAACCCAACGCAGCTGAGGTCGCCCTTGTGCCGGGGTCGTCCTCGCCGGGTTCAGACGCTCGCGGAAATGGCCGCGTAGGACACGAGGCGGTTTCCGGCGCCGACGTCGGTCAACAGGACGCGCACCGATACCTGCCCGTGCGCAGTGCCGAGCACCTCCGCAGTGCCGTGCATGGGGCCGGCCTTCATGCTGCGGAGGTACCGCACGTCGAGGTCGGTGATCTCTGCGTCACCACCGAGCACGTGTTCGGCCACGAGCTCGCAGAAGGTCGCCTGGACACCGCCTTGCACGGTGTGCCGCATTCCGTTGTTGAGCCCCGGCCGGGGCACGAGCAGGAGCGTCGTCGCATCGACCGCCACTGGTGCCATGAGCGCATCAAACGATTCGATGTCGACCTCGGGCTCGGGATTGTCGCGGTAGAGGCTGTGGTCGGGCTTCACGTCGCTCAGGAACGTGGTCGATCCACGCGCGAAGAGCCGCCCCTCGCTCCGGAGCAGGGTCTCCGACACCAGGAATCGGCGCCCGAGCTTCAAGGTGGTGGTCTCGAGGTCGATGACGCCTGCGCTCGGAAGTCGGTCGACGACCGAGATGCGCAGGTCGATCGTAGGGGTGACGAGGCCCTCGGGAAGCAGGCCGCCGATCATGTCGACCATGGTGGCGAACACTCCCAAACGGGGCCGTTCGGTGCCTGGTACCCACATCGAGGGTCGAACGCGGGACTGGCCGCGCGGGCCTGCGGAATCGGGCCACATGTGAAGCGCGAGGAGATCGACGAAGTGCTGCTCCGAGCCATCTCCGTGCGACAGGTCGGTCGGGTTGTCGTCGCTCACCGGGTGGAGGTCAGAGGGTGATACGAGGCGTCAGTTCCTCGGCGAAGTAGAGGATCGCTCCGCCGGCGCTGGCGTCGGACCGGTTGAAGTTGGGTGCTGCGGCCCCGAGGTTCGCCAGCGCGTCGGCTGCGGAACCGTCGAATTCGTAGATCGCGAGGTAGCGGTGGGGCACCTCGCCCATCTGTGCGTCGGCCATCTTGAAGCGCTGGGCAGCGGTGAAGCCCGCCGCCAACACCTCGGGGATGTGGACGTTGGTGTACCACTCGTTGTATTCCTCGTCGCGTCCTTCGACGGCGTTTGCGAGAACGACCATACGGCCCATGTCAGTGCTCCTCTGTCGGGTCCGGTGTTGTGCGGCAGCGAGCGGCCGACGCCGTGCAGCAAGTTCGCAGAGTATGGGCGGTCGCGCAAGTGCGACCCCCGTCGATGCCGCCCCGACGCGGCGGACATCGGTCAATGCGCCGCCAGGAACGAGCGGACTTCGTCGGTCCAGGCTTCCATTGCCGACGCCGTCGATGCGACCGACAGGTGGACGTGGGGGAGGAGCTCGGCGAGCCGGTTGGCCGTGGAAACGGGATGGCCCGGGTCGCCGGTCCAGGCAACGATCAGCGTGGGGGTGGGGATCGTGGCGATGGCTGCCGGATCGGGGAGGTCGGCGGTGGCGGCCGCGCGATACGCGGCGGCGAGCTGCGCCGGATCGCTGGCCCGCATGCGAGCAGCGGTGCGGGCGCGATGCGCGTCGGGGTCGTAGGGGTCGGGCGTGGGGGCCTCCCACATCCGCGCGATCAGCGGCTCGACCCCCTGGGTCTCGACGATGTCGGCGCGTTCGAGATACATCCCCGCCTGCGCCCGACGGGTCTCCCAACCCGTCGGGGGAATCGCGAGCACCAGGGCCCGGAGTCGGTCGCGGAGCAACAAGGCAGCATGCAAGGCCGTTGCCGCCCCCATGGACGCGCCTCCCACGGCGAGCTCGTCGAGGCCGAGGTGATCGATCAGCTCCACCTGATCGACGGCGAGCTCGGCCCAGCTCCCCTCGGCCGGATCGCCGAAGGCGCCCGACCCGCCGTGACCGCGTGCGTCGTAGCGCACCACCTGGCGATCTCGGGCGACGTCGTGGAGGCGCACGAACGGGTACGCGTCCTCGTTTGCCCGACTGCTCGTGAGTCCGTGACCCCACACGAGAGGGGGCTCACCTCGGCCCGTCGACTCGTAGACGATTCTGGTTCCGCGGATCTCGGCTGTGGCCATCGACGGAGCTTAGGAGGCGAGTCGACCCGTGAGCTGACCGTTTGGCGATCGTCGTCCATCCGCGCCGGTCCTCCGAAGGGCGGTGTGCGCGGCGGCGCGGGACACTGCGTCGATCAGGTCATCGTGGCGCGCCGGGTGTCGACGCTCACACGGCTTCGGTGGCGTCGTCGGTGGCGTCGGTGGCGTCGGTGGCGTCGTCGGAGGCTTCCGAAGCGTGCGCCGACGGGGGGATCGGCGGGCTCGGGGCGCTCCAGACGACCATGCCGAGGGCGGCGACGGTGATCGCCATGCCCACGATGTCGGTGAACAGGATCCGCTCGTCGATCAGCACCCAGGCGATCGCCGCGACCACGCCGGGGTTCAACAACGCAGCATTCGACACGACCGCCAGGGGGAGGTGCGCCACGGAGTAGTTGTTGAGGACATGCCCGAACCCCGGGATCACCGCCATGGCCAGGATCCATTTCCAGTCCGCCGCGGGCGGGAGACCGATGCCATCGCCGGTGACAAGCGCGAGGGGAAAGAGGATGGCTGCCCCGCTGAACATCATCGCCGTGGTGAAGCTGAAGGAGTCGTAGTGCTTGCGACCCTGCTTCGTCGCGATGAGATAGCCGGTGCCGGCGAACACGCCGGCCAGCGCGATCGCATCGCCGGTGAACGATGCTTCACCGCCTCCCTTGGAGCCGGCGACCACCGCGAAGGCCGCGCCGGCGATGGCGACCGCGGTCCAAAAGACGGTCTGTGCCCGCACGCGTTCGTGCATCAGCGGGCCGACGACGGCGATCACGATCGCCGGACGCAGCGCGCTGATGAGCATCGCGTTGGTGACGCTCGTGTGCGCGACCGCTGCATAGAACAGGCCGATCGAGAGGCCGAAAAAGGCGCCTCCCAGCGCGCCGTCACGCAGCATCTGGCTGGTCAGGCGCATGCCGCGAAGCCGCATGATCACGAGATACAAGGCCGCGCCCGACAGCATCCGCCAGGCTGCGAAGAGGATCCCTGTCGACTCCGCAGACCGCAGGATGGAGGGGCCGACCGCTCCCAGGGTGAGTCCGAGCGCGAGCGAGCCGAAGGCGATCCGGTCCTGCGACAGCTTGGTTCGGGCTTCGGGAGCAGAGGACACGGGCGACCGCCGGGGATGGGGCGAACGGTGAATCGTCGCCGGGGAGGCCGGAAACGCCTTCGGCCCGACGCGCCGGCTCCGACGACAGTATCGGGTCGCGCGATGGGGCCGCGTGTGTCGTTCGCCATGGGACCGGTCACGGCTCGCCGATCGAGCGCGCGCTCCGATCGGGTAGCGTCGGCCCATGGCTGCGATCGTTGGAGTTGCCCATCTCGTGATCCGGGTCACCGACTGGGCCCGCAGCGCCCGCTGGTACGAGGAGATCCTCGGCTTCGAGAAGGTGCGTGCCGACGGGTTCTCCACCTTCGGTCACCCGGGGGCCGGCTTCATGATTCTGCTCCGCCCGACCACAACCGAGCTGGCTCCGTCGTCGTCGGAGGGTGAGCGTCTCGATCACGTCGCCATGCACGTCCCGACGCTCGACGCGCTCGAATCGTGGCAGCGGCACCTGGCGAACTGCGGTCTCGCAGTCGAGATCGAACACCAGCCGACGATCGGCTCGTCGATCACGGTGTTCGATCCCGACGGCCTCGAGATCGAGTTGTTCACGCCTGCCGCCGAGTCGCCCCTCGCGCTGGAGTGAGCGTCGGAACCCCTCGCCGTCGATTCAGGCGGGGATGTAGATGCCCTGGCTGACGGAGGCGTTCAGCTTGCCCGACGCGTCGTGCAGGGTCGCGTGGACCATGCCTTGATGGTGGGCGATCGAGTGGGTCTGGGCGTCGAAGAGGTGCCACTGGTCGACCGGTGTCAGTCGATGGAACCAGATCGAGTGGGTCGCGCTGACCGATCCCACGTGGTCGGCGTTGCCGGTGAGGTCGCGGTGGCTGACCCGGATCGACCAGTTGGGTCCGAAATCGGACCAGAACGCATAGATTGCGGCGCGCATCCAGGGATCACCGGGCACCGGGACCGGGCTCCGGACCCAGATCGGATGCGACGGGGGTTCGGGGTCGTCGGTCTGTGGGTGGGCGACCTCGAAGACGTTCCACCCGAGGAAACGGCCCCAGGGCTCGTGGGCATCGGGGCCCAGATCCGGTGGACCCGCCGGCGGTGCAGGATGCAGCTGCCAGTCGAGGCCGACCCGTTCCATCGCGCACACGACCGTGGCCTGAACGATGATCTTGCCGTCCTGGTAACCGCGCACTTCACGGTGTTGCAGGTTGCGGCCATCGCGTACTCGCTCGACGTGGAACTCGATCGGTTCCCCAACCTGGCCGCCCGAGAGCAGGTTCACGTGCATGGACTCCGGTACCGAACCGTCGGGAACGGTGTGGGCGCAGGCGGCGAGGCTCTTGGAGATCATCTGGCCGCCGAAGATGCCGACTCGGGGGGCCATGCCGTGGTCGGTCGCGCCGACGGCTCGGTTCTCGTCGGTCGGTGTCACGCCGCATGCGGCGATGAGGCGATCGATGGTCGTCGGGTCGTCAGCCATTGGTCGGCTCGGCTCCAGTGCGCGTCGGTCGGCTACGGCCGACGACGCTACCGCCGACCTGACACCGAACCCTTGTTGTCGCAGGGCGGGTGCGGCGTGGTCAACCGATCTCGGCGTGCCAGCCGATCACTTGCCGTTTGGCCAGATCCTCGATGGCGTCCTCGGTGTAGCCGAGCTCGCGCAGAATGGGTCGGGTGTGCTCACCGATGAGCGAGCTGGTGCCCGCCACCCCGGGTGTCTCGGACAGCTCGACAATGGGGCCGTGGCGCTCCACCGTGCCGAACAGCGGGTGGATGATCGGACGGGTGAACCCGTTCTCGGTCATGGCGGGATCGGTGATCGTGAAGGTCGACAACGGGTTGGGGTTCACCTCGGCACACGCGACGTCGTAGCCCGACAACGCTGCCTCGAGGTCGGCCGCCCGATGTGGCGCAAGGGCGTTGCCGATCGAGGTGGCGAGCGCGTCGGGGTTGGCTTCGCGGTCGGCCGGGGTCGCGAAGCGAGCGTCTCCGGCAAGCTCGACACCGGTGGCCGCTTGGAGGCCGGCGCAGAGCGCGTCCCACTGCGGGGCTGCGGGCGCAGCCAGGAAGACCCAACCGTCGGCCACCTGGTAGAGGCGGTAGAGGGGCCCGGTGCCGTTCTCGTCATGGTGCGGGCGCGGCTCGATGCCCTCGTAGGCGAAGTACTCGTCGGACACCACGTAGGCGTTCGAGCAAAGCATCGACGTCTCGAGATACTGACCGGTGCCGTGACGTTGGCGGGCCACCAGGCCGAGCAACAGGGCGCTGCCCACCGCCAAGGCAGCGGCCGCATCGGCGTTGGCGGTGGCGCCGCCGCTGTTTCGTTGCACCGCGGCGAGACGGTCGAGGCCCTCCTCGAAGGTGATGTCCTCGGTGTGGTGCAACGCTCTTTTCCAGCCGAGCTGGTAGGCCTTCTGCCCGGCCGCGACGCCCATGGTGGGGGCGAACGCCGGCCGTGTCGTGAAGGGCCCGTCTGCTCCGTACGCTCCTGCATACAGATACACCTGGTCGGGGTTGACGCCGACCAGGCTGTCGTAGTCGTCGCCGGTGGCGACGCTGTTCTGTTGACGGTAGTTGCGCATCACCAGATCCGACATGGCGGCGAGCTGGTGGAGGATGGTGCGGCCCTCCTCGGTGCGGTAGTCGACGACGATGCTCTCCTTTCCGCAGAGCGCCTTGACTCCGGCGTACTCGTCGAGCGGATTCTGGTGGCGGTGGGGGTCGCCGAAGGCGCTCTCGACCTTGATGACCCGCGCACCCAGGTCGGCGAGGAGTGCAGTCCCGAAGGGCGCTGCGTAGAACCACGCGAGCTCGAGCACGGTCACGCCCTCGAGTGGACCCTTGGAGGGGGCCTCCTTGCCGGTGTCCACAGATCGGGTGCCGGGCGCGGTCTCGACAGGGGAGGGCGAACCCAGTCGTGGGGCGCCGACCTGTGGCTCCGATGGGGTCTTCGCCAGGCGTACGAGCGGACCGAGCTGGCGGGTCTTGCCGAGGTCGGGGTCCTCGACCTCGAGCACGTTGCCGTTGTGGACGGCCTGCGGATGATCGAGCGCCTCCATGGGGGTGCGGAACGGCTCGACGCCGATGTCGTCGATGGCCATGAAGATGTCCATCCACTCGTCGAGCGTCTTCTCGTGCATGCGCCGCAGCACCCCCTCCTGAATCTCGGCGGGCGGCGTCTGGCGTTCCATGGCATCGCGGTACCAGTCGGAGAGACCGATGGCGCCGAGGAACGCCTCGACGAGGTGGGGTCGGAAGTTCGAGAACTGGAGGAACCGACCGTCCTTGGTGAACGCGATCATGCCGGCCACGCTGGAGAACGTGAAACCGGCGCGGGGTTTGGCGGCGCTCTCGCCCTGCAGCTGTGGGCCGAGCCACTCGTAGAGGTCATAGGCGGTGAGACCCTGGACGAGGCTGGTGTCGACACGCTGACCCCTGCCGGTGCGCTCGCGCACGTAGAGCGCCGAGAGAATGCCTTGCAGGGCACCGTGACACGCGCCGTAGCTTGCGCCGGGGATGGCGGCGAATCGTGGGCGATCTGTGTAAGCCATCACGCCTGCCTTCGCGCCGACGATGGCCTCGTACCCGCGGAGCTGCGCGTAGGGGCCCTTGGGTCCGAAGCCGGTGATGGAGCAGTACACGAGGCTGGGATTGGCGGCGGCGAGCTCGTCGTATCCCAGGCCGAGTCTCTCGGCGACGCCGGGACGCCAGCTCACCACGACGACGTCGGCGGTTGCGGCACGGGCCCGCACGTCGGCGCGTCCTTCAGCGGTGGCGAGGTCGACAGCGACGCTCTCCTTGCCCCGATGCCACTGTGCGAAGGCGGGCTCGGTGCGTTGGGGATCCCCCGACAGCGGCTCGACCTTCACCACGCGAGCGCCGTTGTCGCGCAACACCATCGTGGCGATGGCGCCGGGCAGCCCCGTGGTGAGATCGAGGACCTCGATGCCTTCCAGTGCAGTTGTCATGTGCTCCCCCAGAGTGTTCGTGTCGGCCTGTCCGAGATCGACCGGCGGCTCATGCCGGCCGGCGTGCCACGACGAGTGTGTCGAGTGCGGTCTTGGGACCATCGTCGGTGGTGACGTGTCGCTCGGCCACCTCTGCGGTGACGACGTCGAGCCCGACGAGGGCCGCAACGGTTTCGGCAGGGTCGTAGCAGACCTCGGGTGACTGGGGTCCGCCGTAACCCCCGTTGACGTTGCGTCGGTCGTGAGCGATCACGAACAACGTGCCGCCCGGGTTGAGCCAGTTGCGAGCGTGGTCGAGCACGGTGAGTCGCTGCTCGGTGGGCAGCTGGAGGTAGCTCAACACGACGAGGTCCACCGGAGTTTCGGGCTCCCAGGTCAGCGCATCGGCCTGGACGGTCTCGATCTCGACGTCGTTGTCGGCAGCGAGACGCTGCGCCTTTTCGAGACCGACCTTGGAGAAGTCGACGGCGGTGACCTTCCAGCCTCTCGCTGCCAGCCAGACGGCATTGCGTCCCTCGCCGGCAGCCAGGTCGACGGCGGTCCCCGGCTCGAGCGACGCGAGGTTGGCCTCGACGAACTGGTTGACGGTCACCGTCCAGACGTAGTCCTTCGCCGCGTAGCGTTCGTCCCACAGGGTGCTGTCCACAGGGCCTCCATGCGCTTGGTCCGTCGGCGCCGGGCGGGTCCGACCGAACGAGGTGCTTGGCGTGCGGTTTACCACAGCCACGACGACCGGGCTGCTCAGCCTGACCGCCGAGTGGTCATGGGGGGTAACCTGTGCGCATCGTGCACGACCGCCGGCCCATCCGCCTCCTCCACACCTCCGACATCCACCTGGCGCCGCACCGGCGTCAGGCACCCGGCGATCACCTCGAACAGTGTCTGTGCGTGCTCGGCGCGCTGCGGGAGCTGGTCGAGACCCACGCGGTCGATGCCATGCTCATCGCGGGGGATCTCTTCGACCACAGCCGCATGCCCGAGGAGTTCGTGAGCACCGTCTTCGGTGCGCTCGACAGCTTCGGTGTCGACGTGATCGTTCTGGTGGGCAACCACGACGTGCACGATGCAACCTCGGTGTACGCCCGCTACGACCATGTCGTCGGGGAGTCCGGGGTGCACCTGCTCCTCGACCACGGCGGCTCGCAACTCGATCTGCTCGACGGCGCCCTGCGGATCTGGGGCAAGGCGATGGACGAGCATCGACCGGAGTATCAGCCTCTGCACGGGGCAGCCGACCACCCCGGCGACCGTTGGTATGTCGTGATGGGCCACGGCCTCCACGGCGACGAACGCATGACGTTCGGTCGGTCATCGGTGATCCGAGACGAGCACATCGTCGCGACCGGGGCCGACTACGTGGCGCTCGGCCACATCCACGTCACCCAGCAGGTCACTCTTCATCCGGTGCCCGCGTGGTACCCCGGATCCCCCTCCGAGGCACGTAACCCGAAGGCGCTCATCGTCGATCTCGAGCCTGCCACCGGCGCGCGGGTCGCCCCCGTCGACATCGAACATCCGTTGCACGGCTGCGCCACCCTCGCTCGGGCCTGACCAACCTCTGCGCTGCGTGGTACCTGGCACGTGACAGCCATGACAGTGGCGTCGTTCGACCAGGCTGCCAGGACTGCGGGCCGCTAGCCTCTGGTGGCGTTCGACCCGTGGCTACCGCGGTCTCCGGGTCGGCTTCCCGCAACACCCGAGAGGATTCTCCATGTCGCTCGCCCTCACCGAAGATCATCAGGCGCTCGCCGAGGTCGCTCGGTCGTTCCTCGCCGACAAGGCGGTCCTGCGCCTGGCGCACGCCGCGCTCGACGGCGCCCCGGCGGGCAAGCCCGTCTACTGGGACGAGATCAGCGGTCTCGGGTGGCTGGGCCTGCATCTCCCGGAGGCCTACGGCGGTCAGGGCTTCGGGTTGCTCGAGGCTGCGATCATCGTCGAGGAACTCGGCCGAGTCGTCTCTCCCGACCCCTACCTGCCGACGGTGATCGCATCGGCGACGATCGACCGGTGCGGGTCCGACGCGCAGCGCGCCGCCCTGTTGCCGGACCTGGCAACGGGCACCAAGACCGCGGCGGTGGTCTTCGACGGCGCCGTCTCCCGCGAGGGCGACACGATCAGCGGTTCGGCGACCGCCGTGTTGGGCGGAGCCGAAGCCGAGCTCTTCCTCGTCACCGTCGGCGACGACCTGGTTGTCGTGCCGGTGGGTGACGGCGTCTCGGTCCGGGCGACAGACGCGCTCGATCGCACCAGGTCCCTCGCCGACATCACCTTCCACGGCGTGGCCGTCGGCAGCGAGAGCGTGCTGCCCGGTGCCGTGTCGACCGCCGGCTTGCTCGCCATGGTGCTCGTGTCGGCGGAGGCCACCGGCGGCGCCCGTGCGGCCATGGACATGGCCGTCGACTACGCGAAGGTGCGTGAGCAGTTCGGGCGCGTCATCGGCACCTTCCAGGCGGTGAAGCACCACGCTGCGAACATGCTCGTCGACGTCGAGCTCGCGAACGCCGCCACCTGGGAGGCGATCGAGCAGATCCACGATCCCGATGCCACCCTTGCCGCGGCGGTGGCGCTGTCGCGTGCACTGCCAGGCTTCCAGCGCTGCGCGCAGAAGAACATCCAGCTGCATGGCGGCATCGGCTTCACCTGGGAGCACCACGCGCACCTCTTCCTCCGACGGGCAGCGACACTCACTGCGTTGTTCGATGGCGATCACGCCGCCGGCGACGTCTTCGACCTCGCTGCTGGGGGTGCCACGCTGCATCATTCGATCGAGATGCCTGCAGAGGCCGAGCAGTACCGGGCCGAGGCCCGGGCGTTCCGAGCGACCTACGACGCCCTTCCCGAGTCGCAGCGCCAAGGCGCGCTCGTTGAGTCCGGGTACTTCATGCCGCACTGGCCCAAGCCCTTCGGACGTGGCGCCGGTCCGGTGGAACAGCTGGTGATCGACGAGGAGCTCGGCGACATCCCGAAGGTGCAGCTCGGGATCGGATCCTGGGTGTTGCTGACGCTGTCGCAGTGCTCCAACCCCGATCAGCTCGAGCGCTGGATGAAGCCGGGTCTGATGGGTGAGGAACGCTGGTGCCAGCTGTTCTCCGAACCCGACGCAGGCTCCGATGCCGCAGGCATCAAGACGCGCGGCACGCGAGTCGAGGGCGGCTGGCTGGTCAACGGTCAGAAGGTCTGGACCTCCGGCGCCCAGGGATGCCAGATGGGTCTCGCGACCGTCCGCACCGATCCCGATGCACCCAAGCACGCCGGCGTCTCGACGATGGCCATCGACCTGCGTTCCGACGCCGTCGAGATCCGGCCGATCACCGAGATCACCGGCCAGCAGATGTTCAACGAGGTGTTCTTCAACGACTACTTCTGCCCCGACGACGACGTCGTGGGCGAGATCAATCAGGGCTGGAGTGTTGCCCGGGCGACCCTCGGCAACGAGCGCGTGTCCATCGGCGGCAACAACAGTGGCCCGGCGGGGATGTTCGCTCCCGAGCTGGTGCCGTTGGCCGAGGAGTATGCTCCGGGCGATCGCGGCGCTGCGCTCCGCGTCGGTGAGGTACTCGCGGAGTACCACGCGATGCGATCCCTGAATGTCCGCAACGTGATGCGGGCGCTGATCGGAGGCCCCCCCGGGCCCGAGGGGAACGTCACCAAGCTCTTGTCCGCTGAGCACGCACAGCACGTCGGCGAGACCGGTCTTTCGCTCGTCGGGGCGGCGGCGGTTTCGGGTCGCAACGAGTCGGTGGCCCACACCTATCTGTTCACCCGCTGCCTGACGATCGCCGGCGGTACGTCGGAGATCGTGCGCAACGTGATCGCCGAGAGGCTCCTGGGTCTGCCCCGGGACCCGTTGGTGCGCTAGCCAGGAGCCCGTGCCGGTGTGCGGCCCGCTCAGGGGGCGATGAGCACCTTGCCGGTGGCCTTGCGATCGGCGACGAACCTGAGCGCCTCGGCCGTGCGGTCGAGGGGGAACGTCGCGCAGACGTGGGGTTCGATGCGCCCCGCCTCGAACAGCGCGTTCAGTTCGGCACGGTCGCGCTTGTACAGCTCGGGGGCATGATCGCCGAACGTCCGGATCTCGAACCCCTTCACGATCACTCCCTTCAGCAGCACCAGGTTCAGGGGAATTCGGGGGATCTCGCCCGAGGCGAAGCCGACGGTGACGAATCGGCCACCCCAGTTGGTACCACGCAACGCGGCCTCGGCGAGTGGGCCGCCGACGGGGTCGATCACCACGTCGACGCCCTCGGGGGCGACCTCGCGCAGCGCTGCGCGAAGGTCGTCTCGTCCGTAGTTGATCGTCACTTCGGCACCGCGCTCGCGACACACGGCGAGTTTGTCCTCGGTGGAGGCTGCCGCGATCACCGTTGCGCCCAGCACCTGGGCGATTTCGACGGCGGCAAGGCCGACCCCGCCGGCGGCACCCAGGACGAGAACCGTGTCGCCGGCCGCGACCTCCGCGACGGACCGCAACGCGTGGTAGGCGGTCCCGTAGACGACGCCGAACGCCGCGGCTGCTTCGTAGGACACTCCTGCGGGAATCGGGTTCAGACGAGCGGCCGGGAGCAGGATCTGTTCGGCGAAGGCACCGACCATCGCTCCGCCGTAGACCCGATCGCCGATTGCGACCTCGGTGACGCCCTCGCCGATGGCGATGACGTCGCCGCTCAGCTCGCTACCGGGGATGAACGGCGTCGGTACCCGCACCTGGTACTCGTTCGCCATGATCAACACGTCGGGGAAGTTGACCGCGCCGGCGACGATGCGGACGACGGCTTCACCAGGGCCGGGTCGGGGGTCGGGCAGCTCGCCGATCTGGAGGAGCTCGGGTGGTCCGTGAGTCGTGCAGATAGCGGCGCGCATGAACGTCGAATGTAGTATCTCGGACCGCGCAGTGACGCCGGGACCCCCGACTGGCCGAGCGCAAGTCCCACCCAGGAGCCCTGTGGACGACGCTGACTTGTATGCCGGAACCCTCGCCGAGGTGCTCGAGCTGGAGGAGATCGACCGGAACATCTTTCGGGGCCGCAACGCCGAGTCGGCCAGGCGGCGTCGGCATCTCTACGGCGGACAGGTGGCGGCCCAGGCGCTGAAGGCAGCGGGGCTGACCGTGCCCGAGGACCGCCACCCGCACTCGCTCCACGGCTACTTCTTGCGCCGGGGCCAGTGTGACCGACCCGTGATCCTGCGTATCGATCCTGATCGCGACGGCGGCTCGTTCTCGGCGCGGCACGTTTCGGCCATCCAGGACGGGGAGGTCATCTTCTCGATGCTGGCGTCGTTCCACCGCGGCGAGAACGAGGGCGTGCTCGATGCCATGGCCCACAGCGAGGTCCCCACACCTCCCCCGGGAGAGACCCATCCGCGGATGGATCCTCTCGTGGAACGCTGGGAGGTGACCCGCACCGAGGTCGTCGACGGGCGTCACCTGCACACCGACTGCCTGTGGTTGCGCACCCGCCACCCGTTGCCCGACGACCGCCTCAGCCAGTCATGCGGTCTCACCTACCTGTCTGATTTCGGGTCGGGCTTCGGGCGCATGGGCCCGGGGGTCGGCAACGGTGGCCCCAGCCTCGACCACGCCATGTGGTTCCACCTCCCGGCGCGGGCCGACGAGTGGACCTTGCTGCACATGCGGCCGCGCAAGGCGACGCAGATTCGCGGTCTCTACGACGGCACGATGCGCGACCTGCAGGGCAACCTCTGTGCGGTCGTCGAGCAGGAGAACCTCCTCCTCGATCGTTGAGTCCCGTGTCGGAGCTTGGTGTCAGACACCTGTACGGACATTCGCGCAAGTGTCAGACACCTGTACGGACAATTCGGAGACGTGGCGGCTACGAGTGCCGGGGGCGCTAGGTTTGGGCGATGCCAGTCCGCCTGTGTGCGCTCGGTGACTTCGCCTGGGACGTGCTGATCCGCACCAACAACGAGCTGCTCCACGGCGGCGACACCTTCGGTGAGGTGACGCTGATGCCGGGGGGTAGTGCCGCGAACGTGGCAGTCTGGGCGGCGCGCTGTGGCATCGAGTCCCACTTCGTCGGCAAGGTCGGCCGTGACCGCTTCGGCGAGCTGGCGCGTGAGAATCTCGCACTCGAGCGGGTCGTCGCCCACCTGGTCGAAGCCGACAACCACCTGACCGGTTCGGTCGCGGTGTTCGTCGATCACACCGGCGAGCGGTCGATGGTGTCGGGCCACGGTGCCGACTTCTTCCTGTTGCCCTCCGAGCTGCCTCGCGACGTGCTCCGCGCTGCCACGCATCTCCACCTGACCTCGTGGTCCTTCTTCGTCGATCCGCCTCGGTCGGCGGCGCGTGAGGCAGCGCGCGTCGCGAAGAAGGCCGGAGCGACCTTGTCACTCGACCCGAGCTCGTTCCAGATGATCGGCGAGATGGGGGTCGAGGAGTTCCTCGCGGTCACCGCCGATCTCGGCGTCGACATCTTCCTTCCCAACAAGGAAGAAGGAGCAATGCTCACCGGGTACACCGAGCCCGACGAGATCGCCGCGGCTCTGGCGTTGCTGTATCCCGGGGCGTTGATCATCTTGAAGCTCGACGCCGACGGCGCCCTGGTGTTGCTCGACGACGGCCCGCACCGGATCCCGCCGGCGACCAACAACCTCGTCGACGCCACCGGCGCGGGCGACTCGTTCGCGGGTGCGTTCCTGGCTGCGTACCTCCAGGAGGTCGGCCCGCTCGATGCGGCACGGCGCGCGACCCGCGTCGCCGCCTGGGTCATCGAACATGCAGGGGCCCGCGCCACCCCGGATTCTCGGCTCGCGGAGCTGTTGTCCACCCAGATCAGCAGACGTTGACGACGTCCCCGCGGGCGGGTCGGACCGTCAGGCGCGCCCCTCCGCCGCGACGTCGCGCAAGAGGGCGCGGGTGCGATGCGCGTCGTCGCTGTCGCGGCGAGCCACCCGCGTCGCGACTAGGTCGGTGACGCCGGCTGACTGCAGGCGCGCAAGGGTGTCGCGAACGCGGTCCTCGCTGCCGGCGACGAGCGGCAACCCGCCGGACCGGGCGACCGCCGCAGCGTAGGAGGGGAGCCCGGCCATTGCCGACAGCCCGCGCTCGACGCGCGCGTGCGCTTCGTCGACGTCGTCGGTCACGCAGACCGGGAGCATGGCAACGACCCGAGGCGCCGGCCGGCCCGCGTCTGCGGCGGCCGCGATCAGCGCCGGGCACAGGTACTGGGTCAAGGCATCCGGTCCGGTCATGAACGTGACCGTGCCGTCGGCCAACGACCCCGCCAGGTGCACCATCTTCGGTCCCAGCGCGCCGAGGAGCACCTGACACGGTCGTCCGTCGTCGATGAACAAGGTGGCGTCGGCGGACAGTGTCTGGCCGTGGAAGGCGACGGTGCCGTCCCGCACGAGTGGGAGCAGGATCGACAGGTACTCACGCACGTGGCGGATGGGCCGGTCGAACGAAAGCCCCCATTGGCGTTCGATCGACGGTTTGTGCGACGGGCCGATACCCAGCGCGAGGCGCCCACCGATCGCGGCATTGACGGTGAGCGCCTGCTGGGCGAGCTCCATGGGGTGGCGTGGGTGGGTGCGGACGACCGCGGTACCCAGTTCGATGTCGGGGACGTCTCGGCCTGCGATGGCGAAGATGGTCAGCGGATCGAAGCCGTAGGCGTCGGTGAGCCACGCCGATGTGAACCCGTCGTCGGCGAAGCCCTGGACGCTCGCGATGATCTCCTCGACTGTCGCGCCGCCGATGAGGCCCCCAATGCGCACCGTGCTACAGCCCGGCGTCGAGCGCGAACTGCTCGATCCCTTCCTTGGCGGCGCGGCTCGAAGTCCACGGCGTCACGATGAGTCGATGCACGCCGGCGGCTTCGTAGGCCTTGGTGAGCTCGGCGTCGTAGCCCTTGCTCCACCCGGTGATGAGGGTGATCTCCAGTGGTGCCTTGCCGAGGCGCTCCCGTCGTCCCTGGAGCTCGGTGACGACCTTCGCCGCCGCTTGCGGGTTGGGGCTCCCGCCGAGCCAACCGTCGCCGAGCTCGACGGTTCGGCGGAGCGCGGCGGCCGACGATCCGCCGATGAGGAACGGCGGACCGGGTCGCTGCGTAGGCTTGGGTTCGAACCCCGACGGTGGGAAGTCGTAGAACCGGCCGTGGAACTCCGGCTGCGGCTCGTCGAAGAGCGTGCGCATCACCGCGATCATCTCGTCGAGCCGGGCCCCGCGATTGGTGTACTCCTGGCCGAGCGCCCGGTACTCCGCCGGAACGAGACCCACGCCGACCCCGATCGACACTCGCCCGCCCGAGAGCACGTCGAGGGTGGCGATCTCGCGGGCGAGGTGCACCGGATGGTGCATCGGGATCACGGCGACGTTCGTGCCGAGTCGCATGCGCTCGGTCACCGCTGCCAGGTGCGACAGCGCGACCCACGGCTCGAGGAAGCGTGAATCAGGGCGCCAGTTGTTCCGGTCCCCATCGGGCGTGCCGCCGAAGGGGACGAGCATGTGCTCGCCGATCCACAGCGATTCGAAGCCCACCTTCTCGGCGACAGCGGCCGTCTCGGCCATCGCCGTCGGATAGACGGGTAGGTAGTTCAGTCCGAACAGCATGTTCACCTTCGTCACGGTCGTGCCCACAGCCGCTACTGACCCGAGTGTGTCATCTTCGTGGGAGCGATGCCGCCGTAGCTTCGGTTGCGCTCGCGGTCCCCGTGGGTCAGGGGATGAGCACGACTCGGCCGACGGCTTGGCGGCTCTCGATGTAGGCGTGGGCATCGGCTGCTTCCGCGAGTGGGAACGTCGTGTCGACGACGACGTTGATACGACCCGCTGCTGCGTCCTCGAGCAGGCTGCTGATCATGGTGAACACCCGCTCGGTCGCCATCTCGGCGCCGAGCAGGACGCCGAGCAGCGCCTGATTGCCGCGCACCAAGGGCGTGACGTCGACGACGCGTCCCTCCCGGCCCGCCTGACCCACCGCAACGATGCGGCCCCGGTAGGCGATGCACGAGTTGATGCTGGCTTGCAGGATGGAGCCGCCGACGGGGTCCACGACGAGGTCTGCGCCCTTGCCGTCGGTGGCCTCGGCGACCTCGTCGACCCACGTATCGACGCTGTAGTCGATGCCGACATCCATGCCCAGTTCATGGAGGCGGTCGAGGCGGTCACGGCTCGACGCCGTGGCCAGAACCCGCGCGCCGGCACGCTTGGCCAGCTGGATCGCGCCGACGCCCACACCGCTTGCTCCGGCGTGCACGAGCACGGTCTCGCCGGCCTGCAGCTTGCCGAACTCGAACAGGGAGTCGTGTGCGGTCCCGAACGCGGCGGGGACACAGGCGGCCTCGACGATGTCGGCCCCCTCGGGTATCGGCCACGTGAACACCGGTTCGGTCACGGCGAGCTCGGCGTGCGAACCCCACCACATGAACGCAGCGACGCGCTGGCCCACGCTGCGGTCGCTGACGCCGCGTCCGACCTCGACGATCGTGCCCGCGCATTGGTAGCCGACGATGTGTGGCGCCGACTCGATGGTGCCACCGGCACGGTTGAGGGTGTCGCCTCCTTCGATGCTGATCGCCTCGACACGGATCTTGACCTGTCGGGGTCCGCAGACCGGGTCCGGGACCTCCTCGTAGTGGAGGACCCCTGGGGGCCCGTTGTCGTAGTAGACGGCAGCCTTCACGGTGGGCCTCTCAGCGATGGGCGAATCGAACTGCGCCCGCGTCGGGCACCTCGCCGTGCCGATCGTAGGTGCCGCGGCCGGGTCCGGTCCACGAGCCGGCGAGGCCGGGACGCGGCGAAGTCCCTCCGAGAGGTGCGCGCCAGCGCTCACCGGTGGACGATGATGGTGCGGTGACCGTTTGGACGGAGTTCGCCTGGCCACCCCCCGGTGGCGAGGAGGTGGGTCCGCTCTGTGTGGCGGGCCCCGGCGGGCCGACTTCGTTGGAGTGCCGGATCGAAGGCGGAGATTTCAGCGAGGGCGCGGCCGAAGCGGGTGACGAGCTGGTCATCTGGGCCTACAACGTGGAACGAGGGCTGCGCCTCGACGATCAGCTTCGGGCGCTCACGGCTCCCTCGGCAGCGCCGCCGCCCGACATCGTCCTGCTGAGCGAGGCCGATCGGGGATGCAGCCGCAGCGGTGGGAGAAACGTCGCCCGGGCCTTCGCAGAGGCATTGGGCATGTATTACGTCTTCGGCGTCGAGTTCGTCGAGCTCCCGCGCGTGTGGGGTCCGGGAGGTGGCGGGATCCGTCGGCGGTGCGAGCACGGCAACGCGATCATCTCGCGCTACCCGCTCGGCAACGTGCGACTCGTTCGCCATGGTCGCACCCGCAGCTGGTACAGCCGGCTGCAGCGATGGCTCCGCGTCGGTCAGCCCCGGCTGGGGGGACGAGTCGCCGTCGCTGCCGACGCGCTGGTCGCGGGACGGCTCTTGCGCCTGTACGCGGTGCACTTCGAGTCTGGCAGGGGCGGGCGTGGCCGCAGGAACCGGGACGACATCCGCAAGTCCCAGGCCGCCGAGCTCATCGCCGACGCGTCCGGAGTCGCCGGCGGGGTGGTCATCGGCGGCGACATGAACGTCGTCGGTTATCTGGGGGCGCTGCGAAGCCGGTCGCCGGCCGAGTCGACCACCGCGACCCTCTTCGCCGGCGGTTTCCGCGACGCACATGCGGACCTTCCGCCGAACGAGCGCATCACCAGCGACTCCGGCATCGTCATCGACCTCATCTTCAGTCGGGGCATCGAGGTGGTGGACGCGGCGGTGGCCGGCGACGAGTCGTGGGTCGGACTGTCGGATCACGTGCCCATCTGGGCCCGCTTCCGCTCGTGAGCGAGAGGAGGGTCATCGGAGCGGTGGGGAACGACGCTGTCGATGGCCACGCCCGTCGGCACACCGTCCTGTCCTGGTTCGGCGTCGTCGTGTTCGGGCGGCTGTATACGGTGTTGATGTGCGATCTCCCCGACCAGGTCTTGGGCATCGATACCCTCTGCCATACCTGGATCAACCACATCCCGACGTACCTCTGGGTGGAGATCCTGCTGTACGGACCCGTGGTGTGGTTCGCGCTTCACCGGGTCAACGCGGACGTGTTCGCCGGCGTCCCGGTCGGACCGGGTGGCTTGCGGCGCCGGCGCTGTGAGCTCGTCGGATCGGTCGCCGCGGCGATGTGGTTGTACGGCGTGGGGATCCACGCTGCCGACCTCGTCGAGGTGCTCTCTCGGGAGCGAGAGGGCATCATCGCCGGCCCGGTCTACGAGCTCGCCTACTTCCTCGACGAGGGTCTCTCGCACTACGTCCAGTTCGTGTCGCTGTTCTTCCTCATCGGGTGGTGGGTCGTGTTCGACGGGCCCGGTCGCACCGAAGGCGCGGGCCTCGCGCTCTTCTTCGGCGCGGCCCATGGCGTCGAGCGAAGCCTGGGGATCATCGAGGGAGAGAAGTGGTTCCTGGCCCCGGTGGTCGTCGCGTGGATGGTGGGTGCCGCCGCGGCACGGCTGCGCCGCGGTGGCACCGGTGCGATCGACGAGTTCTTCTTCCGGTACGCGGTTGCTTTCACCGTCACGCTGCCGATCAGCCATCTCGTCTACTTCGCCCGCTTCGGCGGCTTTCCCCCTGCGTCGGGGCTCAGCGACACGAGCTACGTGCAGGTGATGGGCGGCGCGTGTGCCCTGACGATCGTCGCCACGTGCGCCCTCGTTGCCGGCGAACGAGTGTGGCGGGGCCGCGACCAGGTCGAGGGGAGGGCGTAGCCGCGCCGCAAGGGAGCAGTCGGACCGCCCTGGCGGCGCGGGGCAGATCGGCCGCCGTGGCCGCCCAGAGGGTCAGTAGCGGAGCCGTGCGTCCTCGTTGTGCTCCCCGCCGACCGCCCACAACTGGCCGTTGAGCGACTCGTCGGCGACGAGTCGGAGCGCGGTGCGGGCGTTGTCCTGCACCGTCGGCATGGTCTCCTTCATGGCGAGGTGGATCTGCTCGGGTAGCTGGCGGATCATGTCGGTGTAGGCCCCGGCGCTCAGGAGGTTCGTGCGGATCCCAAATGGTTCGAGTTCGCGGGAGATGGTGAAGCTGAGGCCGTTCAGTCCCCCCTTGGCGGCGGAGTACGTGGAGAAACCGACCGGGCTGCCGGTGTTCATGCCCGACGTCACGTTGAGGATGCTTCCCCAGCCTGCGGCCTTCATCCCTGGCACGAGCTCGCGCATGAACCAGAACGGCGCCGTCAGGTCGATGAGGATGCCCTGCTCCCACTCCTCGTCGTCGATGCGCGTGAAGGCGCTGCGCGGCGCGATGGCGGCGTTGTTCACCAGGACGTCGACGGTGCCGCAGGCCTCTTGGGCCCGTCGGCAGATGTCACGGACCGCCTCGAGATTTCCCTGGTCTCCGGCGATTCCGACGGCGTTGGGGATCGTGGCTGCGACCCGATCGGTGTCGTCCTGGCGTCGTCCGTGCACGATGACGGTGGCGCCTTCGGCAGCGAAGAGCTCGGCGATGGCCGTGCCGATGCCGCGCGTCGATCCGGTGACCAGCGCCACGCGCCCATCGAGTTGACCCATCGTTCGTTGCTCCTGTGGTTGGTATCGGGGGGTATCAGATTGTACGGACATTCGTACAGGTGTCTGACACCGGTGCCGCGCTAGACGCGGTAGACGCGCGCTGCGTTTTGGTACATGACCTTGCTCATGAGCTCGGGACCGTAGTCGGCGATGTGGCGGGCAACGACGTCGGCAGGCGCCGGCGAGTTGGAGCCAGGCCCGGGCACGAGGCTGGTGTCGTGGGGGAAGTCCGTCTCGAACATCACGTTGTCCGGGTAGCACTGCAGCAGCGGGAGGGTCTTCTGCTCGAACCAGAACATTGCATACACCTGGCGCCGGAAGTACTCGCTGGGCAGGAGGCGCTGCGGGAATCGCTTGTCCTTGCCGGGGTTGACCCACTGCCAGTCGAGCGCTTCGAGCAGGTACGGGATGTAGCCGTAGCCGGACTCGACCGAGACGAAGTTGAGCCGGGGGAACTTGTCGACGACGTCGCTCATGATCAGCTTGGCGATGGTGGTGCCGTTCGCCATGAAGCCGCTCGCGGTTCGACGCGCTTGATCCATCGCCTGGACCAGCGGGTCCACCTGCGCGTTGCGTTGCGTCGCTACGTCCATCTGTGCCGCGGTGTAGCCGACGCCCACGTGGAAGTTGATGCTCATGCCCGTTGCCTGCGCCGCGTCGTAGAACGGGTCCCAGTACGCGTCGAGGAAGTCGGGGAGGCCATGGCGATCGAGCGTGGCTGCCCAGATCACTCCGCGATGGCCGGCTTCGCCACAGCGTTCGAGCTCGGCGATGCACGCGTCGACATCCCAGAACGGCATGGCCGCGAGGGGGACGAACCGGTCGGGCGCTTGTGCGGCGAACTCGGCGTGTTGATCGTTGTTCACCTGGATGCAGGCGAGCTTCAGCTCCTCGTCGTCGAGCGCCATGATGGCGTGGCCTTCGAGGGCGACGATGTTGGGGTACAGGACCTGAGCGGTCTGCCCGTTGGCGTCCATCCACGCGGTGCGGGCGGCAACATCGAGCGTGGTCGCCCGCAGCACGTCGTCCCATGCGCCGGCGGCCTCGCCGGTACCGGCGGTGGCAAGGCTTCCGACCTTGCTGAGCCATCGGTCCCCGATGCGCCAGCGCTCGTCACCGTGCGGGTCGATCTCCGTGCGTGGGCCGACGTCGTGCCACTTCTTCGGCAGACGAGAGGTGAAGAAGTCCGGAGGTTCGGTGAGATGGGTGTCGGCGTCGATCACCTTGATCCCGTTGACCGTCGTGACTCCTCGGGACGAGTCGATCGTCGTTGTCATGGAGACCCCCTGGGCTGGCGGCGCGATCGGCGCCTCATCCTTGAGTTCTACCAGGCGTAAGCCTCGGGAGCCTGGCCGCCGGGGCCCGGGAAGATCTCGTCGAGCCGGTCGAGTACCTCTGGCGCCAGCGTGATCTCCGTGGCGCGGAGCGACGCGATGTACTGGTCGGTGGTCCTTGGGCCGATGATCGGACAGGTGACCTGGGGCTGGTGGAGGAGCCACGCCAACGCGACGTCGGCGGGGTGCTCTCCGAGCGAGCCACAGAGCCCCTCCCATTCCTCGAGGGTGGGACGCATCTGTTCGATCTGTCGGAGAATGCGTTCGCCGTTGCGCCTGCCGTCGCCCTGGTGCTGCAGGACCCCACCGAGTAGCCCGCCGCCGAGGGGACTCCAGGGGATCACCCCCACGCCGTAGGCACGGCAGGCAGGCAGCACCTCGAGCTCGACCGTGCGGGCGTTCAGGTTGTACAGGCTCTGTTCTGAGACGAGCCCGAGCATGGTGCGGGCCTTGGCGGTCTCGTTCGCCTGGGCAATGTTCCATGCCGCGAAGTTCGAGCTCCCGACGTAGAGCACCTTGCCGGCGGTGATCAGCTGGTCCATGGCCTGCCAGATCTCGTCCCATGGCGCCGAGCGGTCGACGTGGTGGAACTGGTAGAGGTCGATGTGGTCGGTTTGGAGCCGCCGCAACGAGTCCTCGCATGCCTGGCGAATGTGAAGCGCAGAGAGCTTGCGGGTGTT
>JAHECR010000059.1:0-10931 GCA_024641655.1 Acidimicrobiaceae bacterium
GTCGAGATCAGGCCTGGTTCGGTCCAGGCGCGAGAGTTGGCGGTAATCGAAGGCGCCCTTGCTCGCGACGGCGGCGCGGCCGCACGGTTGGTCGATGCCGAAGGTGACACCATCGAAGTGCCGGCAGAGCTGCTGGGCGTGCTGCACGCGATCGTGCGTCACCTCCAGGCGGGTCACGGAGTGACGGTTGCTTCGCTGCAATCCGAGTTGACGACCGTTGAAGCGGCTGACCTGTTGAACGTGAGTCGGCCCCATTTGATCAAGCTCCTCGATGGTGGTGCGTTGCCGTTCCGGATGGTCGGAACACATCGGCGGCTGCGATTGGTTGATGTGCTCGCGTATCGCGACCGCCAGGACGCAGCTGCTCGTGAGGCGCTCGACGAGCTGACCCGCCAAGCCGAAGATCTCGGCCTGTACGACTGAACCAGTGGCGGTGTCTGGTCGTGTCGCCGTCGTCGATGCCAACGTCTTGTACTCGATCGAGTTGACCGATCTGCTGCTGACGTTCGCAGCGCACCGACTCGTCCGCCTGCACTGGTCGCCAACGATCCTCGATGAGGTCCGCCGCAACCTCGCCAAGCGTGTCGATCTCACTCCGGAGGCGATCAATTACCGCATCGACCGGATGAACCTGGCGGTGCCGGGTGCGCTCGACGAAGCGCCCGAGACTCTGGTTGCGACCATGCCGATCACCGAGCACGACCGGCACGTCCTCGCACTCGCGGTGCAGGTCGAGGCCGACAGCATCATCACGTTTAACCTGCGCGACTTCCCGGCGGATGCCTGCGAACCGTACGGCATCGAACCCGTCGACCCCGATAGCTTCTCCGTGGCCATTGCCGAGCGCGACCCGGCGAGGGTCCATGCCGCGTTGTCCGAGATCGCTCGACGACGCACCCGTCCGTCGATGAGCGTCCACGATCTCCTCGACCGGCTCGCCGCTGGCCTGCCCACCTTCGTCAGTCGGGTGCGAGCGACGTCATCGGGCACGGCGTGAGCCGCTGCCACGCGAACACGACGCGAACACCACCAACACCAACCAGCGCCCACGAGCGCAGACGAGCGGCCCGAGCGAAGTGGCCGAATCGGCCGTTTACCTGCACCAACGCATCTGCAAGCCCATCCGCACAGACAAGACGCTGTCGGCTCATAACCCGAAGGTCGCAGGTTCAAATCCTGCCCCCGCCACCAAACATGCAGGTCAGAAGGGTCGCATCTCGGTGCGGCCCTTCGCCGCGTTCGGACGATGTACCAGCGATGTACCAGCATGGGGTGTCCTGTCCCGGTAGATGCTTGGCAGGCGGCTCCGGTAGCTGAGTGACACTTCTCGGACGCGGGTCCGGTACATGGGCGACAGTGGCTCCGGTAGGTGTGTTCCACTCGGTTGGCTGACGGGCTGTGCTTCTGGTTCGACGTTGTCGGGCCAGGAGGGTTGTCGTGTTGGTGGAGCTCAATCTGGTGGAGCAGCGATACGCCGCGGTGGCGGAGGTGCTCAACGAGGGTGTGACGGTGACCGAGGCAGCTGCTCGGGCGGGGGTGGCGCGTCAGACGGTGCAGCGGTGGCTGCGTCGTTACGCGGCTGATGGGCTCGCCGGGCTGGTTGATCGGTCGTCGGCGCCGGCGTCGTGTCCGCATCAGATGAGCCCGGAGGTCGAGGCGCGGATCGTGGCGTTGCGTCTGGAACATCCGGGGTGGGGTCCGCGGACGTTGGGTCACGAGCTCGGCAAGGAGGGGTTCGACTCGGTGCCGGGCCGGTCCTCGATCTATCGCTGCCTGGTCCGACACCAGCTGATCGAGGTCGAGCCGTGACGGCGGAAGAAGGCCGACTACAAGCGTTGGGAACGGTCACGGTCGATGGAGCTGTGGCAGATGGACATCGTCGGCGGCGTGTGGTTGGCCGACGGCTGGAAGGCGTCGATCGTGTCGGGGATCGACGATCACAGCCGGTTCGTGATCTCGGCGCATGTGGTGCGGCGGGCGACGGCGCGGCCGGTGTGTGACGCGTTGGCCAAGGCGATGCGCGCCTATGGCGTGCCGGCGGAGATCCTCACGGACAACGGCAAGGTGTTCACGGGCCGGTTCGGGCCTGGGAAGGGTGAGGTGCTCTTCGACCGGATCTGCCGGGAGAACGGCATCAAGCATCTGCTGACGGCGCCTCGGTCGCCGACGACGACGGGCAAGATCGAGCGGTGGCACAAGACGCTGCGCCGGGAGTTCCTCGACGGCAAGGTCTTCGCTGATCTCGATGACGCGCAGGCGCGGCTGGACGCCTGGGTCGAGCACTACAACCACGACAGGCCGCATCAGGGCATCGGGATGGTCGCTCCCTATGAGCGGTTCCGGCTCGCCGATCCCGATGCGTTCATCGAGGACAGCGAGCCAGTGCCAGCGGTGCCGACGGCGACGCGTCGGGTTGGGTCGACGGGCAAGATCAGCTTCGCTGGCACGCTCTATGGGGTCGGGGTGTGGCTGTCGGGGGAGACCGTGGAGGTGTCGGTCGACGATGGGGTGGTGTCGATCAGCCACCGAGGCGTGCTGGTCCAGACCCATGCGCAGCGGCACCGGCCTGACAAGGAGCTCGCCGCGCTGCAACGCAAGCCGAAGGCTCGGGTGGCTCGTCCGCGACAGCCGACGGTCGGCCAGTCGGTGACCCGCAAGGTCGACGTCTCGGGGTCGATCAGCTTCGCCGGGTACGCGTATCGGGTCGGCAAGCCTCACGCTCGCCGGCAGGTCCAGGTCGCGATCGTCGGTGACGTGGTGGAGATCTCTGCCGGTGGTCAGGTCCTCAAGACCCATCCGATCCGCCATGACCGATCCCGCGAGCACGGGGCGTTCGCCAACGCCGCCGGCCGGCCCTCGAGAATCAACGCCGCCTAACCCTCACCCGAGTGGAACACAGGTGGCGGAGCCAGAGTGGAACACGGGTACCGGGACTTGACATGTACCAGCATGGGGCCGAGTGGGGGTCGTGAGCGGCCCGAGGGACCAGTACGGCCTCTGTTCGGGCAGGTCAGGAGCTTGTGGATCTGTGACGATCGGGCGCTGGCCCAACTATCGCCGATTCCTCGACAGCGCTCGATGTCACGCTGGGTGTTCGAACCAGCGAAGTGCCCTGGGCCTGGCGGAGGCTGCATCGCTCTCGGGATCAGTGCTCGAGGAAGCTGACGGCTCTGACCTGGGCCCCATCACCGACGAGGTCCTCGACCACACCGGTGAGGTCTTCGACGTTGCCGTCGGGCTCGACGAGCAGTGCTCGAGACGGGTGGGTCTCCCCGTTCGACGCGGCCAGGTTGACGAGCATCTGGTCGCCGGAGATGTCGATGCTCGATACCCGTGGCCAGCTGGCGTCGGGATCGTCGTCGGGGTGGGGTTCGATCACGAAGACGCGCTGGGTCTCGGTGCCGGTTCGGAGGTCCCACCAGATGAGCCATGACGAGCCGTCGCTCTCCTCGCTGGAGAACACCAGGGTGTTGCCATCGTCGCTGAGCGCCGCGGCTCGTGGCGCATCCGTGTCGGGTGCGGGGAAGGGGTTGTTGGGCACGTCGAGGACGGTGCCGATCGGGTCGAGGAACACGACGTGTCGCGACCCGTCGGCTGCGTCGCTTGCGGGTGTCGACAGGACCAGCACCCAGCGGTCGGCGCCGTAGGAGGCGCTAATCGCGAATCCGTCTTGTTGGGGGTCGAGCTCGAGCAGGGGCCGGGACTCCAGCGTGTCGAGGTCGAGGTAGTTCAGTCCGCTTCCGTCGGCGACGAGTGCGAGCTGGTCTGGGCCGATGCGGGCGGTGGCCAGGGGCTTCTGCCATTGCGTGGTCCGGTATTCCTGGCCGGGGGCACAGATCACGAGCGACGAATCGCCTTCGAAGAGCACTGCACCGTCGAAGGCGTCGAGCGCGGAAGAGCTCGATCCGTTGCACCACCGGCCAATGAGGAGGTCGGCGTGTCCGTCGGTGACAGTCAGCGCGGCAGTCGTGCCACCGGCCGCGCTGTCGTCGAAGTGGAGCTCGAGGTCGACCGATGCGATGAGGCCGTCGAAGAGTTCGAGGATTCGGCGATGAACCTGGATGGTTTGGGCCGTGGCGACGGGGGCGGTGAATGCGTCGCTGTCCCAGGGTCCGTCCAAGGTCGGCAGGCTGGCGTCGGGGCCCATTCCTTGGGTGGGCGGACTGGTTGCGCAGGCGTCGGTGATCGTCGTTTCGGTGATGGGTTCGCCGGTCGTTGTGATCTCGACGTCGCGGGGCCCGTCGGGGCAGGGATAGGCGGGCAGGAGGACACTGATGAGCGTGCCCCGTCCTTGGTCCTCGCAGTTGATCGCGAAGGGAAGCAGCTCCTCGCGCTCGCGGCCGGGGGCGTTGAAGCTGGCGTCGACGTAAGGGTCGCGGGAGCACTCGAGCACGACGCGGACGTCATCGAGAGGGTCGGGCGGGTCCTCGCACGGCTCGCCGCCGCATGCGTCATCCTCGTATTCGACGGGATCGCCGTAGCCGGGGATGCAGGCCGCGAGGATGGGTTCGAGGTCGGTGAACGAGCTCGGTGGCGGAGGTTCTTCGCCCGCCAGGTCGGCCTGCTGTCGAGCCTCGTCGTTGGCGATCTCGATCCTGGGGGGCGTGAACCGGGCTTGAAACGGGTCGACCCAGTAGCGCTCACCGAGGGTGTCGTTGATCTCAGCGACCATGCAGTCGCTGTTGCGGCCAACGCCCCCGAAGAGAGACGCCACCAAGGCCTCGGTGCCGGTTGTGTCGTCGACGCAGGTGTCGTAGATGTCGGTGAGGGTGTCGATTTCGGTGTCGGTCCAGTCGGCCTCGAACAGCAGGGGGATGTTGTCGGCGGCGAAGCGCAACTCGGTGAGCCGTTGCTCGGCGATGGTTTCGGTCACGGTGGCGGCGAAGCATTCGACCTCGGCGCGGTCGAGTGTGGTGAACCAGCCGTAGCCGGCGTCGATGTCGAGCTGGTCGGCGAACGCGTCCGCCAGTGGGCTCATCGCCCTCGAGGAGGTATTGCTGTCGTCGTTGCCGCCGCAGGCGCTGAGCGTGACAACGACGGCCGCTGTCATGAGGGCGAGGACGCGGATGGGGCGGGTCATGCGGATTCTCCATGCGGTTCGGTATCTACGGGGTAGCACGCAGGCCGGGCTCCCTCGGTTGACACGGACGTCGGAGAATTTTGTGCGCTGAAGTTCGGTGCCCGTCGTCGAATGTTCTCGGTTGGTGTCAACCAGAGGACCTCGGTGGTGCGTGGGTGTCCGTGAACCCACTTGGGGGACGTTGTGCTCTGGCGCTGCGAGTGATGCCTGTCGATGGTCTCGGAGAGGAAGGTGCTTTCGTGCGGACGAGCTGGTGGTTGTGCGTTGGTGTGATGCTGTGGGCGGCCGTGCTGGCTGGCTGTGGCGATGACGACACCTCCGGTGCCGGTTCGGCACCGGGCCCGCTCGATCTGACCGCGGTGCAGCTCGAGGAGCTTCCACCGGCGGCGGGCGATGCCGCGGAGCTGATGGGGGCCGATGCGGTCGACCATGACAAGGGCGTGGGCTCGGCGCTGCCGGTGGAGTTGCCGCCGAGCACGGCGGTGGAGACTCAGCAGTACTGGTCGACCGACACGGGTGGGCGGACGCTGGGTGAGAGCCCGGTGGATCTGGTGTCGGTGACCTTGGCGCTGTTGGAGGACGAGGCCGGTGTGCAACCGGTGATCGACGGGATCACCGGTATCGATCCCGAGTACGTGCAGTGGGTGCCGGCGTCGGTGCGCGGCGCAACCAGCGCCCAGCAGTCGGTGGCCATCCCCTACGAGGGCGAACCGACCGACGAACCCGGGTTCTCGACGATCGTGGCCCGACGGGACAGGTTGGTGGTGTCGGTCACCGCCGCAGGCGTCGACGCCGAGAGTTGCGCCGCGGCAGCCATCGGTGTGGCTGAGCTGGTGTTGGAACGTGCCGGCGAGTTCTCCTCGTAGGCGGGGGGATCGGGCCCGCAGGTTGCGGGTTGTCAACCCCGACGACCCGGTGATGGGTGATACCGGTGTGGACTGCGCGAGCACTGACATCGATCCTGCCGCACCGGCGGTGGAGGTCCCGGCCGCGGTGCCGGTGTCATTCAGCGGCTGGTACCGGGCCGAGTATCGGCGGGTGGTGGGATTGGTGTTCGCGTTGACCGGGTCGCGGTGGGCGGCCGAGGAGCTGGCTCAGGACGCGTTCATCGAGGCGCACAAGCGGTGGGCGACGATCAGCGACTACGACGACCCGGGGGCGTGGGTACGCAAGGTGGCGGTGAACAAGGCCCGGTCGTGGGGTCGACGCAAGGGCGCCGAAGCCCGGGCCTATGCCCGGCACCGGTTGCGCGAACGCGAGCTCCCGTTGGAGCTGCCCGAGTCGGCGGAGGGGTTCTGGGCGGCGGTGCGCACCCTGCCCCATCGCCAGGCGGCGATCGTGGCGTTGTTCTATTTCGAGGACCGCTCCGTTGATGACATCGCCGCAGTGCTTGGGATCCACCCGGGCACGGTCAAGACCCAGCTCCATCGGGCCCGAGCGACCCTCGCTGGTCGGCTCGGCGCGGATGACCGCGCCGAGTTCGCTGCTCAAGTGCCCGCAGTTGGCGTCGAGGTCGTGTTGAAGGACATGCCGGAAGGAGGGGGTCGATGAGGCTCGACGAGATGGCCCGCGACGCGGCCGAAGCGCTCGAGATCAGCGTCGCGGGTCTCGAACCGCCCCCGATCGACGAGAAGCCCCGCCTCGGGCGGGTTGGGGTCGCGGCGCTGGCCCGAGTCGCGGTCGTACTCCTGGTCGTCGGTGCCGGCATCGGTTGGTGGATGACACGGGACACGTCGGACCAGGTGAGTGTGGGGAGCGGTGCGGACGTGGAGGTTCCGCGGTTGGGGCTGGTCGACGCCCGCTGGAAGGTCACCGCCGCGCTCGAGTTCCCGGTACCAGAGTCGCTCGCTTCGCGTCTGGCGCCATCGCTGGAGCAGGTCAACGAGGGGTATGTGTTGGTGTACGAGGACCGCCAGGGCACCGGAGCGTTCGTGACACTGACCGTTGAAGCCGGCAATCTCGACGACGAGCGACGTACCCAGCAGCAGTCCGGTGTCGAGCCCGCAGCGGTGACCGTTGGCGGCAATCCGGGGTTCGAAGCCCACACCAGCGAGGGATCCAGAGATGACGTCGGCATGGTCGGCTGGGCCCCTGGGCCGGGGGTGGTGGCGACGCTCACCGTCAACGGCGCAGTCTCCGACTCGATAGACCTGGTCGAGCTCGCCGAGACCGCCACGACGCTGGATGATTCGATGTGGCTGGCAGTCCAGGAGTTCTCGGGCTGGGCCCAGGTGCTTCGCAGCGCTACCGCCGACTACGACGAAGACCCACCCCAAGTGGGCCCCGACCAGCTCCGGGAGGTGCTCCCAGCGCCAACCTTGGTTGGGATCCTGCTGGGCGACACCGCCGTCGAAGCCGCCGAATCCCCCCCGGTGCTCGCCGAGATACTGCGCGATCCGCCCGGACCGGTCGCGTTGGAGTACCGGTCGGGATCGACGGTCGTGCACATCGCAGTAGGGCTCGACCCCTCCGGCCAAGCCGTCGGGGTCGACGAAACGGCGGCGTCGGATTCGCTCGAACCGGGTGCGGCCAGCGTGCTGGCATCGAGAGACGAGCTGGTGGTGTGGGTCACGATCGTGGGCTGGCCCGATGACTCCGCCCAACAAGCCGCCGAGGCCCTGACCGCGGTGGTGTTCGACGCCGCCGCCCACCCAGAGGGCTGAGCCGGTGGAAACGAGAGCGCAACGATGAGGGGCTTCGTGGTGAGGGTCGCAGTCGTGTGCGGGATCCTGCCATTCGTCGCGGCATGCGGCGGCGAGGGCACCGCGTTGACAGCCGCCGAGTACCGGGTCGAGGTGCGTCCATGACCGGGCGAGCGAGCTCGGTCTGGTCGACTGCTGGACGTGAGGTCGCCAATGGGAGGACAAGTGAAATGACCGAATGGGCCCCGTTGGGAACCCGACGCAGGAGGATGCGACCGGTAAGCCATACCGTGGGCCGCTTGGCTGCGGTGGTGGTCGCGGTTCTCGTGGCGGGCGCCGGTCTCGGGGCTTGTGGCGATGACGACGCGGCGGACGTGGGCGCGGGCGACGACGCCGCGCCCTTGCTGAGCGAAGCGATTGCAGACCACGTCGTGGTGGAGGGAGGTTCGCCGTTCGAGGGCGACCCGGCGGCGGCGGAGTGCTTCGCGAACGGGGTTGTGCAGTCGGTCGGTCCGAGTCGCCTGACCGAGCTCGGCTTCGCTGTCGACGCCGTGCCCGATGGATTGCACGCGGAGTGGACCGCAGCGGAGGTGGATCTGCTCGTCGAGCAGGTCGGCGATTGTGCGGATGTGGGGGCGTTGACGGCGACGGCGGTGGAAGCGATCACCGGCGGCGAGGCTGTCGAGTGCGTGGTGGCCGAGATCGGTGAGCGGTTCTCGCTCGAGGTGCTCCGGGCTGAGCTGGCCGCGGGACCAGACGAGGCCGCGATCCAGGCCGCAGTAGCGGCGGCCAGCGAGCCGGTGGGGGCCGCGCTCGAGGCGTGCCGAGCGCGGGCCGCAGGTGACGATAGCGACCAGCCGGCCGCCGGTTTCGACCCGGATCCGTTGGAGTTGGTCGACGGGCCGGCTCCGCTCGGGCTGAGCCGGGCCGCTCTGCCCGAGTCCCGCGAGGATGTCGACGCCGTGTTTGCGGCGCTGCCCAGCGAGTTCGTCGGCGGCTTGCTCGAGCTCGAATCCGGCGCGGACGGAGTGGTCGCCGCGGTGTACGGGTCGACCGAACGGACCTGCGCGCCGCCGGTACTGCAGGCTGTGGATCTCGCTGCGCTGCCCGAAGGGATGTTCCCGGCGGGCTGGACCGCGGAGTGGGAAGTCGCCCGGTTCGCGACCGGAGCCGACTGGGACGTCGAGGCCTCGGGCCGAGACGGTGACCTGGTGTGGGTGCAGTGGCACACCACCTGCGGCGGAGAGGGCGTCGACGACGCCGAAGTCCATGTGACAGATTGGGGCACCGAAGGAGCGACGTGGGTGTTCACAGCGTCCGCCACAGACAGTGCAGCCCGGGACGCGCTCGTTGCCGCGTTCGTCGCCGCGGCCCCTCAGCGCGAACGACGCGACGACACCGATCACCGTCTGGCGAGGCAGGCGCTGCTGCGACGCGGCGAGCTCGGACCGGACTGGGTGAGCCAGCCACGCATCGACGAGGAGGACGATCCTGTCGGCGACGAGCTCGCCGAGGCGGTCTTCGAGGCCGAACCGGCTTGTGGGGCGTTGGTGGAGCGGGCCACACAGGAAGGGACCCCGGTGTCCGAGATCCTGGACGCGGTCGCCGCTGGTACCCCGGGCCGGGCTGAGAGCCCGACCTACCTGTCGACTCTCGATGGCACCAGCGAGGTGGAGCACACCGTGTCGGTGTATGCCAGCCCGGCCGAGGTCACCGAGGCGTTCGCCCTCATGCGCGAGATGGACTGGTCCGGTTGCGTACGGGCGGTCTTCGATGACCTGCTGCGAGCGAGATACGACGCCGAAGGTGTCGACGTGACCATCGCGGACTACTCGGCGACCGAGGCCCCCGTCGCCGTTGGTGATGACGGTGCCAGGATCCGGATCACGGTGACCATCGAGCCGCCGCAGGGCACACCGGCAGAGTTCACCTTCGACCTGTCCGCGGTAGCCACCGGCAGGGCCGTCAGCGCCGTGTCGCAGTTGAGCGTCGATGGTGCCATCGCCGATCTCGACGCCGTCGCCACGCTTGCCCACCGCAAGGCCGAAGGCGTCTTCGGGTGAACCGGACCGGGTCGAGGTACTGATGTGAGCGACAACCGAGCTGCCGACCCTCCGTCTAAGTCTCCGCCACCGCCACCGCCACCGCCACCGCCACCGCCACCGCCACCGCCACCGCCTCAGCCACCGCCGCCACTCCCGGGAGCGGGCAGGCGACGTGCCGGCCCGTGGGCGATCGTGGGTGCGGTGGCGGCCGGTCTCGTGGGACTGGCGGCGGTCGTGGTGTTCATGTTCGGGGAGGATCTGTTCGGATCGGACCCCGGCGCCATCGACGACTACAACCGGGAGGTGCTCGAGAGTTGCGAGCTCCCCGAGGAATCCACGCTCGTGCGCACCTACATTCTGCGCGAGAGCGACGCTGCCGGCGACCGGCTGCGCACCACGTCCTACATCTGGGCGTCACCGCTACCCGCCGACGAAGTCGCCGCCTTCTACGGAGCCCCGGGTCCAGGGGTCTGGGCCAACGTGTCCGACCAACGAGCCTGCGAGTTCGGCCAGCAGCCGATTGTGCTGGTGCTCGAGCGCTGGGCCGATCGCACAGACCCGATGGACGTGTCGACGCAGACCGCAGGGCCCGGTGACAGCGCGGCCGCCGAGTTCTGGGCCCCCGACGGTGCTGAGATTACCGACCTCGCCCCATCCCCGGACAGGACAGCGTCGTTCGTGCTGCTGCGCCTCGGGCAGCGCGAAGTGGACGGCATCCTCGGAATCGTTCGAGTCCCGGGTTGACGGCCGGGCCCGCGAATGTCCTTGATCCTGCGGTGCAGGTGTTGAGAGACGAGCTCCAGTCGGGTGCTGTGTTGATGGAGGACATCCACAAGGCTCTCCGCGGCGCCTGGCCCGATCTCACGCAGCGTAGCCGGCGTCGAGACGGTTCGATGTACCACCGATGTACCAGGACAGGTGCAAACAACGGGGAACAGTGGGGGACACCGGGGAGGACGAATTGGCCGCTGAGCAGGGGAAATGTCCCTGACCAGCACGTTCGCATCCGAGCCGCAGAGGCCTCATAACCCGAAGGTCGCAGGTTCAAATCCTGCCCCCGCCATTATTTCACCTGGTCAGAGGCCTGCATTTCGGTGTGGTTCTCTTTCGCGTCCCGTTCCATCTACCAGGGATCTACCAAACCGGCGTGCTGCTCGGCATCGG
>JAHECR010000059.1:10941-18093 GCA_024641655.1 Acidimicrobiaceae bacterium
AGGCTGGAAACACGCGCTGAGCTGGGCAAACAGGGTGTGACCAGCAGATACCTCTTCGGGTTCAAGAGGGCTCATAACCCGAAGGTCGCAGGTTCAAATCCTGCCCCCGCCACCAACGAACGTGTGAAGGCCCAGGTCAGCGACCTGGGCCTTCGTCGTTGTCGGAGTGTTCCGTCGGGTCAGGCGGCGTTCTTCCGGATGTTCCCTCGACGTTCCACCGCCGTCTTCCGGGCCGGTTTCCTGGTCTTCTTCGTGCCGGCCGGGTCCGGCGTGGCGAGGCGTTCGGCGACGCCGGCGGCGTCGTCTTGCATGCCGGGCAGGACGTGCTGGTAGGTCTGCAGGGTGTGGGCGATGTGGGCGTGTCCGAGCCGCTCGGACACGACCTTCACCGGGACGCCTTCTTTGATGAGCAGGCTGCCGTGGGTGTGGCGCAGGTCGTGGAACCGCATCGTCGGGACACCGGCGTTGTGCACGATCCGTCGGAACGCTTCGTAGACGGCGTGCGGGTGGGCCGGTTCGCCGCCGCCGTCGGTGAACACCCAGTCGCCGTCGTTGTCGAGGCCGACGGCGGCGAACTCGGCGGCCTGGTAGGCCCGCCAGCCCTCGAGCACCGCGAGAGTTGTGTCGTCGAGCGCGATGGCGCGGCGGGCGGTCTTGGTCTTGCCGCGGGTCTGGTGGAGTTCGTAGCCGACGGCGACGAGGCCCCGGTTGAGGTGCAGCCGCTTCTTGGCGATGTCGATGTCGGGCCATTGCAGGCCGAGGACTTCGTTGCGGCGCATCCCGGTCATGGCGGTGAACCAGTAGATCGGGAAGAACCGGTGCCCCGCCGCGGTGCGCAGGAGTTGACGGAGTTCGTCTTCGGTCAGCGAGACGCCTTCGGTCTGTTGGATAGACCGTTGCTTCGGGGCACGTGCGACGAGAGCGACGTTGCGGGAGACGAGGCCCCGGCGGTGGGCATCGGTCAGCGAACCTCGGATGATGAGGTGGAGTTCGTACACGGTCTTGGGGGCGAGGCCCCGGCCGGTGTCGGGGTGCAAGAGGCTGTCGTAGAGCGATTCGATCTGCTGGTAACGGAGCCGCCGGATGCTGATTCGACCCAGGGCGGGGATGATGTGGTTCCGAACGTTGCGTTCGTAGCCACGGTAGGTGCTCGTGGCGAGGTGGAGCTGTTTGGCGGGGAGCCACTGGCTGGTGAGGTAGGCGCCGAAGGTCAACGATCGGACGGCGTCGACCTTGGCGGTTTCCTCGGCGGCGAGTTTGGCGGCGAGGCGTTCGGCTTCGGTCCGGTCGGTGCCGGCGGGATGCCAGCTGCGGCGTTCCTTGCCGGTGATCGGGTCGCGTCCTTCGTAGATGACGCCGTAGAACCGGCCTCGGCGTTGAGCGATGTATCCCTTCATGATGTTCCTCCGTGTTGTGGGAGCCCGTCGGTCGGGACCCGGAGGAACAATCGGCGGAACAGCGCTGGCTGAGCACGCGACCCCCGATCGCCTCATCAGTCGGGGGTAGAGCTGAGAGCTCTGGAGCACCAGTGGCGATCGCCGCCGCCCCTACTGATCGCTTGTCGGCTCGACCCGGCCCGACGACGTGTTCGTCGCTGGAGCGCTTTTGACGTGCTCCTCGCCGCGTCCGAATCACGGGGAGCCCCAAGAGTGCGATGCGATCTTCGGGAGCCATCGCTTATGTCGAGCCTTGACATAGTATGGCGGAGGTCGACATACTAGGCGAATGGATGATGACCGGGATGTCGAGAGCTTTCTGCCGTTGCCGGCATCGGTGATGCACATCGTGGTGGCCCTTGCCGACGGCGAAAAACACGGCTACGCGATCATGCGCGATGTCGCAGAGCTGAGCGGCGGGGCGGTCAAGATGGGATCGGGCACCCTGTACGGGTCGATCAAGCGAATGCTCGACCAGGGACTCATCGAGGAAACCGACGAGCGACCCGATCCTGGGCTCGATGATCAGCGACGGCGGTACTACCGGCTCACCTCGTTGGGACACCGGGTGGGCGCCGCCGAGCAGCAGCGTCTCGTTGCACTGGTGGGAGCCGCCCGCTCCCGTCAGCTCGGCCTGGCGTTCGGGGGTGGGTGAATGGGCCCGCTGGCTCGCCGAATGTACCGGATGGTGCTGCGCGCCTATCCGAAGGAGTTCCGCCATTCCTACGGCGAGGCCATGTTGCAGACCGTCATCGACCGGCACCGCTACGACGGCTGGTCGTGGTCGCAGCTCATGGCACGAGAGTTCTTCGACGCGACACGGGTCGCGCCGCTGATGAGATGGGAGTCTCCAATGAACCGAATCGTCATCATCGGGTCGGCCGCCGCGGTGGCCTTGCTGGCAGCTGTGGCAATCAGTCCCGTCGCCCTGGTTCCCTTGGCGGTCGTGGCGATCGCCGCGGTGCTGTGGTGGGCCCGCCATGACCGTCCGATCGGATCGCCCGACCCGGCCCGCCGCTGGTCTCGATGGGTCGCGGCAGGAGTCGTCGCCCTCGCCGTCGGAGCGGCCATTCCTGCGATCGACGGCGGTGAACTCGGCGATGGGTGGTGGGCCGTCTTCGCGCTCGCCCTGCTCACCGGAACGGCGATGACGCTGACCGGTGTGTTCCTCGGCCTGAACCAGCAGACGCGGCCACCCCAGCAACGGGTCCAGTGATTGACCGCCCGGCCTCCAACGACCCGTCCGGCGCCACCGAGGCCCCGGTCGACATGGCGTGGGCGCCGTTCGGTCGGGGCGCCCGCAACTGCATCGGCTTCGCGCTCGCTCAGATGGAACTCACGCTGATCATCGCCCGCGTCGCCCTGTAGTCGACGACATAGAAGTTGTGTTGGCGTTGCACGATGTAGGACATCGCCATCCATCGGCTCTTCGGGTCGTCAACCCGAAGAGGATGCTCGCTGGGCTCGGCTGGCAGACTGGGCTGGTGTCGAAGCCTGTGCGTAATCGCTGCCGCTCCTCGGAGTTGAGCGAGGGCGATGTCGCTGCGGCGATCGAGCGGATCCGAGCGAGTGATGCCGACGTTGCGGCTGATGCGGAGCATGTCGTTGATTCGTTGACGTGGGGCGAGGGTCCGGGCGTGATCCGTCAGTCCGGTGTGCAGGAGTGGCTCTGGTACGTGTTGCCGACCAAGTATCTGACCGACGAGGTCGGCTACATGGGTCGGTTCGCCGAGACCGCAGCGGTGCTGTTCGATGCGCTTGGTCTTCACGGGTATGCGGCGATCTGTCGGTCGGAGGAGACCGCGAAGGTCCATGAGGCGTTCGACCGGTCCGATGCGGCCGGCCGCTCGGCGTTGAGGAAGGCGATCGAGCGGTCCGGCATCGAGCCGCCCGATCTCGACGACTTCGCCTGGTCGTCGGTGATGCCGACCGAAGAAGCTCAGGCCCGGTCTGCGGTCGAGGCCGCGTTGGAGGAGGCGATTTACACCGGGGAGATGACGGTCGGGGTCAGGGGGTGGCGCGACGTTCAGACTCGGGTGTGCACCCGTGTCCTCGACGGCGATCACCCGGAGATCCCGGGTCAGTCGTGGCGCACGGCGATCGTGACCGAACGCATCGAAGAGTGGGTGTCGGCCGCCGAGCGCCGCAGCCCCAAGCTCTCGGCGGCTCGAGCGCAGATCGCGAACCGGCTCCTGCATCCTCTTGACCGGCCCGGCGATGCGGACGCTGCCGTTCACCCGTTGGTGTGGCTGTTGGAGCAGTGGGGTGATGAACAGCCGTTGACGCAGGCCGGCTACCTCAAACCCGCGTTCGTCCAATCGCTCCAGGCTGACCGCCCGTGGAACGACCCGTTGCCGCTCGATCGGGCGGTCAGAACCGAACTCGATGACCACGTGCTGCGCGATCTTCGAGCATGGCTGCAACGAGTCGGCGCGCTCCGCAAACACAAGGCGAGCCTGCGGAGAACACGGCTCGGCCGGGCGATCGCGGCCGAGCCGGTGGGTGCCTGGTGGGTGTTGACCACGAATCTCGTCGGCGGCGGCGACTGGGAGAGATTCGTTGCCGAGACCGGCCTGCTCTTCCTTCTCGAAAGGGACGAACCGGTCTCGGACAGCTCGGTACCGGTCTTCATCCGCAACTGCGCGATCGAGATGGGCTGGCAAACCACCACCGACGGAATCACCGAACCTCCGTCGCTGCGCGACGTGTCCTGGACTTTCATCGACGCGCGACATGTCTGGGACGCCTGCGCACTCACGGCTATTTCCGGTGATTGGGGCAACCGCCGGGTTTCGCTCACCGATGTCGGTCGGGCGGCAGCGCTCAGCTATCTGCGCCATGTCGCTGCCGGTCCGAAGAACTCGCCAAGGTGACCAAGAAGCCGCGTCAGCCGGCCCGATTCGGTGCCGAGGTATGGCAGGAACGCTTCGTGCGGGAGTGGTCGCTGTGGGACCTCTGGTACTGCGTCGTCATCGAACTCGACCGCCGGATGTCCTTCCGCTCGACGAACTCGATCAGCTTCGGATCAGGCTGAGGCGTCCTTCGAACCGTCGTAGGTCGTTCATTCAGCCTTCGGTCGCCGCGTGTGCTTCGTGGCCGCGTATTCCTTGACGGCGTTGCGCGAGCTGCGCCAGATGCCGTCCGAGCCCTGAACGGCATCGAGTCGGCCGCGCTGCGCTGCCTGCCGGAGCGCGGGCACGGAGAAGTCGTCGTCGGCAAGCGCCGTCAGGGGGACCAGTCGAGCCGGCCCGGCGACGTTGGGCACGACGAAGCGGTTGAGGTTCTCGAGCATCGCTCGGGCGATGATCTCTCCGAGCGCCCCGTGATCGCCTTCGTCGGAACGCTGGAGGGCGCTCAGGTACGCATCGCGCTGCTTCTTGAAGATGACGACCGGCGGGTAGCCCAGGCGTACCAGCACCAAGTTCAGCGCGAGGCGACCGACGCGACCGTTGCCGTCGATGAAGGGGTGGATGCATTCGAACCGATGATGTAGTCGGGCCAGTACTTCGGGCAGCGGCACATCGAGGTCGGCACCTGATTCCACGGTCGCGCCGAGTTCGACCACCTCGGCTACCCAGTCGGCGAGCATCGCCGGTACCTCCGGCCACGACGGCGGGGTCATGCCGCCGTCGAACTCCGCGATCTCGTGCTGGCGAAAGCTCCCCGGTGACTCTGCGTCAGTCGCGTCGGGGTGAGGGGCGACGCCCCACACCGGCGTCATGGCCATGTGGTGGATCCGACGAACCTCGTTCAGGTTGATCAAGCTACCGTCGCTCCAATCGTCGGGATCGAGCGCCTGGCCGTACACCCATCTGGCCGCGTCGCTGTAGCCCTCGACTTCCATGTACTCCTTGAGCGGTTTCGCGCCGACCGCTCGGCGCCGGTCGAGAAGTTCAGCGACCTCACGAAGCACGAGGGTGTTGCCTTCGAGCGCCGTCGAGTGATGAGCCTCGAGGTGCCAGATGTCCGACCAAACCGTCTCCGACTCCTTCGGCGATGGCAGGCCGCCGAACCGTTCGTTCAGCTCGTTGAGCGCGTCATCGAGTCGCTGGTAGATGGTTGCCCTGCTGGGTCGTCCTCGTGCCATGCGTGCCTCTGCCTGTTTCAATCGTGAGAAGTTGAGTAGCCGGTGCGCCGACGAAACCAACTTATCAAGTTCAGGCTCAAGTTGATATGCAGATCCAGGACCAAATCGAACTTATCAAGTTCGCCGTTCCGGCGTCAGGGGCTTTCGCTGGCTTGTCGTGCTGCCGCTTGGGGAGACCCGATGCATCGACTCGAGCAGCTCCTCGCCCTCGGACGACTCACCGACGCCCTCCACGTCAGAGAGGCGTCCGAAAGCTCACAGAAAGCTCACGGACCAGCGGGAAACAGTGGGGAGCAGCGGGAAACACAGGGCGCCTCTGCAGCGCGTTGACCAGCGATTTCGCGTGCTTCCCCAGGTCAGCCGGCGAGTCCCAACGTTCTCATAACCCGAAGGTCGCAGGTTCAAATCCTGCCCCCGCCACCACATAGCTGCAACCGGACGTCCAGGGTCGGGGAGTCTCCGACGGGATCGAGGAGCAGTTCGAGATCGAGGGTCTGGTACAGCTGGGCCCTCGTTTCGCGTTCGGCCTCGGCGAGCATCGTGGCGAGGTCGCCGGCGTGGTCGAGCGCTTCACGGATCTGATCGGCGGTGAGCGGGGCCGGTGTGTCGTGCTGGTGCTCCCAGGCGGTGATGGTGGCTTCAGCGGCGGCGAGGTCTCGCTGGATCTGCTTGGTGGTGAGCACGGCAAGGTTCGGGTCCATGCCGGCCCGGATCGCGGCGAGTACTCGGTCGAGCTCGACGGGCAGGTCCCGGGCCGCCCGTCGCGCTGCCTGCACTTCCGGCGGCTCGGGCGCCTCCGTGGCGTCGGCCGCGAGGACGGCGGCGATCGTGGTCTCGCGGTGGTCGGTGTCGGTGAGCTGGCCGAGCCAGTGATCGAGCACGCCGACGATGCGGTCTTCCCGGATGGCGGTGGTTCGGGGGTGGCCGGTGTCGGCGTAGTCGGGTCGGACACGGTTGCAGCGGTAGTACGGCTTGCCCTTCAGGGTGGCGCCATGCATCGAACGTCCGCACACCTTGCAGCGCACGAGCCCGGCGAGCAGGTAGGTCCCGGGTGTCGCTCGTGGGCGTCGGCGTTCCGGCCCTCGGGTGTTCGTGATTCGAGCGTTCACCCGCTCCCACAGCTCAGTGTCGACGATGGCCGGCCAGGCGGGTTCGTCGGAGGTGACCCACGCGTCGGTGGGCTGCCACCGCTGCCTGCTCGTCGTGCCGGCGGCGGGGTCGGTTGGGTCGAGCAGCTCGTCTTTGCGGCGTTGGCGTCCGGCGACCTGGTGGCCGAGGTAGCGCGGGTTGGTGAGGATCGCCCGGATGGCGGAGCCCGACCACACGCCGGCCGAGCGGGGATGCCGGGTCGGGCCGACCTCACCGGGCGACGGGAGCCCGTCGGCTTCGAGGCGGTTGGCGATGGAGCGGTAGCCGACTCCGGCGTCGAACAACTCGAAGATCCGCCGCACCACGTGCGCGGTCCCCGGGTCGGGTTCGAGGACACGCAGCTTGATCCCGGCGGCCGCCTTCTGACGTTGCGGGTGCGGGGTGTCGGTGTCGACGAGCCGGTACCCGTAGTTCGGTCGGCCACCGAGCCAACGCCCGGCGGCGGCGTGGGCGAGCATCGCGTTGCGGGTGCGGATCTGC
>JAHECR010000082.1 GCA_024641655.1 Acidimicrobiaceae bacterium
CACGGCGACCGCGCCGGCGAACACCCACTCCCGCGAACGGCCTCGCAGCGCAGCTACGACGCGTTCGTCGCCATCATGCGCGGCGCTCTCGCCAACCACCGAGCCGGACGTCCCGCGCCGGCGGCGACACCGCTCGTCAACATCCTCACCGACGAATGCACATGGGCAGAGGTTCTCGCGAACGCCGGCCTCGCGCCCGACACCACCCTCGCTGGCGAACGTATCGACCCGTTCACGGGGCTCGCCTCGCCGAGCGATCTCCTCGCCGACCTGGTCGCCGACCCTGCCACCCTCACATCACGGCGTTGCGAAACCTCGACCGGGCAGATCCTGCACCCCCATACCGTGCTACGAGCCGCACTCGCCGGACACATCCGACGCGCCGTGCTCGGCGCCGACAACCGCCCCATCAACCTCGGCCGCAAAGTGCGGGTCTTCACCGGCACCGCCCGAGACGCCGCCAAACTCCTCGCTGTCCACTGTGACCATCCAGGCTGCGATCTGCCCGCCGACTGGTGCGAGATCGACCACTCCACGGAATGGGTCGACGGTGGCCGCACCGACCAGGACAATGCCGGCGTCGAGTGCGGCGGCCACAACTGGCTCAAACATCGCAAACGATGGCGCACCCGGCGCGACATCCACGGGCGAACCCACACGATCCGATCCGACGGCACGATCATGCTCCCGGTCGGCTCACGCCCGCCCGTCTTTGCGGACCCAACACCGCCGGCGCCGCCGTCCGAGATGGAACGAGCCATCGAGCAGTGGACCAACGACGCCCCGACCGACATCGAACGCCGCTGCCGAACCCTGCGCAGCACCGCCATCCGCCGCGCAGCCGCCCACGACCAACTCGACGTCGACACCCTGCTCGAGCGACTTGCCATGACTGCAACGAGGACGACAACCACTGCGACCGCACCGGAGGCGCGAGACTGAGTCCATGGCGTTCGGACAAGCCTCGGGTCCACCTGCTTCGCACAGCCAGATGCGCGAGCTGACCGAGCTGCTCGAGGCAGCCGGGCACGTCGACTTTCGCGACGCACGCGGGCCCATGGGCTTCACCCAACGCCAGGCCAACGGCAAGTTCACCCGTGTCGAAGCCGACGCGTTCATCGCCACGCTCCAGGAAGCGGCCGAGGACTCACCCGACCCCGCGCCGGATCCGCCACCAGCGCCACCGAAGCGGAAGCCGTCACCGCTGGAGCAGTACTCCGACACCCAACTCGCCGCAGAACTCCAAGTACGCGGCTGGGTCGTGATGGAGCCCTGAGTTCCACAGCTCCACGATCATCATGGTGACGGGGTGAGCGGTACGGTCCCGCTGCTCGAAACGGGTGATCGAGGAGATCGCGACCGACTTCAATCCGCGGTCGTGGAGCCGCCGCGGGCATCTCGGGACAGCGTGAGCAGGTGGGCGATGCGAGGGTCGTCCGGCCCGAGATAGTGCACCAGCACGCCGGCAACGGCTTCGACGTCGAGGGTGCCGGCCGCCTGCATCTCCTCGAGATCGGCCCAGTCCTTCGTCCGGTCGAAGAACACCTTGAACACTGCGAGATCTCGGCAGGCAAGGAACGGGACGTTCTGGCCGGCGAACGGCTCGTACCGGATGCGCTCGCCGACACCGGCATGGAACGGCGTCGTGTCGAGAAACACGTCGACCGGGGTGGCGGCCCACCACAGGCGGGTCTGGCCGTCGGACTCGAGCTGCGCGATGGCGGCGTCATCGGCCACGACCTCGTCGGGCAACGCCCCGAGGAGATCGCGGGTGCGCGAGATCGGGACGAACACGTTGACGTCGATGTCGATGGTGCCGCGTGCGCGCTGCGTGCACCAGGCAAGTGCCAGTGCCCCACCGAACGCGTGCGGCAGGTCGGCGGCGTCGAGGGCCCGGTGGATCGCGACGATCTTGTCGGCCAACGACGGCGCTGCGGTCATGCGACCGCCTCGACCACGCGGGCACCGAACCGAGGTGCGTCGAGCGTGCGGGTGTGGCGCGCCGGGAACATCTCCGCCAGCTCGAGCACCTCGACCAGCTCTCGTCCGCGGGCGGCCGGATCGGCGGCGACCTCGGCCGGGCGCGATGCGAGCGACACGTCGACGCGGAACCCACACGCGGTCAGGATCCGGTCGAGCGTGTCGACGTTGGGCGTCTTGCGTCCCTGCTCGTAGGCCACAAGGGTCGAGTGCGAGGTGTGTGCGCGCGCAGCGAGCTCGCGCAGCGTGAGGCCCGCTCGGCGCCGAGCCGTTCGTATCAATCGCGCTGCATCCACGTGAGCCACGTTACTCACTTGGTATCCGAATAGATACCAATCCCGATCAACGCGTCCGGTCGAGCCAGCGCGATCAGTAGCGCAGCATCGCCGCTGCGGTACCACCGCCGGGGACGTCACCAGCCGGGACGACGAAGGCCTGGCCTCCGTGACGCAGCGTTTCGACAGCCGCCACGTCGGCGAGATCGTGATCCCCCGGCCCTCGCGAGTCGTGCTCTTCGATCAGCCGGTGGCCCGGACGGTAGCGGCCCCAGTACTCGCAGTCAGCAGGAACGAAGATCGAGGCGACCTGGCCAGCCGCGGCGGCGATCACGGCCTGCTCGATCGTGCGCACCGTCGCGGCGGCCCCAGCCAGGAAGGACTCACGTGCGCGTTGTTCCGCGTCCGCGGCCGATGATGGAACGAATCCACGCGACCGGTCCGCGAGCTCGTCCGGCCGCAACTGGTCGGGGTTGCCGGCCACATGGTCGTCGAGCACGTGCGCACAGCGCGTGATCTTGCGGTAGGCACCCACGATGTCGTCGACGCCTGCGAGCATGAGCGGCCGCGTCGTGCCCGAGCGGTGGCCGGCGACCGCATGGTCGACGAGGTGCAGGTATCGATCGAGGTCGACGTCACGCGTGTCGTTGGCGCTTCCCTGCCCGTGGAATGCGGCGGCGACCTGGCCTCGGCCCGACCGATTCCCCGAGTGGCTCTGGAGCTGGGGCTCGCGATCGTCCCACCGCAACGCCTCCGGCATGCTCGTCGGAAGTTCGGCAACCTCGACCTCGACTGCCCGTGCTCCGGCGACGGTCACGAGCCGGACGCTGTGCCGGCTGATGGCGAGGACGTCGAACTCGACCCATCGAGCGAGTGCCGCCACCAGCGGCTTGAGGTGGAACCGGTCGCTGACGACCGTCAACGCTGCTGTCGGTTCCGACAGCCTGATCGCCGTCGTGCCGTCGGGGCCTGCGAGTACCGCGAGACCGGCCGAACCGTGCGCCCAGAACTCGCGGTCGTCGACGAGGCGTGTAGCCGCACCGAGGAGGGCGGGGTCGGTGACCTCCTCGGCGGCACCAGCGACGAGCCGACGGAACAGCACCGGGTCCTGCGTGACCTCCCGGCCGACGCGATGCGTCGGCAGGTACATCGAGATCAGTTCGGACGAGCTGGACTCAGCGGACCACGCTGCGATGTCGGCGGCACCGACATCGACCTCGTCGACGACGCGAAGTTGTGTGTCGAAAGTCTTCATGGCACCACGGTCGCGCCAGGTTCCCAGCGCCGGAAGGGCCGAAAGGTCCCTGTGCATCCACCGACACCGTCGTGTTTCTTCGTGACATCGCTTGTCACGCCTCAGAGGTGATGCCGAGATCCGGCATGAACCGATCAGACCGAGAAACGGGGTAATGACATGGGGCCAACCGAACAGCTCTCCCACATCCTTCCAGCCTGCTGCGCACTGGTGGACGGCATCGAGGTGACACAGATGAGCAACCCGACACCGTGCGAGAAATTCACCGTGCAGGACGTGCTCGACCACATGATGGGGCCCGCGAGCGCCTTCGGGCACATGTTCCGCGGCGAGCAGCCACCCGACGTCGCCGCCGTGGCGTACGAGGGGGTGCCGGCCGAGGAGTTCCGCAGGGTGATGGACGATCTCCTCGCGTCGGTCGCATCGGATGGAGCGCTCGAGCGGACGATCGAGTCACCATTCGGACGCATGGACGGCGACACGTTCGCACGCCTGGTCGCCTTCGACGGGCTGGTTCACAGCTGGGACCTGGCAACGGCCACCGGGCAGCGCGTGGTCCTGCCGACCGAGGTGGTCGAGGCCGTGGCAAGCTTCGCGCTGGTGGCGCTCACCGACGATCTGCGCGACGGCGAAACGTTCAAGCAGCCGACCGACGCCGGCCCGACGACGGATCCCATCGAGCAGCTCGCAGCGTTCAGCGGCCGGGCCGTCCCCACGAGCGCCTGAGCGGCGGTCCGATGGCCGGACCGGGCCGAAAGTCCCGTTTCAACGCAGTTGGGACCTTGGGCCCTGAGTATTTGAGCCCGCAATCGACAGGATGATTCCAGAGGTTCGTGAAAAGGATCACGAACTGATTGGAGCCACTCGAAAGGGGTCACCATGTTCAAGAAGCCGCTTGGCTTGCTCGGGATCTTCCTGGTTGTCGTCGGTATCGGCTATTTCGTCGGAGCCGGGGTCGCATACAGCAAGGTCCAGGGCGGGTACGGCTCGCTGCAATCGTTCAGCGAAGCCCAGAACGTTCAACTCAACTACAACGAAGACGGCGACCTGGTCGACCGTGGGCAGGTCGAGGGCGCACAGGCCATCATGACCCTGCTGAAGGACGACTGGAACTTCCCGGTCGTGGACAGTGACCTGGATCCCAACGATCCGCTGGTCAACACCGCCACCGAGTACATGT
>JAHECR010000083.1 GCA_024641655.1 Acidimicrobiaceae bacterium
GGGGCCCACCGGGCCTCGGCGTCGCCAGCAGAGGCAGCAGCGGCGCCTCCGCCTCCCCCTTCACCTACCCCCGAGCCCCAGCCCGGCAACGCGAGTGGCCCGTCACTCGGCGCCGTCGAAGCGGCCTGGCCCGAAGTGAAGGAGCAGCTGTCAGGACGGGCCAAGTCCCGGTTCAGCGGCGGTCGCTTTCTCGAGGCGGTTACCGGCGGGGTCGTGTTCGGCCTCCCCAATGCCATTCATCGGGACCGCTGTGCCGATTGTGCAGCCGAGGTCGAACGGGCGTTGTCGGCCCGCCTGGGCATGCCCGTCTCACTCCAGCTCGTCGTCGATGGCGAGGCACCCGCGCCGAGCGCGCGAGGCGGACAGCTGCCCGCGTCGGCGCCCGCTCCGGCGAGCGCAGGCGTGCCGCCGCCTCCCGGCGACGATGACGAACCGGTCGACATGGACGAGCTCGTCGATGCGCCACCCGACGAGGCCGACGGACTCGGCCTGCTCACGGAAGCCTTCCCAGGCGCCGAACTGATCGAGCGCGACGCAACCGACCGCTGAGCGCGTCGCTCCGGTCGGTTGCGCCACCGATGCGCCAAGTTGCGCCGCCTGCTCTGCCAGACTGAACACCCGTGCCTTCCCCCACGCCAGAGGTTCCGAAGCCATGAGCGATCAACAGCCCTTCGACATGAACGCCCTCCTGCGTCAAGCCCAGCAGATGGGTGAGCAACTGGTGGCCAAGCAGGCCCAGGCGGCGTCGACCATCTACGAGGGCCAGGCCGGCGGCGGTGCGGTTCGCATCGGCGTCACCGGCGGCTTCGAGTTCACCTCGGTCATCATCTCGCCCGAAGCCGTGGATCCCGGCGACGTCGAGATGCTCCAGGATCTCGTGCTGGCTGCGCTGCGCGATGCCGTGGCCCAGATCGGTTCGGGCGGCGACGGCGGTGGACTCGACCTCGGTGGCCTCGATCTCGGCGCTCTGGGTGGCCTCCTCGGCGGTGGCGGCGAGTGAGCGTCTACACGCCTGCGGTCCAAGCGCTCATCGACGAACTCGGACGACTGCCCGGCGTGGGCCCGAAGTCGGCACAGCGCATTGCCTTTCACCTCATCAAGCTGCCCGAAGCTGACGCGCTGCGGCTGGCAGACGCCATCTGCAGCGCGAAGGCCAAGGTGCGGTTCTGCGAAGTGTGTTTCAACATCAGCGACGAGGTCCGCTGCGAGATCTGCCGCGACGAGCGACGTGATCCGACGGTGATCTGTGTCGTCGAAGAACCCAGGGACATCGTTGCCGTCGAGAAGACCCGGGAGTTCCGGGGTCGCTACCACGTTCTGCAGGGGGCGATGAATCCCATCGATGGCATCGGCCCCGACCAACTCCGGGTCAAGGAACTGCTGGGTCGCCTGCGCGACGAGGCGGTCATCGAGATCATCTTGTGCACGAACCCGAACATCGAGGGCGAGGCCACGGCGATGTACCTGGCGCGCCTGCTCGAGCCTCTCGGATTGTCCGTCACGCGTATCGCCAGTGGTCTTCCCGTCGGCGGTGACCTCGAGTACGCCGATGAACTGACGCTGGGTCGGGCGCTCGAAGGTCGACGCCGCGTCGACGTGCGCTGACCCAGGTCGGCCGCCGGACGCGAAAGACTCCGGTCGACGAGGGTGGGACTCCCCGACCGGAGCCCCGCCCGGAAATCGGCGCCGATGACCAGGCGTGCAACGCCGTCCGGCTCGCAAGGACTCGGTGCGAAAACGCCGAAATGCCACCTCACTGGGTCGGGCGCGGGCGGACAAGACCGACGGACAGCGAGGTGGCACCTCGACGATCGCTCGGAGTGGGTTCCTGGAGCGAACTCCCGGCGACCACCCTCATTTGAACGTTGCGTTTACATTACAGCGCAATCTCATCGACGTCAAGAGGAAATCCCTCATCGAGGTCAAAGATCCCTTCTGACCAGCAAAAACAGCTGACCGAACGGTTCATGGCCTCGGTTTCGGCGCGACCGCGCCGTCACGAACCGACACAGAGCCGTAACCCCTGTCGCTGGCAGGGGGGACGATGCAGTCGTCTGTCACGGAACGGTCTGGACCGTGACAGAGGCGGTGGTCGGCCTGGGTGGCCGATCACCGAGAAGGATCGCGGGCAGTGCCGCCGGCGCGGTCAGCGCACCTGCAGCAACATCGCGTCGCCCTGGCCGCCACCACCGCAGAGGGCTGCTGCGCCGGTGCCGCCACCGCGGCGTTTGAGCTCGAGCGCAAGGGTGAGCGCCAGGCGGTTACCCGACATGCCGACGGGGTGACCGAGGGCAATGGCACCGCCGTTGACGTTTACGACGTCAGAGCCGACCCCGAGGTCCTCCATCGATGACGACGCGACGGCAGCGAACGCCTCGTTGATCTCGAACAGGTCGATGTCGCCGAGCGTCAGGTCGGAGCGTCCGAGGGCCTGACGGATCGCGTTGGACGGTTGGTGCAAGAGGCTCGTCGAGTCCGGGCCTGCGACCTGGCCATAGGCGCCGAGCTCCGCGAGGGGCGCGATCCCGAGACGATCGGCCACTTCCTGCGACGTGACGATCACCGCGGAGCCTCCGTCGGAGATCTGTGAGGCGTTGCCCGCAGTGATGTTGCCCGCCGCGGCGAAGGCCGGGCGCAAGGCTCCCAGCGATGTGGCATCGGTGCCCGGCCGCACACCTTCGTCCTCACTGAACAGGATCGGGTCGCCGCGTCGCTGGGGGATCTCCACCGGGACGATCTCCTCGGCGAAGAGGCCGTCTTTGATGGCTTTGGCTGCCCGCTCATGCGATGCGGCGGCGATCTCGTCCTGGATCTCGCGGCTGACCTTGGCGGCGGCGGCGAAGCGTTCGGTGCTCTCGCCCATCAGCTCGTTCTCGAGCGCACACGAGAGGCCGTCACGAATGATGGCGTCGAACAGTGTGTCGTTCCCGTACCGGTACCCCTCGCGGCCGCGTGCCATGAGGTACGGCGCGTTCGTCATGGACTCCATGCCACCGGCAACGACGATCTCGGCTTCGCCGGCCTCGATCATCTGACGGGCGAGATGGATCGTGTACAGACCCGACAGGCAGACTTTGTTGATCGTGCAGGCAGGCGTACTGAGGGGGATGCCGGCGTAGCGTGCCGCCTGGCGAGCCGTGAGCTGGCCGGTACCGGCGAGCAGTACTTGACCCATGAAGACGTAGTCGACCTGGTCGGGCGTGAGACCGGCCCGCTCGAGAGCGCCCTTGATGGCGATTCCCCCGAGGTCGGTGCCCGACAAGGAGCTGAGCCCGCCCGACATCTTTCCGATGGGCGTCCTGGCCCCGGTCAGCAGCACTGCAGTCATGACATCTCCTCTTTGACGGGCATGGGCCGGGCACGTGAGGTCGGTGGGACCCCTCGTCTGTGCTCGCCTCGGAGGAGGAGAGCATCGCTCGGCGTGAGCTGGTGCAGCCCAGGATAAGGGCTCGAGCCGCGACGACGACAGGGCACGGCTGACCCCGCACACCGCGCCCGATGCTCGTCGACGCGCAAGAGCCGCCCCGAAGGGCGGCTCAGCTGCGGTTGGTTGTTGACCTGGTTGTCGACCTGCTCGGTGGAGGCGGCAGGACCCGGCGGTGGGATCAGTTGGACCCTTCGCCCTCGGTGACCCGCTCTACGGCCTGGCGAACCATGGCTGCGAGGGGGTCATCGTCGGCGATCGACCCGGGCGTCTCACTGCCGGCTGCCGCTGCGGCCTCCGAACCCCAGGCCTCCGCGGTGGCAGCCGGTGCCCACGCTGCGACCTTGTCGTCGGCTCCCTGCGTGGTCCATGAGTCCGCCGTGCTCGATCCCCACGAATCGTCTGCCGAGGTCGAACCCCAGGACTCCGTCGATGCGGAGCCCCAACTGTCGGTGCCGGAAGACTCCTCGGCACCCCACGAGTCGGAGGTCGCGGCGGCTTCAGCGGCAGACCACGAGTCGGAGGTGGCCTCGACGTGGCTCTCCGCGGGAGTTCCCCATGCACTGCTATTCCAGCTGTCGCCGGCGTCGCCCGCCGGCTCGGCAACCGGTGCAGCCCAGGTCTCCGCGGGGGTGTCGACGACGGTTGGCGCCCACGCGTCGTCGGTCGCTGCAGCCCAGGTGTCGGTGGCGGGCTCGTCGTCGTCGGTCGCTGCAGCCCAGGTGTCGGTGGCGGGCTCGTCGTCGTCGGTTGCGGTAGCCCAGGTGTCGGTGGCTGGCGTCTCGGCGTCGTCGTCCACCCACTCGTCGTCGGTCGCGGCCCATGAATCGGTTGCTGCGGTCGGTTCGGTGTGGGTTCCCCAGGTGCCCGCCGGCGTGTCCTCGAGGTGATCGACCGCCGGGGCTGCGGTGACGACCTCGTCGAGCACCGGCGTTGCCGGGAGTGTCGGGATCTGAGAGGGAGCCGAAGGCAGCTCGATCGACGGCGCCGCCGCGCCTGCCTCGTCTTCGTCGTCATGGCCGGCAACGAGCTCGCTGAACCGGTTCCGAGCCCGGTCGAGCTCCTCGGCGGAGGCGCCGATCGTGTCGAGCAGCAGACGTTCTGCGGCGCGGACGTTCTGGAGCCGCGTGCTCGCGTCCTGCATCATCTGCTCGTAGTCGGCGCGGGTCTTGGCCTCGACCTGGCGACGCGTGGTCTCGATGGAGACCTCGGCGTCCTGG
>JAHECR010000084.1 GCA_024641655.1 Acidimicrobiaceae bacterium
TTCGACGGGGTGGTGCCCGGCCCGCCGCCGCCGCACATGATCACGTTCGGGTCGGCGAGGTAGACCTCCTCGGCCAATTCCTTCGCCATGCCGCCGGCCGCCATCGCGTTGATCTCCGAGCCGAGCATGACGTTCCAGCCGACCGACGCGTCGATCGCCGAGATCGCCTCGAGCACCTCGATCGTCTCGCCGACCGATGCGTCCTCTCCGCCGAGTTCACGTGGGATCGTGAAGCGGAACAGTCCGGCATCGACGAGCGCGTCGACCACGGATGACGGACACCGGCGCAGAACCTGGGCCTCGTCGCCACCGCGCCGGATCTCGTCCTCGAGCGATGCGACGCGCTCGAGGAGGCTGAGCCCTGACTGATGTGGTGTCGTCTGGTCGTTCGTGTCGTTGGTGATGATGGCCATTTCGGCAGTCCCCTGGTCGGCCGGGTCGGGTACCCGGGTTATTGATCGAGAGATTAATTCATTTCGAGTGCGTGAGGTGGCGTCGGACCGGCCGACGGCTCAGACCGGCATCTGGATCGCCTTGGTTTCGAGAAATTCGTCGAGTCCGGCGCGACCCAGTTCGCGCCCGTTGCCAGAGGTCTTGTAGCCGCCGAACGGCGCGAGCGGGTTGAACCGGCCGCCGTTGACCATGACCTGTCCGGTCTGCAGCCGTCGAGCGACCGCGACCGCGTGGTCATCGGTGTCCGCCCAGACCGCGCCCGACAGCCCGTACGGCGAATCGTTGGCGACGGTGATTGCCTCCTCCTCGCCGTCGACCGGGATGATGCAGAGCACGGGTCCGAAGATCTCCTCCTGGGCGATCCGCATCGAGTTGTCGACGTCGGCGAAGATCGTTGGCTGGACGTAGTACCCGACGTCGTACCCCTCGGGATCCGCTGGACCGCCGGCGACCAGGCGCGCGCCTTCCTCGATCCCCAAGCGGATGTAGTCCTGCACGGTGCGCTTCTGTGACGCCGAGACCAGCGGGCCGAGGAAGTTGTCGTCGCTGCCAGGGTCACCCATCGACAGCGCGCCGAGCGCCGTGACGGCGAGGTCGACCACCTCGTCCTGGCGGGAGCGCGGCACGATCATGCGGGTGAGCGCCGTGCAGGTCTGGCCGCAGTTGAGCATCATCCCGGCGATGCCCGCCGGCACGGCCTTGGTGAGGTCGGCGCCATCGAGGATGACGTTCGCGGACTTGCCACCGAGCTCCTGGCAGATGCGCTTGATCGACGGCGCGCCCAGCTCCGCGATGCGCGCGCCCGCCTCGGTCGAGCCGGTGATCGAGATCATGTCGACGTCGGGATGAACACACAGCGCCTCGCCCACGGTGCGACCGGCACCCGTCACCAGGTTGAACACGCCGGCCGGGAGCCCGACGCTGTCGATGATCTCGGCGAGGACGAACGCGTTGAGCGGGGTCTCCGAACTCGGCTTGAGTACCATCGTGCAGCCCGCCACCAGCGCCGGCGCGACCTTGCCGACGATCTGGTGCAGCGGATAGTTCCACGGGGTGATGAAGGTGCACACGCCGATCGGTTCCTCGACGACGACCGAGTGCCCGACACGCTCGGGCTCGGCCCGGGCATGGTCGCGGCCGATGGCGACGTAGCTCTGCATCACGGTGATCGGCAACCCGGCCTGCACGCGGCGAGCGTTGGCCATCGGCATGCCCTGTTCGGCCGAGACCGTTGCAGCGATCTCCTCGGCTCGCTCGGCCATGGCCGCGGCGATGCGTTCGACGTAGTCGACCCGTTCGTCGACCGCGAGCTGCGACCATGATGTGAATGCCGCACGCGCGGCGCGAACCGCAGCGTCGGCGTCGCCGGTCGACGCGGCGGGGACGGTCGCGATGACCTGTTCCGTCGCCGGGTTGACGACCTCGATCACGGCGGTCGACGTGGTCGGCACCCAGGAACCACCGATGTAGAGATCGTTGTGGACGTGCATGGGTCTGCTCCTCGTGTTCGACGTGCGTGCGGGACGACCACCCTAGGTGGAGCCGTCCGGTCGGGGCGCCCCCGGGGATCGCTGTCCGCGAGACTGAGCGCCATGGATTTCTCGCCCGACGACGACCACCTCGCCATCGCCGGCGCCGTCGAGCGTGTGTGTGCGGACTTCGACGACACGTACTGGGCCGAGCGAGATCGGCTCCACGAGTTCCCGTGGGCGTTCTACGCGGCGATGGCAGAAGGTGGCTGGCTCGGCGTCGCCATCCCCGAGGAGTTCGGCGGTGGCGGCCGCGGCATCACCGAGTGCGCGATCGTGCTCAATCGTGTCGCCGCCTCCGGCGCGGCGATGAACGGGTCGTCGGCGCTGCATCTCACGATGTTCGGCCTCAACCCGGTGGTCAAGTTCGGCAACGATCGGCTGAAGGAGACGTTTCTGCCGCGGGCGGCGACGGGCGACCTCCACATCGCGTTCGGCGTGACCGAGCCAGATGCCGGCACCGACACGTCGCGCATCAGCACGCGAGCGGTCGACGACGGCAACGGTGGCTTCGTCGTGCGCGGCCGCAAGATCTGGACCTCGAAGGCGTTGGAGTCGGAGGTGTGCCTGCTGCTCGCCCGCACCGATGACGCGGACCCGGACGATCCCCGGCGCCGCTTCGACGGGTTGAGCCTCTTCCTGGTGGATCTCGACCGCCAGTACTGCGACATCGCGCCGATCTCGAAGCTCGGCCGCAACGCCGTCGCATCGTGCGAGGTCGCGTACGACGAGCTCCCGGTCGAAGGATGGCGGCTGGTCGGTGAGCGCGGCCGCGGGTTCCAGCAGATCCTCCACGGACTCAACCCCGAACGGATCCTGCTCGCTGCGATGGCCTGTGGCATCGGCGAGGTGGCACTGCGACGGGCGGTCGGCTACGCGCGGGAGCGCATCGTGTTCGACCGCCCGATCGGCGCGAACCAGGCAATCGCCCACCCGCTCGCGCGGGCTCACATGCAGCTCCACGCCGCCGGGCTCGCGTGGCGCGACGCTGCGTGGCGTTACGACCAGGGCGCCGACTGCGGCGAGCAGGCCAATACTGCCAAGTACCTCGCGGCCGAAGCGAGCTTCTTCGCAGCCGACCAGGCGCTGCAGACCCACGGTGGCCTCGGCTACGCGTCCGAGTACCACGTCGAGCGGTACTGGCGCGAGGCGCGACTGCAGCGGCTCGCGCCGGTCAGCCAGGAGATGACCTGTAACTACATCGCCCAACAGGTGCTCGGCCTGCCCCGTTCGTACTGACCCCAACCCCGATGGGCCAGGCCCAGTGCCGTCGCCTTCGGCCAGACTCGACCGAACTGGATGTGCCAGGCTCACCGTATGAGTCATCCACGCCCTTTTCGTTTCGGTGTCATGGCCTCGAAGGCCCGCTCGGCGTCCGAGTGGACCGAGACAGCCAGGAAAGCCGAGTCGCTCGGCTACTCCACGCTCCTGATGCCCGACCACTTCGGTGACCAGCTGTCGCCCGTGCCGGCGCTGACCGCTGCCGCGGCGGTGACCGAGACGCTGCGTGTGGGGGCACTGGTGTTCTGCAACGACTTCCGTCACCCGGCCGAGCTGGCCAAGGAGACCGCCACCCTCGATCTGCTCAGCGACGGCCGTCTCGAGGTCGGCCTCGGCGCGGGTTGGATGACGGAGGACTATGCGTGGACGGGCATCCCGAACGATTCACCAGGGGTACGCATCGACCGGATGATCGAAGCGATCGAGGTGCTGCGAGGCCTCTGGGGCGAGGAGGCCTTCTCCTTCAACGGCGACCATTACACGATCTCGGAGATGAAGGGGCGCCCGAAGCCGGTCCAGGCGGGCGGTCCGCCACTGGTCGTCGGTGGGGGTGGCAAGCGGGTGCTGTCGACGGCGGCACGGCTCGCGGACATCGTCGGGGTGAACCCGAACGTCGGCGAGGGCAAGTTCGGGCCCGAGGCCGCGGCGTCGATGTCGGCCGACGCAACCGAGCAGAAGCTCGGCTGGGTTCGCGCCGCCGCCGGTGACCGGTTCGACGACATCGAGATCAGCATCCTCAAGTTCGTCACCATCGTCACCGACGACCGCGACGACATGGCCGGCAAGATCGGTGGCGCGATGGGGATGGACGCGGCCACTGCGCTCGCGAGCCCGCACATGCTCATCGGCTCGGCCGAGCAGATCGCCGACGAGCTGGTCGAACAACGCGAACGGTGGCAGGCGTCGTACGTGACCGTGCAGTCCGACGCGATCGACACCTTCGCCCCCATCGTGGCCGCGCTGGCCGGAACCTGAGCCTGCCGTGTCGTTCGACTTCTCCGGCAGGACCGCAGTGGTCACCGGCGCGAGCCGAGGAATCGGTGAAGCTGTCGCCCGTCAACTGGATGCCTCCGGGGCGCGAGTCGCGCTGGTCGCCCGGAGCGCCGACCGGCTCGAGGCGATCGCGGCGGAGCTGAGGAACGAGCCGCTCGTCGTCGCGGTCGACCTGTCCGAGCCCGACGCTGCGGAGCGCATCGCGTCCGCGGTGCTGGGCGCGTTCGGTGGGCTCGACGTGCTCGTCAACAACGCGGCGGTCGAGCGGAACCAGCCCGCGTCGAAGGTGACCGGCGACGCGATCGACGAGACGCTGTTCGTCAACCTCCGCCAGGCGTTCATGCTCTGCTCCGCGTT
>JAHECR010000085.1 GCA_024641655.1 Acidimicrobiaceae bacterium
TCCACACGACCGTGGATTGGGGCAGCACGTCGGCGAGCATTTCGGAGCACAGACTCCCGTTGTTGTTCGTGAAGGCGTCGGGATACTCCATGGCGTAGCGACCACCGGGCACCGTCTGAATGCCGCGCTGGGTGAGGGCCTGGTCCAGCTCGTTCCAGCGGGCCGGAATGTTGCTCGCCAGGCTCGCCATGGTCTGAGCGACGGTTTCCTGACCGCCGTAGAAGCTCGTTGTCTTGTTCACGCAGTCGGTCTCGATGATGCAGGCCATCGAGAGCTCGGCGAAGCGAACATCGTTGATCCCACCGGACACGAAGAGCTTGTCGACGGTCTGAGAGGGAGCGCCGGCACTGCCGTTGCGGACTTTCACACCGAGGGCCTGCTTGAGCTGATCGACCTGGGACGGCAGATAGAAGCGCTGGATGATCGTCGGGTCCGCTACCTCATCCTCGGCGTCGAACTCGACGATCGGCTCGATCCCGTTGTAGGGACCGAGAACGCCGGAGCCGACTCCCTGCACCCAATCGCCGAGGGTCGCGCCCGAGCAGGCGAAGTTCAAGAACGTGACCGTCGAATAGGGGTCGGCATCCTCGAGCGCTTCGACGGCGCGAGGCACCGCCGCCCAGCTGGAACGGTGACACCGCTTGTCGATCCACGTGCCGAACTCGGCACCGTTCTTGCGGTTCTTCTCGGGCGCACCCTCGCCGGAGGCCATCGAATCGCCGAACAGGACGACGAGGTGGTCGACCACCTTCACGATTCGCTCCTTCGACACGATCGTCGTGCCTGCCGGCGACCGTACGTCGAGCCGCACCGTGTGGTTGCCTTCGCCCGGCAGCGAGAGTTTGGTGCTATAGCAGGTGCGGAACTCGGTCGCCTTGCCATCCACCGTCCAGCGGTACGTGTTGACCGTGAGGTTGCCGAGCAGTTCTGCATCGAAGTCGACCTTGTCGACGCACTGGTTGCCGAATCTCGACTCGAATGCCGTCGGGAAGACGTAGCGGGGGTCGTACGTCTCGACGGCCCACTTCTTGTTGGTGTCTTGGCGGCTCTTCCAGGCCTGCTTCCAACCGCCGACGCGGGGCATCAACACGTAGGTGAGGTCGACGTTCGGCGGCTGGTAGGTCTGGGTCCCGTCGCCGCCACCACCGCCGGGATCACAATTGGGATCGTCGATCGGACACGGCTTGGGCTTGGCCGAAACCGGCGCCGCATCAGCGATCACACTGACAGCGACGAACGCCATCGAGGCGCTGACGACGACAGCGACCGCTCGAAGGGCGTGGCTGATGGGCATGCGGGTTCGCGACATGTTCGCAGTATGAGGAACCTGCGAGTCCATGCACAGAGAAGCCGTTACTCAATTGGCTACTCAATTCGATCCCACCTCGGCGCGAACGTCGGCGGACGAGGCCGCCCAGGGCGCAAATGTAGACTCGCCGACATCCGGGGGGAGGTCTCCGGCGGGTGGCCCCGATGGGGTCTCACAGGGGGAGAAGCCGTTGTTCGGTCGGGAGCGGGAACTGGAGCAGGTCCGCAGCGCGCTCGCCACTCGAGACATCGTCGGTGTGCTCCTCGCTGGCCTGATGGGCACCGGCAAGTCGACCCTGTTGGACAGAGCCGTCGTCGCCGCGGTCCAGGACGGCAACGACGTCATCCGCCTCCACGCCAGCAAGGCGACGTCCACGATCCCCTTGTTCGTCTTCGCCGAGATCGGCGGAGACGCGGGCAACGACACCCAGCGCTACCAAGCCGTGCGAGATGAGTTGCGAGCACGTCGCAATGGTGGTCGACCGGTTGTTCTGGCGGTCGATGACATCCAAGAACTCGACGACGCCTCCGCAGCGCTCGCGGTCCACATCGCGAGGGAACGCACCGTCACCCTGCTCGGGTCGGTTCGCTCGTCGGAACCCATTCCGGAGCCGATCGCGGCGCTCTGGTCCCAAGGCTTGGCACAACGGATCGAGATCTCCAACCTGCATCGCGGTGACGCCGCTGAAGTCGCTGCTGACCTGCTCGGCGGCCCGGTCGACCCCGAGCTGGAGGGAGAAATCTGGCGACGAACCGCCGGCAATCCGCTCCATGTCCGGGAGTTGGTGCTCGGCTCGATGGCCGCCGGTGTCGTGCACGAAGTCGATGGCGTCTGGACTCGAACCGACCGGCTCGTGGCAACCGACGCGCTGATCGATCTCGTGAAGATCCGGGTCGCCGACCTCTCCCCCGACGAGCAACGAGCACTGTGCGCCGTCGCCCTGGCCGAGCCCGTGAGCGCCTCGCTGGTCGAACAGGTCGCCAGCCGAGATGCCCTCATCGCGCTCGAAGAGGCCGGGTTGGTGCGGGTGCGAGCCGATCGTCGACGCCTACTGGTCCGTCTTGCCCACCCGATCTATGGCGAGGCCGTCCGCTCCTTCATCTCTCAGCTCCGAGTGCGGCAGCTCCGCCTCGATCTCGCTTCGGCCGTTCGAGGATCGGGATCCCGCCGACGCGACGACCTCATCCAGGTAGCGCATTGGCGCCTCGACTCTGGCGACCCCGACCCCGATCTGTTCGCCATCGCCGCCTTCGAGGCGATCCGACGCCACGACTTCGACCTGGCGGCCGAGTTGGCCGAGGCCGCCCATTCGATGCAGCCCGACGGGCGCGCGACCCGGGCGCTCGCCATGACCCGACATCTCGCAGGACGCCACGAGGGCGCTGTGGCCGTCCTGGCCAATGCGCTCGCCGACCCCGCTACCGACGAACTCGAGGCATCGCGCCTGCAACTGCTCCGTGGTCTCGTGCTGGCGCGCGGGCTCGGCGACTATGAAGGGGCCACCCGTGCGTTGCAGGCTGTGCACGCCGACAACTCCGAGCGGGTCCAGAAGCGCACCGCTGCCATGATGGCGCTCATCTCGCTCCTCCAGGGCGACGCCGCACAGGGATTGGCGGCGGCAACGCCACTCGTCGGCGACCTGCCGGAACCCGAGGCCGTGTCGGCCCGGGTCGGCTCGCTCGCCGTCAGCGGGCTTCCTGGGGCAGCACTCGCCGAGGCAGACGCCTTCATCGCCGCGCATGGCGAGCCCGACTCGCGTTCTCTGTTCCCCGACTTTCGGTGGGTCGCCCTCATCGACGCCGGCGGAGTCGTGCAGATGGATCTCGAGGTGGCCGCCGCCTGGGCCCGAGCAGTCGACGACGGCGACCGGCACCGTCAGGCTCGGCTGGCGTTCGCCACCGGCCACGTCAGAATCGAGCGTGGGCAATTGGTCGAGGCGATCGCCTGGTTCGAGCGGGCTGCCGGCCTGTCTCGCTCGGTGGGTGAACGCTTCGGCGTGCGCTGGGCCCGATGCGGCCAACTGCTCGCCGCCGGTCTGGCCGCCGACCTGGTGATCGCCCGTGCCGCCGTCGCCGAACTCGACCGAGTGCCAGGACATCCCGCCGAGTTGTTCGAAATCTACGGGATTCGAGGTCGGGCCCTGCTCACAGCCCTCGAGGGCAGATCGGACGAAGCCCGGAGCACACTGCTCGACCTTGCCGAGCGGCTCCTGGCGATGGGTTGCGTCACCCACGCCGTGCGCGCCCTCATCGATGCCGCTCGGCTCGGCGCAGCCACCGAAGCCAACGCCCTGCTGCGTCTCGCGGCACCCGGTCTCGACGGGGAGTTGATGCCCCGGTGCGCGTCACTCCTTGCAGCGGCCGCCAGTGCTGACGTCGGGCAACTGGCTGCCCTGTCGGCTGAGTTGGAGGCGATGGGTCACGTCGGACTCGCCGCTACTGCTGCGACCATCGCCCACGATGTGCTCATGGCCGTCGGCCGCTCTGGAGACGCAGCCGAATGGAGCCTGACAGCTCGACGACTACTCGGCACCGACGCCAACGACACGACCGACTCAGTCGTCGGCACCAGCGGCGTCGTCTCGCTCCTCACACGTCGGGAGCGGGAGATCGCACACCTCGTCTCCCAGGGGCTCACCAGCAAAGAGGTCGCGGAGAACTGCTTCCTCTCCGTGCGGACCGTCGACAATCATCTGTCCCGCATCTACGACAAACTCGGCGTACGCAGCCGCGGCGAACTGACGACGTCGCTCGGACCACTCATGATCGGCGCCGGATGACCGGCCCACCCAAGGCGTCTGCTCTCTCAGGCCGCTGAGGTCGCAGCGCATTCGGTGTGCCAACAACCGGTCAACCCGACGGTTGGACAGGAAGCGTTAGGTTCGCCAGACCGGGTCGCGGGGCGGGTCGAACGAAGTGGCCGTTTGGGCGCCGTTGATGGCGGCGAACGCCGGAGGACCCCACCACGAGGCGCCGGCCGTCGCCTCGGGGAGGTCGGCTTCCCCGAACCACCCGACGTCGGAGGTCTCGAGCGGGTGCCCACGCAACTCACCACCGGTAGCCCGGCAGTAGAACAACAGCATGTACATGCCGAACCGGGAGAAACCCATCCGCTGACCGTCGATCACCGACAGCAGGCTGACCGGCTCGCACCGGATGCCGGTCTCCTCCTCGACTTCCTTGACCGCTACCTCTGCCGCCGAGTAGCCGATGTCGGCCCAACCGGTCGGGTACAGCCAGATGCCCGAATCGGCACGCTGCACCAACAGCAGTTGTCCGTCGTCGTTGCCGAC